>JAJYLH010000003.1 GCA_021787845.1 Myxococcales bacterium | reverse complement strand
CACCCTCGCGCTCGCCCTTCGAGGCCCGCGCATGCTTGCCGTGCTCCATTCATGCTCCGTGGGCGCGGGCACCTCAGGGTGAGCGGATCGGGGACCAAGACACCTGAGGTGTCTGGATACCCAGTAATCGGAGTGGGCCTGCTGCCCGATTCCATCCAAGACCACTTGGGCCGGGCCGGCGTGGTCTTCGCGGCGGCCTGGCTCGGGCCCTTCGGCTTGACGCCCGTTTGGATGACCCTGGCCGCTCTCGTCCTTTGCGTTCCGTTCTTCTTCGTGTCCGTCTTCATGGAGCGCGCCATCGTCGCCCGGATGCGCCGCGACCTTCCTCAGGCCGCCGTCCGACGCTGGTCCTGGATCGCCAACGGCACGACCTACGGCCTCATCGTCCTCGGCCTGGCCGGCGAGGCAATCTACTTGGCCCTGCGTCCCGCGTAGCTCTGGGCACCGACTGGACGCTCGGCCGTCGCTAGCGGCTTGCCGCCGGGAGCGCCGCTGGGCCGTCGCGGAAGAGCCGCTTCTTCAGCCAGAGCGAGAGATAGACGAGGCTGATGAGCGCCGGCACCTCGATGAGCGGCCCCACCACGCCGGCGAGGGCCTCCCGCGAGGCGATGCCGAAGAGGCCGACCGCGACCGCGATGGCGAGCTCGAAGTTGTTGCCCGCCGCGGTGAAGGAAATCGCCGCCGTCTGTTCGTAGTCGAAGCCGAGCCGGTGCCCGAGGAAGAACGAAGAGAGGAACATCACCGCGAAGTAGACCAGGAGCGGCAGCGCGATGCGAAGGACGTCCAGCGGGTGCGCGACGATGCGACTGCCCTGCATCGAGAACATGAGGACGATGGTGTAGAGGAGGCCGACGAGCGCGGTCGGGCCGAGCCGGGGCAGGAAGCGCTCCTCGTACCAGGCATCGCCCTTGCGGCGAACGAGGGCGACCCGCGTCAGCAGGCCGGCGACGAGGGGTACGCCGAGGAAGATGCCGACGCTCTTCGCGATCGCCGCCATCGAGACGTGGAAGGCGGTGCCGCTCTCGCCGAGCCAGACGGGAACCTTGGTCAAGAGGAGCCAGCCGAGCAGCGAGTAGCAGAGGATCTGGAAGAGCGAGTTGAGCGCGACGAGCACCGCCGCGAGCTCGCCCGAGCCGCAGGCGAGCATGTTCCAGATGAGCACCATCGCGATGCAGCGGGCGAGGCCGATGAGGATGAGCCCGTTGCGGTAGTGCGGCAGGTCGCGCAGGAAGAGCCAGGCGAGCGCGAACATCACGAGCGGTCCGACGAGCCAGTTGAGGGTGAGCGAGGTCGCGAGGAGCTTGGGGCGCGTCGCCAGGTGTCCGAGCCGGCCGTACTTCACCTTGGCGAGGACCGGATACATCATCCACAACAGGCCGACCGCGATGGGCAGCGAGACCGTGTCGACCTTGATCCGGTCGAGGGCGGGGCCGAGCCCGGGCCAGACGCGGCCGAGCCCGATGCCCAGCGCCATCGCCGCGAAGATCCACAGCGGCAGGAAGCGGTCGAGGAGCGAGAGCTTGCGGAGGACGGGTGCGCTCATGGGATGTCCGGGCCGCGTCGGAGGACGCGCGATGGCCGGGCGATGATAAGCTAGCGCGCCCCGGGTTGCCCGGGGCACACAGGTGTGGGGTCGGATGCGGATGCCCGAGCCGTCGACCATGCGCCCACGCGCGCTCAGCGCCTCGGAGCGGCGCGTCCTCTCGTTCCTGCGCGAGCGGCAGGCGCGAGGCGAGCCGGCGCCGACGTTTCGCGAGATCGCTCAGGGGCTTGGCTGGCGGGCACCGGGAACGGTCCGAGATCACGTGCGGGCGCTGGTCGCGGGCGGCTATCTCGAAGCGGCGCGAGGGCGTGCCCGCAGCCTCCGGTTGACGCCGAAAGGGCGCGCGGCCACCGCGAGCGGTTGGGCGGCGCTCCCGAAGGGACTCTTGCGGCAGAACCCGGCCGCGTCGCTCGCGCAGGACGCGCAGGTGCGGGCGCTGCTCTCGCCCTGGTTCCATCAGCGCCGCTACCCAGCGGGAGCGCACCTGTGGCACCAGCGGGACCCCGGCGAACAGGGCGCGCTGGTGGCGCTCGATCGCGGTCACGTGCGCGCCTACCGGCGGCAGCCGGATGGGCAGGAAGTGACGCTCTATGTCTTCGGGCCCGGCACGGTGTTCGGCTTTCTGCCCTTCGTCGACGGGCTGCCGTACCCGAGCTCGGCGGTGGCGGTCGAGGAGACGCAAGCGCTCGTGATGAGCCGCGGCGCTCTCCTCGAAGCGGTCCGCAGCGATCCGGCGATTGCGCTGACGCTCTTCTCGCACCTGGGCTTGCGCCTGCGGGAAGCGTTCGGGACCATCGAGCGACTGTCGATTCGCGGGGTGATGCCGCGGGTGCTCTCGGCCTTGTCGAACCTGCTCCCGAACCCCGTCGCGGCTGGCGGGCTGACGATTCTGACCCTGCCGACCACCGCGCGCTCCTTCGCGAGCACTCTCGGCATCCGCCCGGAGACGCTGTCGCGCGCGCTGACCGCGCTGGTCGAGGAGGGCGTGCTGCACCGGCTGGGGCCGCGGCGCTACCAGGTGCTCGACCCGCAAGCGCTGCGCGCGTCGAGCCTCGCCTGCTGCTTGTGAGCAGGTCGGGGAGCCCCGAAGGGGCGCGCGCGAAATCGTCCTCTCGTTGATTGACGTCAACAACCCTCCTCTCGGGCCGGGCTCTCATCCGTCGCGGCGGCGTACCCGCCTGGCGCGGCAGGGGTTCTGACGCGCGCGAGAGAGGAGAGGACGCGATGGTCGATCCGAAGGAGTTTCTCGAGGCTGGGCAGCAGTTTCACGGCCACAAGTGTCCGGCGATGCCGCTGGGCCTGCGGGTGGGCGCGGCGGCGATGAACGCGCTCGGGGTGGAGCGGTCCAAGGACAAGACGCTCATCGCGTTGGTGGAGCTGGGGGACGATCACTGCGCCCACTGCTTCGGCGACGGGGTGCAGATGATCACCGGCTGCACCTTCGGCAAGGGCAACATCCGGCAGCTCGGCTATGGAAAGTTCGGGCTGACGCTCATCGACAAGGCGACGGGCCGGGCGGTGCGGGTGGTGCCGAAGGGCGAGGCGCAGGCGGCGCAGAAGAAGACCGACTTCTTCCAGAACTACCGGATGAAGGGGGTGCCCGCGAGCCAAGTGCCAAACGCGGTCGTCGAGCCGCTGATCGACAAGGTGATGAGCCTGCCCGACGGCGAGTTGCTCGTGGTCGGCGAGATCCACCCGCATCCGCTGACGCCCAAGGAGGAGAGCTTCGCGTCGTTCCTCTGCGACCGATGCGGCGACATGGTGGTCGAGGGCTACGGCCGGCCGCTGGGTGATCAGAAGGTGTGCGAACCCTGCTATCACGCGGCGAGTCGCTGATCTTCGTAGGATGGGTGGAGCGAAAGCGGAGCCCATCGCTGCGGCTGTCTCGGCTCTTCGCTCCATCGGCCGGGCCGCTGTCGATGGGTTTCGCTCCGCTTCCCCCAATCCGACGTTGCTCACGTCCCCAACTCTCAGCGGCCTTTCCCGCCCCCGAGGTGTCGCATGACCTCTTCGTACGTCATCGCTTTCGTGACGGTGCTCGCGATCTCGATCGTCTTCTCCATGTTCGGCAAGGGCGGCGGCGCGCTCTACACGCCGGTCCTGGTGATGCTCGGATGGAAGCTCAACCAGGCGGTCCCGAGCGCGTTGTTCTTGAACCTTCTGACCGCGGTCGTCGCGACCGTCGTCTTCGCGAGAAACCAGCTCGTCGACTTCAAGTTCGCCTCGGTCTTTCTTCCGGGAACCATCGCCGGGTCGCTCATCGGCGCCGTGGTGAGCCCTTGGGTTCCCACGAACCTGATCCTGGCCATCTTCAGCCCGTTCCTGCTGGTCGCGGGCATTCTCCTGTTCCAGTCGAAAAAAGGAGACCCCAACGAGCCGGTGAGAAAGGTGGACCGGTGGGTGTTGGCGAACGTCGTCGGCTTCTCCTTCGTGATGGGCGTGCTCTCCAGCCTCCTCGGCGTCGGCGGCGGCCTCATCATCTTTCCGTATCTGGTCCTCTACATGAAGTACCACGCGCAGAAGGCCGCTGGCGCCAACGCCTACATCGTCTCGGTCAGCTCCCTCGTCGGCACCCTCGGCCACTTCTCCCTGGGACACGTTCCTTATTCGCTGATCGCCCTGGCTTCGGTGGCTTCCATCATCGGGTCGTCCATCGGCTCCCACGTCACCGTCAAGGCGAGCCCGGCGTTCGTGAAGGTCGCCTTCGCCTTCATCCTCTGGTTCTTCTCTGGCCAGATCGCCTACGGGCTTGTGAAACCGCACTTCATGTCCGCGCCCACCGCGGCGGCATCTCAACACGTCGCGACCGCCATCCCGCCCGAAAACCGGGTGCTCCCCGCCGCCGATCGCAAGTGACTCCCCAGGAGATTGACGATGCCCAGAAAACGTGCGCTGACCGTGATTGCTCCCGCCCTGCTCCTCTTTCTCTGGCCGGCGCGACCCGTGCGCGCGACGGGTCAGGTGCGGATGTACTTCGACGTCCAGGGAAGCGTCCTGCGCGCCAAGAAGTCGCCACCCGACCTCTCGCTCTTTGGTCGGGAGGAGAGTCGCTTCTGGTCGGACGGGCTCGAGTACGTGAAGACCTCCGCCGGCGCGCGGGCGCGGGTGCGGGCGTGGCTGTCGCTTGCCGCCTACTACGCGCACCAGGACTACGTTTCGCCCGAGCCCAAGGCGAAACACATGGCGGTGGCCGACGTCATTCTTGCTCATCGCTTCGGGCGCGGGTTGGGGCTCGGCCAACGCAACGAATTCGAGTGGCACGTGACCGACGCGTACTTCCGCTATCGCTGCCAGCTCACGGCGAGATGGACGACGCCGCTGCGGCGGCTCGCGATCTGGGGATCCGGCGAGTTCCGGGTCGATGCCGACGCGGGCCGGGTGAACATGTACAACCTCCTCGCCGGCATCACGATTCGCCTTTCGAAGATCTTCCGGCTCCAGCCGTTCTACGGGTACGAAGCGACTCGCCGCGGCAAGCCGAGTTGGACCGGTACGCACTACCTGGGGCTGCTGCTCGGCGTGCGCGGCTAATGACATGCGTGGCCCTACGCCGTTTCGGGGTGAGAATCGGGACTCGAGCCGGAGCCGGACCGGACGGTAGTGGGCTGCGCTCCTGCGGTGACCGGTTGCGGCGCGGTCGCGTCGGGCACGAGCCGCGCGCGAACGATGCGCTCCGCCTCCGTCGCCTGCGCGGCAGGCACGAGGAGCGTCACCGGCACGTAGGGACCGAAGAACTGGAGCAGCGTCCGGTGGTGCAGCCCACGCGGAAACGCCGGGATGCTCGCGTCGGTCAATGCCTTGAGCGCCGGCTGCACGGCGTAGACTCGATGCACCGGCCAGACGCCGATGAGGCGCGAATGCAACCGGCGGAATCGCCACTCGCCCGCGAGGTCGACCACCACCGCCGTGCCGACGAAGAGCCAGACGAGCTCGAACAGGGAAAATGGCAGAGCTCCAGCATGTCCCCACGGCTGCCCCGGGACGAGAACGATGACCAGGAGCAACGCAATGCCGCGCGCCGCCGCATTCATGAGATGCTTCTGCCACCTGACGAGCGGCGGCAACCCGCAGCGCATGAATCAAACCATGTCCATCCGATCGGCGCATCGAGACGTTCCTTGGAGCCGGACACATCAGTGTCCGGGTGTACCTGGGACGCGGTGCCCAACCCGGGCACTGACGTGTCCGGCTCCAACATCGGGGAAAATCCGTCAACCGAATAGGCATGGCTCGAACGGCGTGCATGTGGCGACCGGCCGAGCCGTCGACCGACCGCGACGGCGGCCCGAAGCGCGCGAGTCCGGCTCGAGAGGTTGGAGCGCTTCCGCCCCCCTCCCGCGCCGGACCCGCCAGACGATCGCTCTCGTGCGCTACTTGGTGACGGTCACCGCGACGGTCGCCGTCTTGTCGCCCGCGTGGGCGGTGACGGTGGCGTGCCCCGGGGCGACGCCCAAGATCATGCCCGCCGCGTTGACGGTGGCGATGGCCGCGTCGCTCGTGTCGTAGGTGACGCCGACGCCGTTGACACCCGCGCCGGCCGAGTCCGTCACCTTGGTGGTGACGGCAGCGCCGCTGCCGACCTTGACCCTGACGGTCGCCGGCGCGACCTCGACGCTCGCGAACGCCGGCAAGGTCACCGACAGCGGCGCCTGCGCGCGCAGGTTGCCGAAGGTGGCGGTGATCTGCGTCTGGCCGGGCGCGAGCGCGGTCACCACGTTGCCGGTGATCTTGGCGATGGCCGGATTCGCGAGGCCGAAGACCACGTTGGCCCCGGCGTACGGCCGGCCCGCGTCGTCCATCACCATCGCCGCCAGGGGCGCGGTGGAGCCGGTGCCGACGAGCGCCGTCGGCCGCAGCATCAGCATCGCGGGAATCGTCACGTTGACGGCGACCATCTGGCTGACCGTGCCGCTCGAGACCGTGACGGTGGCGGCTCCGCTCTTGACCGCCGTCACCTTTCCGGTGGCGTCGACCGTGGCGACCCGCGCGTTCGACGAGGCGTAGGTCAAGCTGACGCCGTTCATCGGCTTGCCGTTCTGGTCGACCGCCGTCGCCTGCAGCGCTTGCGCCTGTTTCGCCGCGTGGAACGCGAGCGCCGCCGGCTTGACCTCGATGCGGGTGATCTTCGAGCAGGCGCCCAGCAGGACCAGGGCGACGGCCCACGACAACGACTTCAACTGGCTTTTCATGGCCTTCCTCCGATGGGAATCTGGCGGAGCGAAGCCGTCCCGGACCTTGCGCCCGGCGGCCGCCGGCGCGCGGCACCACGCCGCGTGACACGTGGAAGCTGTCGTCTCACGTCGTCTTGCCGGTCATGCCTCCGCGAGAGCCTCCCAACAAGGGGCGCCTTATACCCAACACAACGCGGAAGGCCAAGGGGGTGTCGAACGCCGGGAAACGGCAGCGAGTCGTGGCCGAAGCGAGAGGCTCGAGGCACATCGCCCAGGTCGAACCATACGACGAGCATCCGCTCGCGGAAGGCGGGTGTCCGTTCGTTCGGGCTCGGGCTCGGCCCCCATCCTCCTGCGGCACAGGCGTCGCCGCCCGTGAAAGGCCGCCGGGATCTCCGGGCCTGGTCGTGTCGGCCAAGCCTCCACCAGCGAAGACTCCCGTGCCACGGGAGAAGAACCTGGACCAGGCGATGGCCCCTCTCGGCACACCAGAATCGCCGATCCCCGGACGCTCGCCAGGAGCGGTCTCGTCAGGCGTTCACCCCGGGCAGTCGGATGCGAAAGATGCTTCCGCCGCCCGGAGCGTTCTCGACCGAAAGCTCGCCGTGGTGCGCCTCTACCAGGCGCCGCGCGACGTAGAGACCCAGGCCTGTTCCCGGCGCGGCCGACGGCGCCCCGACCCGGCGGAAGGGCTCGAAGATTCGGCGCTTGTCCTCGTCCGACAGCCCCGGCCCGCGGTCCCTCACCTCGACGAACGCCTGGTCGCCCTCGCGCCCGACCCGCACGTCGATGGGGCTCGGGTCCGGGGAATACTTGACCGCGTTCGACAAGAGGTTGACGAGCACCTGCTCGACCCGCGTCGGGTCGGCCCAGGCGAGCAGCGGTTGCGCCGGGCGGTCGACCGAGATCGCGCGGTCGGGGGTGGCCGAGCGGATGAGCTGCGCCGCTTCCTCGGCGAGCGCGCCCAGGTCGACGCTGCCCAGGCGCAGCTCGAGCCGGCCGGCGTCGAGGCGGGTCGAGTCGAGCAGGTCGCCGACCATCCGGTCGAGCTGCTCCACCTGCCGGCCGGTGATTTGGACGATCGAGCGCAGCCGGGTCTCGGAGACCGCCTTGCCCTCCCGCACGACCGCGTGCGCCAGGCGCAGCGCCGTCAGCGGGTTTCGCAGGTCGTGGGCGACGCCGGCGAGGAAGGTGACCTGGTCCTCGCGCTGCTGGCGGAGAGCCTCGCGCATCCGCTCGTATGCCTGGCCGATTTCGCGCACCTCCCGCGCGCCTTCCTGTGGCGCCGCCGCTGAGCGGTCGCCCGCGGCGTAGCTTCGCATCGCGCGGTTGAGCTCCAGGATCGGCCGGAGGGTCGCGGTACGAAACCAGAAGAGAATGCCGGTCGCGGCGAGGACCAGGAGCAGCCCCAAGGTCGCTCCGAGGGCGATCGCGCGCGTTCGCCAGTCGGCCGCGACGTGCGCCAGCGCCGTCGCGTCGCTCTCCTCGGCATTGACGAACTGGTCCGCCGCCGCGTACGCGACGCGCAAGCTGTCCGCGTTCGGCGCCGTCAGGTACGTTCGAATCGCCCGGCTCGCGTCCTGGAAGGCGGCCTGGCTCGCCACCGACCGGCGGTAGCCTTCCGACTCGGCGATTTCTTCGCGCATCCGCTGCGCCTCGTCGGCCTTGCGCAGCTCGTCGACCGCCCGCGCGTGCAGGAGGAGGTCGATCTGGAGATGCTGCGCGAGCCGGACCCGGTGGACGTTCTCCGAAAGCGCGGACGCCGTCTTGGCGACCTGGTCGGTCGCGACGATCAGCCCGGTCGCGATGGCGAGCGCCATCGCCACGAGAGCGCCCAGCGAAGCGCCGAATGCCATTCGAAGGCTCATGGGGTTCCCTCGAGGGCGCAATATAGCGACTCGCGACGAGGTCGGCGCCGGCTGGGGAATCCAACCCTCGCGCCCCGCGGGTGCGCAGAGACGCTCTTCGGCGAGGGCCTAGCGGAACACCCGCTCGAAGATCGCGTCGACGTGCGCGAGGTGCGGCGCGAGGCTGAAGGCGCCTTCGATCTCGTCCGGGGTCAAGAGCCTCTGCAGCGTCGGATCGGACTCGACGAGCGGCTCGAGCGCCATCCGCTTCGCGCGGGCCTCCAGCGCGAGCCGCTGAACCACCCGGTAGGCCTCCTGCCGAGCGTCACCCTTGTCGGCGAGCAGCGACAACAGCGCGCCGGAGAACACGAGCCCGCCGGTCGCCTCCAGGTTCTCGCGCATCCGCTCGGGATGGACGACGAGCCTCTCGACCAGGCCCCAGAGCCGGTGGAGCATGAAGTGGAGGGTGGTCGTCGCGTCCGGCGCGATCATCCGCTCCACCGACGAATGGGAGATGTCCCGCTCGTGCCAGAGCGCGACGTCCTCCAGCGCCGGCACCACCATCCCGCGCAGCGTCCGCGCGAGGCCGCAGAGGTTCTCCGACAGAATCGGGTTCTTCTTGTGCGGCATCGCCGACGAGCCCTGCTGCCCCGGCTCGAACGGCTCCTCCACCTCGCCCACCTCGGTGCGCGCGAGATGCCGAATCTCGGTCGCGATGACCTCGACAGCGGTGCCGCACAGCGCGATGGCCAGGAAGAGCTCCGCGTGCCGGTCGCGCTGGACGACCTGGGTCGAGGCCGGCTCGGGCGACAGCCCCAGGCGCGAGAGGGCGTCGGCCTCGATTTCCGGCGAAAGCTGCGCGTAGGTCCCGACCGCCCCGGCGACTTTCCCGAAGGCGATCCGCGCCGCCGCCGCCTGGAGCCGCTCCCGCGCGCGCGCGAGGTGGCCGTGCCAGACCGCGAGCTTCAGGCCGAAGGTGGTCGGCTCCGCGTGGATGCCGTGCGACCGGCCGACCATCGGCGTCTTCCGGTGCTCGAAAGCTCGGGTCCTCACCGCCTCCAGGGCGCGCGCGAGCTGGTCGTCGATGAGCCGCGCCGCTTCGGTAAGCAGGAGCGCTAGCGAGGTGTCGAGCACGTCGGACGAGGTCATCCCGCGGTGGAGGAACCGCGCCTCGGGACCGATCCGCTCCTCGCAGAACTGGAGGAACGCGAGGACGTCGTGCCGCGTCGTCCGCTCGATCTCCTCGATGCGCTGGACCGCGGCCGTGTCGAACGCCGGCTCCTTCTTCGCGCACGCCTCGACCGCGCTCGCCGGGATGCGCCCCGCGCGTGCGAGCGCCTGCGCGGCCGCGAGCTCGACTCGCCACCAGGTCTCGTAGCGGTGCCTGTCCGACCAGAGCGCTTGGAGCTCCGGCCGCGAGTAGCGGGGAATCATGGTCACACCTCGAAGACCGGGCTGGGCGCGTCCTGCCGGGCGACGTGGAGGCTCAAGGTCGCGGGAGCGCTGTCGTTCTCTTTCTCGAAGGCGCGGCGGGCGTGGTCCGGCGTGTTGTTCGTCTCCGACAGGTGCCCGAGCACCACCTGCTTCAAGGCCGGGTGGAGGACCTGGCTCGCGAGAAGGGCGCCCGCCTCGTTCGACAGATGCCCGCGCACGCCGAGGATGCGGCGCTTGAGCATCTCCGGATACGGCCCGTCGATGAGCATCCGCTCGTCGTGGTTGTGCTCGACGAGAAGCAGGTGCGCTCCCGCGAGGTTCTCGACCACCTGCCGCGACACGTAGCCCAGGTCGGTGGCGATGCCGGCGACGCGCCCGGTCGCGCGTTCGGTCACGCGAAACGCGACCGGCTCCACGCCGTCGTGCGAGGTCGTGAAGGGCAGGATCTCGAACGCCTCCAGCCGGACGGGCTCGCCCGCCCGCACCACCCGCTCGAGCTCACCGGGAAGGCTTCCGAGGACCGAGTGCGTTCCCGCCGTCGCGTAGAGCGGAATCCCGAGCCGTTTCGCCAGCGTCGCCGACGAGCCGGTGTGGTCGGTGTGATCGTGGGTGACGAACACCGCGCTAAGCCGCGAGGTGTCCCGGCCGACCACCCGAAGCCGCCGCTTGAGCTCGGGCACGGTGAGCCCGCAATCGACCAGCACCGCCACCGACCCCGCCTCGACGTAGATGGCGTTGCCCTTGCTCCCGCTGGCGAGGACCGAAAGCTGCACGGGCGTCATCCTGCCCGGAACGCAAACCCCGATGCAAACGCCGGCGCCAAAGACGGCTGGCGAGGGTCGGGAGCGCTACTGGAAAACGTCGATCGGGTAGTGGTGGCGGGCGGCGAAGGTGAAGATGTCGAGCGCGAGCGTGCAGCCCTTGCCGAACGATTGGGCGGCCGACAGGTTGATGGCGAGGTCCAGCGCTTCCGGCTCCTCGACGGGCAGTGCGCCGGGGGCGATGCCGCCGCGGAGGATGCGGTTGACGAGCCGGGCCGACTGCCTCCCGATGGCCGCGAGGTCCGGCGCCAGCGAGACCAGCGCGCCCGCCCGCACCTCCTCCTCCGACAGCGCGAAGACCGGCACCGCATGCGCCCGGGAGAAGGCCAGCAGAGTCTCGAAAGCGCTGACGGTGGACACGGTCCGGTCGGCGACCATCCACAGCGCGTCGATCTTCCCCGCGAGCGAGGCCACCGTTTCGCCGACCTGGGAGGCGTCGCTCACCGCGGCGGGCACGAGCTTGAGCCCCAACGCGGTCGCGGCCCGCTGCGCGCGCGCCACGAGCAGCGCGCTCGACCGCGGGTCGTAGACCACGCCGACCGCCCGGGTCGCCGGCGCCAGCGCCCGCAGGGTCTCGAGCTGCGCCCTAGGCGCCCGGGTCAGCGACACGCCGGTCACGTTCGGCCCCGAAAGCCCGTACTTCTCGTCGTTGGGCACCAGCGCGAAGACCAGCGGCACGTCCGGCAGGTCCTCGTGCGCGTCGACCGCCGCGAGCGGCCCCAACGCCCACACCAGCGCCGGCGGATGGCTCTTGAGCGCCTCGAACGCCAGGGTCGCCCGCGCCCGGTCGCCCTTCAGGTCGTACTCGACGAGCCGCGCCCGCGCCTCGAGCGCAAAGGCCGTCACCGCCTTGTCGTACGGCGCGAGCTCCCCGCTCTTCACCACCGCGACGACGGGCAGCTCGTCCGCCCGGGCGGACACGACGCCCAAGACGAGCCCGACGACGAGGAGGGCAAAGCGGCGCATCGGTCTACCGGGGGTCCGCGCAGCAGCGAAAGCCGATCATCCGGTCGCGGGTGCGCGGGCTCTTCCCCGCACGCGCGGCGCACCGGCTGTCGTAGTCCGGCTGCGCTGCCGACCCCCCCTTCACCACCCGCTCGCCCTCGGCGAAAGTCGACGAGGTCCATTCGGCGACGTTCCCCGCGA
The DNA here is from genome assembly GCA_021787845.1 of Myxococcales bacterium. Lineage (GTDB taxonomy): Bacteria > Myxococcota > Myxococcia > Myxococcales > JAJYLH01 > JAJYLH01. The sequence goes on along the minus strand of JAJYLH010000003.1, from coordinate 245,615 downwards.
GGTCGAAGACGCCGAACCCCGACACGCATTCCCGATGCGTCCCGGTGCCGCTGACCGGCCGCGCGTTCAGGTCCGACCCGGCGGTGTCGCAGGCCGACGCGACGAAGTTCTTTCCGTAGGGGAACCGCAGGTCGTCGGGGCCCTTGCAGGCGCGCTCCCACTCGTCCTCGCGACACAGCCGCTGCCCGCGTCGCCGGCAGGAGCGCTCCGCCTGGGCGTAGGTGACGAGGGCGGTCGGCCGCGCGCCCCGCCGGTCGGGGCTCTCGTAGACGTCGATGCAGAATGCGTGCTCGTGCCGGCTCGTCGCGTCGAGGTCCCCGAAGTTCTTCAGGTCGTCGGAGTTGGGCGCCCCGAAGAGAAAGGTCCCCGCCGGCACGTACCTCATCCCCGACGGGCAGCGGCTGGTCTCGGCGGAAGCGACGACCGCCGCGTCCGGCGGCTGGCTATGCGCCGCCGCCTTCGCTTCCTCTTCCGCCTTCTTCTTCGCCGCCTCCTTGGCCGCGCGCTCCTTGGCCGCGGCCTCGTCCGCCTTCTTCTTCGCCGCCTCGCGCGCCTGCGCGTCGAGCGCTGCCTTCGCCTTCGCATCCGGCGGCTGGTGACGGTCGTCGGCCGCCGGCGCCTTCGTCGGCGGCTCGTCGGTCGCGGTCGCGTCGCTCACGGCCACAGGAGCGGTGCTAGCCGGCGGCGTATGGGCGGAGGCGGTCTCCGTCGGAGCCTTCGGCGCAGGGGCGATCACCACCTCGGCGGAACCGGCGTCGGCCGCGGGCGCGGCGGTCGCCACGGGCGTCGGCGGCGGCGGATGAGGAGTGACCACGGGCTTGGCGGTCGCCACCGGGCCGCCGCTCGATGAGGCACGCGGGTGGTGCACTCCCTGGACGACCAGGTAGGCGAAGACGCCGATGATGACGACGACCAGCCCGGCGGCGAGGACCTTGGGCGCGTTGTCGGAGGGCCGATTGGGTGGGCGGCCAGGCGGCGGCGCCGCCGCTGGGCGGGATGACTCCTTCTGGGCGGGAGCGGATTTGCCTGGCGACGGGGCCTTCGGGCGATCCGGCTTCTTCGCGGCGGGCGGCGCTGGAGCGGCCGGCACTTTCTTCTTCGGCCCGGAGAGCGCCTTCGCCGAAGGCTGCTCGCGGGCGGCGGGACGGTCCTTGGCCGGCGGAACCGGCGCGCCCCGGGCGGGCGTCGCGGGCGGCGCCGGGGAGACCGGCTTCGGGGCGGGTGCCTGGACGGGCTTGTGCTCGGCGACGGGGGTGTCGTGAGGCTGAACCGCCGCCGCCGAGGGCGCGGGCATCTCCCGACGCTCGACGGGAACGAGAGCCCCGCCGCCGGCAGGCTTCTGGGCCTCGGTCTTCGGAGCCGCCGGGGGCTCCTCGACGGCCTTGGCTTCCTGAATCTGCTGGTCTTCGACCTCTTCGGTCTTTTCGCGCAGGGAGATGTCGCCGGCGGCGGGCGGCGGCTGGACGGGACCGCTGCTCGGGGGCTCGGTTCCCGCCGAGCGCTCGCTCGACGCCGGCTCTGCAGGTCGGGGCCGATCGATCGGGGTGAACTGGGGCGCGGTCTGGCCGGCCTGGCGGACCCGGGGCGTGGCTTGGCCCCCCATCGCCTCGGTGATCGCCAAAGCCAGCGCGCCGGTGTCCTCGAAACGATCCTGCGGCTTGAACGCGACCGCCTTGCGAAAGATCAGGTCGACCTCGCGCGGCAGCGTCGGATTGCGGGCCAAGAGGTCGAAGCCCTGCCCCTCGAAAGGGGAGCCGGCCAGCATCTCGCCGAGGATGACGCCGAGGCCGAAGACGTCGCCGCGGGGCTCGATGCGCTGGCCGTGGAGGAACTCCGGCGCGAGGTAGCGATGGACGCCGCCGGTCTTCTGGGCCGCCATGAAGGGCCCCCGGGGCAGCGCGTTCGCCAGGCCGAAGTCGGTGATCTTCAAGAGGTCCGGCAGGACCAGGATGTTGTCCGGCTTCAGGTCGCCGTGGCTCATCAGCGGCTGGGCGGCCTCGAGCCCCTGCGCGATCTGGGAGACGATGGGCTCGACCTCGCGCAGGGCGAAGAGCTGGCCCTTCTGCCGCCTCAAGTCCCAGATGCGCCGGAGGGTGAGCCCTTCCAGGTGCTGCATGGTGAAGAACAGCCGCCCCTGGTCCTCGCCGTCCTCGTACACGCGCACGATGTTCGGGTGGCCGAGCTTCCGGGCCGCCTTCAGCTCGCTCGCGAGCGCCTCCCGCTCCTCGCTGGCCTGCAGAAAACGCGGGCTGACGACCTTGAGCGCGACGTCGACGTCGATGTCCCGGTCGATGCACTTGAAGACCCACCCGAGGGGCCCGGCGCCGACGTTGTCCTTGATTTGGTAGCGGTTCTGGAGGACGTCGCCGACCTTGTAGGGCGAGCTCTCGACGGCGATGCGATGGCGGCGGGTGCCGGTGCCGAACCCGGCGATCGGACCGGGCTTGAGCCCGAGGGCGAACTTCTGGCCGCAGGTGCCGCACGTCTCGGTGCCGTCGGGTACGTGGCTGCCGCAGCGGTAACAGAGCATCTGGCCACCTGCCGAAAAACGAGTCGCCGCCCGCCGGACGTGCGAAGTAAGCACCCGCCGGAAGGCCTTTCCCTCGCGGGAAAGCGGGGCTTCTACCACGGCCCGCCCGCCGGCGTCCAACCGCCCGGCCGAAGGTGGCCGGCTCGCGATGCCTCCACCGTAGACGACTTTCGTCGTCCAAGGCGATGCGCTCTTCGACGTCGGGATCGCCCGGGAGATCTGCCGGGCGCTTGCGCCGGTGCGGCGAGGGCTCGGGCTTGGGCTCGAAGCCCAAAGAGGCGCGGCATGGCGCCGACCGCGCACAGCGCTGACCGAGCTGAGCAACGTGGTTCCATCCCGACGCGCCTCGAGGCGCTCCTTGGACCGCGGCACGGCCCATGCGTGGACCGAGGACGGGGGCCGCTCGCCGTCGTCGAGCGAACCCGTCGGTGGGGGAACGATGAAGCTCGAACGAGCGCTCGCGCTGTCGCTGATGGCGACCTTGGCGGCCGGCCTCGGCTGCGTCGACTCGGTCGGGGTGACGCCAGGCGATAGTGGTCTCGCTCGGCATGACGCCGGGACCGATCCGGCTGATGCCGGGTCGACGCCGGCGGACGCGGGGACGGTCGTGGTCGATGGCGGGAGCGATGCCGGAGTGACCGCGACCGATGGGGGGTCGGCGGCATCGGTGCCGCTCCCCGTGACGATTCCCGCGAACACCGCGGACTGGACGTTCTACGGTCCGGACCAGGGGCTGCCGAACCAGGTCTACGGGGCGAGCTACGACGCGGGCGGCGACCTCTGGGTCGCGGGCGGAACCGAGGGGCTCTTCGTGCTCCGGCCGGGCGACACGAGCTTCACCCAGCTCACGATGAAGGACGGCCTGCGGCCCTACGGCTACATGCCAGACGGCAGCGCTCCCGTGGGGACCAAGGTCCTGGACGTGATCTCGGTCTCTGGCGCGTGGGCCGGGACCGTTTTCGTCGGGTATATGGGCAAGCCCCCGGCGCCAGGGGAGCTGGACTGCGAGAGCAACTGGGACGGGCCCAATCCGGACCCGTCGATCTACAAGAGCGGTGACGCCGACCGGGTGACCCTGACGGCGACCGGCATCGACGTCGTGCACTACGACATCTCGTCGGGACCGGGCCTCGTCGGCGCGGAGCTGCGGGGGCGGGAGAAGCTGTGCGACATCTACCGGGTCCGGTACGACCCGGCGAACGACCGGGTCTGGTTCGGCGCGAACCACGGCTTCGCGATGGGCGCCGCGCACTACGCCGGCACCGGCAAGTGCCAGTGGGACTCGACCCTCGATCCTCCGGTGCCGACGCAGCAGACGAGCCCCTTCGACGACGAGCCGGGCCACTTCGGCTGTTCGGGGGTGCTCGAGCACGTGCACCCGGCGCTGAACGGGTACAAGGCCGACGGGAGCTGCTGCGCGTACCTGACCGGCGGCTACTATGGCGTCGCGGTCGATCCGGTGACGCACGACGTCTGGTTCGGCGGGCAGATGCGCACGACGAAATTCCATTACGCGACCACCGGCGGCGACTATTTCCAGGCGCAGAGCGAGACCGAGGACCCGCCGTACATCGCGAACCGCATCGACATCTGGCCGGACCTGGTGGAGGAGCCGCAGATCCCCACCGTCGCCGAGCGGGTGGACGACTTCGTCGCCGGCGCCGCGGCGATGAACGACGGCACGGTGTGGCTCACCTCGTTCGTGCGGGGCTTGGCGCACCTGGCGGCGGACGGGACGGTCTTGGCGCGGCTGACCACCGGCGACGGTCTCGTCGCCAACAAGCTCTGGGGCATCGCTGCCGATCCCCTCGACCAGAGCGTGTGGGTGGGGCCGAGCTTCGTCGGCGGCCTCTCGCGCCTCAAGGACGGGAACGTCACCGCCATCACCCAGGTGTTCGGACCGGACCTGATCGACGAGGGCGTCAGCGACATCCAGTCGTGGGGCCAGGGCGCTTCGCGCAAGATGGTGGTGTCCTTTGCCGGCAACTCGACGCACGCCGGGGCGGTCGCGGTCTACTCCGGGCCGTGACGGGCGCGAATCCAAGCCTGGCGGCAGCGCTCTAACCCTACGTTTGCGCGCCTTCGCCTGCGCAAACCGCGCCGCCGGATGTGCCGTTCGTTCACACGTTGCCTCGAGGCGCGCGGCGTCTAGCTTCGTTCTCGCACGCGGCGCGCCGTCGGCGTCGCGTGAAAGGGGGACGTCGTGACATCTGCATTTCGGCAGCTCTTGAACCGTTTCGCGATGATGGGCTTCGAGCGGCAGCTCGCGCTCGAGGACCAGCTCGGCTCGCGTCCGACGTGGGAGCTCGACCTGGACGGCGCTCGGGTGGCCTTCGGCCCCGGACGCGGCTACGGCTTGCAGCTTCTGGGCACGCGGGCGGACGTGTCGGGCACCTGGAAATGGGCGTGGGATCACGAGCTCGGGCGGCTGCCGGAGTCGGCCCTGACGGCGGTGAAGAAGGTCCGCCAGGTGGGCAAGAAGCGCATGGTGCCGGAGCTGATCGAGGGCGAGTACCCGCTGGAGCCGCTGGGGCTCGACGGGCACATGCTGGCGCTGGTCGCGACCGGTCTCGCTGAGCTGCCGGCCTACTTCCGCTTCCCGTACGAGGGCGGCGCGCTCTACGCGGCGATCGAGGCGACCGACCTGGGCCTGGGCGAGCCGGAGCCCGCGCGGCTGAAGGAAGTGATCGAGGAAGTCACCGCGCGGATGGACTTGGACGAGCGCACCGCGGTGGAGAGCTACCTCGCCGCGCGAGGAGCGAAAGCGGAAGGGCATTCCGGCACCGTCGCGGCCCACCTGCCGAGCGGGCGCATCCTCACCGCGACGTTCGATGGCACGGGTCACGTGAGCGCTCTCGGGCTATAGGAGCGCATCGGCCCTGGCTTTGGTGGAGCCCTTCGCGCTCGAGACCCGCCAGCCCGCGATCAGACCGATCGGTCGGATCGGACCGATCGGTCCGATCAGGGAACTCGGGCCACGGCAGGTCCTGAGCTGGCCGACTGGTGGCTTTCACGCCCTCCAGCGCCGCCGCCGCAGGGCAAGGCCGAGCAGCCCCAGCAACGCGGCGAACGAGACGTCGAATCCGCTCTCGCATCCGCAGCCGGAGCCGACCTTCGCGAGCGGCGAGTAGGTCACGGTGATGCCCGCCGAGACCTCCAGCCCGTCTTGCGAGGTGCCCACCGCGGTGATCGCGTTCTTCCCCTCCTTGAGCGGCACGTCGGCCTGGAAGGTGCCATCCGCGTTCACCGTCGCGGTCACCCCGTTCACCGTGATCGACTTGAGATCCGGCAGGTGGCTCGTCCCGCTGACCACGACCTTGGAGGTGGTGACGACCGCGTTGTCCTTGGGCGAGGTGATGCTGATGAGCGCGCCGGCCGAGTCGGGCACTAAGTAGATGTCCTGGTTCGTGCGCTGGTCGGCGAGCACGTCGATGGTCAGGCTCCGCGCCTGGTAGCCCGCCGCTTGGACGGTGACCGGAGCGCTCCCGGCCGGCAGGTCGAGCTGGTACACCCCGTCAGCGGCGGTCTTGTAGAACGTGTTGCCGCTCGTGACGACGGCGCTCGCCACGGGCTTCGAGGTCAGCGCGTCCAGCACCTTCCCGGTGACGCCTGGCCGGTTCGGGTCGTAGGTGATCTTGAGCTGGGCTTGACCGCTGTTGCCCGCCGCGTCGGTCGCGACCGCCGTGACCGTCTGCTCGCCCGTCGCCAGGGTGAGCGAGGTCGTGAACTTGCCGCTGGTCACGGCCACGTCCTGGCCGTTCACCTTCACCGTCGAGAGGGTGTCGTCGGGGTCGGTCGCCGTGCCCTCGACGTCGACCGGCATGAAGCCGACCACGCTGTCGTTCGCCGGATGCGTGAAGGCCACCACCGGCGGCGTGTTGTCGGGCGGCGTGTTCTTCGTCAGGCCGATGTCCGCCGTCGCGGTCTGGCCGGCGACGACGCTCACCGTCACGGTCGCGTCGTTGAAGCCGTCGGCCGTCGCGTGGACCGAAGCCTGCCCGGCAGCGACGCCGTCGAGCTGATACGCTCCCGCTGAGCTCGCGCTGGTGGTGTTGGTTCCGACGTTGACGATCGCGCCGGCGATGGTCTGCGACTCGTCGCTCGGGTTCGCGGGATTGACCGCGTAGACGATGCCCTTGACGGAACCGGTGGTGGCGATCGGCTGGAGGATGAACGAGCCCCAGGTCGTGTTCCCGGCGGTGACCGGCCGCGCGTTGCCCAGCCACGGGTGGCCGTCCTGGTAACCGGCCATCGAGGCGGACGGCGTGTAGCTCCCGGGCGGCAGCGTGAACTTCCACAGGCCGTTGCTCGCCGCGAGCTGGGTCGCGCCGGTTTCCGGAATGTAGACGCGCGCGCCCGCGAGCGGCTTGCAGGCGGCGTTCGTCGTCGACGGCTGGTTGCAGCCGCCGGCGTTGCCGAAGACGAACCCTTCGAGCGTGCCCGTCGACGGCCCGGAGCTGCCGGTGACGAGCTGCATGTAGTAGCTCCAGTTCCAGTAGCACTGGGTGCCATCCAGCGTGATGCAGGGGTCGGTGTGGTGGCCGGAGCCGCCGAACTCGCCCGGATGGTTCGGGTCGGGAACCTCGTAGTGGCCGATGATGTGCTGGCGGTCCTTGGGAATTCCGTAGGTGTCGCACAGCCATTTCGTGAGAGCCGCGGAGGCCTTGTACATCGCGTCGGTGTACGCGTTCGGGTCGGTGACGTAGCCCTCGTGCTCGATGCCGATGGAATGGGTGTTGATGGTCCAGTTGCCGGCGTGCCAGGCGACGTCCTTGTTCTGCACCATCTGCGTGATGTCGCCCGTCTTCGAGACGCAGTAGTGCGCCGACGCCTGCGCCGCCGGATTCTGGAACCACGAAATCGAGCCCGCGTAGCTGCCCTGCATCGTGTGAATCACGACCATGTTGATCGCGTACTGGCTCGGCCGGTTCGCGACCGTGTAGTTCGAGCTCGACGCCGCCACCCAGTGCGCGCTCGGGTAGTCCGGCGTCAGCGCGCTCGGCATGCTCCCGAAGAGCTTCTCGCCCTCGACGCTCACCGGCAGCGGTCCCGTGAAGTAGACGCTCCCGTCGGGCATCGCCACCCGCTCGCCCTTGCGGATCTCCTGGTACACCTCGGTCGCGAAGAGGTCCGCCACCTGCGGGTCGGCGTAGCCGGAGTAGCGCATCACCACCTGCCACCAGTCGGCGAGCTTCGTCGGGTCCTCGTTGTGATACGTCTCGAAATACCAGTCCGCGATGCTCCTCAGGAGCGCCGCCGTCCCCATGACGTTCGATTCCACGTCGCCCTTCAGCTCCGCTTCCGAGAAGCCCGTCAGCTTCGCCGCCCGCGTCAGGCTGCCGTTCGGGCCTTCGGTCAAATCCATGATGCCGTAGCCATGGTCGATCGACCGGACGCCCGGGTGCATCCACCAGTTGCTCTCGACGTAGCCGACGCCCTCCAGGAGCGGTCTCGGGACGTCGTACGACTGGCTCGCGCGCTGGAAGGCATGGTCGAGCTCGCTCGCATCGTCGTGCGGCGCCTGCCCGCAGGAGAGCGTGGCCAAGGCGAGAACGAGAAGCGACCTGCGTAGAGTCGAGCGGCTCATCGTCCCTCCGGGACCCCCCTTGCGGACGCGGACGATAGCGCGAGCGCTCAGCCGGCGCCCATCGGTCAAGGCGCGGACCTACCGGGCACCCATCGCCGCGCTCGCGGCCGGCGGGTTCGACCGCGGCGAGCCCCACAGCTCGAGGAAGCCGCGCAACAGCTCGTAGTCGGCGCTCTCGGTCTCCTGGTCGAACTCGACCCCGGCGCCGCGCACCTCGCCCATCTCGCCCCGATTGACCCAGGCGACGCGCCCCGCGAGCGAGCAGACCCGCTGCCCGCCGATGTAAGGCAGCCCAAGGACGATCCGCACCCGCGCGCCCTGCCGGACCGCTGCCGAAGTCCTCAGGTAGAGCCCGCCCACCGAGAGGTCGCCCAGCGCTTCCTGGGAGACGATGCCGTCGATCTGGCAGTGCGCGGTCAAGCCCACCGACAAGCGCGGATGCCGCCGCCGCTCGATGAGGCGCTTCTGCTCCTCGAGCTTGCGCGTCGTCTCGTCGACCTTGTCGGTGATGCTCACCGGCAGCTCGACCACGAGCTCAGTGGGAGCGCTTTCGGTCACCGGCTGGGCCGTCGGAGTCCCCTCGTCCCAATGGAGCGATCGGTCGGGTCCGGCGGATCGATCGAACGACGGCTCGGATTCACGGCAGACTGTATGGCCTGCCGGCCGCCACCATGCGTGAAAGGAGTCGGTGGTGCTAGGCCGCCGGCCTGCCGTCGGGCCAGCGGCCCGAAACCACCCTTTTTCGGCAGAGCGTGGCGCGAGGCCATCCTACGTCACCTGCCGCACCGCGTGGCTCAGGACGTAGACGCGCGCGGTGCTCGTGCGCGGCTCGATCGGCATCAGGAAGAAACCCTGCGCGATCTCCTCGCCCAGGATGCCCTCGACCTGGCGGCCGTCGGCGAAAGTCACCTTGACCCGCCGGCCGGTGGCGGTCAGCGGCTTCTCTCCCGGCGGCAACATGAAGAACACCGCCTTGGCCCGCGCGAAGGGGACGAAGTCGAGCGGCGGCATCCCCGGCGCTTGCGCGAGCCCGATCGAAGAGCCGCCCAGGTCGATGTCCCGCGCGATGCCGCGCTTGACGCCGCCCTCCAGGGTGTGGATGACCACCCGGTGCTCGCCGGAGAGCACGAGCGCGGGCTGCGGCTCTTCCCACGCCGGGGCGCCCCAGGCCGCCAGCGCCGGCGGCGCGCTCGGCGGGTGCGTCGGCGGCCGCGCGGCCGAGGTAGGCGGATAGCTGGGCGGGCGCGGCGCGAGCGGCGGGCTGCTGGGCGAACGCGCGCTCGCCGGAGGGCTCGAGGGCGTGCGGGCGGGCATCGAGGGCGGCGGCGTAGGGCTCCACGCGGCGACCTGTCCTGCCGACCAATCGTTGGCGCTCCCCGCCTCGGCGAGGAAATCCGTCGCGCTCGCCAACGGCGGCGGCTCGGCGGCGTCCGGGGCCGGCGTCGGGTCCTCGGCCGGCGGTGGACCGTCGAGCGTCTCCGCGACCGGCGTCATCCAGCTCGGAGGCCCCTCCGGTTCCGGCCCGCTCGGCGCGCCCCAATCCGGGGCCTGGGCGGTCCACGCGGGCGCCGCGGGCGGCGGGTTCCAACCCTGCCCGGCGGGAACGCTCCAGGATGGCGTCGGAGCCGCCGGCGCGGGGGCGCTCCAGCCGGCCGCGCCGGTCTCCCAGGGAGCCGGTGGAGGAGGAGCGCTCCAGCCCTCCGGTGCGGCGGGGGCGGGCCAGTCGGCGTTTCCGGTCGCCCAGGCGGGGTCGGGAGCCAGCGGCTCCGCCGGGGCCGGCTGGTCCCAGCTCTTCGGGTCGGCCCAGGCTTCGGAGGCCGGCGCCGGCGGCGGCTCTCCGCGCGCGAACGCCAGCAACTCCGCCTCGTTGACCTCCGGCGGCGTCCCAGGATCTCGTTGGGCCCGAACCAGCGACAGCGCCGGACGAATCATGGTCGCCTGACCTTCGGCCGCCTCGAGCGGGGGCGGGGCTGGCGGTGCAGCGCCACCGCTGGCGCTGGGGAGCGGTCGCGGCGGGAGCGGGGCCTGCGGCGCCGGCTCCGGCGGGAACAGGCGCGACAGGGCGCGCGCGTCGAGCTGGATCGTGGGCTCCTCGGCGCCGGAGCTGGCCTCGGGCGGTCGCGGCGCGGCGGCGGCCGGGGGCAAGAGCTCCGGAGGGGTCCCGGAGTGGTCGAGGAATCCAGAACTGGTGTCGGCTCGCGTCCCGGGCGCGGCCGGGGGAGGAGCGGCCGCCGGCACCGCCTCGTTCGCTCGGGCCGGGGTCGCGGCGGGCGCCGGCGCGAGCGCGTCCAGAAGCCCGGCGTCCTCAGCGGAGGGCTCCGGCGCGGTGATGGGTAGCGGCACCGGTGCCGTCGAGCTGGCGGGCTCCTGCTCGCCGGCAATCGCACCGGCCGTCGACGGCGCAGGCGTGCCGGCTGGCTCCAAGCCGAAGTCGACCTGCGCCGCCGGACCCGGGCGTTGGTCCTCGGCGGCCGGCACGAGCTCGAGCTGGAGCTCTGGCGCCGGCTCCACCGCGGCGCTCTCGGGCTCCATCGGAGCAGGGGCGAGCGTCGGGCCGGACGACGGAGCGTCGCCCCGGGTGGCCTCGGCCGGCTCGTCTTCCGGCGGCGCGCCCCTCCAGGCGGCGGAATCGGTCTCGGGCGCTCCAACGCCCTCCGGTTCCGGTGCCGCCCTCGAATCGGGGACGGCGGACGCCAGGAGCACGTCGAGAGGAGGCAGCTCTGGCTCGTCCGTCAGCTCGAAGGCGGCGAGGGCCTCGTCCGCTCCGGGAGCCCGGCTCGGTGGCGCGAGCCACGCGGCGAGCTCGGGTGTCAGGCCTTCTGAGACGTCGATGTCGAGCTCGCCGGCCTCGGGGGTAGGAGCGCTCTCGAGCTGCAGCCCGGTGGGCAGGACCTCCGGACCCCCGCCCGCCGTGGCGAGCGTGTCCTCCTCGGCAATCTCGACCTCGATGCCGTCCGCGCCCTCGGAATCGGGCGCGATTGGCCTCGGCTCCGGCGCCGGGCGAGAGGCCGCCGAAATCGCCGCGAAGGGCGCCTCGGTGGCGGGAGGCGCTGGAGTCGTCTCGAAGGAAGCATCCGCCTCGGGCGCGAGCGGGGCCGGCTCGATCTCGACGTCGTTCGCGGTCGTGACCGCCGGGGCTGGCGCGGACGATTCGGCGATGGCCGTCCCGGCGCCAGGCGCCGGAGGCGGACGCGGCGTTCGGTCAGCCTCCTCGGACCGCGCGGGCACGGGGGCCTCGGCCGGCTCCGGCGCCGGTTCGAACGAGGCGGCGGCCGGCTCCGGGCTCGGGGGCTCTTCCGAGGGCCGCAGCAGGTCGGCTGGCGCGCCCGGCGACGCGGCCACAAGCCCACCGGTTGCGCTTTCAGGGGGCGGCTGCGCTTGAGCAAGGTTGAGCAGCACGTCGAACGACCGTTCGCGCTCGTCCTGGCTCTCGGTGGCGCTTTCGGGAAGCGACAACGCTTCTGGAGGGTGCTCGGGCGTCGGCGCGAACGTCTCTTCGTTCGAGGGAACCGGCGCGAACGTCGGCGTCGTTTCGTCGGTCCCCTCCGGCTCCTCGATCGCGACCTCGATCGATTCGGACGGCTCCTCGGTGGCGGCGGGGAGCGGCGACCCTTCGTCTCCGGCCAGGCGAGCGGCGGGCGCGTTCTCGAACGCGCGCCCCGCGGGACCGGACTCGTTGGGCGGCAGCTCGTCGCCCCCGGCCTCCTCGAAGAACGCGGAAAGCTGCTGAAACCGCGCCTCGTCGCTTGGCGGCAGCGCAGCCCCTCGCCGCCGGCGGCCGAGGGTGTCGAGCTCGCGAAGGGTGTCGTAGAAGCTTGCCATGCGCCAGGTCTCCGCTGCGTCGGATTCGAGCGTACCACGCGGTCTTCGGGGCGGGCGTCACGCGGGCCGCGACCGACCCGGGCAGCGAACGCTGTTCTCGGGGTTGAGGGCAAGTACGCGCCGCAATGCCAGAAAACAAGGATGTTCGCGTGGACTCGCGGGACAGCGCCTCCGCAGGGGCCAAGGGTGGTATACTGCCGGTCTCGATGGCTACCGATACGCTCAAGAGGCTTGTTCCCGACCGGCGGCTGTTCCTCGACGGGCAGCAGGCGGGCGTCGAGGTCGCGGCGAAGATCTCCCGCATCACGGTCGAGCTGTCCGACGCGGCCTTCAACGAGGCGCGGCTGGTCTTCACCGACCCCGACCAGAAGCTGATCGACGGGCAGCAGCTCTCGGCCGGCACGGCAATCGCGGTCGAGCTCGGCTTCCTGGGGAAGCTCGTGCCGGTGTTCGACGGCGAGGTGGTGTCGGTGGAGCCGAGGTTCGTGCGGGACCATCCGCCGAGCCTCATCGTGCGGGCGCTGGAGCCGTTGCACCGGCTGGCGCTGGCGCCGAAGACCCGAAGCTTCCAGGACGCGACGGCGGCGCAGGTGGTGCAGCAGGTGGCGAAGGAGCACGGGCTCTCCGGCCAGGCCCCCGGCGGCGGTTCTGCTTCCCATCTGCTCCAGCCGAACGTGAGCGACTACACGCTCCTGACGAAGATCGCGGCGCGGACCGGCAACCGCATCATGCTCGACGGCAAGAAGCTCAAGCTCGCGCCGCCGCCGTCGTTCGGCGAGGTGGAGGTGGTGCCGGGCGGGGGCCTGAAGCGGCTGAAGGTGACGCTGCGGACGACCGAGCAGGTGCCGAAGGTGGTGGTGCGGGGGTGGGACAACCAGCAGAAGAAGGTCATCGTCGGGCAGGCGCAGCCGAAGGGGGAGGCGAAGGACGGCGCGGAGGCGGCGAAGCCGTTCGGAATCACGGACTTCTTCATCGAAGGGGTGCTGGTCCACGACACGGCGGAAGCGGAGAGCATCGCGAAGGCGACGGTGCAGCGGATCGCGGAGCGGTACGCGACCGCGTCGGGCGAGCTCGTGGGCAACGCGGAGGTGGTGCCGGGGAAGGTGCTGGCGTTCGACAAGCTGGGCGAGGGCCTGGACGGGAAGTATCGGGTGACGAGCGCGCGGCACGAGTTCGACAAGCGGGGCTACCGGGTGTTCTTCGAGGCGACCCGGGTGGCGAAGAAGAAGCCGGCGGCGAAGTTCAAGGCTCCTCAAGCGCCGCCGCCCGGCGCCCAGCCGGCGAAGGCGAAGAACGACGCGAAGACCGACGAGCAAGCGAAGAAACAGGCGCCGGGGCAGACACCAGCCCAGAAGAAGGAACGGGCGTCGGTGGCGTCGCCGGAAGCCGCGGCTCCGGCTCCGACGGCGACTCCGACGCAGTCGCCGGCGGCGAGCGAAGCGACGCCTGCAGGTTCCGCCCCGGCGACCGCGCAGAGCGATGGGATGGTCCAGGCCGGTCCGCTCGACGAGGCGAAGCAGTGGGCGGCGAAGGCTCTGGGCTATGTCGAGCTGGTCGCTGGCGACGTCGGAATCGACCACCTCTATCCAGTGAAGAGTTACCAATACAAGATGTCGAACGCGTTGGTCCGCGGCTCGCGCATCGACTCGGAGAAGGGCTATGAGGCTTTGCGCAAGGAGGGCGTCAAGTCCATCGTCGATCTCCGTGCGGAGGGCCCGGGCGATGCGGGCTTCGGCGCCGAACGAGCGGGGCTCGTCGCCCATCGAATTCCGGTGATCGACAACACGCCGCCGACCACCGACCAGATTCTGGATTTTCTGGACTTCGTTACCGAGCAAGGACCCGACCCGAAGACCGGGAAGACGACCTACGTCCATCAACCCGTCTATTTCCACTGCGAGGCTGGCAAGGGGCGGACCGGAGTCTTCGCGGCGTGCGCGCGCATGGCGCTGGAGGGGTGGACGCCCCAACAGGCCCTGGCGGAGGCGGAGAAGTTCGGTGACTCCTTGGTGGACCAGCAAGACTTCATTCTCCAATTCGGGAAGGATCTCGCCGCCGGCAAGTACCCTGGCTATCCGACCACGGTTCAGTAGAGACAAGGGCGGATGCCCGCAGCCGCCTTCCTCGGGCCGCCCTCGTCGATGACTGGGTATCCAGACACCTCAGGTGTCTTGGTCCCCGATCCGCTCACCCTGAGGTGCCCGCGCCCACGGAGCATGAATGGAGCACGGCAAGCATGCGCGGGCCTCGAAGGGCGAGCGCGAGGGTGGCACAGGCTGTGCCGAGCCCTCACGGCCCTTCGAGGGCCGGGCACGAGGGCCGTGGCAACGAGCGAGGTCCGTGGGCCCGGCCGCCTCAGGGCGAGCGGGAACGACAACCTGAGATGTCTGGATACCCAGCCGTCGATGACGAGACCGTGGCGAAAGGAGGCTCGACCAGGAGTTGCTTATCCGGTTGGCGCCGCCCGGTCCAATCGAACGCCGACCGTCGCGCCCTCATGGTCGCGGTACTGACATGCGCTTGCACACAGGCCAGCCGGATCTGTACCGCGACCGTGAGAGAGCGGCGCACGGCCGATGCGCTTCGGTGGCGTCAACCGGAAAAGCAGGTGCTGGTGAATGTCGTGGCCGCAGGCGACGGCTTGGCCACGGACGCGGGAATCGTCCTGATGCTTGCTTGCTCGCGTGGAGGCTTGGCTGGTTCTCACGGGCGGGGGCGATGGGACCGACGAGCAGGTACCGATAGACGAGGCAATGCTTCCCACTTCGCTCGGGTTCTGGCCCGGCTCCCAACCACCTTTGGCACAGGCCCAAGGCATTCGAGGGGGATGCCCCGACGAGCCTTCGGGGAAGCGCGTCGGGAAAGCTCGGCCCCCGCCGGCGGCGGCAGGATGGAACCCGGAGGGGCGATCACCCGGTAGCCGAGAGAATGCGGCGCCCGTCGGGCGGGCCTGCGCCACTCGACCTTGCGCGACGCGCCCGCGCCCGACACGATGCCGCGGGTGACGGCGCCTGCGCTCCGCCTCGATGCTTGGATGCCCCGGCTCATCGCCGCGTTCCGGCGGCTGCGCCGGTCGAAGGGGCCGAGCGATCGGCTGACGCGGGAGGAGCTCGAGCTGGTCGCCCGGGGCGTACGCCGGTTGAGCGAGGGGCTGACCCGCGGCCGCCCGCTCGCCGGCCAGAGCTACCTCGACCATCCGAGCCTCCTGGGAGCGTACCTGCTCTACTTCTGGCCGGTGTCCTACGCGCAAGCCGCGGAAGTCCTGCGGGAGCTCGGCAACCGGCCGAGAGCGGCGCTGGATATCGCGAGCGGTCCTGGTCCCATGGCGATGGCCGCGCTCGACGCAGGCGCGAGCGAAGTGACGGCGCTCGATCGGAGCGAGCGCGCGCTGGGCCTCGCGCGCGAGCTGGCGGGCTCCATCGGTCGCTCGCTGACGACCCGGCTCTGGGACGCCTCGCGAGGCGACGGGCTGCCCGGCGGCGGTCAGGCATGGAGTCTCGTCACCGTCGGCCACGGCCTCAACGAGCTGTGGAGCGACGCCGAGGACCGTGTCGAACGCCGCGCGCGGCTGTGCGAGGCGCTCGCGGGCCGGCTACGCAAAGGGGGAGCGCTGGTGCTCATCGAGCCGGCGCTACGGCCGACCACTCGCGAGCTACTGGAGGTGCGCGACGCGATGGTCGGTCGCGGGTTCGCGGTGCGCGCGCCGTGTCTGTTCCCGGGCGGCTGTCCGGCGCTCGAGCGCGAGGTCGATTGGTGCCACGCGCAGCGGGCCTGGCACCCACCGGAAGCGCTGTCGGATATCATCAGCGCCGCCGGTCTCCACAAGGACGCGTTGAAGATGTCCTACCTCGTCCTGGCGCCGAAGGGCGAACCGTGGCCCTCGGTCGGGCTCGAGTCGCGGCAGGGAGGCGACACACGGCTCTTTCGGGTGGTGAGCGAGACCTTCGAGGGCCATCAACGGCGCCGGGTGATCGGCTGCGGTCCCGAGGGGCGGCTGCCCATCGCCCGCAGCGATGGTGCTCGGAGCGAGGCGAACGCGACCTTCGACCGGTTGGAGCGGGGCGACCTCTTCGCGCTCGACGGGGCGATGCCGGCCGCGGCGGGAGACGGAATCAAGATCATCGAGTCGACGCAGGTCCGCCTCGTCGCCGAAGCGGGCGAGCCCTTCGAACGGCAGCGGATCTAGGCTCCTCGTCCGCCGCTACTCCTTGGATGCGCTGCCGTAGACCTCGTGTAACCCGTCAGAAGTCTCCTGGTTCTTCGTTTCCGCTCGCCCTGAGGCGCCCCCGCGCCCGCCGGACTGCTCTTTTTGGACGGGAGGTTGTGCGCAGCCCTCGAAGGCTCGTCGGACTCGGCCCGGCGCCTGAACGCTCTGCGAGTCTCGATGGCCGTTCGAGGCACGCGCACGAAAGCCCTGCTTCCGTCCGGCTCCGTGCGCGCGGGCACCCCAGGGCTTGCGGGCAAAGGCCGGGCGCGACCTGAGCGAAATGGAAAGCCCATCAAAGGGTATTTCCGGCGGGCTACGCTAGATGAGCAGCCGCACGTCGATGTTGAGCCCGAAGTCCGCCGCGAAGTTCGACTTCCAGGAGTAGTTCGGCTCGGCAACCCCTTTGAGCCCGACCGCCAGGTGGTCCCAGAACAGGTAGTCGAGGCCGACCTCGGCGACGGTCTGCACGCCGCCGGCGATCTTGGTGTGGCTCGCCTGGTGGTAGTCGATCGCGAGCGACGGGCCGATGGCGAGCCGGCCCCAGAGCTCGAAGTGGCCGAGAGGGAAATTCAGGCGGTAGCCGCCGGTGAGCGCGCCGGCGGTCGCCTTGGAGGCGTCGCGGACGTCGAGCTGGAGGTTCCACCCGTTGTACCCGATGCCGGCGCCGAACCCGAGCGCGCCCAGGCCGAGGCCGGTCTTGGTCCGGTCGGGCCCGCTGGTGGTCCTTCCGTTGTCGCGGCTCACCCGATAGCCGTAGGGAATCGCGTAGGAGCCGAAGACGTACCCCAGCGTCGGTTCTGCCGCCCGTGAAGCGCTCCCGCTGAGCACGAGGGCGGCGAAGGCGGCGGCGGTCAACAGCAAGCGGCGGTGCATGGAATCCTCCGGGAGCGCTCTCCCTCGCGTTTGACGCGCGAGGCGAGCGAGATCTTCAAGGCGCCTAGTCGGTCGTGACCCCGCCCCAGGTGGCGGCGCCGGCGAGGAGCGTCGAGCCGACGAAGAGCGACGAGGAGCCGGACGAGGTGACACTGCCCTCGGCGAGCGAGGCGAAGGTGACGACGTACCCCGAGCTCGGCTGGAAATCCGAGCCGGGCACCGCGAACGTGTCGGCGCGCCAGGCGGAGTCGTCGAGAACGAGTTGGAGGAAGCCGAGCGGGTCCTTGGGTGCGTTGGTGTCCAGTTCCGCTTGTGCCTGGCTGGAGAGGTTCCAGAAGGCGATGGGGTTTTGCGAGCCCTTCTCGACCGACCGCGTCAAGGTGAGCGGCGCGCCCGCGCTGTGGCCGGTGATGACGCGGTCTTGCGCGTTCTCGAATTCCTGGATGTCGACCGGCGGGGGCGCGGCGACCTGCATCGTGTACGTCTGCCCGGAGTAGCTGATGGTCGCGGTGTAGGTCGTCTGGTCGTAGACCAGCTTCTGCGCGGTCTTGCTGTCGAGGAAGTACTCGCCGGGGCTCCCGTTGGGGGAATTCGACAGGTCGTCCGCGGTCAGCTCGACGTCCTGGTTCGAGCCGGCGTCGTGGAAGGTGAGCTTGACGACCGCGCCGGAGACGCCGGTGAACGCGCCGTCGGCCGCGACCTGCTTCCCGCTCGGGTCGAGGCTGATTTTCGACTCGTCGATCTGCCCGAAATAGAGCTGGAAGGTGGTGAGGGCGGGGATGGTCGTGCTGGACTTCGGGTCTTTCGTTTCCGGGGTCGACAGGAGCGCACCGACCGCGAAGTTCTTGGCCTGGAGCTGGTCGGCGAGACTGCCGCAGGCGGCGAGAGGCAGAGCGGCCAGCGCGAGCAACGAGCAGCGGACGAAAGCGCGGGACATCATCTTCGCGTCTCCGAAAGGCCCGAGCATAGGCCCCGGTCGGCTTCCGAGCAAGAACCGCGCCTCACGAATTCGCCCCGAAAAACGGGATCCGCAGGCGGTCGGCTGCGACAGATCGATCAGACCTCGGCGGAGAACGGGTGGTTGACCTGCGCCCGTCCCGACGGCGGGCGCCTTGCCCATCCCCCCGGCGCCGGGCATGGTGCGTGGCCGTGAGCTCGACGCCGACCCCTGGGGGGCCCCCTGCCGTTCGGCCTCCCGCACCGCAGCCGCCACCCGGGGGCGCTGCCGTCCGCCCGGGTAGGGAAGCGCTACGGGTCTGGGCAACCGTTCTCGGGGGGCTCGCGGTCTTCAAGTTCGCCCTCGCCCCGATCCTTCCCTACGGCCCGTCGATCACCGGCGCGCTCGCGGTCGGCGCCTTCCTCTGGGTCCCCTCGCACCAGAATCGGCGGCATGGACGGGAAGACTCGGACTACGGCCTGAACCTTCGCCACTGGAAGCGCGACCTCGCCCTCGCCCTCTGGGTGATGGCGGTGGTCTTTCCGCTCTTCGTCGGCGGCTACCGGCTGTTCCTCTACGGCTACGCGCATTGGCTTCCGGCCTGGGCGGTGAGGGCGCACTGGGTCGCGCCCTACCGGGCAGCGTACGCCTGGCACTGGCGGGCGCCGTGGGCGACGCCGATGGACTTCCTGAACGTGGTCGGCGGCAACGTCGCGGTCGCGCTCGGCGAGGAATTCTTCTATCGCGGCTACCTCCTCGAGCGGTTGAGCCGCGCTCTGCCGGCGATGGCGCGGCTTCTCGGCCAGCCGTTCGGCCGGGCGGCGGTGCTGGAGACCGCGCTCTTCGCGGCCGGGCACCTTCTGACGCCGGCGCCGTACCGGCTCGGCACGTTCTTCCCGGGCCTGCTCTTCACCTGGATGGCGCTGCGCTCGAAGGGCGTCCTGTCGCCCGCCATCGTCCACGCCTCGAGCAACATCCTCATCCGCACCCTGGAGGCGAGCGCTTTCGGTCTCGGCCACTAGGAGCGCTTCCCTTGGCAACCCGTGCGGGCGATGCGCACGTTGTTCGCGTGGAATCCGGCTCGAACGGCCGATGGCTCGCCGTCCTCGCGCTCGCGTGGATGGCCGGCTGCACGCCGCGCCCGGTGAATCGGCGGCTGGGCGCCATCGGAGCGCCGGCCCACGGCGTGATGACGAATTCAGACCCCAACCGGTCGGCGCTCACGCCAGAGCGGCTCCAAGCGCTGGCGCGGGACCGGGCGATCGCGAACGCGAGGTGGAAATTCTCGCTGCGCGGCACCATCCTCGAAGCCGCCGACGGGATGGTGTCCTTGCTGGAACCCAGTGGGCGGCGTGTCGATCTCTCGATCGCACGGCTCACCACCGTCAGCATGGACGGCCGGCCGATTCCTCCCCGCAGCCTGGTGCCGGGGTCGAGCGTGCGCGCGCGCTTCGTTCGGTTCCACGGGCACGATCTCGCCGAGAGCATCGAGGTCGTGCGAGTCCCCGCCCAGTTGGAGGCGGAAGGACGGCGGCTGCGCTCCCGGGGGTTACGCGCGCGTCCTGGCCGCCACGTCAGATAGCGGGTGCGGTCCAGCCAGTGCGCTTCGCGCCTCACTCCTCCGCGTAGCCGAAGATCAGATCGACGAGCGCCCGTTCGGTCGACCGGGCGAAGACGTAGACGTGGTCGCCGGGCTCGATGCGGGTGGTGCCGCGGGGAGCGACGACGTCGTGCCCGCGCACGATCAGGGTGACGATGCACTGGTCCGGCAGCGGCAGGTCGGCGATGGTCGCCCGAGCTACCGCGCTCTCCTCGCCCACGTAGTAGCTGACGAAATCGCCGTCGTACTCGTGGAGCGAGACCATCTCGATCCCGGCTGGGGCGGGCGGCGGGCGCTTCTGGTCGAGGTGCATCATCCGCGCGAGCGGCCCGACCAGCGCTCCCGGAACCAAGCTGGACACCGCCACCATCGCGAACACCACGACGAAGAGCCGGTGCGCTCCTTCGAGGCCCAAGAGCAGCGGAAAGAGCGCGAGGACGATGGGCACCGCGCCCCGCAGACCGACCGCGGCGACGAAGAGCCGCTCGGACAGGCGGTAGCGAAACGGCGCCAGGCAGAGCAGCACCGCTGCCGGCCGGGCGATGAGCGCGAGCGCCGCCGCTAGCCCGGCGCCCACCGCGAGCGCTCCCGGTAGCCGCGCGGGGTGGACGGTGAGCCCGAGGAGCACGAACATCGTGATCTGCGCGAGCCAGGCGAGCGCGTGGTGCACGCGCAGGAGGTTCGAACGAAACGGGAGCCGTCCGGATCCCAGGAGCGCTGCCGCCAAGTAGACCGCGAGAAACCCGGACCCGCGCCCCACCGTCGCCAGCCCGAAGGCGCCGAAGGCGAGCGCCACCGACAGCGCCGGATAGAGGCCGACCGCCGGCAGCTTCGCCCCGAGGAGGAGCCCCCGGCCGCCGAAGCCGACGAGCGCGCCGACCAGCGCGCCGATGCCGAGCTGCTCGACGAGCGACAGCGCCGCGGCGCCGAGCCCGAGGTGCCCGCCCGCGAGGGCGGCGGCCAGGGTGAAGGTCAAGAGCGCCGCCATCGGGTCGTTGAGCCCGCTCTCCAGCTCCAGGGTCAGCCCCACCCGCTCCCGCAGGTTCGCCCGGCTCGCCCGGAGGACCGAGAAGACCGCCGCCGCGTCGGTGGAGGAGACGATTCCGCCGAGCAGCACCGCAATCGGCCAGCTCATGCCCAAGAGGTGGGCGGCGCCGGCGATGATGGCCGCGGAGATCGCGACGCCGACCGTGGCCAGCATCAGCGACGGCCAGAGGACGGTCTTCGCGGCGCGCAGCGACGTGTTGAGACCGCCGTCGAAGAGGATCAGGGCGAGCGCCATCGCGCCCACGTGAAAGGCGAGGTCGAAGTCCGGGACCGGGAAGGGGACCCAGGGTTGGGCGCGCGCGGCGAGGCCGAGCGCGAGGAAGAACAGGAGGCTCGGGACGCCGAACCGGCCGGAGAGGCGGGTCGCCCCCGCGGCGAGCGCCAGCATCGCCGCCAGGGCCATCAAGAAGAGCGCCGTCGATCCCGGTTCCACGGCGCAAGG
Source organism: Myxococcales bacterium (assembly GCA_021787845.1). GTDB lineage: Bacteria > Myxococcota > Myxococcia > Myxococcales > JAJYLH01 > JAJYLH01. The sequence continues at coordinate 224,570 of JAJYLH010000003.1, read as the reverse complement.
GAGCTTAAGGACGCAGGTGGCCGGTTACATCCCCGTGCGTGAGAAGTGCTGGTAGTCCCGGTGAGCGCGCCACTGGCCGCCCCACTTCCAGCCGATGGCTCGGAACGCCTTCCACGCGGGACCGCCTTCGACGACGACGCCCGGCGCGCTCCGGCGCTGGACGAAGCGGGCGCCCGCGGGGGGCTCGACGTCGCTGCCGCGGACCGACGGGTTCTCGACCGGGTTCAGGTCGATCGCTTCGCCCCGGGCGTGCTCGGACAGCACGCGCGTTCCTCGCACCGGCCGGCAGTTGAACCCGGAGGTGTCGTCGGCCGCCATCGCGCGCGCGTCGCTGCCGCCGAAGAAGGCGACCGGAACCATCCGGGCGAGGGGGAAGCGCGCGCGATAGAGGCGCCGAAACGCTTCCAGGACGGCCCGGGCGACCCGGCGCGCGACGACCAGATGGCCGGTTTCGATCCGCCCGTGGAAATCCCAATAGCGGACGGTCAGCATCACGAGGGACGAGAGCGGCACCGGACAGCCGCGGTGGAAGCTCGTGCCCCGCATCCTCGCCCGCTCGCGCCTCGACAAGGGGGCGATGCGTCCGCGAAAGCGAGGAAAGCACGAGGGGGCCTTCGCGAGCGCCCCGGGGCCCGGCGGCGCTTTCGTGCAGAGGCAGCGGTGCGCCGAGCCGCGACCGCAGACGGCGGCCGGGAGCGCTGTCGCAGGGCAGAGAAGGGCCGCGAGAGCGACGGCGAGGGTCTTGGCCGAGAGGACGGCCGGGCCTACAAGCAAATCTTGCCCATGCCGACATCGCAGGTCGAGCCGGTCGGGCAGACGGAGCCGGCGTCGGAAGCGCAGGAAACCGCGCAGAGCTTCTGGTTGTTGAGGACGCAGCGGGAGCTCGCCACCGCCGTGCAGTCGGCGTCCTTGGAGCACTCCTGGAAGCAGCGGGAGTGCTCCTTGGGGAAGCTGAGGCAGACGGAGCCGGCGACGCAGTTCTGGCCCTTGGGCGGGTCGCAGGTTTCGTAGGGCTTCCGGTTCCCGACGGGGTTCGCGACGGCGGCGAGGGGGGCGTTGGCCACGCCGGCGGCGGGGCCAGGAGCGGAACTCCTGTGGCAACCGAACGCCCCGACCGAGGCGACGAGGCCGATGGCGGCGAGACGGGCGGCGAGCGAAACAGGGCGCGATGTCATGTGAACCTCCGAGCGCACGGCTTTCACCGCGAGAGGAGCTCGTTCGAGCGGCGCGCCGAGCGAAAAAAGACGCGGCATTAGAGATCGCGCCGGGCGGCGGGTCAACTTCCGGCTTCGCCCCGGGCGCGAGGCGACGGTGGGCGAGCCGCGTGTGCGGGTAGTCGCCGGTCCAGCCCGATTCGAACGGCATCGCCGTCCGTGCGGCCTCACGGGTTCTGTTTCCTCACGCCCAGCGCATCTGGGCGGTGAAGTGGCGCAGCCACCGGGCTTGCTTGACGAACCGGACGCCGTGGACCTCGCGGGCCTTTCGCTTCAAGTCGCAGATGATCTCGGCGGCGTAATCGAAATGGCTCTGAGTGTAGACGCGCCGGGGAAAGGCGAGGCGCACGAGCTCCATCGGATGATAGGTCTCGGTTCCGTCGGGAAGGCGCTTGCCGAACATCACCGAGCCGATTTCCGCGCCGCGGATGCCGCCCTCGACGTAGAGCGCCGCCGAGAGCGCCCAGGCGGGATAGTCCTCGGGTTTCAGGTGCGGGAGGAAATCCTTCGCGTCGAGGTAGACCGCGTGGCCGCCGGTGGGCTCGACGATGCCGACGCCGGCCGCCCTGAGCTTTTCGCCCAGGTACTCCGCTGTCCGTAAGCGGTAGCGCAAGTAAGCCTCGTCGGTCACCTCCTCCAAGCCCACCGCCAGCGCTTCCAGGTCCCGTCCGGCGAGTCCGCCGTAGGTGGGGAAGCCTTCGGTCAGGATGAGCAGGTTCTTCGCCGCCTCCACCCAGCCCTCGTCGTTGAGGGCGAGGAAACCGCCGATGTTGACCATCCCGTCCTTCTTGGCGCTCATCGTGCAGCCGTCGGCAGAGCGGAAGATTTCGCGGGCGATGTCGCGGGCGCTCTTCTCTGCCTGTCCGGGCTCGCGCATCTTGACGAACATCGCGTTCTCGGCGAAGCGGCAGGCGTCGATGATCAGCGGTTTGCCGAAGCGCTTCAGGAGAGCGGAATAGGCGCGAATGTTCTCGAGCGAGACCGGCTGGCCGCCGCCGGAGTTGTTGGTGATGGTGATCATCCCGAAGGGGACGCGGGCGCCCCTGTCCTTCAGGAGCGCTTCCACTCGGCCGAGGTCGATGTTGCCCTTGAACGGATGGCGAGTGCGGGGCTCCAAGCCCTCCGGAATCACCAGGTCGAGCGCCTCGACCTGGTCGTACTCGAGGTTCGCGCGGGTGGTGTCGAAGTGGGTGTTCGAGGGGACGATGTCGCCGGGCTTGGTCGCGACCTCGAAGAGGATGCGCTCGGCGGCGCGGCCCTGGTGGGTGGGGATGATGGTCTGGTAGCCGGTCAGCTCGCGGACCACCGCCTCGAGCCGGAAGAACGACTTGGAGCCGGCGTAGCTCTCGTCGCCTTCCATGATGGCCGCCCACTGCCTCGCCGACATGGCGCCGGTGCCGGAGTCGGTGAGGAAGTCGAGCAGCACGTCGTCGGCGTGGAGCTGGAAGACGTTCAGGCCCGCCTGTTCCAACAGCTCCTTTCGCTGTTCGCGGGTGGTCAGGCGAATCGGCTCGACGCTTTTGATGCGAAAGGGCTCGATGATCGGCAGCGCCATGGGAACCTCGAAGGACCGAGCCTGGGGACACGCGCTCGTGATCAGTACTTGTCCGGATACTCGGGAATGAAGCTGCAAGCCGGGACGCGTTGGGCAGCCGGGTTCGCCTCGATCTGGCCATCCACGTCGTTGAACCAGCGTTCGCTCCACCCGTCCCGGTTGAGGCAGATGTCGTAGCGCAAATCGGTCCCGCGGGTTTCGAAGAAGCGGCCGATCATGTTGATCATGTAGAGGTCGACGTCGAACGGATCTTCTGGGTTCGGCAGGTCGAAGCCGTGCTGACCGGTCTGTTGCAGGTAGGGCATGATCAGTGCGCTGTGCCGGGTGGCCGGGTTTCCGTCGGCGTCGGTTCCGGGGTAGCTCTGCTCGACCACGTCGCGCAAGCTGTGCTTGAGCCTGGGCACGCCGTCGATGATGCTCGGGTCGGCGGCGTCCGGATGGCCGACGACGATGCGGCCGTTGCCGAGGGTGTTCCCGACATCGAGGAACTTCTGTTGCGTCGGGTCCCAGGAATAGAGTCCCGGATCCGCGAGGACCTCCTGTCGGCAGTCGTCGGCCTTGGCGCATTCGACCAGGTCGACGAGATTCTGGTTCGCGGGGTCGACGGGCGCCGTCGGGTCGTCCATGTGGTTGGCGACGGGCGTGAAGTACATGAGCTTTTCCAGCACCTCCATCGCCTTCGACTGGATGAGCACGTCGTTCGGCGACATGCCCCACGCCGCGTCGCGCTGGGGGTCGTAGATGTACGGAAGAATCCCCGCCGCGCGCGCGTCGGCGTAAGAAACATTGACGGGCACGTTCAGGTCGCCGGTGGTGCCGACGACCAGCACCGCTGCCGGATTGCCCTTGCGCGCCGGCAAGAGATCTTTGAAGTAGTGCGGCGCGTAGTTGACCGGGTCGGCCGGTTCCAGGATCGTCTGCGCCATGGTCATGAACTGGCGGAACTTCGGAGTGTCGCGCTGCATCCCGAAACCGCGTGCGAGCGCAATCAGGGGGGAGCCCTGAGGGATGTGCCGCTCTTGGAAGACGATGTCGCGTCCGAAAGTATCGATGACGCGGGCGGGCTGGCCTTGACGCTGAATCACGAGCTGGAGGCAGTCGGCCGGATGGATCATGCCCAGCGCTTTCGAGGTCTTCGCCGTCTCCGGATCACACGCGCCCAGGTGCTCCGGCGCCGAGTCCACCGGCGAGCCGTCGTAGAAGCTCGCATCGTCCGCTCCGATCTGGAGTCGGAATTCTCCGTTGTCGCCGGCGACGGCCGTCGACACGAGCTGCGGCTGCCCTCCGTCGGTGTCCAGGTTGATGAGCTTGATCGTGTCGCCTTGCTTGATGTCTACCCCGTCCGGATCGCTGATGGGAAACTGCGCTTCCTGGTTCACGTTCTGGATGTCGTACCAGAGGTCGAGCTGGTGTTTGGTGCCGTCCCAGCGCCCGTCGAGGAACGGTCCGAACAGCTCGAGGAACACCGCCTGGATGACGCCGCCTTGCTCTGAGCGGATGGCGACGTCGGAGAGCCCGCCGCCGCCGGAGGTCGGAGCCGCCGCGACCACCGTCGGTTCGATGGCCGGCAGGATGCCCGAGAGAATGCCGCCCAGCGACTGTCCCCAGACGAAGACGTCGTGTCCCGGATTGCGCTTGCCGTCGATGGTCGCGGGACCGCCGACGTCGATGGTGCCATCCTCGTTGAAGTCGCCGGCGAGCATCTTGCCGCCGCCCGGCAGCGGCATCGAGTAGGTGCCGAAGGCGTGGAAGACCCGGATGAGCTGCATCCAGTCGATGATGCTCTGCCGGACGATGTCGCGGGTATGGAAGGTGTCGGCCACCCAGAAATCGCCGCCGGAGTCGTCGACCAGGTCGTTGTTCAGATCGCGCGCCCGCCCCTCGAGAATCGCTTCCATCAGCGGGCCGAAGCCATAGGAGTTCAGAATGCCCTCGATCGCCGCTTTGTCGGTCTGAGAGACGTCCAAGCCGTGCCCGTAGGAGTCGATGGCGACGGTGGCGATGCCGAACTTGGCGAGGTTGCCCGCGAACCCGAGCATCTCCGCCCGGCTCGAGGTGTAGCCGTGTCCGTAGATGGCGATGGGAAAGGGCGGCTCGTGTCCGTTGATCGCTTTGGGCACCGCGAGCATGAACCAGACGCGATCGCGGATGGCGCGGTTCTCTTGTTCTTTGGCCCGAGCGGTGTCGGGGCTGGTCGGGTCGTTGTACGCGGCCGCCAGCGCGGCGTCCTGAATCTGCTCCCAGTCCTTCGGCCGGGTCCAGATGCGCGCCGTCCCCTCGTCGGGGTTGACGCGGAAGACTGCGTCGAAGGTGGGCTTGGTCGGGTCGTCGAGGAAATCGGGGCTCTTGAAAGAACCGATGACGAAGTAGTCGACGAACTTGTAGGACTGCATGATCGCATCTTTCTGCAGTCCCGGCCCGAGCCCGAAGGCCTGCTGGGTCAGCTCGTTGAACGCGTCGATGAAGTCGTTCATCCGGACGATGTAGAGGTTCTTGATTCCCTTGCGCCTGGCGGCCTTGGAGTCCCAGAGCGGATGCACCGGGTGCTGGACCGGCTGGCCGTTCCCGTTGCGGTCGACGTAGGTCACCGGCTCCAACTGATCGGAATACTCCTTGCCGATCCAGCCGAGCTTGCCCTGACCGTAGAGCCCTTGCCGGATGGCTTCCAGATCGCGGGTCACCGACTCGGTGGTGAAGGTCCAGGCGAAGGCGACGTCCTTCGACGTCAAGCCGGAGAGCTGCCCCTTGCCGAGCTCGCTGACGAGGGGCTTGAGCGCTGCCGTCTGGTCGACGTGGTTCTCGTACGGGAACGGCGACCGGATGGGCTCTCCGTCGACGCCGTGGATGCGGTTCGTCAGAACGACGGCGTAGGTCGTCTCCTGGTGGAGCGGCACCACCGGCCGGATGATCAGCGTGTTCGTCGCGCGCTCGTAGAACGTCAAGAGGTCACGGTACTGGTCGTTTCCGCCCTCGCCCGGCGGCGCCTTGGTCGGCAGGCTGGAGCTGTCCTCAGTCACGCCGTACGCGGGCTTCGTCGGATCGACCGTGTTGTCCGGCGGGAAGAGGAGGTTCGAAACCTCCGCGTTCGGGTCTCCCCAGAAGTACTTGTCGTTGTTCTGGACGACCACCGGGAAGTTCCCCCGGCCGAGGTCGAGCATCACCGGCTCGCCCGTCTTCAGGTCGACGACGTAGACCGCGTCGTTCGAGAAGTCGTCGTCCGCGTGGCGCTTCTGGATGTCCAGCGGGTCGATGGGCTTGGAGAAGCTGACCGTGATCGGCGCGAAGGTGCCGAAGCCGTCGAGGAGGTTGAACTCCTGGCGCACGTCGTGCTCGAGGATGGTCGGCGCGACGATGGAGACGTTCACCCGCCGCCCGGTCGGCGAATCCCGGTCGAGCCGCGTCGCGATGTCGTTCGGGAAGGGGATGTCTGGGAACGGCTTCTTCAACAGGTCGAAGTTGATGACAGGACCGCTGCCGGGGGGCGTCGGCCACAGCCCCCCAGGGCTCCCCCCGCAGGCCAGCACCGCTGCCGCCAGGATGGACAGACCGCGAACCTTCCGCCACGGATGCATGCTTGTTCGCTCCTTCCTAGAACTCGAGCGCGGTCCGCGCCTTCACCAGATACACGTCTGGCATCGTGGAGCCCTTGCTGACCACGAACGCGTCGCCCGGCAGGAAATAGCCGCCCGCCGCGCCGACGAGCCAGGTGAGCCCGTGGGGGAGCGGGAGCCGCCAGTTCACCCCGAGGTCCAGCTCGACCCCGTAGTCCCGGCCCGCCGCCATTCCGAACGCGTTGGTCGTGGCGCTGGTCCGGGTCATCCAGTAGGGGTCGACGTAGGGCTGCGGCGCTACCGCCCAGAGCACGTTCCCGACCAGCTCCAGGTGCTCGAGCGGCCGGTAGTGCACGCTCGGCTCGACGAAGAAGGCGTCGGTGATGGCGCCGTCGGTCGAGTAGAGGCCGATGCCCGCGGGGGGCACGTTGACCATGTTCGGGTCGGAAATCCGCCGGACCGCCGCCGCCGACTGCCAGCCGAGCACCTGGTCGAAGAGGATGAGCCCCGCCTTGAAGTCCCGGTTGAAGTGAAAGCCGGTCTGCGTCCCATCGAAGGGGTTCCCGTCGCCGGAAGCGTAGCCGAGGGTCAATTGCGCCGTCACCTTGCGGCTGCGGTAGCCCCCCTCGAAAACGCCGCCGCCCTGCGAGACGCCGCACTCGTTCGCGCTCGAGCTCCCCGGGCAGGCGAGGTTTCGCACCTCGTTGGTGGTGCCGGTGACGTACGCCGCTTCCGCCGCCCCGAAGAGCTCCCGCTGGGCTTTCGGGTCGCCGAGCGGGTGGTGATAGCGGACCGCGGCGTCGAAGGCCCAGACGTTCAAGCCGCTCGTGAACGCCGCCGTCACGTCGGGGTCGAGCCCCGCGCCGTCGGGCACCCATTCGGTGCGCCGGGTGACGTACAGCTCCGACGAGTAGTTGCCGCGCTCGTGGCGCAGGTAGATGAGCCCCTCGACGCCCTTGTCGGCCCAGACCCCGTCGTTCGCCCACTCGTAGCTCGGGCGGACCAGGGTGCCGAGGGCGTCCTGCAGCACCAGGTCCGCGCCGATCGCCAGGTCGAGGTGCTCGTGGATGCCGAACGCTCGAAGCGGCTGGGTCGCATAGAACGCCCGCACCACCCGGTCGCCGAACTCCTGGTCCCCGAGGCTCGCGTCGAGGGGAGCGTCACCGCCGTTGGCCAGCATCCCGAGCCCGAAGTTCGAGGGCATCGCTCCCAGGCCGAAGACGCCGACCTTCGAGAGCCACTGGACCGACAGCTTGCGCAGGGCGAACGAGTTGAGCGTCAGGCCGTAGCTCTGGTTGCGAATCGGGTCCGCGAGCCGAGGGGGAGCGCCGCCGCCCTCCGGCGCCGGGACCGGTCGCATCACCTGCCCGCCCTGCGCGTTCAACAGGCCGTCGAGGGCGTCGAACTCCAGCTCGAACGTCAGGTGGCGAACTTTCGCCTCGCCGCCCAGCCGCAGCCGGTGCGCAAAGAAGGTCGTCTGCCCGAGCTTCTCGACAGCGCTGCCGGTGCCATCGGCGCCCAGCTCGAGGTTCGACTGGTTCCAGCCGACGACGCGATAGCTCCCGTGCGCGGTCACGCTCCAGCGGTCGGCCGGAGCTTGCTCTGCGAGAGCGGTGCCGCAAAGGAGGAGGGCTGCCGAGAGGGCCCCGAGCTGCCGTGCAGGGTGAGCCATCGAATAGCTCCGTCGCCAGGACCTGGGAAAGGACTAAGAACCCGCGCGCGAAACCGGCGGCTGGTGCGCCCGTCTACCGTGCGCCCGGGCCGGCCGGCATTACGCGCCGCGTCAACGCCCCGGCGGCTTGCCCGGGCGGGGAAGCTTCTCGTCCGGGTCGCGCATCGCGGCCTTGGCGGAAAGGACGACCGCGAGGCCGCGCAGGGCGAAGAGCAGGGCGACAACGCCGAGCGCAATCGCTGCTGCTCTCCAGCGCCATCCGGCGGCGATGGCGAGGGCGGCCACCGCGAGAACGGCGATCGTCGGGCGGAGATCGTGGCGGCGCGCGGGCATCTGGAGCCTTCTCCCCGGACGGAATTTGACACGTTTGGTCGAGCGCTGTTAGCAGGACGCTGGCGATGGAGGTCCTCTCCAGCATCGCTCGGGCCGAGTCTCTTTTCGGTGCCGCGGTGACCCTCGGCAACTTCGATGGGGTGCACCGCGGCCACCAGCGGCTGGTCGAACGGACGCGCCAGCACGCGGCCCGGCTGTCGGCGAAGGCGGCCGTCCTGACCTTCTGGCCCCATCCGGCCAAGGTGCTCGCGCCGGCGCTGGTGCCGCCGCTCATCACGACCCGGGAGCGGCGGCGGGAGCTGTTGGCCGAGGCCGGCTGCGACGCGGTCATCGAGCAGCCGTTCGACCGCGCTTTCGCGAGCCTGACGCCGACCGAGTTCGAGGCGCTGCTTCTGGACGGCCTGGGCGCGCGGGCGGTGGTGGTCGGCTACGACTTCTCCTACGGCCGGGGCCGCGCCGGCGGGGTCGAGTCGCTCCGGGTCGCCTGCGAGGAGCGGGGCGCGACGCTGGACATCGTCCCCCAGGTCCGGGTCGACGGGCTCGTCGCCTCCAGCACCCAGGTGCGGGAGATGGTGCTGGCGGGCCACGTCGAGGGCGCGCGCACGCTTCTGGGCCGCGACTTCGACCTCGACGGGCCGGTGGTGGCGGGCGACGGCCGCGGCCGCACCATCGGGGTGCCCACCGCGAACATCGCGAGCGAGACCGAGCTGTGGCCGGCCATCGGCGTCTACGCGACCCGGGTGCGGCTGCCCGGCGGCGAGTGGGCCCAAGGCGCCTGCAACGTCGGGCTGAACCCCACCTTCCGGCCGCAGAGCGAGAGCGGTCTCGCCTCTCGAGCCATCTCGATCGAGGTGCACGTGCTCGACCGGAGCCTCGACCTCTACGGACAGAAGCTCCGGCTCGCGTTCGTGGCGCGCCTGCGGCCGGAGCGGCGTTTCCCCACGGCGGAAGCGCTCGTCGAGCAGATTCGGCTGGACATCGAAGAGACCCGCCGGCGGCTCGGGTAGCGCCCGGGACCTGCTGGTTCGGTTGGCGCAGGTCGGAGTCGCTGACCCAGAGCGCCGCTCCCCGACGGTCGAAGGTACGGACTCCTGACTTGCGAACGCGGTAGCCGATCCGATCGGTACCGCGACCGTCAGGGAGCGGCGCGTCGACCTGGTGGTGCTTTGCGTCGACCCGACCAGCATTCGCCCGGAAAAGAGCGTCCCAGGCTCGCGTCGAGCCGCCGGAACGGTTCGCGTCCTCCCGCGGCCGGCGTTGAACGGGCGGGCGGCGTCTGTTAGCGTGCACTCGCCTTTTTCTCGAGCTCTCGCGAGGGAGGGAAGTGCCGCATGGCCGGACCGGGTCGACTCGGGGAGTTGCTCGTCCGCGAGAACATGATCTCGCTCCAGCAGCTCCAGAAGGCGCAGGACGAGCAGAAGAAGAGCGGTGGCCGCATCGGCTACCACCTGACCAAGCTCGGGTACATCGAAGAAACCGAGCTGACGAGCTTTCTCTCCAAGCAATACGGCGTTCCCGCGATCAACCTGAAGGAATTCGAGATCGACCCGGAGGTGCTCAAGCTCTTCACGCGGGAGGTCGCCGAGAAGCACCAGGTGGTCCCGGTCAACCGGGCGGGGGCGACCCTGATTCTCGCGATGAGCGACCCGTCGAACATCTACGCCATCGACGACATCAAGTTCGTCACCGGCTACAACGTCGAGGTCGTCGTCGCCAGCGAGCAGGCCATCAAGGAGGCGATCGAAAAATACTACGCCGAGAAAGGGCCTTCCTACGAAGAGGTGATGGAGGGGTTCGACGAGGGGGCGATCGAGATCGGCCAGGACGAGGAAGACGTCAACGTCGTCGACCTGGAGCGCTCGGCGCAGGACGCGCCCATCGTGCGGCTCGTCAACCTGGTCCTCCTGGACGCCATCAAGAAGGGCTGCTCGGACATCCACGTCGAGCCCTACGAGAAGAGCTCCCGCGTGCGCTACCGCATCGACGGCGTGCTCTACGAGGTGATGCCGCTGAAGAAGGCGCTGCACACGGCGGTGATTTCGCGCATCAAGATTCTCGCGAGCCTGGACATCGCCGAGCGGCGGCTGCCGCAGGACGGGCGCATCAAGCTCAAGCTCGGCAAGGGCCGGGAGATGGACTACCGGGTCTCCATCCTGCCGACGCTCTTCGGCGAGAAGGCGGTGATGCGGCTCTTGGACAAGTCGAACCTGCAGCTCGACATGACCAAGCTCGGCTTCGACGTGCAGCCGCTCGAGTGGTTCAAGGACGCCATCGACCGGCCGTACGGGATGATCCTGGTCACCGGGCCGACCGGGAGCGGAAAGACCACCACCCTCTATTCGGCGCTCTCGCTCCTCAACAAGTCGACCGACAACATCTGCACCGCCGAGGACCCGGTCGAGTTCAACTTCGCCGGCATCAACCAGGTGCAGATGCACGACGAAATCGGGCTCAACTTCGCGGCCGCGCTGCGCAGCTTCCTCCGGCAGGACCCGGACATCATCATGGTCGGCGAGATCCGCGACTTCGAGACCGCGGAAATCGCGGTCAAGGCCGCGCTCACCGGCCACCTCGTGCTCTCCACCCTGCACACCAACGACGCCCCGGGCACCATCAGCCGCCTGTTGAACATGGGCATCGAGCCGTTCCTGGTGACGAGCTCGGTCAACATCATCCTCGCGCAGCGGCTCGCCCGCCGGCTCTGCCAGGAGTGCAAGAAGCCGGTGGAGGCGGACGAGAAGACGCTGCTGGACGCGGGCTTCGCGCCCGACGACCTCGGGAAGTTCCAGGTCTTCGAGCCCAACGGCTGCTCGAACTGTCACGACCGCGGCTACCGGGGCCGGGTGGCGCTCTACGAGGTGATGCCGATGTTCGACGGCTTGAAGGAGCTGGTGATCAACGGCGCCTCGACGGCCGAGCTGAAGGCGGAAGCGGTGCGGCTCGGCATGCAGACCTTGCGTAGCGCCGGGCTCGCCAAGGTTCGCGAAGGAATGACCTCCGTCGAGGAGGTGGTCGGCAACACCGCGCCCGACCGGGTTTGACGCCAGCCGAAAGCGCTAGCTGTTCTCGGCAGCGGTCTAGGTCAGCTCGTCGGGGCTCGGCCGGGGTGCTGGCGAGAAGCTGATGCGGTTTCGCTCGGCGCGGGAGCCCGTCGAGCCGCCGAGCGCCAGTCGTCCTGCGTCGGTCCAGCGGGCCTCCTGGCTGGTCGCGTCGGTCAAGCCTCCACGGGCGAGGACGCTCGTGCGTGCTACGGGGGAAGAACCCGCGCTGAACCCGAACGAAGGCGCCAGCTCCGCTCGCCAGGGCCGATCACCCGCGCCCCGACTGGCGCTCACCCGCCCACACCTGCCTCCGTTCGCGCCGAAAAGAGGACGAACGGGAACTGGCAGCGCGCGCGCGAGCGCTGGTACAGTGGTCGTCCAAAGATGGCGAACCTGCATCAGCTCCTGAAAGCGATGGTCGAGAAGGGCGCGACCGACCTCCACGTCACGACCGGCTCTCCCCCGCAACTGCGCATCGACGGGCGCCTCGTGCAGCTCAAGACCGCGCCCTTGACCAACGTCGAGACCAAGCAGCTCTGCTACTCGATCCTCACCGACGCGCAGAAGCACAAGTTCGAGGAGGAGAACGAGCTCGACCTGTCGTTCGGGGTCAAGGGGCTCTCCCGCTTTCGGGCGAACCTCTTCCTCCAGCGGGGCGCGGTCGCGGGCGCGTTTCGCACGATCCCCTACAAGATCCTCTCGTTCAACGAGCTGGGGCTGCCGCCGATCGTGGCCGACCTGGCGAAGAAGCCGCGTGGCCTCGTGCTCGTCACCGGGCCGACGGGGAGCGGCAAGTCGACCACCCTCGCGTCGATCATCGACAAGATCAACAGCGAGCGGCACGAGCACATCATCACCATCGAAGACCCGATCGAGTACCTCCATCCGCACAAGAACTGCCTCGTCAACCAGCGCGAGATCGGGGCGGACACCCACTCCTTCAAGAAGGCCCTGAAGTACATCCTGCGCCAGGACCCGGACGTGGTGCTGGTCGGCGAGATGCGCGACTTGGAGACCATCGAGAGCGCGCTCGTCGTCAGCGAGACCGGGCACATGGCCTTCGGGACCCTCCACACGAACTCCGCGGTCCAGACCATCAACCGCATCCTCGACGTGTTCCCCCCGTACCAGCAGGGGCAGGTGCGGGCGCAGCTCTCGTTCGTGCTGGAGGGGGTGTTGACCCAGAACCTCCTGGCGAAGGCGAGCGGTCCGGGCCGGGTGCTGGCGGTCGAGGTGATGGTGCCCAACGCCGCCATCCGAAACCTCATCCGCGAGGACAAGATTCACCAGGTCTACTCCCAGATGCAGGTGGGGCAGTCGAAGAACGGGATGCAGACCTTCAACCAGTCGCTCTTCTCGCTCTTGCAGCGGCGGCTGATTTCCATGGACGAGGCGATGGGGCGCTCGAGCGACCCGGACGAGCTGCGCAACATGCTCCAGTCGGGCTCCACCATCCCGCGGCAGTTGATCCGGCCATCCCTGTAGCAGCGGTCCGCAAGCCACCGTCAGGAAAGGAGCGCAAAACGATGGCGACCCAAGCCGTTCAGGCCACCCAGGTCAAGAAGCTGCCGACCTTCGTCTGGGAGGGCAAGACCCGCACCGGCGAGGTGAAGAAGGGGGAGATGGAGGCGTCCGACGCGGACCAGGTCCATTCGCGTCTGCGCCAGATGCAGATCACCCCGTCGAAGGTGAAGAAGAAGCCGGCCCAGCTCAGCTTCAAGCTTCCGGGAGTCGGCGGCGTCTCGAAGAAAGACCTGGTGGTCTTCACCCGCCAGTTCTCCACCATGATCGACGCTGGCCTCCCGCTCGTCCAGTGCATGGACATCCTCGCGAGCCAGTCGGCCAACCCCACCTTTCGCGACGTCCTTTTCAAGGTCAAGGCCAAGGTGGAGCAGGGCTCCACCTTCGCCGATGCGCTCAAGGACCACCCGAAGGTGTTCGACGAGCTGTACGTCCAACTCGTCGCCGCCGGCGAAATCGGTGGCATCCTCGACACCATCTTGAACCGGCTCGGGCAGTACATCGAGAAGGCGCAGAAGCTCAAGAGCAAGGTGAAGGGCGCGATGGTCTACCCGATCATCGTCCTCACCGTCGCCGTCGGCATCACCATCGTCCTCTTGCTCTTCGTCACCCCGGTGTTCGCGAAGATGTTCAAGGACTTCGGGAGCGCTCTTCCTGCCCCGACCCAGTTCGTGGTCGACCTCTCCGCCTGGCTCCAGCACAACGGCATCTACCTGCTCATCTCGGTCATCGCGGCCGTGTTCGGCTTTCGGGCCTTCCACCGCAACCCCAAGGGCCGCGAGATGTGGGACGCCTTCGTCCTGAAGACCCCGCTCTTCGGCCCGGTGGTGCGCAAGACCGCCGTCGCCCGCTTCTGCCGCACCCTGGGCACGATGATCAGCTCCGGGGTGCCGATTCTCGACGCCCTCGAGGTGACCGCCAAGACCGCCGGCAACCGCACCGTCGAGCACGCCATCCGCCATGCCCGCACGCAGATCGCCGAAGGCAAGACCATCACCCAGCCGCTCGCCGAGACCCAGGTCTTTCCCTCGATGGTCGTGCAGATGATCGGGGTCGGCGAGGCGACCGGCGCGATGGACGCGATGCTCTCCAAGATCGCCGACTTCTACGACGAGGAGGTGGACGCATCCGTCGGCGCCCTCACCTCCGCCATCGAGCCGATCATGCTGGTGTTTCTCGGCGGCGTCGTCGGCGGCTTCCTCATCGCCATGTACCTGCCCATCTTCATGCTCGCCGGCGCCGTCCACTAGCCGCTCTTCACCGATGGCCCTGGCTCCAGACCTGCCGGCGGGCTCGCCCTTCGGCACCGCTACCGACCCCTCCCTCCACCGGCGGCTGACCCTCCTCACCGCGCTTCGGCTCGGCATCGTCACCGCGCTCCTTTGCGCCACCACCTACGTCACCTTGAGCCCCCAACAGACGCTCGAGCCGGCGCTGGTGGCGCTCCTGTTCGGGATCATCGCGTTCATCTACGCGGCGAGCCTCGCCTACCTGTGGCTCTTGAGGAAACGGCGGCTCTTGGGAACGGTCGCCTGGGCCCAGGTCGTCGGCGACCTGCTCGTCGCGACCTTTCTCGTCTACCTGACCGGCGGCGTCGAGAGCCTCTTCACGCTCCTCTACCCGCTCGCGATCATCAACGCGAGCATCCTCCTGCCCAGAACGGGAGCGCTCCTGAGTGGCGCCAGCGGCACCGTCCTCTTCGCGCTGCTCTCGGTCGGTCTCGCCCTCGGGCTCATCCCGCCCGCCGCGCCCTACCTCGCCCAACGGCACCTGGCGCCCGGCCACCTGGTGTTCGTTCTCGCCGGCAACGCGAGCGCCTTCTTCCTCACCGCGGTGCTCGCGAGCTACCTCACCGAGCAGATCCGCCGCACGAGCGAGAGCCTCGAGGCCCGGGAGGTGGACTACGCCGCGCTCTCCGAGCTGTTGGGCGCCATCGTCCGCAGCATGCCGACCGGCATCGTCACCACCGGGCACAAAGGGCTCGTCACCTTCGTCAATCCCGCCGCCGAGGCCATCGTCGCGCGCGCCTTCAGCCAGATGGTCGAACGGCCCCTGGCAGCGCTCCTGCCGAGCCTCGCCGCCGGCGTCGACTCGGCCCTCGCCCGCGGCCTGACGCGAGGCGAGGTCGACGAGCAGGACGGCCACGGCGAGCTCAAGCGGCTCAGCTTCGTCGTCAGCCCGATGACCCGGGCGCCGAAGAAGGGACCGCCGGAGCCGGGGCTGGCGGTGGTGTTCGAGGACCTGACCCAGATGCGCGCGATGCAGGAAGCCGTCCGGCGCAGCGACCGGTTGGCGGCGGTCGGACAGCTCGCGGCCGGTCTCGCGCACGAGCTGCGCAATCCCCTCGCCTCGATGACCGGCGCGGTGGACCTGCTCGGCCGGAACGCCGCCCTCTCCACCGGCGAAACGCGCCTGCTCGACATCGTGATGCGGGAGGGCGAGCGGCTCAACGCCCTGGTGAACGACTTCCTCTTGTTCGCCCGGCCGACCGAGCCGGCCCGCGAGGCCTCCGACGTCGCGGCGATCGCCGACGAGACCCTGAAGGTGTTCCAGCACAGCCCCCTCGCGGCCGGGCTCGAGCTGACGCGCACGGGAGAGGCGAGCGCGCGGCTGTTCGTCGACCCGTCTCAGCTCCGGCAGGTGCTGTGGAACCTCCTGCAGAACGCGGCCGAGGCGATGGCCGGCAGCGGCCGCATCGACCTCGACGTGTCCTGGGCGCCGAACGGGTGGGTCAAGGTCGCCGTCGGCGACACCGGCTCGGGCATCGCCGAAGCGGATTTCCCGCACCTGTTCGAGCCGTTCTTCACCACCAAGCCGCAGGGCACCGGCCTCGGGCTCGCCAGCGTCCACCGCATCGTCGAAGCGCACGGCGGGCGGGTGGAGGTCGACAGCGCTTCCGGACGGACGACCGTCGCGGTCCTGCTCCCCGTCGGGCAGGCCGCGGCCGTCCGCGCTCTCGCCCCCTAGACGCGCGGACTTTGGCACAATCGACGGGGGCGAAGGTCCGCTTCTCGAGGGAGCAACGTTGGCGCGCATCCTCGTGGTCGACGACGAGCGCTCGATGCGGGAGCTGCTCGAGATTCTCCTCGCGAAAGAGGGGCACGCGGTGTCCCTCGCCGAGACCGTCGCCGGCGCGCTCGAGGTGGCGCGGGCCGAGCGACCGGACGTCGTGATCACCGACCTCAAGCTGGGGAAGGGCACCGGTCTCGAGGTGCTGGAGCAGGTCAAGCGCGCCCGGCCGGAGGCGGAGGTGATCATGATCACCGCCTACGCCACCACCGAGAACGCGATCCAGGCGATGAAGCTCGGGGCCTACGACTACCTGCAGAAGCCGTTCAAGGTCGACGAGCTGTTGGCGGTGGTGGGCCGGGCGCTGGAGCGGCGGGCGCTGGTCGAGGAGAACCTGGCCCTCAGGAGCCGTCTCGAAGAACGGGAGCGCTTCGAGGGGCTCGTCGGCCGGTCGCAGGCGATGCGGGAAGTGTTCAGGGTGATCGAGAAGGTGGCGCCGAGGCCGACCACCGTCCTGATCACCGGCGAAAGCGGGGTGGGCAAGGAACTGGTGGCGCGCGCCGTCCACACGAAGAGCCCGCGCGCTTCAGGGCCGTTCGTGGCGGTCAACTGCGGGGCCATCCCGGAAGGGCTCCTGGAGAGCGAGCTGTTCGGCCACGTCACGGGTGCCTTCACCGGCGCCTCGACCGCCAAGCCGGGCCTCTTTCTCGCCGCGAGCCAGGGCACGCTCTTCCTCGACGAAATCGGGGAGCTGCCGATGCTCCTCCAAGTCAAGCTCCTGCGCGTCTTGCAGGAGAGACGGGTGAAGCCGGTCGGCGGCGTCGAGGACATCGAGGTCGACGCGCGGATCATCGCGGCGACCAACAAGGACCTCGAAGGCGAGGTGAAGGCGGGACGTTTTCGGGAAGATCTCTTCTACCGCCTCAACGTGATCCAGATCAAGGTGCCGCCGCTGCGCGAACGCCGGGAGGACGTGCTGGTCCTCGCCGGCTACTTCCTGAAGAAGTTCGCCCGCGAGCACGGCCGCCAGGACCTCGCCTTCTCCCGGGCGGCGATGGCGGCGCTGACCGACCACCCGTTCCCGGGCAACGTTCGCGAGCTGGAGAACGCGATCGAACGCGGGGTCACGCTGGCCGAGGGCGCTGTCGTGGAGCTCGACGACCTGCCCGCCTCGCTGCGCGGGGGGGCAGGACCGGTGCCGGAGGCCATCGAGATCCCGCCCGGGTTCGACCTGGAGCGCTTCCTCGAGGAGGTCGAGCGCCGCTACCTCGAGCGGGCGCTCTACCAGGCGCACGGCGTGAAGCTGGACGCAGCGAAGCTGCTGGGCGTGACTTTTCGCAGCTTCCGCTACCGTGCGTCGAAGCTGCTCGGGCAGAGCTCGGACGAGGAGGGTCCGGTCGACGAGCCCGCCCGCCCGTGACCGCACGCGGGCCGGAGCGGCGCTCGCCCCGGCCCGCGTCCCGTCGTTCGTCGGCCGCCGCTAGAAGAAATGCAGCTTGTACTGCGGCACCAGCGCCAGCGCCCCCGGCCGCGAGGCGATGAGCGACCGGCCGAGGTCGAGGTCGACCACCACCTTCCCGTTCTCGATGAACGAGACCGGTACCGTAAAGGTCAAGGGCTTCCCCTGGACGTCGACCTCGCCGGCGTCGGGGCCGCGGACGAACGCGCCGTACTCCCCGAGCGTCAACGTCACGGTCACGCTCTTCGCAGCGGCGGGCAGCGCGAACCGCCCGGCGAGCCAGGCCTGGCTCGTGTCGCTCAGGTCGATCGGCGGCGCTTCCACCTCCACCGGCAGCGCTTTCGCTCCCGAGGCCACCTCGAGGTCACGCACGCCGAAGTAGGCGAGGCTAAAGCCCTGCGCGTCGAGCCCCTTGATGCGCACCTCGGTGTTCAGCGCCTGCCCGCTCTGGCCGGTCGAGCCCGAGGAGCCGAACGGGTTCACCCCTCCGCCCGAGCACGCGCCCACCAGCACCGCTACCGCCATCGCTCCGAACAAGCTCTTCGCCATCTGAATCCTCCGTCTACTTCGTGCAGGAAAGGCCCGAAGGCGTGGTGGGGTCGCTCGCGAGGGCGCGCGTCGTCTTGGGGTCCGCTTTCCCGGCCGGGAAGCCGTTGGGCAGCGGCTGGGCGTCGCCGGACTGGTTGTACGCGTCGAGCTCGCCCTCCAAGGTCAGCATGTCCGCGCAAACGGTGCCCGACAGTGCGGTCTGGGTCTGTGAAATCAGGTCGGACGGGGTGGTCGGCGTCCCGAACTCCCGGTTGTTGCAGATGGCGCCCAGAAGCTGCTTGGCGGTGATGAGTCGGTCCTGGTCGAGCTGGCTGCGCTTGCCGCCGCCCGAGTATTTGGCCGGGCTCGCCCAGAGGATGCCGAGCGCTTGCGGTACCGTGGTCACCGTCAAGAACCCGAGGTCGATGGAGCCGTCGTCGACACACTGGGTGATGGCTCCCAAGTGCGTCTTCCAGAAGCCGATGGTCCGGGTGGTGCCGCCCTGCGGCGGCGGTTTCGGAGGGAGGCACTTGACGCGCGCCTCGCAGGTCGCCGAGCTGTCGTCCCAGCCGACGACGTAGGTGTTGTCGATGAAGGGCGAGTCCTCGTTCCCGCTCTTGGCCGCGAGCTCGAGGCACTGCTCGTAGCTCTCCACCGTCACGTCGTCGGTGTACGACTGGGAGCCGCTCGGCAGGAGCGTGAACGGCGGCGCCGGGTCGAACGCGAAGCCCAAGCCCTCCAGGAGGGCGTCCTCCTCGCTCAACACGTCCGACGACGCGTTCGAGAGCGCGTTGGTGACGGTGAGCTTGTAGTGGAGCGTCGTCGGGTAGGTCGAGACGTCCTCGTACGTCACCCCGTCCACCGTCTTCTCGCACGTCAGCTCGTGTGCTCGCGCCCAAGGCGCCACGAACAGGGCCGTCACGGCCAATGCCGACCAGAAGCGCATCCGTATCCCCCTTGCGGGCAAGGTTTGGTTACGTCCCGCGATGGCGAGCCCTTACACGGTCCGTGCCGAAACGATCCGCGCGCAAAGAGCGCCGGTCGGCTGGCCGGTGGGCAAAGGTTGCGCAAATTCGAGGAGAATCGGGGAACGGGTGGCGAGCACGTTTCCCACCGCCCGATCGTTCGAACGCCTGGCGAGGAGAGCGGCATGCCCCCGACCGACGAATCGCGCGCGTTGTTGACCGACCTCTACGAGCTGTCGATGGCCTGCGGGCACTGGAAGCTCGGGACCGTGCTCGACGCGACCTTTCACGTCACCTTCCGCCGGCTGCCGTTCGGGGGCGGGTTCGCGGTCGCCTGCGGGCTCGGGCCGCTCCTGAAGGACCTGGAAGCGCTGCGCTTCTCCGAGAGCGATCTCGCCTACCTCGCGAGCCTCACCGGTGCCGACGAGCGCGCGCTCTTCCCGGCGGCGTTCCTGGACTCCTTGCGCGACTTCCGCTTGACCGTGGACGTCGACGCGGTCCCGGAAGGAACGGTGGCCTTCGCGCACGAGCCGCTCCTGCGCGTCTCGGGGCCGATGATTCAGGCGCAGCTCGTCGAGACGCTGGTCCTCAACGCGCTGAGCTTCCCGACGCTGGTCGCCACCAAGGCGGCCCGGGTCTGCCTCACGGCGCAGGGCGACCCGGTGATCGAGTTCGGCCTTCGCCGCGCGCAAGGCCCCGACGGCGGGTTGACGGCGAGCCGGGCGGCCTACGTCGGCGGTTGCGCGGCGACCTCGAACGTCCTCGCCGGCAAGCGTTTCGGCATCCCGGTGAAGGGCACGCACGCCCACAGTTGGGTGATGGCCTTTGACTCGGAGCCCGTCGCGTTCGCCGGCTGGGCAGAAGCGATGCCGAACAACGCGACGTTCCTGGTCGACACCTACGACTCGCTCGAGGGCGTACGCCACGCCATCGAGGCTGGCCGCAAGCTCCGGGCAGCCGGGCACGCCTTCTCCGCCATCCGCCTCGATTCCGGCGACCTCGCCTGGTTGTCGCAAGAGGCGCGCCGGCTCCTCGACGAGGCGGGATTTCCCGAGACGAAGATCCTCGCGTCGAACGAGCTCGACGAGCGGGTGATGGAAAGCCTGAAGCTCCAAGGCGCGGCCATCGACCTCTGGGGGGTCGGCACGCACCTCGTCACCGCTTTCGAGGAGCCCGCGCTGGGATGCGTCTACAAGCTCTCGGCGATTCGTCGTCCGGGCGGCGCCTGGGAGCCGCGGGTCAAGCTCTCGGAAGAGCGCGAGAAGACGTCGGTTCCGGGCCGCCTTCAGACCCGGCGCTACGCGGTGGACGGCGAGTTCGCCTGCGACGTCATCTACGACCTGTCGAGCCCCCCGGGACCGCAAGCGGTGCTCGTAGACCCGCTCGACGCCACCCGCCGCCGAGCGGTGCCCGAGGAGGCGACGAGCGAGGACTTGCTGGTGCCGGTCCTGCGCGCGGGCCAGCGGGTTTACGACGCGCCGCCGCTCGACGCCTCGCGCGAACGCACGAGCGCGCAGCTCGGTCGCTTCCACTCCGGCATCAAGCGCTTCTTGAACCCGCACCGGTATCCGGTCGGGCTCGAGAAGTCGCTCTTCGACCGAAGGACAGAGCTCGTCTTCCAGGCACGCGGGCGGGCGCCGGCGGATTGAGAATCGCGTCTGGCTCGTCCGGTTTGACCGAGGAGCGTTCGATGCGCGCGCTGATCTGGGTCGACCTGCAGAACGATTTCCTGCCCGGGGGGGCGCTGGCGGTGCCGCAGGGCGACGAGGTGATCCCGGTGGCGAATCGAGTCGCCGCGCGCTTCGACCTGATCGTTGCGACCCAGGACTGGCACCCGCAGAACCACGCGAGCTTCGCCTCCAACCACCCGGGAAAGAAGATCGGCGAATCGATCGACCTCGGCGGCCTGTCGCAGGTCTTGTGGCCCGACCACTGCGTGGAGAACACGCGCGGCGCCGAGCTCGCCCCGGGGCTCGAAGTCGGGAGAATCACTCGCGTCTTCCAGAAGGGCACCGATCCTGAAATCGACAGCTACAGCGGTTTCTACGACAACGGACACCGGAAGAGCACCGGTCTCGCCGAGTGGCTGCGGAGCCGCGGAGTAGAAGAGCTCTGGCTCCTCGGCCTGGCGACCGACTACTGCGTGCGAGCAACCGCCCTCGACGCCCAGCAGGAGGGCTTTCGGATGGCCTTGGTCGAGGAGGGCTGCCGCGGCGTGGACTTGAATGTCGGGGATTCGAAAGCCGCCATTGAAGAGATGCGCGGGAAAGGAATTCGGATCGTCGGCAGCGACGCGGCGTGAACTGGAACGCGAGTCACGGCCGCGAAGGGCGTCCCTCCTGGATCCCCCGCAGCGTCCGCTCGGCTTGCGCGCCGACGGCGGTGAAGACGATCTCGCGCCCCGTCGGAATCGGTCGCAGCTCGACGGCGAGGCGCTCCTCTGGCGCCACCTCGGGGATCCGGTCGATCCATTCGACGCAGACGACGCCGCCCGAGCCGATGAGGTCGTAGAAGCCGACGTCGTAGAGCTCTTCGGCGTCGGTCACCCGGTAGAAATCGGCGTGGTACATCGGCAGGCGGCCGCCGGAGTAGACGTTGACGATGGCGAAGGTGGGGCTCGAGACCTGGGCTTCGCGCGGAACGCCGAGCCCGCGCGCGATGCCGCGAGCGAGCGCGGTCTTCCCCGCTCCGAGCGGGCCGGTCAGCGCGATGAGCTCGCCTCCCTCCAGCGCGCGCCCGAGCCTATGCCCCACGGCTTCGGTCTCGCTCACCGTCGAGGTGCGGACGACGAGTGTCAAGCGAGCTCCGCCAGCGCCGCCGGAACCGCGTCGGCGATTTCCATGGCGACAAGCCCCCGCGCGCGCCCGCGCGACGCGATCTCGCCCGCGCGCCCGTGCGCATAGACGCCGACCGCTGCCGCGTCCTTCGGCGAAAGCCCCTGGCCGATCAACGCGCCGATGAGCCCGGCGAGGACGTCGCCCGCGCCGCCGGTCCCCATCGCCGGCGTCCCGGTCGAGTTGACGTCGAGCGTTCCGTCCGGCGCCGCGACGACCGTGCCCGCGCCCTTCAGCACCACGAAGGCGTTCCAGCGCCGGGCCCCCTCGGTAGCGGCAGCGAACCTGTCCGCCTGCACCTCTGCCGTCGAGCACCCGAGCAGCCGCGCCAGCTCCGCTGGGTGCGGCGTCAGCACCGGTCGCACGAGCGCGTGCTGGAGCTCGGCGAGCGCGGTCGGCGATTGCGCGAGCGCGTTCAGCCCGTCCGCGTCGAGGACCGCGGGAACCGGCTTCGTGCGCAACAGCTCGACCAGCGCCGGCCCGGTGGACTCGTCCCGGGCGGTCCCCGGCCCGACGACCAACGCGTCCTTGCGCTCGAGCGCCTGGACGAGATCCCCGACGGTGAGCTGCCGGAGCGCGTGGCCCATCACCTCCGGCATCTGGGGCAGCACGCGGTCGAGCACCTCGGGCGCGGTGGCGAGGGTCACGAGCCCCGCGCCGGCACGCAGGGCGCCGCGGGAAGCCAACATGGCGGCACCGCTCTTGCTCGGCGAGCCGGCGACCACGAGGACGTGGCCGTTGGTGCCCTTGTGCGCGTCGGCGGCGCGTGGCGGCAAGAGTGGCCGAAGCGCTTCCGGGCTGAGATAGCGCCGCAGGGGACCGGGACCGCCATCGCCTGGTATCCCGAGGGAGCCGACCCGCACCTCGCCGCACCAGGCGCGAGCGGGATACTGGACGGTCGCCGGCTTGAGCGCGTGCAGGGTCACCGTCACGTCCGCTTGCACGGCTTCTCCCGGGGGCTGCGGCTTGTCGGCATCGATGCCGCTCGGCAGGTCGACCGAGACCACGAACGCGCTCCGGTCGCGCGCGGCGCGGATGGCGCGGATCCGGTCGAGCGCGACGCCCGTGGGGCCCCGGGTCAAGCCGGTGCCGAAGACCGCGTCGATCACCACGTCGCGCGGACCGGCGGACGAGAGCGAGTCGACGAAGGGAATGCCGCAGGCGACCGCTGCTCTCTGGTTGATCAGGGCGTCGCCGTTCATCTCGTCGATGGCGGCCATTGAAACGATGGAAACCGGGACGCCGGAAACCGCGAGATGGCGCGCGGCGGCGAAGCCATCGCCGCCGTTGTTGCCCTTGCCGCAAACGACGAAGACGCGCCCGCCGCGGTCTCGCGCGGCAGCCCGGGCGGTCTCGGCCACCGCCCGGCCGGCGTTCTCCATCAAGAGCAGTGCCGGCACGCCGTACCGCTCGACGGCGAGGCGGTCGATTTCACGCAGCTCGCTCGACGTGTGGATTCGCATGCTTCGGTTCCCCTCTCGCACTCCGAATCCGGATCCGCCTACCGACAGCGGCCAGGCTCGGCAGCAGCGCTTCAGCGCCGCATCAGCTCGATCATGTCGCGCACGGCGCGCTCGAGGCCGACGAACACCGCGCGGGCGACGATGGCGTGCCCGATGTTCAGCTCGCGGATTTCCTCGATCGACACCACCGGCTGGACGTTCTCGTAGCTCAAGCCGTGGCCGGCGGCGACCTTGAGGCCGAGGCGCTGCGCCGCTTTCGCCGCGTCGACCAGGCGCCTGAGCTCGCTGTCGCGCTCGGCCGGGGTATGCGCGTCGCAGTAGCGCCCGGTGTGCAGCTCGACCTGGGTGGCGTCGACGCGGTGGGCGGCGCGAATCTGTTCCAGGTCGGGGTCGACGAAGAGCGAGACCTCGATTTCGCCTTCGTGCAGGGACCTGACGATTTTCTTGATCGTTTCCTTGCCGTTGACCGCGTCGAGCCCACCTTCGGTGGTCAGCTCCTGCCGGCGCTCGGGGACCAGGGTCGCGCTGTCGGGCTTGGCCGTGAACGCGACCTGCACCATTTCGCTCGTCGCGGCCATCTCCAGGTTCAACCGCGTGCGGACCGTCTGGCGCAGGAGTTGGAGGTCGCGGTCTTGGATGTGCCGGCGGTCCTCGCGCAGGTGAACGGTGATCTGATCGGCGCCCGCGAGCTCGGCGAGAGCGGCGGCGAGAACCGGGTCGGGAAACGCGGCTCGGCGCGCCTGCCGCAGCGTCGCGACGTGATCGACGTTGACCCCCAATCGAAGATGGCTCACCGGGACAGTCCTCCTCCGGGCCGCGACACTACCATCGCGCATCGGTCGGCGACGGCGGCGAGCGAACCCTTCGAAGACCGGTCACGGGCCGGCGAGCGGGAGCGCTCGAGCCATCGCGAGCAGTGCGCGCTCTCGGCCGGTATCCGACAGCGCTGCCGCCCAGTGGCAAGCCGCGGTGGCCTCGGGCGCGCCCAGCCGCACCAGCGCGCCGCACCGGACGATCGCGACCTGCGGATCCACGGTGCCGGTGGCCGTCACCCGGTCCGCCTCGCTCACGCAAGTTCCGAGGGCGCGGCGATCGAGCGAACGCAGCCGGCCGACTACGCTCCCGTAGGGCACGACGCAGCGGTACTGGTCGCGGGCGACGAGCCGGGCCCACCGCGGCACGTCGCGGCGGACCCACACTTCGGTGGCGTCGTCCCAATAGACGAGAGCCCAGCCGGGTCCATCGAAGAGGCGAAATCCCGCCAGGCGCTCCCGGGTCCGGCTGGCGACCGCCCATTCGACGCCGAGGTCGCGCGCGTAGGCCCGAAACGCCGCCGGCGACTTCTCGGCGCTCTCTTCGCGCGCGAAGAACGAGGGTGGATAGGCCTGAATCCGCGCGTCCTGGAAAGCGGGAAGCCGAGGCAGCTTCCACTCGAGGTAGCCGCCGTCCCGAAAGGCGTTGAAGAATCGACCGCGCAGCCCGCGCGACCGGATGTACCGGGCCGCTCGGACGGGCAGGGCGTGCTGGTCGAACCGGGCGCCGAGACGCAGGTCGTCGTAGACCCCCATCCGCGCGGCGAGCGCGAGCCCGAAGAGGGCCGCCAGCGACAGGCCGACCACGCGCGACCGCCCGGCCATGCGCCTGGTGGACAGACCGGCCACGACCGTCACCGCACCGACGACCTCGAACTCGTAGACGAGCCGCAGCGCGTAGATCCCGAGGGCGCCGAAGACCACCGCCGCCGCGAAGAGGGCCGGGCGCTCTCGACGCACCCGCCAGCCGGCGGCGAGCGCCAGGGCGAGCAAGGCATAGAACGTCGGCGCCTGAACGAGGGTGGGCGTGAAGAACTCGGCGAGCCGGACCACCGATTGAACGTGCAGGTGGAGCACGAGATAGCGCGCGTCGAAGAGCCCGCCGGGATTGGCGACCACCCCGAGCACCCCTGAAGCGGCGATGGCGAGCTCGACCGCTGCCGATCGGCGTTGGCGGCGCTCGCGCCACCCGGCCTCGAGGCAGAACAGGCCCAGGAGGGCGGCTGCGAAGACGACGCCGGTGTGGAGGTTCGAGCCGAGCGCAATCAGGGCGACGGCCGCCATCCGCGCGGGCCGGGTGCCCCGCAAGCCGAGCAGCAGCACCGCGGCGAGCACGGCTTGCGACGCGATTTCCGGCCGGGGGGTGATGCGATACGCGAGCAGAAGCGCGAGGGTCGGGGCGACCCAGGCCCCGAACGGATGGAGGCGGTGAGCGGCCTCGGCGGCCACGGCGATGGTCGCGGCGACCCACAGGAACGTGAAGAGCTGGAGCCCCAAGACGCCCGCGCGCAGCGTCGTCTCGTACGCGAGCCAATCGAAGAGCCAACTCGTCGCGAACCAGGGCGCGTGCGGATGGGTCCACGAAAGCGCGTTCTCGAAAGGGATTCCGTGCCGCGCGATGACGCGTCCGACGGCGAGATGCCAGCCGGCATCGGTTTCGCGCACCGGAGCGAGGGCGCGCGACAGGACGAAGAGCCACCCGAGCAGGATGGGAGCCGCCCGGCTCGCCGCGAGGGAGCTTCCCTGCCGGGGCCTGGATGGAGGGGCGGCGGGCACCGACGCCATCTTCGCCAGGCTAGCGCGCCCGCCTGGACAGTCCAGCGCTCGCCGGAAGCTGGGGCACGGCAGCGCCCGCGCCGCCTGGGGGGGTCGGTCGCGTGGCCGATTCCTCAAGGGGCGGGCCACGCGATAGGCTCTGAGAACCATGATGCGATCAGCGACTTTCATCGCGCTCGCCAGCCTGGTCCTGGTGGGCCCGGCCGGTCTCGCCCTGCGCCCGGTGGTGTCGAGCGATTCCACCTCGCCGCCGAGCGCCGACGACGTTCAGCAGGGCGGCGACATCGTCCAGGTGAAGATCCCGCGCCGCCGGGCGGCGCCTCTCGCCACGGCGCCCGGCGAGAGCGCTGGCGAGAGGCAGGAGGCCTACGGCTCCCGTCGCATCCAGGTGTTCCTCGTGCCCATCGGCGAGTCCGCGGGTCTCGCGGCGGGGCAGGCGCAAGCCGCGCTCGAGCGCGAGGTCGACGAGCTGCCGGGTTACCACCCGGTCGACCTGGTCAAGGAGCTCGCGGTGCCGCCCACCGAGCGGGACCGCCACCGCTTGGCGCAAGCGCTCGACGTCGAGCGCGATGGCGACCACCAGATCGCCCAGCACGCGTACGACGAGGCGGTCAGCCGCTACCAGAAGGCGATCCGGCTGCTCGAGCACACGGGGAACGCGTTGACCGCCGCGGTGTGGGCGGACGCCTGGACCCGCCTTGCGGTAGCGCTGACGCTCGACGGCGAGAGCCGGGGCGCCCAGCAGTCGTTCGAGATGGCCGCGCGGGCGGACCTCGCCGGCGCGGTCGACGGCCGCCGCATCGACCCCCGTCTCGGAGCCGGGCTGGACCAGGCGCGAGGCGCCATCGCCAAGGGCGCGGACGGCGCGCTGTCCATCCTCACGACCCCGCCGGGCGCGCGCGTCTTTCTCGGCGGCGTCTACAAGGGCACGACGCCCCTGACCATCCAGAACGTCGCGGCGGGGGAGAATTTCGTGCGCCTCGACCGGCCGGGAGCGCTGGTGGAGGTGCGCGTCGTCGACGTGAAGCCGGCGGACGACACGCCGCTGAGGGTGGCGATGCGGTTCACGCCGGAAGCGCAGGCGTTGCAGCGGACCCTGGTCCGGGTGCCGCGGGCGCTCGAGGACCAGTCGGGAATACCCGACATGCTCCAGGCGCTCGGCGACCGATTCCGGCTCCAGCGGGCGGTGTTCGCGACGGTGCAGATGACCGGCGTCGAGACCGCCCGGGTGCGGATGGTGGTGGTCGATTACGACCGGAGGGCGCGGCTCGCGGATGAGACGAAGAAGTTCGCGATTCATCGGGACGGCACCGCCGAGCCGGTGATCGCGCGCTGGGCGAGAGCGGTTCTGGACCGGGCGGGCCATTCGCGAAACCGCGCCTCCTCCGACCCGCTCGACACCTTCAACGGGACCGAGGGCTGGTACGACCACGCGCGACGGCACGGGAAGAAGGACCCCGACGCGCCAGCGTGGGACCAGCACCACTACAAGCCCACCAACGTCCTCAAGCCGGGCAAGGGCTCCGACCCCTTGAACAGCGAGAACGGTACCGAGGACTGGTAGCGGTCACTCTCCAGGCTTGCGCTTGTGCCCCCCGATGAAGGTGTCGAGGGCGCGGTCGAGCAGGCGGCCGAAGGGCGGGGCGACGAGCTTCGCCACCGGGCTCAGGCCGCTCGGGAAGAACACCCCGCGCAGGTGGGAAAACGTGTCGAACCCGGCCTGGCCGTGGTAGGCGCCCTGGCCGCTCTCCCCCACGCCGCCGAAGGGCAGGTTCTCCTGCGCGAAGTGGAGGAGCGTGTCGTTGACGCACGCGCCGCCGGAGCTGGTGCGGTCGAGGACGTCGCGCGCGCGTTTCTCGTCGGTGTCGAAGTAATAGAACGCGAGCGGCTTCTCGCGCGCGTTGATCGAGGCGATGGCGTCGGAAAGCGTCCGGTACCCGACCAGCGGGAGCAGGGGACCGAAGATCTCTTCCTCCATCACCCGCATCCCGGCGGTGGCGCCGAGGATCACGGTCGGGGGAAACCGGCGCGAGGACGGGTCGATGTCCGCGCCGGGAACAATCGTCACCGCCCGAGCGCCGCGGTCGACCGCGTCCGCCAGCACCGCCCGCAATCGCTCGAACCCAGCCCGTGTCGCGATGGACGAGTAGTCCGGGTTCGTCGCCAGGTTGGGGTAGCGCTCCTGGATAGCTCGGCGGAGCTCGGCGAGGAGCGGCTCTTCCTTTCCGCTCTCGACGAGCACGTAGTCCGGCGCGACGCAGGTCTGGCCGGCGTTGAAGAGCTTTCCGGCGACGATGTGGTCCGCCGCGCGCGAAAGCGGGTAGTCGGGATGGATCAGCGCCGGCGACTTGCCGCCCAGCTCCAGGGTGACCGGCGTCAGGTTCTTCGCCGCCGCCTGCGCGACCTCGCGGCCGACGCGGGTCGAGCCGGTGAAGAACAGATGGTCGAGCGGCAGCTCGGTCAGCTCCCGGGCGACGGCCGGGCCGCCCTGGACCGCCTGCACCTCGTCCGGAGTGAACGTCTCGCGAACGAGCCGCGCGACGAGGTCCTGGGTGCGCGGGGTCAGCTCCGAGGGCTTGACGAGCGCGCGGTTGCCGGCGGCGAGGGCGCCGGCGAGCGGAGCGAAGACCAGGTTCACCGGATAGTTCCAGGGCGCGATGATGCCGACCACGCCCAAGGGCTGCGGTTGGACGTGCGCGCGGGCGGGCCGGAACATCCAGCCGGGCGAGACCGCTCTCGGTCTCATCCACGCGGCGACGTGCCGGCGGGCGTGGGTGACGGTTTCCAGCGTCGGCAAGATGTCCGCGAGCATCGTCTCGTGCCGGGAGCGGCCGCCGAAGTCCTCGGAAATCGCCTGCGCGATGTCGTCGCGATTCCTGCGCAGGAGGCGGGCGAGGCGGTCCAAGCGGTCCTGCCGATCGGCAGCGCTCGGGAGGGGGTCCTGCCGTGCCGCTTCCCTCAGGCGGTCGTACGCGCGCCGCACCTCGCTCACGGGCGAGGCGTTCGGTTCGACAATCTTGAGCTCCATCGCGAGCCTCCGCCGAAAAAGCGACTGACGATCGGCTCGCGGGCGAGGCCTGTCAATGCCTCGTGAGAAAGGTTGCCGGCGTGCGCACCGGTGGAACACCGACGGCGCGCCAGGGAACGGTCGTGCGCAGTCGAGCCGACCCGGGTTCGGACGCAGCGTTGAGGCCGGGCGAAAAGGCGGGCAGGCGGGCACGGCATGCACGTTGCTCTTCCGTGCGGCCGATGCGCGGGTGATGCGTCCGCGCACGGAGGGAACGTGGCCGCGGCGCTCTTCTGGTCGTCGCTGGCGCTCGTCGCCTACGCCTACGGCGGCTACATGGTGGTGCTGGTCGGCTGCGATGCGGTGGCGGCCTTGCGCGCGAATGCCCGCTGGCTTTCATCGGACGGCGACCGCCGCCGCGCGGGCTCGGTGGACGACTGGCCCTTCGTCACCGTCCTCGTCGCCGCGTACAACGAGGAGGCGTGCCTGAAGGAAAAGATCGAGAACACGCTGGCGCTCGACTATCCGCCGGACCGGCTGGAGATCCTGATCGGCTCCGACGGCTCGACCGATCGGACCGACGGGATCGTCGAGGAACTCGCCCGGCCGAACGTGCGCCTCTCGAGAGCGCCGCGGGTGGGCAAGGCCGCTGTCCTCAACCGTCTGGTCCGGGAGGCGAAGGGCACGCGGCTCTTGTTCACCGACGCCAACACCAGGCTTGCGCCCGACGTCCTGCGCCGGCTGGTCGAGCGGATGCGCGGCGGCGAGGTCGGCGGCGCCTGCGGTCGCCTCCGGCTCGTGACGCCGAGCGGCGGCGCTCCCGCTGAGGGACTCTACTGGCGGTACGAGAACCTGCTCAAGCTCTACGAGTCGCGGCGCGGCGCGCTGATGGGCGCGAATGGCGGCGTCTACCTCTTGCGCAGGAGCGAATGGCGCGAGCTGCAACCCGACACCATCGTCGACGACTTCCTGGTGACGATGCGGGTGCTCCTCGCCGGCCGAAAGCTCACCTACGTTCCGGAAGCGGTGGCGGTCGAGGAGACCGCAGCCGATCTCCAGGGCGAGCGGGTGCGGCGCGTCCGGATCGCGGCGGGGAACTTTCAGTCGCTGCGCGAGCTGTGGCCGCTCTTGTTTCGTCCGAGCTTCGTGAGCTTTGCGTTTTGGAGCCACAAGCTTCTGCGCTGGGTCGCGCCCGGCATCCTGGTGGTCCTGCTCGCCGCGAACGTCACCCTGGCGGCCCGTCCGCTCTACGCCTGCCTTCTCGGCCTCCAGCTCGCCTTCTACCTGGCGGCACTTCTGCTACCGAGCGGCAAGGGCGCCGTGGGGCGCATCGTCCACTTCGCCCGCTACTTTGTGGAGATGAACGCAGCGATGATGCTCGGCTTCGTCAAGTTCGCGCGGGGCCGGCAGGCCTCTACCTGGCAACGAACGGGGCGCCCGCCCACCCGTCGAGCAGCCTAGAGCGCCCGGGCAGCAACATCGGTGTCGCTCCTTTCGCCAGCACCCCGGTCGCGTTCGATCGGATCGGCGTTCGCCTCGCGCTGCCTCGTGCCGGAGCGGTGATGCCATGCACAAACTGTTGATGAAGGAGGTGATCACATGGCGGACACGCTCACGCCGAAGACGGCCATCGAGCGAGGGCCCGTCGAGAGCTTGATCGATCTCGACCCGCAGGAACCGGAGTATCTACCGGAGGGCGGGGGCGACACGGCGGCGCTGGACATGGACACCAACGTCGGTGGCGCACCGGCGAGCGCGGGCCTCGACTCGGGTGGCGCGGTCGGCGTCGCCCGGGGACTCGCCGTCGGCCGTCCCGGGTTCGAGTATCGGTTCGCGCCGCATGGCGAACGGCCGGGCGAGGTGGACGAGGCCGCGGCCGAAGAGCCCGAGGAAGCGGAAGCGGAGCCGGGGGGCAGCGAAGCGCGCGAGATCGAGCTGACGGAGTGGGCGACCCGGGTGCCCTGATGCGCGCTCGATGCCGAGCGCGAGCGGTGCTGGTCAGGGTCCCTGGTCGGGCACCGGCTCGGGCGTCTCGTGCAGCTCTTCGCCGAGGTACTTTCGCACCTCTCGCGCGGGCAGCCGCACGATCATCGCCCAGGCGTAGATGACGAGCGAGAAGACGACGACGGCGGCGGCGCCGGAGCCGAACTCGAGCAGGTTGCGACCGTGGCCAAAACCGCCGAGGTAGCTGATCAGCGCCAAGCCGATGAGCCACGGAAACACCCAGGAGCCCGCCTTCCAGTCGTAGTCCATCAGGCGGCCTTCGACCGGCCGGCGGACGCCGAGCAGGACGAAGCTGAACCCGCGAACGCGGTCGTCCCCCGCGCGCACGCCGTTCGAAAGATGCTGGAACCCGAGCAGGACGAACCCCAGCCCCATCGCCACGAACAGCTTCCAGTTGATGTCCCACCCGGTCCAGTAGACGACGAGGTTCGAGGAAGCGAACGCAAGGAACGGAATCACGTCGCCGAACGGGACCTTGAACGGCCGTGCCTGGTCGGGCAGCTCCCGGCGCAAGGCGCCCATCACCAGAGGACCGGAGCCGAAGGACAGGACCGATGCCGAGGTGATGAAGCCCACCAGCTCCTGCCAGCCGGGGAACGGGAGGAAGAAGATGAGGCCGACCACGAACGCGAGCGCGAGGCTCAGCCAGGGAACACCGTGCTTGTTGAGCTTGGCGAGCCCCTCGGGAGCGTTGCCGTTCTTCGCCATGGCATAGGAGAGGCGCGCGGTGGCGGTGGTGTAGATGAGCCCAGTGTCCGCCGGCGAGACCACCGCGTCGAAGTAGAGCAGCGCCGCGAGCCAGGAGAGGCCGAGAATCTTCGCGATGCCGGCGAGCGGTCCGAAATCGCCCTGGAACTCGAGCTTCGCCCACCCGTGGACGAGCGACGAGCCCGGCAAGGCACCCAGGAACGCGACCTGCAACAAGACGTAGATGAGCCCGCACAGGAGGACCGACCCGATCACCGCGATGGGCACCGCCCGGTGCGGGTTCTGGCTCTCGCCGGCCAGCTCGATGCCCTGGCGAAAGCCGAGGTAGGAGAAGACGATGCCGGTGGTCGCAATGGCGGAGAACACCCCGTGCCATCCGAGGGGGGCGAAGCCGCCGTGCGACAGCAGGTCGTGCCAGCCGAGCGGCGCCGCGCTTCCGGCGTCGACCAGCCGGTGGGGAATGAGCTTCACGGCGAGCAGCGCCGCTACCGCCAGGCTGATGATCAAGAGCTTCCACCAGACGATGACCGTGTTCAGCTTGGCGAACCACTTGACGCCGTAGAAGTTGACGATCACGAAGATCGCCATCAGCACCACGGCGACCGCGTAGCCGCCGGGCGCCAGCACCTTGATGCCGCCGACCGAGCGGGTGAGCCAGTGCAGGTAGTTCGTCGCGTACTGGAGGGCGGCCTCGACCTCGATGGGCGCGACCGACGCGGCGGCGAGCCAGTTCACCCAGCCCGCGGTGTAGGAGGCGAACCCGCCGAAACCGAAGTGCGGATAGCGCACCACGCCGCCGGAGACCGGGAACATCGCGCCGAGCTCCGCGTAGCTGAGCGCGATGAAGAGGATCATCACCGCGCCGAGCGACCAGGAGACGACGGCAGCCGGTCCGGTCTCCTTGGCGGCGTAGAAGGCCCCGAAGAGCCAGCCGCTGCCGATGATCGCGCCGACGCCGGTGAAGAGCAGAGCCACGAGACCGACGTCGCGGCGGAGCCCTTCGTCACGCCCGCCGACGACGGGGGCGGAACCGGTCTTGCTGGGCATCGCGGCCGGGGCGGCCGGCGGCGCGGGCGAATAGGGATGGATGGGCGTCGACAAGGCCGCCGGGACCATGCCATGCGCGAGCCGCGCCGGTCAAGCGGGTTTCGAAGGCGAGTGGCAGCCGTGCAGCCGGGCTAGAGCGCTCTAGTTCTGCGGGAGGGAGCCCAAAGGGAAGCGGCGCCGCTTAGCGTCAGCCCTCCCGCTCGAGGTAGGTATAGCCGGAGAGACCCGCCTCGTAGGTGCGCAGGAGGATCTTCGATTCCTCGAGGCTCATCTTCCCGTCGCGCAACGCGCTCTCGACGCTCCGGCGCAGGCGGGTGACCAGGTCGTCCTTGTGGTAGGCGACGTACGAGAGGACCTCGGTGACCGTGTCGCCGGCGAGGACGTGCTCGATGAAGTAGCCGCCCGAGCTGTTGATCGTGACCTGGACGTCGTTGGTGTCCCCGAAGAGGTTGTGCAGGTCGCCCAAGATCTCCTGGTAGGCGCCGACGAGGAAGAGACCGAGGTCGTAGGGCGCGTGGTTGAGCGGGTGCAGCTCGAGCACGTCCTTGACCTCGCGCTTGTCGATGAAGTGTTCGATTTTCCCGTCGGAGTCGCAGGTGATGTCCGCGAGAACCGCCCGGCGGCTCGGCTCCTCGCCCAGCCGGTGAATCGGCAGGACCGGGAAGAGCTGGTCGACCGCCCACGAGTCGGGCAGCGACTGGAACACCGAAAAATTACAAAAATAGGTGTCAGCGAGCGCCCGCGGCAGGTGCTCCAGCTCCTCCGGGAAATCGTCCAGCTCCCGGGCGATTTTCAAAGTCTTCTGACAGATGGCCCAGAACATCTTCTCCGCGAGCACCCGCTGCTCCAAGGAGAGGTTCCCGAGCGTGAACATCTGGAGGACCTGGTCTTTCGCGTCGACCGCGTCGTGGTAGGCCTCCAAGAGGTTCTTGCGCGTCAGGTCCCGCCAGGTCGCGTACAGCTCCTGGACGATGCGGTGCGAGCCCTCCGGCAGCTTCTCCGGAACGTCCACCCGGAACTCGCTGACGCCCAGCACCTCGATCACCAGCACCGCGTGGTGCGCGACCACCGCCCGGCCCGACTCCGACATCAGGGTCGGGTGGGGGACGCCGCCCAGGTCGCACTGCTCCTTGAGCCCGTAGACCACGTCGTTCGCGTACTCCTGCATCGTGTAGTTCATCGACGAAGGGTAGTTGGTCTGCGAGCCGTCGTAGTCGACGCCGAGCCCGCCGCCGACGTCGACGAGCTTGAGCGGGACCCCGAGCTTGACGAGCTCGACGTAGTAGCGCCCGGCCTCCTGGAGCCCTTCCTTGATGCTCCGGATCGCGCTGATCTGCGAGCCCAGATGGAAGTGCAGCATCTGGAAGCTGTCGAGCAGATCCGCCTTCTTCAAGAAGTCGACCGCTTCCAGCATCTGCGCGCCGGTCAGGCCGAACTTCGACCGGTCGCCGCCCGACGCCTCCCATTTGCCCGCCCCGCGGCTGGACAGCTTCGCCCGGATGCCGATGGCCGGCTTGATGCCCGTGCGCCGCGAGACCTCGACGATCAGCGGCAGCTCGCTCGGCTTCTCCACCACGAGCAGCACCTTGAGCCCCAGCTTCGAGGCTAGGAGCGCCGTCTCGACGTACTCCTCGTCCTTGTAGCCGTTGCAGACGATCAGCGCTTCCGGGTCGTCCAGCATCGCCATCACGGCCAAGAGCTCCGGCTTCGAGCCGGCCTCGAGTCCGTAGTGGTAGGGCCTGGCCGTCCTGACGATCTCCTCGACCACGTACCGGTGCTGGTTCACCTTGATCGGGTAGACGCCCTTGTACGCCGCCTGATACCCGTATTCCGCGATCGCCCGGCGGAACGACTCGTTGAGCTCGACGATCCGCGACCGCAGGATCTCGTTGAAGCGCAGCAGGAGCGGTAAGGCAATCCCGCGGCCCTGCAGCTCATCGACGAGCTCCTTCAGGTCGACCTGCGGGCCCTGCGGACCGTCGGGGTGGACGACCACGGTTCCCTTCGCGCTGACGCCGAAGTACTGGGCGCCCCAGTTGGGGATGCCGTACAGCTCCGCGGCGTCCTGCACGGTCCAGCGGCGGGGAATCGTCTGTGGCGCCAACTCGGGTCGTCTCCCAAGCTCTCGGGGGGAAGGAAGTGACCGCGCGGGTGTACCAGCTTCGCGCGACCGATTTCAACCGGACGGAGTGGGGAAGGGCCGGCGGCCTTCAGGCGGCTCAGGACCGAGGACCCGCGCGGGAGGCGACCCGGGCCTCGAACGAGCGGGTGGAGGCGGCACCCGGATTCGAACCGGGGAATGAAGGTTTTGCAGACCTTTGCCTTACCACTTGGCGATGCCGCCACCCGTCCGGGCCTTCGAAGGCGCCTCTTCGGTCGATGCGCCCTTTCGACCGCGATCTACGCGAGCGCCCCCGCTTTCGTCAAGGACCGAGTCGAAACCGCGGAGGGGGATGAGCGCCGCGCCATCGATCGGCCGGCGCCTTCGCCGGCGGCTGCGCTGTCGCTTCCTCCCTCGCCGAAGCGCTCTTCGCGCCGCGCGTCTTCCGACGACGACGCCCCGGGGGCTAGCGCACGGGAACCGCTTTGACCGCTGCCTTCCCCTCCTTGACGTAGACCTGGAACCGCACCGACTGGGCCCGGTGCGACTCGATGAGCTGGTCGCGGCTCTTCCGCAGCTTGGCGGAGAACTTCTCGAACGTGAGGCCGTCCGCGTTCTCGCCGCACTGACGCCGGGTCTCCACGAACGAGGCGAACACCTCGTGCAGGTGCTCCTCCTCCGGGTCGGTCGCCGGCTCGAGCAGCTCCGCTTCCAGCTCCCGGGAGCGCTCCAGCAGGTCGGCAGGGATGGCGCTCTCCAGGGGAGAAGGCGCGGAGGCGGGCGCCGCCGCGGTGACCGCCGAGGCCGCGGCGCTCGGACCGGCCGCGACCACCGCCCGCGCCACCGAGGCCGTCTCGGGAACCGTTCTCGCCTCGGCCGCGGCCACGGCGGGGCGCGGCGGGGGTGCCTCCGGCTTGGCGGCAGGCGGCAGGGGAACCACCGGACTCGAGCCCCCCTGGATCTCGACTGGGGTGCCGGATGGCAGCAGCGTTTCCGCTGCCTTCAAGGGGCCGGACGCGCGCCGGTGGGGACCGCTCTGGGTGGCGTAGGTGTCGTCCTGGAAGGGGAACGCGTTGGGTGTCCCTTCCGCCGCCTCGGGCTCGGTGCCGGTGGGCGCGGCAGCGAGCGGCAGGTCGAGCGGGCGTTGGAGCGGACGGATGGGTTCCGGGGAAGGCGGCGGCGCCGCCGCTTCCCGGCTCTCCTCCCGGGGGGCGGCAGCACCTTGCTTCATCCAGGCGTCGGCGAGGCCGTCCAGCTCGAGCGCCAGCTCCACGAAGGGCCGGGTGAAACCCCGGCGGCCGAGGCGGGCTTTCGGCTCCGCCTTGAGCCGCACGAGGTGTGCCTCCAGGGAGCGTGCTTGCCGCTGAATCGGGCCGAAGATCACCGGAACGAAGACGAACGTCAGCAGCAACACGCCCAGCGCGAGGCCCAGCGCGAGGAGCTGCATCTTTCCCAGCGCCGCGAGCTGTTCTTGAGCGCTCTGGGTCAGCACGGCCTTGGCCGACAGCCCCAGGTCGATCGCCCGCGACTCGACCGCGCCCCTGCGCTCGAAGACCGGGAAGACTCCGTCCAAGAAACCCAAGCCCGGCAGGCCGAGGTGGGCGACGCCGGACCGCGTCGGGCCCGCCCGCGGCGACACGGCGGCGTACGTCTGGCGCGCGTCCTGGTCGAAGCTCGACCCGAACGCCACCTCGCCGCCGACGAAGGTGACTCCCGAAATCCGGGCTTCGTCCCGCAGTCGAATCGCCGTCGGGTCGCCGATGCGGTCGCCGACCAGCAGCACCGCTTCCGAGATGCCCACCGGCATCGCGCTGATTTGGTAGAGGTTCAAGCCGAACTGGGTGATGAGGGTGCCCGGTTCGCCGCTGCGCAGGGTGGACGTGACGAGCGGCACCTCGCTCGGGGCCATCGCGCGGGGGGCGCTGGAGCCGATGGCGACCTGGGCGCCGCCGGCGGTGGCGACCGCGACCATCTCCGGCGGGTTCTTCGGTGCCGCCACCCGCGCCGCCTGCCGCAGGTCGGAAGCGCTGGCGGCGGCAGGAGGTTGCCCGCTCTTCGCCGCCGCCTCCAGCGGCGACTCCAGCGCGTCCAGGAGCGACAGCTTGAGCAGCAAGTCACGGCGCGCCGCCTGTTGGGATGCCAGGTAGGAGCGCAGCAGGGTCCCCGCGCTGGAGAGCCGGTCGCTCAAGCCGCTGTCGATGTTGCTCGAGAGGTTGGCGGTCCCGTGGGAACCGAGCACGAGGGGCACCACGGCGGCGACCAACCCGAACAGGACGAATCTGAGCTTCATCGCGGATCCCTGACCTCCCGGCTCGCTGGGACGTCCATCGGAACCGTCGGTTTACCGCCGTTGCTCGCTGTCGCCAAGAGGGAAATCGACGACAGCCGCGCCGTGAGCGTACCTTCGCCTGCTCGTCAAGGGCCATTCGGGCCAGGCGAAAGCCGGCCGGAATGATGGGCGGGGGAGGCGGAGGATCTCGCGACCCGACCCGAGGCGGCCCGCGCTCGAAGGAAGCGACGGCCACGCTGGCGCGCCGCCCGCTGGGGAAGAGAGCCCGGCCTCGGTCGGCACCGTCACGAACACGTTCGAGGCGAGTCGGTCGATCCATCGCCGGTCGGGGCCCCGTCTTCCGCGGGAGTGGTCGAGGTGACCGGCTGCCATGCTGGCCGCCGAATGCGCCGCCGGTGGCCGCCCGAGGCCGTGGCTTGCGAGACCGCTGCTGCTGACCTGCGGGTTCGCCGGGGCGCCGGCCTCGGCACCGGCCGCCAAGGCCCGCCGGGCGTCGCACCCGGCTCCGGCCCATCGATCGGGCGCGGGTCGGAGAAACGAACGGGCCGGAAAGCCCAGTTGGCTTCCCGGCCCGC
Source organism: Myxococcales bacterium (assembly GCA_021787845.1). GTDB lineage: Bacteria > Myxococcota > Myxococcia > Myxococcales > JAJYLH01 > JAJYLH01. The sequence continues at coordinate 187,105 of JAJYLH010000003.1, read as the reverse complement.
CGACTCGTCGATGCGGTGTCCTCGCCGGCTACCCCGCCGGCGGCTCCTGGCACCGCTTGAGGGACGCGTTGTCCGGCGCCGTCAGGCAGGTGAGCTGCGTGCCGCTCGGGTCCTTCCCGCAGCCCAGGTCGTTCGTGCAGACCAGGCCGCACTTGCCGTACGGGTTGTTGCTGGCGTCGGTGCCCTGGACGTCGCACGCCTCGGCCCCCGCCGGACCCACGCACTCGCTCGTGTCGCCGACGCAGTTCGGCAGGCACTTGCCGGTCGAGGTCTGGCAGTAGGTCGTCTGGCTGCAGACCACCGACTCGTTCGAGCTCGTGCACTTGGTCTGGCACTGGCCCGTGCTGGTGTCGCAGTAGGCGGTCGACGGGCACGTCGCCGGGTCCGTCGCCGCGTCGCAGCGGCGCAGGCAGTGACCGGAAGCGGTGTCGCAGTACGCTCCCGTCGTTCCGTTGGCATTGCAGGAGGCGTCGTCGGTGCACTTCGCCTGACAGTGGCCGGTGTCGTAGTTGCAAACGGTGCCCGAGGCGCACACTTCGCTCTCGTTGTACTTGGTGCAGTGGGCGATGCAGGTGCCCGCGTTGGGGTGGGTGGTCGGGTTCTCGCACACGCCGTTGACCCCGCAGTTGCTGTCGTCGGTGCAGGTGCGGTCACAGTGCCCGGTGGTCGGGTTGCAGGTCGTGCCCTGAGAACACAGCGGGTTCAGGCAGTTGCTCCCCGCCGGCAGGCTCTTGTCGCAGTAGGTGCCCTTCGGGCAGTTCGCTCCGGCGCACGAGCCCGTGGTGTCGCCCCCGGAGCTGAAGTCGTCGTTGGCCACCGAACGGCAGTCCGCGCTGCAGAACCCGAGCGATGGATCGCAGAACTGCTGCTGGCAGGTGTGGCTGGCGGTGTCGCAGGTGCCCGGGGCCACGCACGAACCGCTGGTCGGGTCCGTGATCGCGCAGCAGTCGCTGTCCTTCGTGCACTTGTCGGCGGTGGGGCAGGTGCCGTTGGTGCAGGTCTGGCCCTTGCCGCAGGAGGAGGTGCTCTGCGCGGTGCAGGTCGCCTGCTGGCAGTCCTGGTCGCCCGAGCACACCGCGGCCCAGCAGACGCCGGGCGCGTTGGCGGTGCTGGACGCCGCGTAGCACGACTCGCTCAGCCGGCAGGCGCTGATGTCGCCGACCGTGCAGTCCTTCAAGCAGCCGTAGAAGTTCGGATCGGTCGGGTCGAGCGGCACCGCCTGGCTGCCGCTCGGGCAGGTGTCGCCCTTGTGCTCCGCCCAGAAGCAGTAGCCCCCCACGAAACCGGTGTAGCTCGCCTTACCGGTGTTGGGGTCGGTCATCATCTCGCCGTAGCAGGTCGCGCCCGAGACGCAGTCCGAGTCCTTCTGGCAGGGGTCGCCGGGTCCGCCGCACGCGGTCTGGCCACTGGGCGGCACGCACTGCGAGGCCGGCAGGCACGCGTAGGTCCCCGAGCCCAGCGACTGGCACCGGTACTGCTCGTTCGTGTTGCGGCAATCCGAATCGGCCACGCAGCTCGGGATGCAGCCGAACCCCGGCAGGCAGGTGTCGCCCTGGGGGCACTGGGCGTCGCCCGTGCAGCTCGGGTCCGCCACGCAAAAGCCGCCGGGGAAGTCCATCGAGGTGCCATTGTTCAAGGGCACGCTGGTCATGCAGGAGAAGGTGTCGGTGGCGTCGTTCGGGATCGCGCAGTCGGAGTCCTTGGTGCAGGCGCTGCCTGGATAGCCGGTCGGCGCGGGGTCGCTCGCGCACTGTCCGCTCGTCGCGTCGCAGTACTGCCCGTCGCTGCAGGCGACGTGGGTGCAGAGCGTGACGCAGGCGCCGCTCGTCGGGTCGCACTTGAACCCCGCTTCGCAGGCGGCCTTGCCCCTCGGCTGGGTCGGCGAGGTGCAGTTGTTCTGGCACTGGCCGCTCGCGTCGTCGCACGACTGGGTCGCCGAGCAGCCGCTGACCTCGCACGCGGGGCGACACTGCTTCTCGGCCGGGTCCCATGCCTGGGTCGAACTGCACCCGGCGTTGACGCACTTGCCGCTCGTCGGGTCGCACTTCTCGGAAGCGCTACAGGTCACCGCATGGGCGTCGCAGAGGTTCTGGCACTTCTGCGCGCCGGTGTCCCAGCCTTCTCCCGCGGGGCAGGAGCTCACGCACTTGCCGGAGCTCGAGTCGCATTCGAACCCCGCGTTACATTTCACGTTGTCGCACGGCTTTCCACATCCCGCCGCCGTCAACGCCAGCGCTACGGTGAGCGCTCCTGCCCAGCCCTTCCACGTTGCTCGCATCGTTTCTCCCGGCTCTCGAAAAGCCTTTCGTCCTCTGCCTAGCAGGACCGCTGCCTCACAGCGGCCTGGGATGACACTTGCGCCTCGTAGAACGCGGCACCCGGTCCGCGAAGGGCGCGCACTCTACTTCGAAAGCCCTCGTCGAGGCAACGGGTCGACCTCGCGGTCCGCCGCCAGCGGCTCGTGGCGGCTCTCGACAAGCGAGCGGCGTGCCAAGCCTCGTCGCCGGGGCAGGGGACGCTCCGAACGCCGTTCGACCGGCCCGGGCGTCGCGGCCGAGCACGAGCCGCGCCCTCGAAACCGCCCCGACGAAGCCCGATGGCCCCGGGGCCGCTGAGCGCGAATGCGCTCGGAGCCGATCCTCGAAGCGTTAGCGGACTGGCGCTGGGCGTTAGCGGTCTGTCACCGGTCCAGCGTCAGATAGCAGGCAAGCCGCTGGACGAGGTCGGTGTACTGGTTGCACCAGGCCTGCACCGCCGCCGGCGGCGCGTGGTGATGGTCTCCCTTGGGCTGCGCGGGAATCGGGTCGGGCGACGAGTCCCCGCCGACCAGGTACGACGCCGGCTGCACGACCGGCGTATTCGGCCCGGCGACCGTCACCGTCCGGGTCGAGACGTCGACCACCACCGTCGCGCTCCCCGCCTGGCTCGATCCGGGCGTTGCGCTCAACGCCTGACCGCTCGCGCCTCGGACCGGCCCCGGCCCCTCCTGGGGACCGCCGCACGCCCCGAGCATCCCCGCCGCAAACACCGCCGCGCAGAACACCGCCGCCCAGAACACCGACCGGCCCATCACCGACTCCCGCCCCTCTCCACGGTCCCATGCTGCAAGTTCGACGCCAACTCGTCCGGCTCGTCCGCGGCCGCGCTGCGCCGCCAGCCGCGCTGGCTCGGCTCCTGGTGCAGGAGCTGCGAGAGCCGCGAACGCGTCATCCCCAGCGTCCGCGCCGCCTCCGAGATCACCCCGCCGCTCTGTTGCATCGCCCCCTCCATGCACGCGCGGTCGACCTCGCGGTGCAGGTCGGTGAGCGAACAACCCCGCCCGGTCAGGACCTCGAAGAAGTCCAGCTCGTCCGAATGACGCGCCCCGACGTCCGGCGCGCCAGCCGGGAGCGGTGCCGCCACCCGTTCCGCGAACAGCTCCGGGAACAGCTCGAACGCTTCCGGCCCCAGGGTCGGCCCGGTCGCGAAGAGCAGGGCGGTGTCGAGGACGTTGAACAGCTCGCGCACGTTCCCCGGCCACGGGTACCGCGCGAAAAGACGCAGCGCTTCCGCCGACAGCGCGCGCACCTCGCCTCCCTTCGCCGCCTCCTTCGCCAGATGGTGCGCGCACAGGAGCGGCAGGTCCGCGAGGCGCTCGCGTAAGCTCGGCAGGAGCAGTGTCGCCCCCCGCAAGCGGTAGTACAGGTCTTCGCGGAAGGCGCCCTTCGCCATCAGCGCTTCCAGGTCGCGGTTGGTCGCGCACACCACCCGCACGTCGACCGAAATCGTCCGGCTTCCGCCCACCCGCTCGAAGCTGCGCTCCTGGAGGACCCGCAGGAGCGCCACCTGCGCCCGGGGGCTGATGTCTCCGATCTCGTCGAGGAAGATCGTTCCCCCGTCAGCCAGCTCGAACCGGCCCTTGCGCTCCTTGACCGCCCCGGTGAAGGCGCCTTTCTCGTGGCCGAACAGCTCGGAGAGGAGGAGCTCCTCGTTCAACGCCCCGCAGTTCACCGCCACCAGCGGCAGAGACTTGCGGGGGCTCTTGTCGTGCAAGGCCCGGGCGACCAGCTCCTTGCCGGTCCCGCTCTCGCCACGCACCAGCACCGTCGCCGGCGAAAGGCCGAACCGGTCGATCAGCGCGTTCACCCGCTCGATGGCGGCGGTCGCTCCCACGAGGGGTGGCAGCGCTGCCCCCCGCCTCGAGAGAGGACGCGCCGGAATCAGCCGCTCGGCGTCCTGGAAGGCCGTCCCCACCGCGTCGAGAATCGCCCGGCGGCGGCGGCGCGCGTAGAAGAGCGCCCGCCGGTCGGGGGGGACCCTCGCCGCCAGCTCCTCGACGAGGTGCGCCGCTTTGAGCCGCTCCGCCTGCGCCCTCTCCGGCTGGCCGCGCTTCTCCGCCAGCGCACCCTCCAGGAAATAGAGCCGCGCCGGCAGCTCGAGCTGCGGCTCTTCCAGAAGCGCCCGCCGCGCCGCGGCGAGCGCCTCGGCCACCGCCGGCTCCTCGCCCGACCCGAGCGCCAGCTCCGCCTCCAACAGGTGGGTCCCGGCGGCGAGGGCGGGGCTCGAAAGCGCTCCCGCCTTGCGCGCCCGTTCCAGGGCGGCGTGCGCCTCCCACGCCCGCCCCCGCGTCAGCTCCGCCTCAGCGAGAAGCAGGAGCGATTCCCGTTCATAGCGGGGGTTCTGGAGGGCAGCGAAGCGGGAGGCGCTCTGGGTGAACGCGTCCGCCGCCTCCTCCCCCTGGGCGAATCGAACCTCGGCGTCCACCAGCGCCGCCCCCGCGGCGAGGTACGGGTCGCCGACCTGCCGCGCGAGGTCGGCCGCGTGTAAAGCGAGCTCGCCTGCCCGCGACAGGTCGCCCAGATAGAGGTAGACGCGCGCCAGGTTCTCCGCCGCGTGCGCCTGCTCCTTCTTCTGACCGGCGCGGGAGAAGGCTGAAATCGCCCGATGCGCCTCGGCGAGCGCCTCCTCGGCCTCGCCTTCCTCCAGCGCGAGCGAGGCGAGGTTCGCGTGCACCACGGCCTGGAGCGAGGACGCGCTTTCCAAGAGCGCCGTCCGATAGGCGCTCTTCGCCTCCGAGCGGCGGCCCTGCCGGTGAGCGACCACCCCGGCGTTCAAGAGCGCCCGGGTCCGCTCGGCCCCGTCGCCCGCCGCGAGCGCCCCTTGCGCGTTCGCCAGGAACGCCTGGTGCGCCTCGTCGAGCCGGCCGAGGGTCAGGAGCGCTTTCCCCCTCGTGTTGGCGAGCGCGAGCCGGTGCTGGGGAGCGACGGCGCTCTCGGCGATCGACAGCGCCTCCGCGTAGGCCCCGCGCAGGAACCGCGCTTCCGCCAGCGCGGCCGTGGCCTCGCTCCCGGCGAGGTCGCCCGTTCCCGCCGCGAGCACCGCTCGCGCCAGCCGTTCCGCCGGCCTCGGGGCGCCCAGGGCGAGGCAGAGGCGAGAGGACTTCGCCCGAATCTCCCGCCGGCGCCAGGGCTCGGCCAGCGCCCGGGCCCGTCCCCAGGCGGCGAGCGCCGCTCGTGGGTCGCCTTGGCGCTCCGCGACCTCGGCGAGCAGGACCAGCGCCGAGGACCTTCCGGTGCCGTCCGCGCGGGCGACCACCTGCTCCAGCACCTCACGCGCCGCATCGAGCGCGCCCCGAGACCAAAGCCGCTCGGCGGCCGCGAGGCCGACGCTCGCCGCCCGCGCGTCGCCGGCCGCCTGATAGAGCGCGAACGCGGCCTCCACCTCCCCGAGGGCCTCCAGCGCCCGGGCCGCCCGGGTCTCCAGGTCGCGGCGGGCGATGGGCGAGAGCGCCGCGAAGACCGCGTCGCGGTCAGTGGTTCTAAAACAAGAATATAACGTGCGTCCCGCGCCCGGAGCGGCCTCGACCAGCCGCGCGCGCGAAAGCTGTCCGAGCCGGACCGCGGCGTCCTTCTTGCCGCTGACCTCGGCGACCAGCGTCGCGTCCGACGGTCGCCGGAGAACGGCCAGGGCGGCGAGCACCCCGCGATCGGCTTCCGTCAAGCGTTCCAGCCGGCGGGCCGCGAAATCGATGGCTCCTGCGGGGTCGATGAGCTCCGCGAGCTTTGCGGGAACGCCGCCGCTCACCTCGAAGAGCCGCTCGGCGCCCTGCTGCGCGAGCCAGCCGCGAACCTGCTCCAAGTCGAACGGCGCCACCGGCAGCGACAGCCCCGGCACCCGCGCCACCAGCTCGGCGAGAAGCGGCGGTGTCGCCTCTTCGCGCCGGCTCAGCAGGACGAGGCCGCCCCCGGCCGGTCGATCGGGAGCGCGGGCCGCGGCGGGCGCGAGCAGCGTCCCCAACAGGTAGGAAATCAGCCCCAGGCTCGCCGGGTCGGCGGCGTCGGCGTCGTCGAACGCCACCAGGAGCGGCCGGTCGCGCCCCGTCGCCAAGATCAGATCGGCGAACGCGTCCGCGAGCTCCGCCGGCGTCTGCCCTCCGGGAGCGGTTTCGCCGAAAAGCGGCGCTAGAGCCTTCTCGAAGGAGGAGACCACCGCCGCCGGAGCGGACGGCCGAACGAGCTCGAGCGCCGCTCTCGCCACCGGCGCGACCAGGCCGAAAGCCGCGCTGCGCGGCCGGTCGGCGCGGGCCGAGAGGACGGCGACGGGCGCTTCGGCGAGCCGGGACGCGAACGCGCCGAGAAGCGCGGTGCGCCCGACGCCAGCCGGACCATGGACGAAGACCGCGCGAAACGAACGCGCTTCGACCGCAGCTTTCAGCTCCGCGTTCAGCCTGGAAAGCTCGTTCTCCCGGCCCGCGAGGGCGACCGGACGGATGCGGCTCGGCTCGGCTGTGCCCACTCGCGTGACCCCCGGCGCGTTCTTTGGCGCGTCGGCCGACCCCCTGGAAGCCGGCGACGGTACCCGAACGCGGCGGCTTGCGGCAAGGGGCACGGCCCTCGGTCGGATGGCGGATGTCAGCGGCCCGCCGTCCCCGCGCGCTCCCGCAGGAGGTCGGCCTGGGCGAGCGCCCGGTCGATGGACGGCTGGTCGCGGTCCGGCGCCGTCTGCTTCGCTTGGGCGAGCTTCGCGGCCGCCTCGTAGGTGAACCGCTCGGCGGCGTAGAGCCGGATGTGCTGCCGGTCCTCGATGCGCCGGGCGCGCACCCTCAAGCCGGCCGGGAGCGCTTCCAGGCCCTTGGCGAGCGTGATGGCGGCGGCGCCATGGAGAAAATCCGCGGCCCAACGGCTGGCCGGCGGGAGCTCCCCGCGCGCCTGGTCGAGGCAGGTCCCGAGCTCGCGGTACTCGCGCAACTGCCGCCCGAGAGCGGGCTCGAGCGCCGCCACGGTCGTCGGAGCGCTCGAGGTTACCAGAGCGTGGAAGGCCGGATGGCACGCGGCCAGCGACCCCGCCGCGGCCCAGGCGTCCTGGACGGCATCTCCCGCCACGAGGTGAACGGGAGCGCTCTTCGTCGGCGAACGGATCCCGAGGGCCGTGGCCACGCGGGCGACCACTGGACCGACCCGGAAGAGGCCGGCCGCGGCGGCTCCCGCGATCGCGCCGGCGAGGAGCAGCGCGAGGAGGAACACCGGCAGCGTCCGCGGACGCCGCCGGCGCACGGGGGGCGCCCGGTTCGCGAGCCGGACGGCGGCGGTCCGGGGATTGGTCGCGCGCGCGGGCGTCAAGGGAGGCGTGGGCGCGATGGGCGGCGCGGGTGCCGGCGCCGGGAAGAGGGCCCGCGGGCTCCGGGTCGAGCGCGGGGTCGGCGGTGCCGGCGCCGCTGAGAGAGGGCGTACCCGATCCCCGGGAGCGGTCTGGGAGGTTAGCAGCGGCGGCGGAGGGTATCGAGTCTCCGGGACCGGCCGCGGCGTCACGGGAGGCGGCGTCCGGGGAGCCGCCGGCGCGTCCACCCGCGGGAGAATCGGCGGAGGGAGCGGCGCCGCCGCCAGGGGGCTCGGCACGGCAGGACGCGGTGCCGGCCGCCGCTCGGCAGGAGCGCTGAGGAGGGCAAGAACCGCTCTCGCCTCCTCGCGGGCCGCCAGCGCCGAGGGGAAGCGCTCCTGCTTGTTCTTCCTCAACAGGCGCATCACCCACTCGTCGACCGCGGGTGGCAGGTCGAACAGCCGGCTCGGCGGGGGAGGGGTTTCGGCGAGCTGGGCGGCGATGAGCTCGCCGAGCGGCCGGCCCTGGAAGGGGTGGTGGCCGGTCAGCATCTCGTAGGCGACGAGGCCGAGCGAATAGAGGTCGCTGCGCTGGTCGACCTGGTCGACCCGCCCGGATGCCTGCTCAGGGGACATGTAGGCCGGGGTGCCGATCACGGTGCCAGCCAGCGTCGCTCCCGGGCGCCAAGGGGCCTCCAGCTTGGCGACACCGAAGTCGACCAGCTTGACATGGTCGAAGGCGCCGCTCTCGCCGCGCACCAGCATGATGTTGGCGGGCTTCAGGTCCCGGTGGACGATGCTGCGCGCGTGGGCGGCGGCGAGCGCCTCGAGGCATTGGACGAGCAGCGCCAGCGCCCGGGCCGGTTCCACCCGCCCCCGGGAAAGCAGGGCGGCGAGGGTCTCGCCCTCCAAGAGCTCCATCACGCAATAAAAGAAGCCTTCGGGGTGCGCGCCCAGGTCGATCACCTTGACGATGTGCTCGTTCGCCACCTGGTTGAGCGCGCGCGCCTCGAAGACGAAGCGGTCGACCACCGACTGGTCGGAAGCGAAGCTGCCCCCCAGGAGCTTGATGGCGACGCGGTTGCCGACGATGGGATGGACGGCCTCGTAGACCGCGCCCATGCCGCCGGAACCCAGGCGGCGGGTCAGGCGGAAGTTGCCGACGCTCTTGCCGAGGAAGGGGTCGCCGGGGCCGGACGGGGCCGGAGCCAGGGTCGGCTGGGGGTCCCAGGCGGGCGGGCCAGGAATGGCCGGAGGCGGGGGGCTCGTCGCGGCGGCCGGAGGGGCGGTGAACGCCGGCGCGGGAGCGAGGGGCGGCGACGGGGCGCCGGCCGCCCGGGTCGGTGCGCCGTCCTGCGGGCACACGAGCGTCCCCGTCGCGTAGATGGCGCCACAGCGCGTGCAGGCTCGCAACCGCTCCTCCGGCTCGACCGAGCGACCGGCGATTCAAGCACATCGAGCCCACCCGGCGGGCGAGAGGCGTCGAACCGTCGGCCTCGCGCGGGCGGCCCCCGAGCTACCGGCGACCCAGGCCAAGCGTTTCGTCGGCTCGCCCGAAGAGGGCGCGAAAGTCTCCCCGCCGGTAGAGCTCGACCAGATCGGGCATCTCTCCGCGGCGCAGGCGGCGCAGGAATTGGTACTTGAGCGCGTGGTAGCGCGACACTCGCCAGGAGAGCCGAAGCGCATCCGCTCCCCCGCGAAAGAGGGAGCCCGAAAGGAGGGCTTCCTTGCCGAAGTGCGCGAGGCGCTGCAGCGCCGCCGGCTTGCTCGGACGCGATTCGTCGAAGGCTTGGACCGCCCAGAGGAGCGCGTACCGATCGTTGCGAGCCGCGCGCTCGTCGAGCGCGGTGGCGAACCGGTGGTCGACGGCGACCCGGGGCAAGAGGACCGTGCGCACGGGAGCGACCGCTTCGTGGACGATCATCGACGGGGTCCAGCGCGCCGCGTCCCGTCGGAGCAGCCGCCGTCGGGCCGAGGTCCGAAAGCGGAACCGGTGACCGTCCAGGTCCACCCAGTCGTGCCGCTTCACCTGATAGGCGGGCGCGTCCGGCGAAGAAGCCTTCCAGCGGCGGATCTGCTCATCTGAACCGGTAACGAGGTGCTCGTCAGAGTCGAGGAAGAACAGGTAGTCGCAGCTCGCCAGCGCCCGGGCCGCGGCCGCCCGCGCCGCTCCATAGCCTTGCCATGGCAGCTCGATTCGACGTATGCCGAATTGGGCATCTATCGCCGCCGAGCCATCGGTCGAGCCGGAATCGACCGCCACCACCTCGTCGCTGACCGCGCCGAGCGACTCGAGGCAGGCGCGGAGCGTGTCGCCGGCGTTGCCGTGAATGACGAACCCGCCGAGCTTCACCGCCTTTGCTCCTCGAACGCCTACCGCGAAAGGATTCGGCTCCCGGGACGCGTCTTCTCGCAACGCCGCCGATGCCCCGAACTCTCGTCGGTCACCGGCGGCGCCACCGGCGTGCTCCGGGGTGGGGTTTCGAACCGACGCTTCTGCGCGGCGCTCATCCCGGGTGCCTCGTCGCCGGGGTCGCGTCGCGGTCGGACCCTGCGGCGCGGTGTTCGAGATACCATCGGTAGGTCCGCTCGATTCCTTCGCGCAGCCCGAACCGCGGCTTCCAGCCCATCGACCGAAGGCGCGAGACGTCCAAGAGCTTGCGGGGGGTGCCGTCGGGCCGGGTCGGGTCCCACGCGAGGCGGCCCCGAAAGCCGACCACGTCGGCCACCAGCTCCGCCAGCTCGCGGATGGTGAGGTCCTCGCCGGTGCCGACATTGACCAGGTCGACGCTCTCATATTCCGTCATCAGCATGAGACAGGCGTCCGCGAGGTCGTCGACGTGCAGGAACTCGCGCCGAGGGGCACCGGTGCCCCAGAGCCGCACCTCCTCGCGCCCGCCCTCCCGCGCCTCGTGGAGCTTGCGCAGGAGCGCCGGGAGCACGTGGGAGGTCGTCAGGTCGAAGTTGTCGCCCGGCCCGTAGAGGTTGGTCGGCATCGCGCAGATCGACCGGAGGCCGTGCTGGCGCTGGTAGGCCCGGCAGGTGAGGATGCCGGCGATCTTCGCGATGGCGTAGGCCTCGTTGGTGGGCTCCAAGGGGCCGGCGAGGAGGCTCTCCTCCCGGATGGGCTGCGGCGCCTCGCGGGGATAGATGCAGGACGAGCCGAGAAACAAGAGCTTCTTCACCCCGTGCCGCGAGGCAGCGTCGATGACGTGGGTCTGGATGAGGAGGTTCTCCCGGGCGAAGTCGGCGGGAGAGGTGTCGTTCGCGACGATGCCTCCCACCTTGGCGGCCGCGAGCAGGACGTATTCCGGGCGCTCCTTCGCGAAGAAGCCCTCCACCTGCGGTGCCGATGTCAGGTCGAGCTCGGCGTGGGTGCGGGTCAGGAGCCGTTCATAACCCTGGGAGCGCAGCCGCCTCTCGAGAGCGCTGCCGACGAGCCCGCGGTGTCCCGCGAGGTAGATGCGCGCCGCCTTATCCATGAATCACCGAGCGGAGGATGGGCGAATGGCCCGCCGCGCGCAAGGCAGCCTCCTGCCGGGCGAGGTCGAGGTCGTGCTCGACCATTCGGCGGACCAACTCCGGAAAATCGACCTGGGGCCGCCAGCCCAGCTTCTGCCGGGCCCGGTTCGCGTCGCCCCGGAGGTCGTCGACCTCGGTCGGCCGCTTCAGCCGCGGATCGAAGCGCACGTGCTCTTGCCAGTCGAGCCCCGCGAGACCGAAAGCGAGGTCCAGGAGCTCCCGAATCGAGTGCGATTCTCCCGTCGCGATGACGTAGTCATCGGGCGAGTCGGCCCGCAGCATCCGCCACATCGCCTCGACAAAGTCGCCGGCGAAGCCCCAGTCGCGGCGCGCGTCGAGGTTGCCGAGGTACAAGGTGTCCTGCAGCCCTTGTGCAATGCGACCGACGGCTCGGGTCACCTTCCGGGTGACGAATGTTTCTCCCCGACGGGGCGATTCGTGGTTGAAGAGGATGCCGTTGCAGACGAAGAGCCCGTAGGCTTCCCGGTAGTTGACCGCGAACCCGTGCGCCGCCACCTTGGCCACCGCGTAGGGGCTCCGGGGGTGGAAGGGAGTGCTCTCGTTCTGCGGCGGCGGCGACGCTCCGAACATCTCCGACGAGCCCGCCTGGTAGACGCGCACCTGCCTACCGGTAGCCTTGCCGTAATCCAGGACCGCTTGAAACACCCGCAGCGCGCCGGTGGCCACCACGTCGCAGGTGTACTCCGGCTGGTCGAAGGACACGCGCACGTGCGACTGCGCCGCGAGGTTGTAGACCTCGTCGGGTTCGACCTTCTCCAGCACCCGGAGGAACGCGGCGCCGGCCGCGAGGTCGCCGTAGTGGAGGAACAGCTTCGCGTCCTCGTCGTGCGGGTCGCGGTAGAGGTGGTCGATGCGGTCGGTGTTGAAGGTCGAGGCGCGGCGGATGACGCCGTGGACCTCGTAGCCCTTCTCGAGCAGCAGCTCCGCCAGGTAGGAGCCGTCCTGTCCAGTAATGCCGGTGATGAGCGCCTTCTTCATTCGACCTCCCCCTTCGTTCGGGACCGGAGGGAAGGTGCCATCGGACCGAAAGCCAAGTCAATTCGCCTCGCCCGTGCTCGCAGGCTGGCGCTTGCGCTCTCGGGGACCGGGATCGTTCCCGCAGGCCGTGTAGGGGCGGGGCCGGCCGCCCGGCCGCGCTTCCACCCGGCCCCGAGGCGCGTCGCCCGAGGGCAGAAGCGAAAATGGTAGGCTTGGCGGCGTGATCGTCACGCGGCTCATCGGGGGCTTGGGCAACCAGATGTTCCAGTACGCCGTCGGGCGCGCGCTGGCGCTGCGGCGGGGAACCGAGCTCGCGCTCGACCTCTCCGCGTTTGCGAAACCCGGCCGCGGCACGCCGCGCCAGTTCGCTCTCGACGCTTATGAGCTTCCGGTGCGTCTCGCGAGCGCGCGCGAAATCGTGCGCCTCAAGTACGGCAGCGCCTGGCGAGCGAAGCTCAAGCTGCGCCAGCGTGCGACCTATCTGCGCGAGGGGGTGACGAACGTCTTCGACCCGGCGGTGCTGCGCGCGGGGCCGGAGACGTACCTGCGCGGCTACTGGCAGACGGAAAAGTACTTCCTCGACGCCCGTGAGCAGCTCGTGCGGGATTTCGCGCCGAGAGGCGGCAGCGCCCCCGGAGACCTTATGCGGGCAATAGAAGCGCTCCCGTCCGTCGCGGTCCACGTGCGCCGTGGCGACTACCTGACCGACCCCCGCGCGCGGGCGAGCTTGGGCGCCTGCTCGCTCGACTACTACGCACGTGCGGGCGCGCACCTGCGGCAGGCGCTGGGCGAGCCGGCGTTCTTCGTTTTCTCCGACGACATCGCCTGGGCGAAGGCGAACCTGACCTTGCCGGGACCGACCACCTTCGTGTCCCGACCCGAAATCGCCGACGCCGACGAGCTCTTGCTGATGAGCCGCTGCCGGCACCAGGTCGTGGCCAACTCGAGCTTCAGTTGGTGGGGCGCCTGGCTGAACCAGAACCCCTCCCGCTTGGTCATCGCTCCCCGGCAGTGGTTTCGCCGAGTGGAGTCGAACAGCCCGGATCTGGTGCCGGAGAGCTGGACCCGCCTGTGAGCGCCGCGCGGCGTCGAGGGAACGGCTGATGTTGATGCCGATGAAGAAGCTCGTTCGCCGGTACCGCTTGCGACCGGCCGGGGTCATCCACGTCGGCGCGCACCTCGCCGAAGAGCGTGAGGCCTACGAGAGCGCTGGCGTTCAGCGTGTCGTCTGGATCGAGGCGAACCCGAACCTGATTCCCGAGCTGACCCGGCGCGCCGCCGGCCGGATGGCGACGCGCGTCGTCCAGGCGGTGCTGTCGAATCGGGACGGCGAGACGGCGACGCTGCACCTCGCGAGCAACGGGCAATCCTCGTCGATTCTCGCGCCGGCCCGACACCTCGCGCACCATCCGAAGGTCACGTTCGACCAGACGGTAGCGCTGCCGGCCACCACCTTTCGCACCCTCGTCGCGCAGGAGCAGATCGACCTTGCCGGTTACGATTTTCTCAACCTCGACATCCAGGGCGCGGAGCTCTTGGCGTTGGAAGGGTTTGGCGATCTGGTGCGCGGCTTTCGGGCCATCTACTCCGAGGTGAACACCGGCGAGCTCTACCGGGGATGCGCGCGGCTGGAGGAGCTCGACGCGTGGCTCCAGGAGCGCGGCTTCCGGCGGGCGGCGACGGAGATGACCCGGCACGAATGGGGCGACGCGCTCTACCTCGCCAAGTAGAAGCGGTACCGCCCATCGGAAGCGCTGTCTCTCGCCAGGATCGCTGGCGTGCTCACGCGATTTCGGGCACGTAGCGGGCGAGCACCTCGCGAAAGTCGTCGAACCCGGTGAGCGAGGCGAGGGCCTCTTTCACGTAACGAAACGAGGGGGGCGCCGAGGGAAGGAACGACGGGTTCTTCTTCACCCGGTCGATGAAGACGAAACGCCCGCCGTCCTTGAGCTTGCGCTGGAGGGTGACGAGGTCGAAGACCCGCAGGAACTCGTTCAGGTCACCGGGATCGATGCCGTACCCCTCGAGCGCAGCGCAGTAGCGCGCCACCATCTTCTCGACGAACGGGCGTTCGAGCTCGACGTAGCTGTCGCGCAGGAGCGCCACCAGGTCGTACTGCGTGGGACCGAGCAGCGCGTCCTGGAAGTCCAGGACGACGAGCTCGCCGCCCCGAATCATCAGGTTGCGGCTCTGATAATCGCGGTGGGTGAAACCCCGGGGCAGCGTGTCCAGGGCCGCGCTCAGGTGCTCGAAAGCGCTGTCGAGCACCTGGCGCTCCGGCGTCGACGGCTGGCGGCCGCTGCGGACCACTAAGCCCCAGATATAGAAGTGATCGAGCTCCCAACGATAGAGGTCGCGGTCGAAGGCGCGGGTGAAGGCGACGCAGGACGAATCGGGCTCGCGCGTGGTGCGGGCGCGCAGCCGGGCGAGCAGGTCGACCGCCTGCCCGTACAGCTCCTCGCGCGAGCGGGTGGCGAGCGCAGCCGCGAGGGTCAGGTCGCCCAAGTCCTCGAGCAGCATCAGGCCGCGCTCTTCTTCGTAGCGCACGATGTGCGGCACCCGGACGCCGACGCGGTCGAGATACCGCTGGACGTTGACGAAGGGGAGCTCCGCTGGGGCGGCGCCGCTCGTGACCTCCTCGGGAGCCCTGGCGCCGACCGGCATCGCCATCACGACATAGGAGCGCTCCTGGGTCTCGACGCGGTAGTACGACCGGCTCGACGCGTCACCGTTGAGCTTGTGGACGGTTCCCGCCGCCTGCCCCTGAGCGCGACCCACGAACTCCATGAGCTCCTGGCTGGCAACGTCCGGCACGATGGTTCCTTGACGAGTCGGGGCGCGATCGCCGTGCAACGCTAGCACGCGCTCGAGCGATGGAACGACATCCGAGCGAGCGGCAAGGCTCCAGCGGGAGAGCGCGCTCGTGATGCCGGGCGATACCGCTGCGGCCGGGCGCGCCCGACGGTTCCCCGCGCGGGGTGCCGGCGTCCGAGCTCTTCAGCGTCGCGCGGCCTTGGCCGGCCGGCGTCGCGTCCTCGTCCGGTGCGCGACGGGCTTCCCGGCCCGATGGGCGGGCTTGGCAGCGAGCGGCGCATGGCAGACCGCCTCGATGTTGTGGCCGTCGGGGTCGAGGACGAACGCGGCGTAGTAGTTGGGGTGGTAGTCGGGACGCAGACCAGGAGCGCCCTCGTCCCTCCCGCCAGCTTCGAGCGCCGCCTGGTGGAAGGCGTCGACGGTCGCCCGGTCGGGGCAGCCGAAAGCCACGTGATTCGGCGTCCCGACCTCGCCCGGCGTCAGCCACAGGTCCGGCTTGCCGCGCGCGCCCAGGCCCACCATCTCGCCGAAACTCATCACGACCTCGTAGCCGAGAGGCTTGAGCGCCGCGACATAGAAGTCCCGGCTGCGCGCGAAATCCCGACAGCGAAGGGTCAGATGGTCAATCATGGGGCCAGGCTCGCACGAAGCAATGTCCTCTCGCAAGGGCATGTCACGCCCGCGGACTTTCGCCGACCAGCAGCACTGTTCCCTCGGTCGCGGGGCACGGTGCCCTCCGGCTGCGCTGCCGCCCCGCATCGCAACACGGCGGATCGGCCAGAGAACGCTGTTCTCGGAGCGCCGCGAGGTCCACCGAATCGAGCTCTTTTCGCACGAAGCGGGGACCCAGCCGTTTTCGGTTGATGGGCGTGGGGCCGGGTGGTATCTTGCCGACCTGTCGTGAAGCTTGCCGAAAGACCGTCGATGGCCCGAACGAGCCTCCAGCGTGTCGTGCAGCTTACCCGCCGTGGCGGGCACCGCACGCTTGCGACCTTGCGCCAGGCGGCGGAAGGGCTGTCGATTGGCGGGAGCGCTCCTGCCGTGTTCCCCGAGGCGCGGGGGCCCTCGCCGCTGGCGCTCGCGCGGCGCGTCGACCCGCGCGCGCTGGTGTTCGCGAGCCTCGCGTCGCAGACGCAGGGCAGGAGGGTTCCCGACCGCCGATCGCGGAGCCGCTCCCGTCGGGCCGTTCGTTCCGCGGCTCGGCGCTCGGCAAGAGCGGCGTCGGACGACGACGGCGCAGCAGGTTCGCGCGAGCGAAGCGGCCGGGCGCGTCAGCCGCGCGGGCAGGTGCTCATCCGGGCAACGCCGGTCGCGCGCCGTCTCCCTCGAGCGCTGGAGAGGAGGCCGCGGTGACGCGCCCGTCGCTGGCCACGCTCGCGCGCAAGGCGCTGACGGACGGAGGTCCGCGCGCGCTCGCGGCACTCGTCGACTCGGAGCTTTCCGAGCTCGCCGGGCACTTCGACCACTCGCTCTCGCAAAAGGTAGGTCGTTGTTTCGACGAAGTGCGGATTCCCGCTTCGGAGCTGCCTGGCTTTCTCGCGGCTCTTTCCGACCCCGCGCTCGGCCAGGTGGTCTATCTCCTTCGCGGAGAAGCCCGATTCTCGGCGGCGCGGGCCGCCCTTTCGAGAAAGTCCCTCGGGGACGCCGCCCTCGACTTCCTGGGTGACGCGCGAGACGAGCCTCTGCCTCCCGACCTGGCGGAGCTCGTCGCCTCGCACGAAGCCCGCAAGGGCGAATCCGAGCGGAGCGTCTTGGCGCTCGCCAACGCGGCGCGTGCCGCCATGAGCTTGACCTCGACCCGGCGCGCCGAGCTCGCGCAGGCGTTCGGGGATGGCGCCGGTCGAGCCCTGTTCCTGGGCGGGGGAACCCCTCTCGTGGCGTTCCTGGCCGAGGCGTTCGAAGACTCTATCTCCAGAGCGCCAGACCCCCACTGGGAACGGCAGCCTCGGGGGGGCTCGGAGATAGCGGCCATCGTCGCCAACGCCGTGGAGCCGATCCGCGCGGCGGGGATCGACGCGCTGGTGTCTCTTGCCGAAAAGCTGCCGGACCAGGTGGCGGAGCTTCTCCGGGAGCACCCGGAGCTTAAGAAAGGTGACCGACGATGCCCAGCGCTGACGTGAAGCGGCTTCAAGAGGAGCTGGAGCGGTGCTCGTCTGCGGCGACGCAGGCGGACAGCGCCGTGGCGGCGCCGTTCTTCGCGCGCGTTTCCAAGCCGGTGCACGACCTGCTCGGGTCGCTCCCCGAGCCGCGGGCGCTGGTGCGCAACGGAGGCGACCCCGCGGTCGCGACGGCGCTGGAGCCGCCGTTTCAGCGCTTGCGGAGCCTGTTGTACCGCTCGGTCGCCAATGAAGGGACCTTCCTCGATCAATGGGACAGCGTGCGCGCCGAGTTGGAGGCGACCGCGAGCACCATCGACCGCCTGGCGGGGAACGAGGAGCCGGGCAAGGCGTGTCGAGAAAGCGTGCGGGCGGTTCTGGACCAGCACGCGCGCGTCGGGGCTCAGCGTCCGGCGATTGCCGCCGCGGCGTCGGCGGCCGAGGACGCGCGGGCTCGCTGGAAGAAGGCGCGCCTCGCCTTGGAAAGACACCTGCGCGAGCATCCGGAGGAGAACCAGGCGGCGAGATACGGTCAGCGGGACCGCTTCCCCCGAACGCGGGTCGACGCCCGGTTCGGGCGCGTCCTTCTCGCGCGCGACGCGGCGGCGTCGGAGATCGCGAGCGGCAACTTCCAGATGATCACCCGGGGGCCGCCGCAGTTCTTCTATGTCGGCGACCAACTCGCGGGGCTGAAGACGGCGCAGCAGGTGATCGCCCGGCTTGCGCTCGAATACGACTATTACCAGAACCAGGACCTGGTCGCGCCCGAAATCAAGGTGACCCTGAGCTTCGCCCAGGGCGCAAGAGCGAACCCGGGCTCCAAGGCCGCCTGGCTCGAGGTGCTCAATCGCGTCAACGATTGGAACGGTCGCTATGGGCAGCAGCGCTCCGGCGGGCAGGCCGACGAGCGGGTGCTCTCGCTTCCGGGGATCGAAAGCGTCCAGCTCGTCCGCTTTCGACGATTTCCCTGGGCGCATGCCGAAAATCGGAAGCTTTCGGCCGACGAGAGAGCGCAGAACCAGACCGAACAGCGGAAGCTGAATCAGGCGGTTCGCGACCGCAACCGGAAGACCCGCGAGGCGGCGGAAGAGAATGCGACGGAGGTCGCCAAGGCGTACCAGGGTATCGGCCGGTGGAACCCGTCGATTCGACGGGGGATGACCGCGAAGGAGCTGGCGGCGGTCGACCGGGCTCTGGCCGATGGCGACGCCGCGCTCGCGGCGGCGGCGGCGGGCGACGCGGCGACGGTCGCGAAGCTGACGGAGGAGCAGAAGCAGCTCGCGCAAAGGCGCTCGCAGATCGTCCGGACCCGCGAGCTGGAGGCGGCGCGGGTGCGGGATGCTTCGGGAAAGAGCCATCGCGCCGCCGGCCTCCAGGTCCAGGTCAACGAGGCCATCGACCAGGTCTCGCCGACCAACGAGGTTTCCGCGCTGCGGCAGGTGACAGTCTACGCCAGCGCCCCGGCGGGCCTCGGCCAGGTGGCGAAGGCGCAAGCGGACGAGCGGATTCCGACGACGCCCCTCGCGCTCGCCGTGGCGGGCCGCGAGCGAGCGCCGGTGAAGTCCGCGGCCAACGAGGAAATCAGTCGGGTCGACCTGTCGATCCGGATGAGTGGGAAGGCTGGGGCGCTGGCGAATCCGGCCGGGGGGACCCAAGGGGCGCGGCTCGCCGGCGGGACCGCGGGCGCACGGGTGGCGGCAGCGCTCCCGCTGTCCGGGCAGGGCGAGTTCCCCGACGTCCTCAGTCAGCTCGTCGCGCAGAACGCGACGAGGATGTTCGCGGCCACCGCGATCAAGGTCCATCGGTTCGACCTGAAGAAGCGTGGCCCGGGAGCGGACCCGCTGGCCGACTTCGCTGCCGCCCATCGCAAACCCCGGGGAGAAGCGCTCGCGGTGGAAATCGCCCAGCGGCGGCGGATGCGGGGGGCGGAATCGGTCCTGTCCTCGCAGCTCGACCGGATCGAAATCGCCGCCGACCACGCGCGGCCGCTGATTTCCCCGCAGGCAGCCTCGTTGCAGGCGGCGGTGGCGCGGCTGGACGCTCAGCTCGCGGCCTTGCGGGGCCTGCACGGCCAGGCGCTGGCGAGCGGCGCCCGCGGCGTCGGCCAGACGCTAGGCGACCTCGCGTCCATCGCCCGGACGATGGGCTACCAGTCCGCCGGCGTGGTCCGGTCGATCCAGAAGCTCGTCGACGAGCGGCGCGACGCCTTGGCGCGCCTCGCGAGCGGGCTTCCCCCGGACGGACGCGCTTCGGCGCGGGACCACGCGCGGCTCGACCAGATCGGCCGCCAGGTGCCGGGGCTGACGAAGGTGATGCGGCCGCGGCCCGGCGTCGCGCAGAAAGGCCGGGGACTGTCGGCGCTGGCTTTCGCCCAGGCACACGAGAGCGCCCGGCGGCGGGACTCCAAGGGCCTCTTCGAAGCGGTGGCCCCTGGCGCCGCCGGCGCGCTGGCGATTCTGGGGAAGCTGCGCGGGCAGGGGTACGAGCCGCGCCTGAGCGGCTGGTTCTCGTCGGTCTGGAACAAGGCGAAGTCGTACGGGTCGAGCGCGCTGCACGCGGTGTCGGGCGCGGCCCACGCGGTCGGCGGGCTCGCCCTGGCGGCGGCGAAGTCGACGGGCGGAGCGCTCGCGGGCGCCGTCAAGTGGAGCGAGGGCCGCGCTTCGAGCTTCGCCCGGGCGGTCGCCCACGCCGGAACGAACCTCGTCGAGAAGGCGGCGCACGCCTATGTCCGCGCGGGCCGCCGCTTCGCCGGGGCGGTGGCGAGCGCCGCCCACAAGGCGTGGAACATCAGCAAGCACGGCATTTCCGCGGCGGTCCACGAGGTCGGCGGGGCGGCGCACCGGACCGGGTCCTTCTTCAAGAGCCTCTGGCACAAGACGACCGGGGTCGTCGGGGCCATCGCCGGCAAGGTCAGGCGCGGCATCTCGACCGGCTTGCACGACGCCGGTCACTGGATCGGCAAGGAGGCGAACAAGGTCGGCGCGGGGCTGCTCAGCGCCGCGCGGTACGTCAAGAACCACCCGCTCCAGGTGCTCGCGAAGGTGGCCGAGTTCTCGAACCCCGTCGGCCTCGCCATCGCCGCCGCCAAGTACGGATGGGGAAAGTACGGCAAGCAGATCACCTCGTTCGCCAAGGCGGCCTGGCAGGCGACGAAGCACGCCGCGAAGGCGGTCGGTCACTTCATCCAGAGCCCGGTCGGGCAGCTCATCGTCAGCGGCCTCTCCGTCGCGCTGACCTTCGTCCCCGGCGGGATGCTGCTCAAGGCGGGCATCGGCGCGGCGATGGGCGCCATCGAGGCCTACTCGAAGGGCGGCAACTGGAAGCAGATTCTCGCCGGCGCGGCGATGGGCGGGCTCGAGGGCGCGGTGCCGTTCCTCAAGGGCGGCCTCGCCATCGCGACCAAGGTGGGGCTCGGCGCGGCCAAGGGCGTGCTGCCCAAGCTCCTCGATGGCAAGCATCACGGCTGGAAGGATTACGCCGAAGGCCTGGTCGGCGGGGTCGCGAGCCAGGCCGGCGGCGATCTGCTCCAGAAGTTCGGCGGCGGGAAGCTCCTGGGCAAGGCGGAGAAGTTCCTGACCGGCAACGCGGGCACCAAGGGCGTGCTCGGCAAGATCGAGCGCAGCCTCGCTCGCAGCGGCGCCCTACAGAAGGCGCTGCGCTTCGGGAAGAAGTTCGCGCCGAAGATCATCAAAGGCGCGGCCTGGGCCTACGACAAGAGCGGCAAGGTCGAGAAGCTCGCCCACGGGCTCCATGAATTCGACGAGCTCGCCCAGGGCGGCCTCGAAGGGTCGGCGTGGATCGCCGGTCACGTCTTCAAGTCGAAGGAATGGCAGGAGCGCCTCGAGCACGGCGCCCAGGAGGTCGAGGGCATCGACACCTGGGTGAAGAAGGTCGACAAGGTCGCGGAAGCCACCCATCACTACCTCGGCGTCGGGCTCCGGTTCGTGAAGCCGGGGAACGGGCAAGACGGGGTTCTGAACGAGAAGGATCTCGATAGCCAGCTCCACAAGGAGCGGCTCCAGTCCGTCGCCCGCTATCGGGTGTCGGGCAAGGGCGACGTCTGGGATCGGCTGAATTCCGCTGAGTTCCGAGTGCGCCAGAAGCTCTCGCCGCTCGAGGCCAAGGTCTCCAAGCTCGCCCACCGCCACGACGACGCCAAGCCTGGGGCGCTGGCGCTCCTGGCGCTCAAGGTGCACGGCAAGGCCGAAAAGGCGAGCGCGGTCCTGGAAAAGGCTTCGGAGACCGGGAAGAAGGTGCAGGAGGGGCTGGAAAACGTCGTTCTGATGACCGACACCGACGAGAAGTCCGGTACTCTCGCCTGGATTCACGAGCACGCCGAGACCGCCGAGAAGTGGACCAAGACCGCGAACACGGCGCTCGAGTTCGCGCACGCCGCGACGGCGGTCGCCGGCGGCGCCACGGGGCTCGGGCTGCGGGCGGCCGGTCACGGCGAAATCGCCGACAAACAGGACGAGCGCGCCGAAAAGTACGCCGACCGGTTCTACGAGCACGCCGGCGACAAGCTCATCAAGCATCCGCTGGAGAGGCTCAAGGACTCGCGCGCGGGCAAGCGCGTCGACGGCTGGGCGCACGCGAAGCTGGACCATCTTCGCAAGATGGTCCACGAGCTCGGCGAACGGGAGAAGGATTGGGAATACAAGAAGCAGCTCCACGCCGCCTCGCGTCTGGGCCGCTGGCACGCGACCCACGGTCGTCGTTTCCGCTCGGACGGAGAGAAGCGGGACGTCGGCTATCGGGCCGGCGTCGAAGCGATGAAGGGTTACCATCGTCACGTCGCGCGAGACGACCAGGAGCACGAGGAGCGGGGCGCCGCTGAGCACGAGACGCTGGCCGAGCGGTTCGGGAAGTTCGGCGAGGACGACCGGGTGAACCCGCTGGCGCGGGCGCTCGACAACCTCGCCGGCCACCGTAACAGCAAGGCCTGGCGCATCGGCGGCGAGACGGGTGGCGATCTCGCCGAGGAATGGGAGAGCCACGAGCACCGGCACGGCGGAGGCGAAGGCGAGGAGAACGGGCCGGAGGAACCGCAGGGTGGCGCGGAGCGAGAGGTGGCGGGGCCTGAGGAGCCATCGCGGGAGCGTGAGACGCCCGATGCGGCCATGGAGCACGTGGGCCGGCCGCTCGCGCAGGAGCTCGAGAAGCAGGTCGAGCACCACGGCTCGGCCCAGGCGGCGCAGATCGAGGGCACCGAGCTGCAGGCGCAGCACGAGGTCCACGCCGAGAACCAACGGGAGCATCACGAGCTCGCGCACGAGATGGCGCACCACGCGCGCGAGCGGGCGGAACACCCGGAACAGCACGCGCACGAGCTGGCGGCGCACCAGGAGGAGCTCGACGCCCATCCCGACGCGCCGGAGCACGCGCTTGAGAAGACGGTCGACGGAGCGGGCGTCGCCGGCGGCTCGACGCCGCCTCCGGCGGTCGCGGCCCTGCCGCTCGTCGCTTCCCCCAGCGCAAGCCCCGAGCCGCCGCCGGCCGAGCACGACCCGGTTTTCGGCAAGGCCCGCTCGCTGCTCGACCGGCTCGATGCGCGCGTCGACCGGGAGAGCGCGTCCTTCCACCACCTCGCGGCGACCGACGCCGCCAAGGCGCAAGAGCTCCACAAGTCGGTGATGGACGTCGAAGCGGCCCAGGCCGAGGCGGAGCTCGAGCGGTTGTCGCGCGTCGTCGGGGAGGATCCCTACCTCGAAGAAGGGCTCTCGAACCTGGCGGCGAGGCACGCCGCGGCCAAGGGTCGTCTCACCGGCGTGCTGGCGGGCAAGACCGCTCCTGTCAGGCTGCAGGGCAAGAGCCCGGTAGGGGCGAAGCCGGTCCCCGCGCTGACGCTCCTCGCGCACGGCACGCCCGCGCACGGCGCGTCGGCGGCGGGGGCGCCTGAGGCGCACGCTCCGCCGGTGGCGCATCCGGACCACGCGGTGCCCGGCGCGGCACCGGCGGCCCATCCGACCCGGGTGCCCCTGGCGCATCCGGGAACGCCGATCCCCGGCGCGGGCTCCGGCGACGTCGCTTACCTGGGCGAGCCTCACGAGGACACCTGGATCGGCTCTGGCGCGGCCGGCCGGCCCATCGCCGAGGGGCTCGCGAACGACTTCCACTTCGGCGATTCCGAGGTGAACGAGCCGACCGTCGGCGGCGAGCTGGCCCGTCTGGGAAGCGCGCTCGGAGGGCTCGCCGGAAGCCTGGCGGGAGCGGCGCAGGAGGCGAGCGGCCTCGCGAAGGCGGTCGGGGGGAGCGCCAGGGCGGTCGGCGGCATCGCGAGCGACTTGGGCTCGCTCGTCGGCCAGAAGGACAACGCCGTCACCCGAGTCGCCGGCGAAATCGCGGGCGAAGCGGGGAAGGTCGCCTCGTGGCTGAAGCAGGGCGCCGGCGCGCTCGGCAAGGCCGGGGGTGTCATCGAGAAGTACACCAAGCAGCAGCGGTCTAGCTCATCCAGAGCGAAGCCGGGTAGCGACAGCGCTGCCGGGCTCACCTTCCTCAAGTCGGCGAGCGGCGAGACGGCGGACGGTCCAGCGCCGGTGGCCGACGCGGGCGCCTACGCGGACGAGCCCAAGCGGCTCGACTACGGGGTGATGGCCGGGATGGAGCGGTTCCTCGGGACCCGGCTCTCCGACGTGAAGATTCAC
Organism: Myxococcales bacterium; assembly: GCA_021787845.1. GTDB lineage: Bacteria > Myxococcota > Myxococcia > Myxococcales > JAJYLH01 > JAJYLH01. The sequence goes on along the minus strand of JAJYLH010000003.1, from coordinate 163,456 downwards.
ACCGGTCCGGGCGCGGAGCTCATCACGAAGCGGTTCGACGCCGAGGCGGTGACCATCCGGGAGCACATCTTCTTCGCGCCCGGCCGGTTCAGCCCCCAGTCGTTCGAGGGGCGAAAGCTGCTCGCGCACGAGCTGACCCACGTCGCGCAGCGCGGGCGGCCGAACCTCGACACCCGCACCGCCGAAGAGGAAGCGCACCGGGCGGAGGCCTCCTATGGCGCGCCCGGGATGGAAATCCTCGACCTCTCCAAGCCGCAGCCGGACTTCGTCTTGAACATGGCGGGTGCGGAGAAGGGCCTGTCGGCGGGGCCGCGCACGGCGAAGAAGGAGCGTTCCATCTCCCACGGGTCGTCGTCGCAGGACAACGGGATCTACGGCGAGGAGCTGCTCGACCAGGTGGGCGAGCGCGTCCACGAGATGCTCCTGAAGGATCTCGAGGACGACTACGAAAGCCGGTGAGCGCTAGTCCTGCGGCAGAGCGGCACCGCTGTCGCTTTCCAGGGTGAGCTCGGCGGTAGCGGTCTCCTCGAGCGTAGAGGCGTAGGGGTCCTGGGCGAGGGACAAGACGCGCTCGCCCAGGCGCTGGGTGGCCTCGAGCCCCGGCGCGAGCCGCGCCGAGACCTCGGTCCAGAGCCGGGCGTGCGCGAACTTGAGGTGCAGGCGCTCGCCGTCGACGCGGTAGAGGAGGTTCTCGTGGACGAACCGCTTCTCGCCCAGAGCCTCCCGCTCGTAGTAGCCGGTGCCGTCCCGCCGAAACTTCAGGCGCCGAAACGGTTCGGCGCGCTCCACCCAGTCGGTGCGGCAGAGCACGGTCTCGGTCAGCTCCATCGGCCTCTCCCGTCGGCCCCAAAGCAACAGACCGTGGCCCTCCGGGCGGCGTCAAGCGGCGCGGCCTCGGCGGGAGCGGGACCCGTGCGGAGCCTCATCAGAAAAGATCAACGAAGACGGATGGTTGCTGTGTCTGGCGTCGGTGAACGACGTTCTCTCGGCTCGGCCGGTCGATTCCGCGCCAGAAGCGGGTTAGGCGGCCTCCAACCCCGAAATGGCGGCCCCCGACCGGTACCGCGCGGATCGATTCGCGTTGAACCGCAGGTGTCTTGGCGGTAGAGTATCGGGCGCTCTCTTGCTTCCGAGGGAAAAGCGATGGCGGAGACCCACGAGACGAAGCGGCTCAAGCCCGAGGTCGGCATCTACCTCGATGGAAAGAAGCTCGAGGCGGAGGTCGCCGCGTACGTCGAGAACGTGCGGGTGTTCCTCCAGCGCGAGGGCGCGAGCGCGTTCGAGGTGGTCGTCAACAACAAGAATGGACGCTGGTCGGAAGCGGACCTGTTCTACAAGGCGCGGGACGTGGAGATCCGGATGGGCTACGAGGGGCAGCTCAAGCCGGTGTTCAAGGGCGAGGCGACCGCGTGGCGCACCGAGCTCGAGCGGCAGGGGCCGGACGTGCTGGTGCTCAGGGGGCTCGACCGGTCGCACCGGCTGATGCGGGCGACGAAGACCCGGACGTTCGCGAAGATGAGCGCTGGGGACGTCGCGGGCCAGATCGCGCGCGAGGCGGGGCTGCAGGCGCAGACCTTCTCGGGCGGCGTCAAGGTCGAGTACCGCATCCAGGCGAACGAGACCGATTTCGCTTTCCTGAGACGCCTGGCCGACCTCGAGGGTTACGACTTCTACGTCGACGACAAGACCCTGCACTTCGAGCGGCCGAACGTCTCCGGTCGCGAGGTCTCGTACCAGGCCGACCAGAGCAACCTCGAAGTCTTCTCCGCGATGGCGAACTTCCGCTCGCCCTTGTCGCAGGTCGAGGTGCGCGGCTGGGACCAGGTGGCGAAGACCTTGATCACGGCGACGGCGAAGGCGGGACAGGAGAACATCACCTTTCCGGGCCAGAAGGCAGGGGCAGCGCTCTCGAAGTTCGGCAGCCACAAGGCCTCCGCGATCATCACGACGGCGGACGTGCGGTCGAAGGACCAGGCGCAGGAGGTGGCGAAATCGCTCTTGACGCGCCGGGCGATGAGCTTCGTCACCGGCGAGGTCGAGGTTCCGGGCAACCCGGAGATCGTGCCCGGCCGGGTGTTCAAGGTCGAGAAGGTCGGGCCGGTCTACAGCGGCAAGTACTTCATCTACGAGGCGGACCACTTCTACGACGCTGCCGGCTACTCCACGATTTTCTATGTCCGGCGCGACAAGCTCTTCGACGAGGCGAAGACGTCGGAGAGCCCGCTCAAGAAGCTGGCCGACGAGGCGGAGCGGGCGAAAAAGCTCGCGGACAAGGCGAAGAAGGTGGTCGACACCGTCGTCGACGCCGCGCGCAAGAGCGCGAAGGCCGCGAACGACGCCGCGAAGACCGCGAAGAAGGCCTCGACCGACCTGGAGAGGGCGAAAGCGGCGCTGGAGAGCGGGAGCATCGAGGCGGCGAAGGCCGCCGCGCAGTCCGCGCTCCAGAAGGTGGAATCGCTCGGAAACCTCGCCGAGAGCGCGGCGAACTGGGCGAAGAAGGCGGCGGCGGAAACGCAGAACGCGGCCGACTCGCTCGGCCAGAGCATCCTCTCGGCGGCGCAGAAGGCGGCCGAGGCGGCCGAGCGGCAGGCGGAGAACATCGTCAAGACGGTCGAGGGCGCGGGCAAGGCGGTCGCGGCGTGGGTCGAGGAAGTCGGAACGCACGTCGGCACGGAAATCAGCGACAAGCTCAAAGCGCTGCGCAGCGCAGTCGAGAGCGCGGCGAAGAAGGCGTTCGACGCGGCGAAGGGCGTGGTCGACAAGGTTGCGAAGAGTTGCGAGGACCTGGTCGGCGCGGTGGAAAAAGCGGCGCAGAAGGCCATCGCCGGGGCGATCGCGGTGGTGGGGAAGGCGGCGCCGGTCATCGCGCACGCGATTTCCGGCGCGGTCGACGCGGTCAAGAATGGAACGGAAGCGGTGCTGAAGGCCGTGAGCGCTGCCGCCCTCTCGGGCATCGAAATGGTCAAGTCGGCGATCAAGGACATCGCGGGCGCCATCGACAAGTACAAGAAGATCATCGAGCACGTGAAGGAGCTGGTGAAGGAGAAGGTCGAGGCGGCGCTCAAGCCGCTTCTCGCCTACGTGCAGGCGCTGGTGGACAAAGCGAAGGCGGCGCTCGACCAACTCGTCCAGGTCATCGACGAGAAGTGGAAGGCGATCAGCTCCAAGGTGCAGTCGGTGCTCGACAAGGTCGAGAAAGAAGTCGACACCATCACCGACAAGGGAGACGACGCGCTCAAGAAGGCCAAGGCGGCGGTCGAGAAGGCGAAGGAAGCGTGCATCTTGGTGAAGAAGCGCGACTTCGAGGGGGCGAAGTCGAAAGCGGCCGACGCGCAGGACGGCGAGAAGGAGGCCAAGAGCGCTGCCGATGAGTCGAAGGGCGCGCAGGACGAGACGAAGAGATCGTTCGCGGACGAAGTGGAGTCGATTCTGGGGAAGGTTTCGGACGGGCTGGGCACGGCGACGAAGGTGGTCGGCGACGTGCAGGACATCGTCAAGCACGACCCGACCGAGAGCGTGAAGAAGGCGATCGCGGACGCGAAGACGGCGGCGAGCTCGGTCGACTCGAATGGCAGCGGCGCTCTCGCCAAGCTGGAGGACCTGGGGAAGAAGATCGAGAAGGTTGCGACCGATCCGTCGACGAAGTCCGACGTGAAGACCGCGGTTTCGGACGGCAAGACCATCGTCGACGACCTGAAGAAGACGGTTACGGACGCGAAGTCGTTCTCGAAGTCGGCGACCGAAAAAGCCTCGAAGACCAACGACGACTACGGGGACGAGAGCGTCGACAGCAACGCCCTGGGGACGACGGCGGACGATTCCATCAACGCGGCGGCGAAGGCGGAGGACTCCTACAACCAGGCGACCGCGCTGGTCGATGCGCTCAAGACCCACGACTGGAAGGGCGCCCTCGGGGACGGCAAGGACGTGCTGACGGACGCGCAGGGCGCGGTCGATCAAATCAAGAACGCGGTCCAGGCGGCGAAGGGCATCGCGACGCAGGTGCAGAACTACTGCCACGACTTGAACGTCGAGCTGGTCGACACCGCGTTCAAGTCGGTCGACGACGGGCTTTCGGCGGTGGAGAAGGCGTACGACGATTTCAAGAGCATCCGCGACCAGCTCTTCGGCGACGTCGACGACATCAAGAAGCAGGCGGACGAGACGGAACAGGACGTCGTCGGGCTGATTCAGGAGATCAAGGCCGCGATGCAGCAGATGGTCGACAGCGCGCAGGAGGCGCTGGACGGCATCCTCGACTTCGACATCAAGAAAGCGAAAGACGCCATCGACAAGGCGAAGAACGTGCTCAAGGACTGCAAGGCGCAGATCGACAAGATCAAGGCGCACTTCGCCAAGATCGTGAAGGACGTCGAGTCGGTGAAGCCGCAGTGCGAAGACTTCATGAAGAGCTTGAAGGGCTCGTTCGGGGACATGAAGAACGCGGTGCAGGAAGCGAAGAAGACGCCGCAGGCGCTGGCGGACAAGGTCAAGGAAGAGGCGCAGAAGCTGGTCGATCAGGCGAAGCAGAAGATCGACGAGGCGAAGAAGAAGCTGTCGCAAGCGAAGGCGTCGCAGGGCAGCGCGGCGAAGATTGCGAAGCTCGCGGGCGACAACGAGAAGACCTCGTGCGAGGCGTCGGTGAAGGCGGCCGACAGCGCGGTCAAGAGCGGCGACGGCGCCGAGAAGGTCGGCGACGGCTCGACCGACGTGGCGAAGCAGGCGGGTGGCGAAATCGAGAACCAGGCGGTCATCCAGAGCGCGTCGGCGGCGATGACGCAGGCGGCGGCGGCCACGGCCACGGCGCTCAAGGCGGCCGAGTCGGCGGAGGTCGCGGCGGACAAGGCGGCGGCGAACGACTCGGCGGGCGCGGAAGCGGCGGCGCAGTCGTCGGAAGGGGCGGCGAACGCCTCGGCGACGCAGAGCGAGCAGGCCCACGCGGCGACGCAGCAGGCGGCCGGTGAGGCGCAGGCGAGCAACGACCAGAAGGCGGCGGATCGGCAAGCCCAGCAGGAGGCGGACCAGCGAGAAGCCGCGCAGGAGAAGCAGGAAGAGCAGAAGGAGGCCGCTGCCGAGCAGCAGCAGGGCACCAGCCAAGGGCAGGCGGGCGCCGCGAAGTCGGCGTCGTCCCAGCCGACGCCGGGTGGAAGTCCGCCCAAACCCGGTGAGATACCGGAGCCGCCGAAGGCAACCCCGGCGCAGGCGGCTGGCCAGGCGAAGGGTTCCGGTGAGGCGGGAGCGGATCCGTCGAAGGTCGCCGTTGCCGCCCAGGCGGCCGGACAGGCGAAGGGCTCCGGCGGAGCGGGAGCGGATCCGTCGAAGGTCGCCGCTGCCGCCCAGGCGGCCGGACAGGCGAAGGGCTCCGGGGGAGCGGCGGCGGATCCGTCGAAGGTCGCCGCTGCCGCCCAGGCGGCCGGGCAGGCGAAGGGCTCCGGCGGAGCGGGAGCGGATCCGTCGAAGGTCGCCGCTGCCGCCCAGGCGGCCGGACAGGCGAAGGGCTCCGGCGGAGCGGGAGCGGATCCGTCGAAGGTCGCCGCTGCCGCCCAGGCGGCCGGACAGGCGAAGGGCTCCGGCGGGGCGGGAGCGGATCCGTCGAAGGTCGCCGCTGCCGCCCAGGCGGCCGGACAGGCGAAGGGCTCCGGGGGAGCGGCGGCGGATCCGTCGAAGGTCGCCGCTGCCGCTCAGGCAGCTGGGCAGGCGAAAGGCTCCGGGGGAGCGGCGGCGGATCCGTCGAAGGTCGCCGCTGCCGCCCAGGCGGCTGGGCAGGCGAAGGGCTCCGGCGGAGCGGCGGCGGATCCGTCGAAGGTCGCCGCTGCCGCCCAGGCAGCCGGACAGGCGAAGGGCTCCGGCGGAGCGGCGGCGGATCCGTCGAAGGTCGCGGCTGGCGTGCAGGCCGGCGGGCACAAGCCGACGGACATCGTCGACGGCGCGAAGGGAGCTGGAGCGCCGCCGCAAGGCGTCCAAAGCGGTCTGGAGGGGGCGAAGCAGGCGCCCGGGAAGGCGAGCCCCGATGTTGCGAAGAAAGCCGTCGGGGGTGTTTCCAGCGGGTCGCTCGGCCAATCTCCGGCCGGTGCCGCGGACGCCGCTTCGCAGGCCGAGCCCGCAGGGTCCGGCTCCGAGGACGCGCTCGAAAACGTGAAGAAGCTGGCGAACGACGCGGAAGGTGGTGACTAGCGCTGGCGCCCGGCCTATGGACTTTCGGGCGAGCTCGCCGCATCTGAATGACGGTGCGGCCGGCGAGTGGCGCTGCTGGAAACCGGCGGCGCGTTGGAGGAGCAGATGAGAGCGCGGGAGGCGCTGCCGCGAGCGTTGCTCAGAACGGTCGACGCCGACCAGACCCTGGAGCGCGCCGCGCGGATGATGCTCGAGGGCGGCATCCGGCATTTGCCCGTGGTCGACCAGGGCCGGCTCGTCGGGGTGCTCTCGGAGCGCGACCTTCTCGCCTTTCACGGCTATGGCGGGCTCGAGGCGCCGGTGTCGATGGCGATGAGCCGCAAGGTCGAGACTGCGGCGGGCGACGACGACCTGACCGAGGTCGCTGAACGGATGGCCGCGGGCAAGCTCGGGTGCATGCCTGTCGTCGAAGGCGACGAGCTCGTCGGCATCCTGACGACGACCGACCTTCTCGGGCTCAAGTTCGCCCGGCCGCCAGGGCGCCGTCCTTGGCTGCTCGAACGCACGGCCGCCGAGGTCATGACCGCGGCGCCGCTCTGCGTCCATCCGGACGACCGGCTGATGGACGCGCTCGCCCGGATGAGCCAGCGCGGCGTCCGTCACCTCCCGGTGATCGACGGAGATACACGGCCCATCGCGATGCTGTCTGACCGTGACGTGCGGCGCGCGTTCGGCGACGTCGCCGCCAAGGAGGGCGAGAGGGGCGTCGCTCGGCGCGCGGCCGACTATCGGGTGCAGGACGTCGCCTCGGCACCCGTGATTGCGGTGGAGGAGGCGGCAGCGCTCTCGCAGTTCGTGCGGCGGTTCCTCGACGACCGGGTCGGGGCGGTCGCGGTGGTCGATGACGATGGCCGGCTTACCGGCATCGTCTCGTACATCGACGTTCTGGCCGAGCTGGTCGGGGAGGTCCATCAGCCTTCGGGCGTCGCCGCGATCCAGCCGGAGCCGACGCTCCCGGCGTGAGGTCCGACACCGCTTCTCTGGAGACGCAGCGCCGCCGCCCACCTCGAAAGCCCGGCCGGAGGGGCAGTACGCTCGGCGGAGCGCGGATGTCTCGTCCGCCCTGGGAACCGGGCATCCTGCCCGGCATCGGGCGGGACCCCTGCCATCCCAGGGTGGGCGGGATGCGAAGCGCTCCGATTCGATGGCGGCGTTTTCGTCCCTCGTCGTGCGGCAAGCGCCACATCGAGTCTGACACGAAAGTTGGATCCCTGCATCGCTTCCGCTAGGCTTTAGCGGTCATGTTGGGCGGGAGCCGTATCCAACGGAGTCGGCAGGGCGATCGGCCGGGCGATTGGCTGCCGCATCTCCTTCGCGTTGGCATCGGCGGTTTCGTGCCGCACGCTTGTTTCGAGGTGCGCCATGCGCTGCGACGAGATTCTGGAGCGAGAAGCCATCGTCGTGCGACCCGGCGATCAGGTGCGGGTGGCCGCGATGAAGATGCGCGAGGCGAATATCGGGTTTCTGCCGGTCTGCGATCGGGGGGGAGCCGTGGTGGGTGTCCTGACCGATCGGGACCTGACCCTGCGGGTGCTGGCCGAAGACCGCCCGGGCACGACTCCGGTGGGCGACGTGATGACCGCCGAGGACCTGGTCGCCTGCCGGCCGGACGACGAGGTGTCCGTTGCGGCGAACCTGATGCGCGAGCACCAGGTCGGGCGGGTGTTGGTGACCGGAGAGGACGGACGGCTTTGGGGCGTGATCAGCCTCGGCGAGATCGCGCACTTCGCGAGCGACGACGAAATCGGCGAGGCGATGCGGGACGTCACCGATCGCGAGGTGGCGGTGCCGCCCGACTGAGCGGCGGGGCCTTGCTTCTGACGCGACACGGGATCAGTGCAGCACGCCGTCGGGCTCCGCCGTCGCGTCCAGCGCGGACCGCTGCGCGACCTTGAGCGGCGCGAGGTCTCGCACCTTCTCCCGGTCGATGGCGGTTCCCACGGTGGGGAGGCCGACGCCCAGTCGTTCGAGCTCGGGGACGAAGAGGATGGGCTCAGCAGCACCGTTGTAGCCGAGCTGGACCAAGAGGTCCGTCTCGAACTCGCGGCAATGCTTCTCGCAGCAGAAGAACGGCGTCACCACCCGGTAGAAGCCTTCGCGGGCGAGCGGCTCCAGCGTCGCCGCGGTGGGCTCGACCGGCTCGGGGAGCGTCTCGCCCTTGCTCGCGAAACGGGCGCGGTTGGCGTCCCAGGCGGTGGGTAGGTAGAGGCCGGGCCCGGGCTCGCCGTGGTTGTGGAAGAAGACCAGCCGGTTCGCTTCGATGCTGCCGACCGGGACGGTCGTACGGTAGATGCCGCAGGGCGGCAGGGCTTCAGTGGAGGCCATCGCGCTCCTCTTCGCGCCAGCGAACCGGTCGGCGCCAGGCCGCGACCATCGCACTTCTTGCTGGAGGCGAGGCGCCGCACCCGGTTAGATCGCGGGCCGATGGCGGACGGATTCGTCACCGTATCGAAAAGCGCCCGCGAGGAGGAGCGCGGCCGGGCCGAGCGGCTGGCGCGTCGGTTCGGCCTGTCGTTCGTGAAACCCGTCCAGGCGTCCGGGCGCACCTTGGTCGTCGAGCGCGAAGGCGTCCGGCTCGTCACCGAGGCGGGCACCATCGGCTCTCACCCCGGGATGGGGCTCGTGCGCCTGCGGCGCCTCTTGCGGGGCGAGGAGCATGACCCGCTCATCACGCTCTCCGGCGCCGCTCCTGGTGACCGCGTTCTCGACGCGACCTTCGGCTTTGGTCAGGACGCGCTGCTCTTCGCGCACGCGGTCGGGTCCGGCGGCCGGGTGGTTGCGTTCGAGTCGAGCCCGTTGCTCGTCGCGCTCGCGGTCGACGGGATGCCGCACTGGCCGAGCCCCGCGCGAGAGCTGACGGTCCGCATCGACCTTCGCCTCGGCGACTCCCGCGCGTTCCTCTTCGAGACGCTGGAGCGCTCGTTCGACGTGGTCTATTTCGACCCGATGTTTCGGGAGCCGAGGAGCGCCGCGCCGGATTTCCCGGTGCTGCGGGCGCTCGCGAACCCGGCGCCGCTCGACCGCGACCTTCTGTCGCGCGCGAGAAAGGTCGCGAGGCGGGTGGTGGTCGTCAAGGACGCCTGGCCGGGCCGGGAGCTGGAGAAGCTGAACGTTCCCGTACGACATCTGCGGCGGCGGGCTGAGATCGTCTACGGGGTGATCGAGGTCTGAGCCTAGCGGCTACGCTTCCACAGGGCAGTAGCGCAATCGGTAACCAGCGAACCGCCCGCACGGTCGATCTCGCCGAGAAGATCGGACGAGGCGCGAAGCGAGCAAGCTGGGGCCTTCGTGTCCCGCTGTCTCTCGGACCAGGGAAGGGGCGGGCGCTCGATGCTCGGGGGGCCAGGGTCGTGCGCTCGCGCGAGGACGGCGGGACGGGCCTTTGACGCGCGGGAAGTGGCTGGCGTGCTTGAACGCCGCTCTCTTGTGCGTTAGACGACGCACCGGGCGGGACCCCCACGAACCCTTCTTCGGGAGTCACTTCACACATGGCTGATCTCGAGCTCGCGTTCGGCTTCCAGTTCGCCGACCTCTTCGACCCGCTGCGGTTGGCGGACCTGACGCGCACTTTCGACCAGTATCTTCGCGAGCATGACGAGAGCGCTTTTGCCGCCCTGATGGCCTACCGGGAAGCGAGAGGCGAGCTGGCACCCGTGAAGGCGTCGCAGGCTCTGGTCGGCGCGGCGCGGCACCTGTCGGCGTTCATCGGGGAGCTGTTCGGCCTCGGCGTCGAGCGCGCGGCCTTGGTGGCTGAGACCGAGAAGATCCAGCCGGTTCTCGCGTTCAAGAAAGAGGTGGTGAAGAAGCGGCTGATGAAGCGGCCGGCGGACGACGGGCTGGTCGAAGAGGCGATTCCCGAGCACCGGGCGTTCCTCGACCATCTCGGCATCTCGGGAGCGCTCCAGAAGGACGAGAAGGCGGTGGTCGGCGCCTTGTGGCCGATCTATCAGGCGCTCGATCGGATGGCGCGGGCGCAGCTCGTGGGAGGGCAACCGCCGCCGCAGAGCGACTTCGCTCTCGTGGACCGGGCGACCGTCTATCTCACCGTCACCGGGCGGATGCCGGGTCTCGCGGGTGACGAGACGTCGGCCGTGCGGGGCGAGAAGATCCTCTCCGCCTACCTGGAGCCGACCGAGCGCTATCTGACGCGATGGTACCGCCACCACGAACGGGTCCACGGCGAGGGCGGCCATCCGCATCCGTGGGTCTCCTTCCGCCTGCCGCACAAGATCGACTTCGGGCACCTGGTCAAGCTCGAGCAGCCGGATCCCGCCTTGCCGGAGCTCTTCCGGGGGCCGGAAGCGTTCCAGCGCTGCCGCGACGGCTTCAAGCTGACCGACCGGCGCTACTCCAATCGCGAGATCATGTCGGAAGTCGACTACTGCATGCTCTGCCAGGACCGCGACAAGGATTCGTGCTCCAAGGGCATCCGCGAGAAGACCGGCGCGTTCAAGGCGAACCCGCTCGGCGTCGAGCTGCACGGCTGCCCGCTGCACGTGAAGATCGGCGAGATGCACGAGCTGCGCGCCCGCGGCGACTCCACCGGCGCGCTCGCGCTCATCACCCTTGACAACCCGATGAGCGCCGGCACCGGCCACCGCATCTGCAACGACTGCATGAAAGCCTGCGTGTTCCAGAAGCAGGAGTCGGTCAACATTCCCCAGGCCGAGACCGGCGCGCTCACCGACGTGCTGGCGATGCCGTGGGGGTTCGAAATCTACGGGCTTCTGACCCGCTGGAACCCGCTCCACCCGACCCGCCAGCACCCGCGCCCCTACCACGGCAAGAACGTGCTGGTCGTCGGCCTCGGTCCCGCCGGCTACACCCTGACCTCGCACCTGTTGCGCGAGGGCTTCGGCGTCGTCGCGGTGGACGGCCTGAAGATAGAACCGCTCCCGGAGGGCTTGGTCGGGAGGGGCGGGAGCGGTTTTGCCCCCATCAAGGACTGGAAGGACCTGGCGGTCGAGCTCGACGACCGGGTGATGCTCGGATTCGGCGGGGTTTCCGAGTACGGCATCACCGTCCGGTGGGACAAGAACTTCCTGACGCTCGTCGCCGCCACCCTCCAGCGCTGGTCGACCTTGCGCGTCTACGGCGGCATCCGTTTCGGCGGCACCCTCGACCACGACGACGCCTGGCGGCTCGGGTTCGACCACATCGCCATCTGCGCCGGCGCGGGGAAGCCGACGATGGTCGACGTGCCCAACGGGATGATCCGAGGGGTCCGGCAGGCCTCCGACTTCCTGATGGCGCTCCAGCTCACCGGCGCGGCGCGCAAGAGCTCCCTCGCGAACCTCCAGGTCCGGATGCCCGCGGTGGTCGTGGGCGGTGGCCTGACGGCCATCGACGCCGCGACCGAGCTCGGCGCCTACTACATCGTCCAATGCGAGAAGGAGCTCGACCGGTACGAGCCGTTGGTCCAGGCGATGGGCGAGGAGCACCTGCTCGGCCACTTCGACCAGGAGGAGCGCGAGGTCCTCGCCGAGCAGATCGAGCACGGCCGGCAGATTCGGCAGGAGCGGCAGAAGGCCAAGGCCGAAGGGCGGGCGCCGAACTTCACCCCCCTCTTGCACGCGTGGGGCGGCATCACCATCGCTTATCGGCGCAAGCTCACCGAGTCGCCGTCGTACCGGCTCAACCATGAGGAAATCGCCAAGGGGTTCGAGGAGGGCATCCGCTTCGCCGAGCTGCTCTCTCCGAAAGAGGCGGTGCCCGACGAGAGGGGTGCCGTCCAGGCGATGCGCTTCGACCGGATGACCTCGATGGACGGGCGCCTGACGCCGACCGGCGAGGTGCTGGAGCTGCCGGCGCGGACGGTGTGCGTCGCGGCGGGCACCCAGCCGAACACCACCTACGGCCGCGAGACGCCCGGCACCTTCGAGATCGACCCGAAGACCCGCGCGTTCCGGCCGCACGTCGTCGAGGAACAGCCGGACGGCTCGTTCAAGCTCGTCGCGAGCCCCGATGGCTTCTTCACCTCCTACGTCGAAGGGCGACACGTCGTCTCGTTCTACGGCGACAACCTCGCCAAGTACGCCGGCTCGGTCGTCAAGGCGATGTCCAGCGCGAAGGACGGCTACCCGCAGGTGGTGAAGCTCTTCGAAAAGGAGATCGCGGCGCAGGCTCCAGAGGAGCTTCCCGCGCGGATGAAGCGGTTCGAGCAGCTCGCGCGCCGGCTGGATGCGGAGCTGGTGCCGCAGGTGGTCGAGGTCAAGCGGCTGACCGAGACCATCACCGAGGTGGTGGTGAAGGCGCCGCTCGCCGCGCGCAAGTTCCAGCCGGGCCAGTTCTACCGGCTGCAGAACTACGAGCGGGACGCGCGCGAAATCGAGGGGACCGTCCTGACCACGGAAGGGCTGGCGCTCACCGGCGCCTGGACCGACCCGGAGAAGGGCCTCTTGTCGATGATCGTCCTCGAGATCGGCGTCTCCAGCCGGCTCGTGCGGACCTTCGAGCCCGGCCAGCGGGTGGTGGTGATGGGCCCCACCGGCGCGCCGACGGAGATCCCGAAAGGGGAAACGGTGCTGCTCGCCGGCGGCGGTCTCGGTAACGCGGTGCTCTTCTCCATCGGGAGAGCGCTGCGGGCGAACGGCTGCCGCGTGCTCTACTTCGCCGGCTACCGGCAGCCGGAAGACGTCTTCCACGTGAGCGACATCGAGGCCTCGAGCGACATCGTGGTCTGGACGACCGACCGGGGCCCCGCGCTCAAGCCGCGCCGGGCGCAGGACCGGTCTTACGTCGGCAACATCGTGCAGGCGATGGTCGCCTACACGAAGGGCGAGCTGGGCGCCCCGCTGATCGACCTCGGCGCCGTGACCCGTCTCATCGCCATCGGCTCCGACAAGATGATGAAGGCGGTCCGCGACGCCCGGCACGGCGTGCTCCAGGAGCGCTTCAAGTCGCTGGTGACGAGCGTCGGCAGCATCAACTCGCCGATGCAGTGCATGATGAAGGAGATCTGCGGCCAGTGCCTGCAGCGCCACGTCGACCGGGAGACGGGGAAGCAAGTCGGCTACGTCTTCTCCTGCTTCAACCAGGACCAGAACCTCGACACCGTCGACTTCGCGAACCTCGCGGGGCGTCTCAAGCAGACCTCGATGCAGGAGAAGCTCGCCGGCCTGCACCTCAAGCGGCTCTGGTCCCTCGAACGGGCGCGCAAGCGGGCGTGACGGTCGGGAGGGTCGCGGCCGGTTGCGTCGGGCGCGCGTTCGCCGCGCGAGCAGGCATGCGCGCCGCGCCAACGCCGATAGAATGAGGCGCATGCGCTTCTTCGCTCGCCAGGCGCGGTGGCTCTCGGCGCTGGCCCTCTGGGCCGCGGCGTGCGCCTCGGCGCCGGTGTCCCCGACCGCGCGCGGCGGGCCTTCCGATTCCGGACGCTTCGTCCGGCTGACCATCGTCGGCACCAACGACCTGCACGGTTGGGTCCAGCCGCACCCCCGCAGCATTCCAGGAGCGCCGCCGATCCTCGGTGGCGTCGATGCGTTTGCCGGGTACCTGAAGATCCTCCGGGAGAAGCGGCCGGGCGACGTGCTGCTCCTGGACGCGGGCGACCTCTTCCAGGGGACGCTGGTCGACGGCGTCACCGAGGGCGCCTCCACCGTGCGCGCGTACAACGCGCTCGGCTACGACGCGGTGGCCGTGGGAAACCACGAATTCGACTACGGCCCGGTCGGTCCCGACGTGGTCGCCGTCCACCCGGGCGAGGATCCGCTCGGCAATCTGAAGGCGCGGATGAAGCAGGCGCGCTTCGCGTTCCTCACCGCGAACATCCTCGACCAGAAGACCGGCGAGCCGCCGCCGTGGCCCGCGCGGCAGACGATGCTCGTGCGCCGCGGAGGGCTCGTCGTGGGCCTCATCGGGCTGACCACCCCCGACACGCCGGAGGTGACGCTGGCGCAGAACGTCGCCGGTCTCGCCTTCGAGCCGCTCGCGGCGACCGCCATCGACCAGGCGAAGAAGCTCCGGGCGCAGGGCGCGCAGGTGATCGTGGTCCTGGCGCACGCGGGTGGAAGCTGCCGGCCGGGGGGCGATCCGCGCGACGAAAACAGCTGCGATCTGAGCGGCGAAATCTTCCGGATGGTCGAGGCGATTCCGCCCGGCACCGTCGACGCCGTCGTCGCCGGCCACACCCATCAGTACATCGCGAATTTCGTGCATGGCGTTCCGGTGATCCAGTCGGGGTCGCACGGGGTTGCCTTCGGGGTCATCGGCCTCTGGTTCGACCGGAAAGCCCGACACGTCGACCAGCAGCGCACCCGGATCTGGCAACCGGTGCCGATCTGCCGGGAAGTCTTCGCCTCCACCCACGACTGCCGGCACGAAGCCGCGGGACCGCTGGTGCCGGCGACCTTCCTCGGCGAGGTGGTGCAGCCCTCCCGGAAAGTGGAAGCGGCGCTGCGTCCCGACCTGCGCCGCGTGGTGCGGCTCAAGAACGAGCGGCTCGGTCCGAGCTTGGACAGCCCCTTCACCCGCTCGCTCTGGAAGGAGTCCTCTCTCGGCGACTACGTGGCCGACGTGATGCGCGAGAGCGTGCCGGGGACCCAGGTCGCCTTCACCAACTCCGGTGGCCTGCGGGCGGACCTGACCCCCGGCCCGGTGACCTACGGCGAGGTGTACGACGCTCTTCCGTTCCAGAATCGGCTGGTGGTTCTGCACGCGACCGGGAGAGAGCTACTCGCGTTTTTCGAGCACGGCGTCCGCGGCGAGCATGGCGTCCTGCAGACGAGCGGCGTGCGGTTGAGAGTGGCCGCGCCGTGCAGCGGAAAGCCCGCGCACGTCGTGTCCGCGGTGCTCGCCGACGGCACGCCCCTCGAGCCCGACCGGACCTACCAGGCGGTGACCAACGACTTCATCGCCAGCGGTGGCGACGGCTTCGGCGTGGTGCTCCGCGACATCGACCGCGACCACATCGTCGTTCGCAACGACCTGCCGTCTCTGCGCGACGCGGTGGTGGCGAGCCTGCGCGCCCATCCGGAGATGCGCGGCCCCCGCGGTGGACAACCGCGGCTGAAGTTCGTCTCCACCTGCCCCTCTCCCGCAGCGGTGTCGGACGGCATGACCTCCGCCGCCGCCGGTCCGTGAGCCGCCCGCCTCCGCCGGACGACGAGCGCCAGCCGCGGCACCCCGACCGGCTGGACACGGTGGACGTCCAGAGGAAGCGGTCCGGTCGAGCGCGCCCGCCCCCCGGGCGCGGGCTGGAGGCCCTCGTCGACCCCACCTGGGCGAAGGAGCGAGCGGTCGTGGTCGGCGCGCTTCCCGCGCACGTCGAAGCGGTCTTCGCCGAGAGCTGGCCGCCGCGCGGGCCGGAGGACGTGAAGATCGCGCGGGTGCATCCGGCCCTCGTTGCGCAGCTCAAGAGCGCTCTCGTCGTGGGAGACCGCATCCGGGTGGCGCAGCTTCCGTCGGGACAGCTCGTCGCGGTGGACTGCGCCGAGCGGCAAACCACGCTCGCGCGCCCGGCGGTCGAGCGCGAAAAGACGCCACAACCGCTGGTCGCGAACGCGAGCGATCTGTGGATCGTGGTATCGCTCGTGCGCCCGCCCTTGCGACCAGGGCTCGTCGACCGGTTCCTCGTCGCGGCCGCGGCGGGCGGGCTCAAGCCGCGTCTCTTGGCGACGAAGACCGACCTTGCGGCGGAGCCGGAAGCCGTTGCGTGGCTTGCGCTCTACGAGCGGCTGGGCTTCGACGTCCTGCGCACCTCGGTCGTGACCGGCGCCGGGCTCCAGGACCTGCGCACGCGCCTTGCGGGAGCGTTCTCGGTCCTCGTCGGGCAGTCCGGCGTGGGAAAGTCCAGCGTCATCCGGGCGATCCTTCCCGAGCGGCCGATAGCGGTAGCGGAGCTGAGCCAGGCGACCGGTAAAGGCCGGCACACGACCACGGTGACCCGCACCTACGCGCTGCCGGAAGGGGGCGCGGTGGTGGATACGCCGGGCCTGCGGGAGCTGGGCCTCTGGGGCGCCGAGCGCGCGCACCTGAACCGGGCGTTTCCCGACGTGGCGGCGCTCGCGACGGGCTGCCGGTTCGACGACTGCCGGCATGGCCGCGAGCCGGGCTGCGCGGTGCATGGCTCACCCGAGCTCCCGGTGGAGCGGCTCCAGAGCTGGCGCAAGCTCAGCACGGAAATCGACGAGCGGCTGCGCCCCGGTTTCGGCAAGCCCGGAGGTCCCGGCGGCCGATGACCTTCGACGTGCGGTTCGTGCTCGTGTCTCCTCAGAGCGCCGAGAACGTCGGTGCCGCGGCGCGGGCGCTGAAGAACTTCGGGCATCGCGATTGGGCGATCGTCTCCCCGCGGTACCCCGACGAATCGCCGGCCGGCCGCCTCGCGGTGCATGCGGCGGACTGGCTCGAGGCCGCGCGGCGACCGGCGACGCTGGACGAGGCGGTGGCCGACTGCGCGTGGGTGGTCGCAACCACCTCCCGGGCGCTGCGTGGCCGCCGGCGGCTTGGGCCGCGAGCCTGGGCGACCGAGGCGGCAGGACGGCTGGCGCTGGGGCACGTGGCGCTCGTCTTCGGCGGCGAGCGCAACGGGCTCTCGGCCGCCGAGCTGGAGCGCTGCCAGGATCTAGCGACGGTGCCGGTGAGCAGGGAGCAGCCGTCGCTCAACCTGGCGCAAGCGGTGCTGCTCTTCGCCTACGAGCTCAAGCTCGCGCGTGAGGGAAAGGCGGCGCCCAGGAACCTCAAGCTCGGCGCGACCGCTGCCGAGGGGTGGCGACTGGGGCAGACGTTGACCGAGGTGCTTTCCGCCAGTGGATTCCTCCACGACGACGGCCGGCACGCGGTCCGCGACCTCTTGCGGCCGTTCGAGCGGGCACGGCTGACGCGCGACGAGGCTAGGCTGTGGGAAGCGGCGCTCCACGCGATTCGCAAGGCGATTGAACGAGCGTGAGCTCGCTTCCAGCTCGCGCCGCGCGCGTGGCCGAATCCTGAGAATTCTGCGCGAGGAAGCGCTCATCCCGAGCCCTTCGGCAAGCTCGGGACCAGCGCTAGCGGTCGAGCTCCAGGAGCTTGCGCATGGTCTTCTCGTCCGCTGCAGGAAACTCGTAGCGGTCCAGCTCCCCAGGAAGCACCCACCGGTGGTCGTGGACGCGGACGTGCTGAATTTCGCCCGCGAGGATCTGGCAGCGGTAGACGCGAAAGTCGATGTCGTAGTCGGCGTACGAGTGCTCGACGTGGATGACGCGGTCGCCGACCGAGACGTCGATTCGCATCTCCTCCTTGAGCTCGCGTATCAGCGCGGCTTCGTCCGCTTCGCCCTCTTCCACCCGGCCGCCCGGGAATTCCCAGAGCAGCGGCAGGGTCGCCACCGGCCGGCGCTGGGTGATGAGGTAGCGCCCGTCCTTCTCGATCATTCCGGCGACCACGCGAATTTTCCGGCGAGAATCGTCCATGAAAGCCCTCGTCGGGCGCTCGGGCCGCGCTGGTCGGCGCCCGCTCCCGAACCTACTTTTGCTCTGCCGCCTGCTCCAGGTGCTTCTGCCCGAGTTGGTCGACGGCCTTCTTCGCGCTTGCGCTCCTCGGAATCACGATGGTGACGGCCGGCCGCGGCGGCTTCCCATGGACCGTGAGCGGCTCGCACTTCAAGACGCCGTGAACCTTGGTGCAACGAACCGTGTCCTCCGCGCGGGCCCCGAGAGCGAGCGAGAGCGCGGTGAGAACCGCAAGCACGATCCGCATGGGATGCCTCCGATCCGGTGCGCAGCGTACCGCAGGCCGCTCCAGAATGCACCCGCTCGGCGCGCCGCCCCGGTCGGCTCGAAGCCGGGCGCGCCCGTCCCAAGGTCATCCGGCACCGGTGCCGCTGGGCGTGACGAGACCCGGCTGCGCTGCCGGCCTGCGCCGATGCTGGCCGAGGACCGCCAGTTGCCCGCAGGCGGCGGAGATGTCCCGGCCGCGGTTCTTGCGCACCGGCGCCGTGATGCCGGCCTGGTCGACGATCGCCCGGAACGACTCGACCTGCGCGGCGGGCGGCTCGCGAAAACCGGTCTGACCGCTCTCGTTGTAGGGAATCAGGTTCACCTTCGAGGGGATGCCCTTCAGCAGCCGCACCAGCCGCCGCGCGTCCTCGTCGGAGTCGTTGATTCCGTCGAGCAGGACGTACTCGAAGGTGATGCGCCGGCCCTGCTTGAGGGGGAAGCGCCGGCAGGCGGCCAGGAGCGCTTCCAAGTTCCACTTGCGGTTGATTGGCATCAGCGCGTCCCGGGTCTCGTCGGTCGTCGCGTTGAGCGAAATGGCGAGCTTGACGTCGAGCTCGCGCCCGGCGCGGTCGATCAGGGGAACGAGACCGCTGGTGGAGACCGTGACGTGGCGGCTGGAGAAGTTCGGGCCGGCGGGCGACAGGAGCGTCTGGAGCGCGCGCTTCAGGTTCTCGAAGTTGTGCAGCGGCTCGCCCATCCCCATGAAGACCAGGTTCGTCAGCGGCCTCGGGCCGGCAAGGCCGACGGTCTCGATCAGGTCGCGGTTGACGCGGTGGACTTCGCCCAGGATTTCGCCGGCGGAGAGGTGCCGCACGAAGCCCATCGTCGCCGTGAGGCAGAACGTGCAGCCCATCGCGCAACCGACCTGGCTCGACACGCACAGGGTCCGCCGGCCCGCCGCCTCGTCGGGCAGGTACACCGCCTCGACGAAGCGCCCGTCGGCCGTCCGCAGCTTGTACTTGCGCGCGCCGTCGCTCGACGGTTGGACCAGGTCGATCTCGGGCGGCGCGAGGACGAACCGTTCGGCGAGCTTCTCGCGCAGCGCCCTCGGCAGGTCGCTCATCTCCTCAACCGAGGCGGCGTAGCGCTTGTGCAGCCAGGAGAAGAGCTGCCGGGCACGAAAAGGTCGCTCGCCCAAGCTCGCGATGGCGGAGTCGACCTCGTCGAAGTCGAGCGACAGGATGTCCCCGCGGCCGTCCGCCGGCCGAAGCGCGGGCCCGCTTGCCTCGGGGTCGACGGTAAGCTCCAGCGGTTCTCGTGGGAGGCTGCGCTCCCGATCACCGGATGCGGTCACGTCAGGCGTCATGGCTCTGAGGCGTGCTCGGTGCCACCCGCCTCGGGTCGGGGCTCGGTCTTCTCCGCGCGCGCCGCGTGAGCGCTCCCGGCGGTCGAAAGCGGTTGCGCCTCCCGGATGCGGGCGATCTCCACCCGGGTCACCCGGCGCTCGTCGCCTGCGCGCACCGTGAAACGCAAGCCGCCCCAGACGAGGACGCTGCCGACCGGCGGCACCTTGCCCACGGTCTCGGTCACGAACCCGCCGAGCGAGTCGGCGTCGCGCTCGTCCGGGAAGTCGACCTTCAGGTGCTCCTCCAGGTCGCGCAGCGGAATCGCCGCGTCCGCGACCACGGTGCCATCCGCCAGGAGCTTGAGCCGCCCCTCCTCGACGTCCTGCTCGTCCTGGATTTCGCCGACGATCTCCTCGACCACGTCCTCCAGCGCGACCACCCCCGCGGTCCCGCCGAACTCGTCGACCACGATCGCGAGGTGGACCTTGCGCTTCTGGAACTCGCGCAGGAGGCGGCTGATCTTCATCAGCTCGGGGACGAAGAATGGCGGCTTGACGTAGCGGCGGATGTCGAACGCGTCCTGGAGCTTGCCCATCTCCAGGTCGGAAAAGAAGAGCTTCGCGTAGAGCACGCCCACGATTTCGTCGATGTTTCCGTCGTACACCGGGATCCGCGAATGCTCCGAGTCGTGGAGGATCTTGAGCACCTGCTCCTTCGGGGCGTCGATGGGAATCGCCACCACGCTCGGCCGCGGGACCATGATTTCGCGGGTGACGATGTCGGTGAACTCGAGGACGCTCGTCAGCAGCTCGCTCTTCTCGCGGTCGAGCACGCCCTGCCGCACGCCGAGGTCGATCATGTATTCGATTTCTTCCGGCGTGATGCTGGGCCGCTCCGGTGCTACCCCCCCCTTGAAGCGCCGGTCGATCCAACGGGGCAGGGCGCTCAGCGGCGCCACCAGCGGATAGCTGAGATAGTAGAAGGCGAGCACGAACGGCATCGCCACCGGCGCGAACGACGCGGCGTAGCGGCGGGCAAGCGTCTTGGGCGTGATCTCGCCGAAGGTGAGCAGGAGCAGCGTGACGAGCCCGGTCGCAATCGCCACCGCGTACCCGGCGGCGCTCGAACCCCAGGCGTGGCGCAGATACTGGAGCACGAGCTCGGTCATCAACGCGGCGGCGAGCGTGTTGGTGATGGTGTTGAGGACGAGCAGCGTCGCGAGGATGCGGTCGGGGTGGTCCACCCAATGCTGCAGGAGGCGGTGGCCCTTCTCCTCCACGAGCTGGCGGGCGCGCGGCTCTCCGAGGGCGGTCAGCGCGGTCTCGGTGGCCGACGCGAAAGCTGCCCCCAAGACGCAAAAGAGGACGGCGATGAGCGAGCTCGAGGCGAGGTTCAGAACAGCGCTCCGGGCCGAACGGCGGCCGACTCGAGCCGATCATGCGCCGATCCGGGCGCCCTGACGAGCCAGCGACCGGCCGCGACCGGCGCCGTTCGCCGGGACGAGCCGACCGCTTCCGCTGAAAACAGACGCGTCGGGCCGAAAATGCCGGGCCGGCTCCGCTACCGAGCGATTTCCGTCTCCCGGAACCAGTACGCGATCTCGGTCTTCGCGGTCTCGGGCGCGTCCGAGCCGTGGACGGTGTTCTCGCCGATGCTCTGCGCGTAGAGCTTGCGCAGCGTCCCCTCGGCCGCTTTCGCCGGGTCGGTCGCGCCCATCACCTCGCGATTCTTGGCGATGGCGCTCTCGCCCTCGAGAACCATCAGCACCACGGGCCCGCTCGACATGTACTGCGTCAGCTCCGCGAAGAAACCGCGCTCCTTGTGAACCGCGTAGAAGCCCTCCGCCTCGCGGCGGCTCATCCAGTGGCGGCGCACCGCCACCGGCACGAGGCCCGCCTCCTCGAACCGCGCGATGATCTTGCCCACCAGATTGCGGCGGACACCGTCGGGCTTGATGATGCTCAGAGTGCGTTCGATCGCCATGGTCATTCCTCAATCGCAGGCTGACGCCGTGGGCCTCCAGGGTCCTCGTCTGGCCAGCTCTTCCGGTGCGCTCCTGCCCCTCGTCAGGCCGCGTGACGCTCGCCGAGCAGCGCCTTCAGGGTCGTGCCGATGGTCGCCGGGCTCCGAGTGACGCGCACGCCGGCTTTCGAGAGCGCCTGGAACTTCGCTTCCGCGGTGTCGTTGCCGCCGGAGATGATCGCGCCGGCGTGGCCCATCCGCTTGCCCGGCGGGGCGGTGGCGCCGGCGATGAAGGCGACCACCGGCTTCTTCACGCGCTTCTGGATGTACTCGGCCGCCCGGTTTTCGCCCTGCCCGCCGATTTCGCCGATAAGCACGATCGATTCGGTCTGCGGGTCGGCGTTGAACAGCTCCAGGCAGTCGACGAACGACAGCCCGTTGACCGGGTCGCCGCCGATGCCGATGGCGGTCGACTGCCCGAGGCCGAGCACGGTCGTCTGGTACACCGCCTCGTAGGTCAAGGTGCCCGACCGCGAAATGATGCCGACCGAGCCCTTCTTGTGCACGTGGCCCGGCATGATGCCGATCTTGCACTCGCCCGGTGTGATGACGCCCGGGCAGTTCGGCCCGACGAGGCGCGTTTGGGGGAAGCCCTGCAGGAAAGCTTTCACCTTGAGCATGTCGAGGACCGGGATGCCCTCGGTGATGCAGACGATGAGCTTCACCCCCGCGTCCGCAGCCTCCATGATCGCGTCGGCGGCGCCCGGCGGCGGCACGTAGATGACGCTCGCTTCCGCGCCGGTCGCGTTCGCCGCCTCGCGCACCGTGTTGAAGACCGGCAGCGTCCCCTCCCAGGTCGAGCCGCCTTTGCCGGGGCTCGTGCCGCCGACCATCTTCGTGCCGTAGGCGATCGCCTGCTTGGTGTGGAAGGTGCCTTGCGCGCCGGTGAGTCCCTGGCAGATGACCCTGGTGTCCTTGTTCACGAGCACGCTCATCTTGGATGGACCTCGCTCGCTCCGCGAGCCGGACGACCAGGCCCGACCCAGCGAAGGGGCGCGCACTCTAGCCGCAAAGGCCGGCGAATCGCAAGGCGAGTCGGCGCGATGAGTCGGGAAGGGTTTCGGGGGGCCGCGAACCGCGGTCAGCCGCGAACCGCGCCGGCCGCGATGCGCTCGTGGTCGTGGCCCAGCCGGTCCGCGTCGACCGACGCGAGCTGCTCCACGTCGCGTCGGATGCCCTCCAGCTCCGCTCTCGGGAGGCGTTCGAACGCGCGCACCACGTCGGGGTCGAATTGGGTCCCCGTGCAACGGGCGATCTCGGCGCGCGCCACCTCGTCGGGGGCCGCCTTGCGATACGGGCGGTCGCTCGTGATGGCGTCGAAGGTGTCGACCACCGCGAAGATGCGGGCACCCAGGAGGATGTCGGCGCTCGCGAGCCCCTGGGGATAACCTTTCCCGTCGAACCGCTCCTGGTGCTGGAGCACGATGAGCCGCGCCCGTTCGAGGTAGTGGACGTTGCGCAAGAGCTCGTAGCCGTACTCCGGGTGCTTCTTCATCACCACCCACTCGTCCGCGCTCAAGGGTCCCGGCTTCAAGAGAATCGCGTCCGGCACCCCGATCTTCCCGATGTCGTGCAAGAGCGAGCCCTGCTCGATGTCCGAAAGCTCCTGCCCGCCGACGCCCAGCTCGGTCGCGATGCGCTTCGCGTACGACGCGACCCGCCGCGAGTGCCACTGCGTCTCGGTGTCCCGGTAGTCGAGCGCCGCGATGAGCCCCTCGAGCAGGCTGTTGGTCCGCTCCTGCACCTCCCGCTCCAGGCCGTGGTTCAACCGCTCCAACTCCTCGTTCTTCGCATGCACCATCTCGGTCAGCTCCCGGGTGTGCTCACGCAGGTGGTATTGCTCGCACGACTCCTTGACGACGCCGATGAACTGCCCGTGGTTCCACGGCTTGGAGAGGTAGCGGTGAATCTCCCCGCGGTTGATCGCCTCTACCGCGACGTCGAACTCCTCGACCGCCGTCAGGAGAATCCGAAAGGCGTTCGGGTCCTCTCGCCGCACGCGCTCCAGGAAAGCGGCGCCGGTCATGCCCGGCATGCGGTAGTCCGAGCACACCACCTGGAACGGTCCCGCCTCGGCGAACGCCTTCAAGCCCGCCTCGGGCCCGAGCGCCGTCACCACCTCGAACGACTCCGCCTCGAACGTGCGCCGAAGCGCCGAGAGAACGAACGGCTCGTCATCGACGAAGAGCAGTCGGTCCACGCCACGCCCTCCTTGCCCGAGAGCTCCCTTTCGAGGCTCCGCCCGGATTCCCGAAGAAAGGCCATCGGCCGCAAGCGTTCGAGCTTGAGGCGGGAGCCACCGCGTCGGAAAAGGCACGGCCTTTCGGCGGTATGCTGCCGGCCCACATGGGCTGGCGAAGGGACGAGGAACTGGTGCCCGAACGCGTCCTGGGAGAGGGCGCGGGTGGACAGGTGCTCCAGGTGCGCGACCGGGCGACCGGCGCGCGCTACGCGAAGAAACCGCTTCCCCGCGACCGTTCGGCGCACGAGCTGCGGTGGCTTTCGCGGCTGCGCCATCCGAACGTCCTCTGGCTCGAGGGCATCGTCGACGGCCACGAGGGCTCGTTTCTCCTCACCCGGCTCGCGGACTCGACGCTGGCGGACGCGCTCGCCGCGGGAAACGATCCGGCAGCGCTTCTGGCCGGCGCCTTGCGGGCGCTCGCTTTTCTGCACGCCCGTGGCGTGATTCACGGCGACCTGAAGCCGGCGAACCTGTTGGTCGACGCGGGCGCGCTGGTCGTCGCCGACCTGGACCTCGCTCGGCGCCTGGGAGCAGCGGAAGCGGGGGGCACGCCGGGATTCATGGCGCCCGAGCGGCTCGCCGGAGCGCCGTCGTCGGTCGCGGGCGATCTCTACGGGCTGGGCGCCGCCTTCGCGGTCGCGGCGGGCGCGCCGGTCGCCGCCGACTTGACCCGGGCGCCCGACGAGCTCGCGAAGTGGCTCGGCGATCATCCGACGCCGCTGATGCCGCTCTTGGCGGACCTCGTGGCGCGCGACGCGGCTCGCCGGCCGCCGAGCGCCCGGGCCGCCGCGAAGAGGCTCGCGAGCCTGGCGAACGACCCGTCGCTCGCGCGCGAAACCGACGCTTCCGCCCGGGCCTACCTGCGTCCGGCGGCGCTCGTCGGCCAGCGGGAGACGCTCGAACGCCTCGCGCGAGAGCTGTCGCGCCCGGGCGTGGTCCTCGTGCGCGCCGCGGCGGGCAGCGGCGGTTCCCGCCTCCTCGAAGAGCTGGCCATCGTCCACCAGACCTCGGTGGTCGACCCGCGGCACGAGGCGTCGCCGTTCTCCGACCCCGACTCCCCGAAACCGGTGCTGCTGGACGACGCCGATCTCGCGGATGAGCCCATCGAGACCGCTCTCGTAGACCTTGCGCGCCGGTCCTTGGAAGGCGTCGCCGCGCGACGGGCCGCGGTGCTCGTGCGTCCTCATTCGCCCTTGGAGAAGCGGCTCCTCGCCGAGGGCGCCCGGGCGATCGATCTGCCGCCGCTCACCGAGAGCGATGCCGTCGAGCTGGTCGAAGCCGCCTATCCCGACCGCGGAGACGCGCGGCCGTTCGCCCGGCGGCTCCACGAGCTCTCCGGCGGCGCTCCCGCTCGGGCGTTCACCCTGCTCGCGTCGCTCGCGTCGGTCGACGAGGCGCTTCCCGGCGCCCTGGTCGACCGCGATGTCCCGGATCCGTCCTTGTTCGATCGGCTCGATCTCGCGGATCTGTCGGCCACCCTCGCGGCGGCGCTCGAACGGACGTTGTCGCCGGCTGCCCGCGCGCTCGCTTGGCTCGCCTCGCTGTCGAACCGTCCTCTGCCAACGACGGTCGCGCGCCAGGCGTTCGGCGCGATGGCGCCCGAGGGCTCGTTCGCGCAGGCCTTCGACGAGCTCGTCGACCTGCGGGTCTTGCGCCCGGGTCCCGAGGTTCAGATCGACGGCGAGCAGATGCGCCAAGCGGTCGGTACGCTCGATTCAGCGCGAGCGGACGGGCACGCGGCGCTCGCAAGGGCCTGGGAAGCGCCCGCCCAGGGCGACAGCGATGCCGCCTGGCTCGCCCGCGCCGCGAGCGCTCGGCATCGCGTCGCGTCCGGCCAGCCGGCAGGCGAGGTCGAGTCGATTGCCGAGGGGCTCTTCCACCGCTCGTTCTCGCGCGAGGCCTCGACGCTGCTCCAAGAGGTGGAGGCGCTGGAGTCGCTCCCCCCCCGGGCGCGCGTGACGCTCGCGCGCGCGCTCGCGCAGCTCGGCGACTTCCAGGGCGCGGTCGCGCAGGCGCGCCAGGCGGAAGCGCCGCTGCTCCTCGCGGAAGTCCTGGTGCGGCAGGGCGACTACGCCCAAGCCGTGCGCGACCTCGAAGAAGTGCGCGCCGAGCTCGGCGCCGACCCGGAGCGGGACGCGCTGCTCGCCCGGGCGCTGGCGCTCTCCGGCCGCCACGAGCGCGCGCTCGAAATCTGCTCCGACGCGCTCGGCCGGTCGCCGTCCGGCGCGGCGGCGCTGGACCTCGCGATCACCCGCGCGCTCGCTCAGTTCTACCGCGGCGACTTGACGGCAGCGCGAACGGGATACCGGAGCGCTCAAGAACAGGCTCATGCGGCGCGGGACCTCGCGCGGGAGGCGAACGCGGTCAACGGGCTGGGGCTGGTCGCGCAGCGGTTGGGCCGGTTCGACGAGGCTCGCGAGCACTACGAGACCGCCCTCGCCCTGGCGGAGCGCTGCGGCGACCGGGCGCGGGCCGGCACTTCGCGCTTGAACCTGGGCACGGTTCTCCAGGAGCTCGGGCGCACGCGGGAAGCCGCGCAGGCGTACCGCTCGAGCGCGACGGTCGCGCGGCTGATCGGCGAGCGGGTGCAAGGCGCGCGGGCCCGGTCGAACCTGGCGAACCTGCTCCTGCACGTCGGGAGGGCTACCGAGGCCCAGAAGGCCGCGGCACAGGCGCGGGAGATGGCGGCGAGCGCCGGCGCCGGGGTGGTTGCGGCCTATGCCTTGCTCCTCGAGGGAGAGGCGGCGCTGGTGCAGGGCGAGAGCGCTAGAGCGCAGGACGTCCTGACGCTGGCGCGCGACGAGTTCGAGGCGATGGGGAGCGCCTCCGAGGCGATCGAGGCGTCGGTGCTCATCGCGCGCGCGAAGCTGGCCGAAGGTCGGCACGAGGAGGCGGCGGAGCTGTCGCGCCAGGTCGCGCGCCGGGCTGCCGAGCAGCACCTGGGCCGGCACGAAGCGCAAGCGCTTCTTGTTTTCTCCGAGGCGTCCGGCCGCGGCGAGGCCGCGCTCTCGGCCGCCCATCGGACGCTCGGCATCGTGCTCTTGGAGCGCCGTCCGGACTGGCTCTGGCGAGCGGAAGCGATGCTGGCCCTCGCCTCAGCCGACGAGGAAGCGCGCGCGCATCACGCCGCCCGGGCACGAAAGGGCTTGGAGGCGGCGGCCGCGTCGGTCGACGAGGACGACCGCGCGTCGTTTCTGGCGCGGCCCGACCGGGCGAAGCTCAAAGCGCTCCTCCCGAGCGACGGCGCGCCCGGGCTTCTGTCGCGCTCGGCGGATTCCCGGCTTGCGCGCCTGCTGTCGATCAATCGGCGGCTGGGCGCCGAACGCAACTTGAGACCGCTGCTGGAGGGCATCATCGACCAGGCGGTGGAGCTGTGCGGCGCCGAGCGCGGCTTCGTCCTGCTCGCGCCGGACAAAGAGGGCGGGCCGCTCGACGTGACGGTCGCTCGGAACATCGACAAGGAGAGCCTGGCGAAGGGGCAGCTCAAGGTCTCGCACTCCATCGCCGAGCGGGTGGTGCGGGAGGGCGAGCCGGAGCTGACGCTCGACGCGCAGGAGGACGAGCGTTACCAGAACCAGCTCTCGGTCGCCGCCCTCAAGCTGCGCAGCGTCGTGTGCGTGCCGCTCAGGCTGCAAGGCAAGGTGCTGGGCGCGCTCTACATCGACAACCGGTTTCGAGCCCGTGCGTTCGGAGCCGAAGACCTGACGCTGCTCGAGGCCTTCGCGGACCAGGCGGCGATCGCGCTCGGCCAGGTGCGGGCGCTCGACGAGGCCCGCAGCGCGCGCGACGAGGCGACGAAGGCGCGGGCGGAAATCGAGTCGCTCAACGCCCAGCTCAGCGAGCGGGTGGTCTGGCAGCAGGCCGAGCTCGACCGGGCGCGAAGGGAAGCGGAAGAGCAGCGGCTCAGCTTGTCGGCCGAGACCACCTTCTCCGAGATCGTCGGCACGAGCCCGCCGATGCGGCGGCTGTTGCGGCAGATGGAGCGGGTTGCGGCGACCGACCTGACGGTTCTCGTCACCGGGGAGAGCGGCACCGGCAAGGAGCTCGTCGCCCGCGCGATCTTCGCCCACGGCCCCCGGCGCGACCGGCCGTTCGTCTCGGTCAACTGCGCTGCGCTCTCGGAGGGCATCCTCGAGAGCGAGCTGTTCGGCCACGTCCGCGGCGCCTTCACCGGCGCCGACCGCGACCGGGACGGGCTCTTCCAGGTCGCGCACACGGGCACGCTCTTCTTGGACGAAGTCGGCGACATGGGCCCGGCGATGCAGGTCAAGCTCCTGCGAGCACTGCAGGAGGGCGAGATCCGGAAGGTCGGCGGCAAGGAGGCGGTGAAGGTCGACGTGCGGGTCGTCGCCGCGACCAACCGAGACCTGTCCCTGCTGATCGCGGAGAAGCGGTTTCGCGAGGACCTCTACTACCGGCTCAACGTGGTCTCGCTCGCGCTTCCGCCGTTGCGGGAGCGGCCGGAGGACCTGCCCGCCCTGTGCGCGAAGTTCTTGGCGACGATGCCCGGCGCCCAGGAGCGCCGCTATCGCCTCTCCCCGGAAGCGCTGATGCTCCTCTCGCGCCACGCCTGGCCCGGCAACGTTCGCGAGCTGCAAGCGACGTTGCGCAATGCCGTGCTCTTCGCGGAAGGGGAGCTGCTGGGAGCCTCGGACTTCGCGCACAAGCCAGAGCTCTTCCGCGCAGTCGACAAGGCGCCGGGCCGGGAGCCCCAGACGATCCAGGAGCTGGAAATCGACGCGATCCAGCGCACCCTCACCGAGACCCGCGGCAACAAAGCGGAGACCGCGCGGCGGCTGGGCATCGACCGCAAGACGCTCTACAACAAGCTCGCCCGTGTGGGAGGGCGCAAACCCTGACGGCGCGCGACCCGGGGAGCCTGATGGCGGCGACGCTGGAGGTCGCCGGCCGCTGTTGCCAGAAGAGCAATCGCCGGTTCGTAGAATCCGTCCACAGGCGTGGATGGAATCCCTTGCCTCCCCAGCGCTTCGGTGGGGTCAGATCGGCGTAGGATCGGGGAACGGGCTGTTCTCGGAAGGTGGCCTGCCGCTTGCAATCAGGTCAGTCGGACAGCCTTGGAGGCCCCCATGCCGACCCCGACCCGCACGCTCTCGCTCGTCGCCCTGCTGCCGCTGCTGTTCTTCGCCATGGGCTCCAGCGGCGGTTGCGGACCACAGAACCGCAACCGCTCGGACTCGTCGAGCACCGGCTCGCAGTGCGCCCAAGCCGGTGGGCAGTGCTACCTCCCTCCGGGCAAGACCTGCCAGAGCATGAACGGCAGCGCGGGCGACTCGAGCTTGAGCTGCGATCCGAGCGGAAGTAGCGCCGTCGTTCCCGGGCCGGTCTGCTGTCTGGGCACAGTGGTGGACGCGACCGGCGGGGACGGCGGCACGGTCTGCCCCGACCTCGCTTGTGCGCCCGACCGTTGCCCCAACGGGTACAAGGTCGACGCCAACGGCTGCCCGACCTGCCAGTGCGCGTCCGATGGGGATGGCGGCACCGCTTGTCCTGCCCTGGCGTGCGACCCGTACTGCCCGAACGGCGTTCTGACCGATGCGAACGGCTGTCCGACTTGCGAGTGCGCGCCCGCGCCGGCGTGCCAGACCGACGCCGACTGTGCGCCGGGCGAGAGCTGCGAAACCATCGCCTGCCCGCCGCCATGCACCAGCGGCAACTGCCCGATGATCCCCGCCGGCTGCACGACCGCCGACGCCGGCAAGACGATTCAGGCTTGCGTGCCCGGGTCGACCTGTGGCGACACCGTGCCCGCCTGCGACTGCCCGAAGGGCGAGGTATCGACCACCACCACCGACGCGAACGGCTGCCCCACCTGCGCGTGCGAGCCCGCGCCGGGCCTGTGCTTCTCGAATAGCGACTGCGCTTCCGGTGAGCAATGCGTCGACTGCGCGCCGCCTCCGTGCGCGGCCGGCGAGACCTGCCCGCCGGTTCCCGCCGCTTGCGCCGACGCGGCTCCGGGGGAGGGCGCCTGCGAGCCGCCGACGCCTCCGCCACCGCCGGCGAGCTGCGGGGACGGCTCGGCCGTGACGTGCATGGTGCCCGCGAACTTCTCCTGTCCGGCGCCGCTGGTGGCCGCGGTGATCGACCACTGCGAGCACTGCGTCGACCCGGCGACGTGCGAGCCGGAATGCTCGACCGACGCCGACTGCCCGAGCGGCGCGACCTGCGTCGAGAAGACCTACGATCCGTGCCCGTGCGATCCGTCGACCGGCCAGGCGTGCTGCGAGATCGCCTCGACCAACTACCATGTGTGCCAGGCGGCCCCGACCTGCACCAGCGATGCCGACTGCCAGAACGGCCAATCGTGCCTGCCGGACCCGAGCGATCCGTGCAACCAGCCGGGCTTCGAGTGCTTCCGCGCCGGCCGCACCACCTGCCAGACGGCGTGCCTCAAGGATTCCGACTGCGCTCCCGACCAGCGTTGCTTCGGCGCCTACGTCCCGCCGGCGGGCACCATGCCGCCCGACCGGGAGGGCACCTGCGTCGCCGCCGATTTCTGCCAGACCGCGACCGACTGCCAGTCCCTCGCGCCGGCCCAGAGCTGCACCGGCACCTGGTCGTGCGAG
Source organism: Myxococcales bacterium (assembly GCA_021787845.1). GTDB lineage: Bacteria > Myxococcota > Myxococcia > Myxococcales > JAJYLH01 > JAJYLH01. The sequence continues at coordinate 133,455 of JAJYLH010000003.1, read as the reverse complement.
TCGAACGCCTGCGTGTGGCAGTGCGCGAGCTAGGCGCGGGTTAGGAGCGGAGCAGGAGGAGCCATGCGCTACCGCCTATCGACATCGCCGCTGGTGCTCTTGAGCGCCGTCGCCATCCTCGGTGGCTGCATCGCCGACCCGATGCCCTCGCCGGACAAGACCAGTGCCGCTGGGCGAACGTCCGCGACCCCCGGGCCCGACGGGAGCCAAATCGTCGTTTCCTCGGCGAGCCCGCTCACCGACAGCGAGTCGAGCGACGTCGTGGGTGTCATCGGTCTGAAGGGAGCCGTGACGGCGAAGGGAATCGTCATCATCCGGCAGGCGGGCGCCGGCGAACAGACCGTCGCCAACAGCAGCTCCCGCGGCACCTTCGCCGCGACGATCGCCGCGACCGTGGGAGAGCGGCTCGAAATCTCCTTCGAGACGAGCGCGAGCGGTCCCGAAAGCGACCCGATCCCCGTCGTCGTGCCGCCGTGTAGCGACTGCTACGGGGGGGGGCAGAACACGGCCACGAACGGGGACGGAGGCACGGCGGGCGGAACGCCGCAGAATCCTCCGAGCCTCAAGGCGTCCATGCCCAGCGCGAGCGCTCCCGACGGGCAGGGACAAACCGAAGTGACGGCGACGGGCCTTCCCGTCGGCTTCGCCCAGGTGGGCAACGTCTATACCGGCGAGGTCAAGACGGTGCCGATTCCGGCGAGCGGAGCCATCGACGTCTTCCTCGGTGCCGGCAACGGGGACACCATCGTCATCATCGTCGAGGATCCTTCGACCGGCGCCACGAGCCAGGTCTACTCGGTCATCGTTCCCTGACGGCCCGGGCGCTGACGGGCCAGAGAAAGGGCATCCCATGCGCAAGCTGAGCTTCATCGCTGTCGTACTCCTCGCGGTGTCGTGCGCGGCGCCTTCGTCGCAGCAGCCGGGCAGCAAGAGCCCCCCGGTGACCGGGCAGGACCAGTTCACGAGCGCGGCGCAGAGCGGGTCGAACGGAAGCAAGAACGCCAGCGCGGCGGACGGAGCGGCAAACGCGCCCGGCACCTCGAGCCAGACGCGGACGGTCGAGGAGGGCGACGTCTACAAGCTCGTCGGCAACGAGCTCTACATCCTGAACCAGTATCGCGGCCTGCAGATGGTCGACGTGACCGATCCGGACCATCCGATCAAGCAGGGCACGAGCCACGTCTACGGCTACCCCATCGAGATGTACGTGCGTGACGGGTACGCCTACGTCATCGTCAGCGACTACTTCACCTATTGGCAGGCCCAGGACTCAGGAGCGCAGCCGTTCCACGGGAGCGAAGTGCGTATCGTCGACGTGAAGGATCCGAACGCGCCGGTCGTCGTCGGCGGCATCGACCTGGACGGCGCCATCAGCGACACGCGCATCGTCGGCGACGTGCTCTACGTGGTCGCGAACCGCTGGGCCTGGTACACGAACCCCGGGTCGACCGACACCACCGACTCCCTCGAGGTCAGCTCCATCGACCTGTCGAACCCAGCGGCACCGCTCCTGGCCCAACAACTCTCGTTCCCGGGCTCCTCGAACGTCATCCACGTCTCGCCGACGACGCTCTACGTCGCCTCGCCGGGCCAGGACTGGCAGAACCCGACCACGACGGTGACCGTGGTGGACATCAGCGACCCGCACGGCGCGCTCGCCACGACGGGCACGATCAACGTCCCCGGTTACGTCGAACAGCGCTACCAGCTCGACGAGTACGACGGCACCTTCCGCATCGTGACCCACACCGGCTCGTGGGGCTCGGACGGCGCGCAGACGCTCAGCGTCTTTCAGCTCTCGCCGCAGATTTCGCTGCTCTCGACGCTGTCGTTACCGAGCTCCGGCGAGCTGTCGGCGACCCGGTTCGACGGCGACCGCTGCTATCTCGTGACGCAGGTGAGCGTCGATCCGTTGGACGTGGTGGACCTGCGCGACCCGGCGAACCCGGTGCTGACGCAGTCGGTCCAAGTGCCCGGGCTCATCCAGCAGATCGCGCCGGAGGGGAACCGGCTCTTGACCCTCGGCACCGACCAGCGCTGGAGCAATGTCGCAGCGTCGCTCTTCGACGTGACCGACCCGCAGAACGTCAAGCTTCTCAGCCGGGTGAAGGTCGGCGTCGGCACGACCTGGTCCAACGCCAACTGGGACGACAAGGCCCTGCAGGTGCTGCCCGACCAGGGTCTGATGCTGGTGCCGTTCAGCGGCTATCTGGGCGACGTGGCGAGCCCCGATCAGACCTACGTCAACGGCTTCCAGATTCTCTCGTTCGACCAGCAGACGCTGGCCGCCAGGGGTGTCGTCCAGCAGGATGGCGAGGTCATGCGCACGGTCCCCGACGCCAATCGCATCTTCTCGCTCTCCGACCGCGTGCTGCAGACGGTGGATGCGACCGATCTCGACCATCCCACGGTGACGGCGAAGGTCGAGCTCGCCCGCGATGTCAGCGATTTTGCGATCATCGGCAACCATGCGGTGACGCTATCCACCTCCGGCTGGTGGTGGGACACGACCACGACCGAGCTGCGGGTGGCGACGCTCGACAAGCCCGACGACAGCGTGATTGGAAAGCTCACGCTGCCGTTCCAGGGAACCAAGCTCCTGGTGGACGGGAGCGATGCCCTGGTGCTCGGCAACCCCGACCCGTCGTCGGGCACCCAGACCGCGCAGCTCTTCGCCGCGCGCGTCGACCTGTCGAACCCGGCAGCGCCCAAGCTTATCGGCAGCCCTCTCGCCATCCCCGATGGGCCGACCAACGGGACGGACTACCTCTGGGCCTACGCGCCCGACGCGGTGCTGGCCGGAAGCGGTGTCGTGGTGCTGCCGGCTTGGGGCAGCCGGCAGATCTCGCAGAACCAGTGGGAGTCTCTGTCGGTGCTGATCGTCGCCGACCTCGTGCACGGCTCCGTGGCGCGGCTGGAGCTGCCAGGCGAGATGGCCGGCGACCTCATCGTGCAGGACGGCGAGCTCTGGACGACCGACGAAGAAGTCGAGAACCCGAGCGCGCAGAATCCGGTGGCGCGCTACTACGCCGACCGCATCGACCTGTCGAACCCGACGGCGCCCCGGCTCGCGGCGAAGCTGAACATCCCGGGGACGCTGGTCGGGACTGCCGACAACGGCACCACGCTCTACACCCGCGACTATCGGTGGACCGCGGACGACCACGTCCAGCACGCGCTCGCCGAGCTCGTTGTCAGCGGCGGCTTCGCCCACCTGCGCAAGTACCTCCTGCTCGACCAGGGGCTGGGCCAGATTCTGGCCGACGGGCACCGGCTCTACGCGACCACCGAGACCTGGTGGTGGGACGTGCCCTCCGGCCAGAGCCCCACTGCGAGCCTGCGCGTGTACGAGTCGAGCGCGAGCCAGCCGCTCCACGAGGTGTCGCGGATTCCGGTCGACGTCTACCTGCAGGCCCGCGCCTTGGCAGGAGGGCACCTGTTCCTCGGCACGGGCTTCTACGGGATGCCGTGGGAGTTCGGCGTTGCCGGCGGCGCGATGGCGAACGGCGGCGGTGCTGCTCCCAGCGGAGCGAGCGGCGGGGCCGCGGTGGGCAACGGCGTCGATATGCCGTACTTCGGCCCGACCGAGGGGCTCGTGGACTACTCGCTCGCTGACGCCGACCATCCGGCCTTCCGGCAGTTCGTCCGCACCAACGGCTGGGTGCAGGGGCTCGCGGTCGACGCCGGTCGCCTGTACGTTTCGGGCGGCATCTACGGCATCGAGTCGGTGGCGCTGACGCCGTGACGATGACGGCCGTGCTCGCGGGCTAGCGGCGGCAAAGCGAAGGGGTGGGCGTTCGCAGCAGCCGTCGGCTGGCGCGGCGGGGGGGCGTTGACGATCCCGAGCGCCAACCGCTAGCGTTCGGCGCGGGCACGATCGAGCGGCCGAAGGCGTCGCTGCTCGGCGGCGAGGGTCGAATCCCCTGACCCGGACGGACTTGACCCGGTTTCCCAAAACCCTGAAAAATGAGGGCCGGCACGATCCGGGTGGCCGATGGAGCCCAACCAGCGCTTTGAAATCCAGCTCAGCCACGTCTGCAACAACCGCTGCGTGTTCTGCGTCAGCGGGCAGATGACCCAGCTCAAGCGCACCCGCCCCACGCCCGAGCCGGAGATCGAGGAAAGCCTCACCCGCGCCCGGGCGCAGGGCATCACCAAGGCCACCATCATGGGCGGCGAGCCCACGATTCACGTGACCTTCTTCCCGGTCCTCCGTCACGCGGTCGCGCTCGGCTTCACCGAGATCGAAATCTTCACCAACGGCTCGCGCTTCCAACAGAAGGACTTCCTCGACCGGGTGCTCGCCGTCAGCCGCGATTTCGTCTGGCGCGTCAGCCTTCAGGGCTGGGACGAGGCGACCCACGACCAGACCACGCAGAAGCCCGGCGCGTTCCGGAAGATCGTCCGGGGGCTCGAGTACCTCGCCGCTCGAGACCAGCGCATCACCTGCAACATGTGCGTGGTCGAGCAGAACTACCGGTCGCTCCTGAAGCTGCCGGACTTCGTCACCCGCTTCCCGATTCGGCAGGTCCACCTGGACATGGTGCGGCCGCTCGACGCCGGCGAGCGGACGGAGGACTACCTCGCCGGAATCCTTCCCGCGTACGACGACCTCGGCCGGGTGGTCCGGCGGATGTTCACACGCCTGGCGGAAGCGGCGCCGGACCTCGACGTGAGCGTCGGCAACCTCCCGTACTGCCAGGCGCCGGAATGGGCACCCTTCATCCACCACGGCGGCGCGGAGACCTTGACCGTCTCGGCGGAGAGCGAAGGGCGCATCTCGGAGGCGTGGGACAAGTACTTCGTCAAGAAGCGCGACAAGGTGAAGCTCGCAAGCTGCCGCGAATGCGTCTTCGAGCGCCGCTGCGACGGGTTCTTCGAGCTCTACGCGCGGCGCAAGGGGACCGACATCTTCCGGCCGGTGAGCCGCGACGAGCTGCGCGCGCTCGACCCGGGCCAGCGCACCTTCGTGCACCAGATGAGCCCCGCCGCCCTGCGGCTCCGCCAGTGGACAGCGCCGGGATGGAAGCTCGCGCGCCTCGACGAGAGCGAGCCCGACCGGTGGATTCGGCTCCGGCACGAGACCGAGCGCGGGTTCGTGGAAACCCTGCTCCTGCCTGCGGCAGGGGAGGGCGGCGGTGACGGAGAGCACGACGAGTTCGTGCTCCAGCTCGTCGCGTTCTCCGGGGTCGACGGGAAGGGCGTGGCGGAGCTGACCGCGGCGATCTTCGCGCAGGCGGCGGATGCCGTGGGCGGAAGGGTCCGGGCGGAGCCGACGCGGGAGCGCATCCAGGGGCGCCGCAAGGTGAGCGGTCCGCTGAGCCCCGTGCCAGAAGCGGTGCAGGACAGCTTGCGAAGCCTGATGATCGCGGGACCGCGTGCGGGCTGGGTCGTGCGCGGCGCCTCCGCGGCGTTCGACCCGCTGGGGGCCATCGTCCGGCTCGCCGGGCCGCGAGACGAGGGCGCCATCGTCCGGCTCAGCCGCGGCCGTGGTCGCCTGACGGGCGATTCGTGGTTCGACGGCGCCGGCGACCCGCGAGCGCGCAACGCCCTCGAACGAATCCTCCGGGGCGTGCTCGGCGCGGAGTCGGTGGCGTCCGCCGGGCCCGACCGCGTCGCCGTCAGATCTCGATGAGCCCTCGCTTGAGCGCGACCACCACCGCGTCCACATGCGACCGGGCTCCGAGCTTGTCGTAGATCTTCCCCAGCCGCGTGCGGACGTTGCGTTTGCCGAGCCCCAGAACTCCGGCGGTTTCCGCGTTGGAGAGGCCCTTCGCGACCAGGGTCAAGAGATCCAGCTCCTCCGCGTCGAGCGGCGTCTCGTTGCGCCGCGGCTCTTCCACGCCCTTGAAGTACTGCCAGAAATGCTTCGCCAGCCTGGGCTCGATGATGGTACCGCCGCCGTCGACCTCCTCGATGGCCCGCGCCAGCTTGTCGGCAGCGACGCCCTTGACGAGGTAGCCGGACGCCCCGCGCCGCATCGCCTCGAACAGCTTCTGCGGGTCGGCGAACGAGGTGAGCATCAGGAGCTCGCACTGGACGTGAGCGCTCTTGAGGAGCGCCACGAGCTCGATCCCGTCGATGCCCGGTAGCTCGATGTCCACCAGCGCGACCCGTGCCCCGCTCAGGGGCAGCGCGTGCCGCGCCGCTTCACCGGTCATCGCGGTGCCGACGACCTCGAACGCTGGGTAGGAGCCCAGCAGCTTGACGAGAGCCTTCAAGGTCGCCGTCTGGTCCTCGACCAGGAACAGCGGGATGCGCTCGCTCACGGCATCGTCCGTCGGCGCCGCCGGAAGAGAAGCAGCAACCCTAGTAGCGGCAGCCCGCCGAAGGTCGCGTCCGGGCCGCAGCCGCAGCCGCCCCGAACATCCGGCAGCGCGTGGACGTGAACGACGACGCTGTCCGGCGGGCTGATGCGGGTTCCCGCCCCGACGACGAGCTGGAGCGTATACGTCCCCTTCACGGTAGGCGTGAACGACGCCTGCGACCGCCCTGCGCCGGACAGCACGATCACCGGGCCCGACAGCTCGCTCCACGCGTACACCAGCTTCTCGTGCAGCGGATCGCTCGACTTCGTGCCATCCAGCACCACCAGGTCGCCGACGTAGCCGCTCTGGTCCGCTCCCGCGTCGGCCACCGGCTGGGACCGGTCGCTCTCCGTGACCTCCACCACCGCTGTCGCTGGGCGGCTGTCCAACTGCCCATCGTTGACGACCAGTGCGAGCTCGAGCTTGGCACCGACGGTGGTGACGAACGTCGCCTCGGCCCGGTCGGCTCCGACGAGGGACACCTGCGGCCCGGAGACTTGCGACCAGCGATAGGTGAGCGTGTCGCCGTCCGGGTCGCTGCTGGGCGTGCCGTCCAGGGTGACCTCGACGTCGACGCCGACCTTCTGCTCAGCGTTCGCGATCGCGGCGATGGGGCGGTGATTGGTTCCCGCGTCGACGACGGCGACGGTCGTGCGATCCCGGGCGACAAAGCCGTCGGTATCGCTCACCGCCAGCTCGAACACGTACTTTCCTTCCGTTTGCGCGACGAAGGTCGGCTGCGCCGTCCGCGGGTTCGAGATCAGCAGCGTCGGCCCCTCGACTTCGCTCCAGGCGTACGCCAGCGCATCGCCGTCCGGATCCCAGCTTGCGCTGCCGTCGAGCGTCACCGTCTCGCCGGTGATGGCGGTCTGGTCGGGCCCGGCGTGGGCAATCGGCGGATGGCCTCCCGCCGTCGCCGGCGCGACGTCGATGACCACGTCCGCCGTCGACGAGAGCTTCCCATCGCTGACGGTCAGCCGCACCACGGACTCGCCCGCGGATTTCGGGGTGACGATGATGCTAGCGGGACCGCTCCCCTCGGACAGGACCGCTTGCGGACTCTTCCCCGCGACCACGGCCCACGAAAAGGTGAGCGCATCGCCGTTCGGATCGGCGCTTGCGGCGCCGGAAAGCTTGAGCGGCGCGCCGACCGTGCCCTCCTGCGGCGACGGCCCAGCGTCCGCGAACGGCGGGAGGTTGCGCACCGTGACGGTGACCCGGTCCGAGCCTTCCGCCACTCCGTTCGAAGCCCGAGCCTCGAAAACGTAGGGCCCGGCTTTGCGCACGAAGGCGGTCATCTGCGTCTGGTCCGCGCCCTCGAGCATCACGGGCTCGGGCGACGACACGAGCGACCACGCGTAGGTCAGCGCCCGTCCGAGGGTGTCCTTCCCCTTCGCGACGAGCGTGACACGCCCGGGGTCGGCGGTGCGGTCGCCGCCGACGTCCACCACCGGCGGCACGTCGCCGACCGCGACCTTGAGTTGGCCGATGGTCTTCAGCGTTCCGTCGCTCGCCGTACACGCGACGGCGGAGGTGCCGACGGGAAACGAGACCGGTCCCGAGAGGCCGATGGGCTTTCCCTGATCGGCACAGGTGACGGTGACCGGGTCCCCGTCCGGGTCGCTCGCCTGGACGTGGAGGGTCACCGGCGTCAGCGCGCCCTGGGCGGGCACGGCGACGTCGTCGAGCACATCGAACACCGGCGCCGAATCCGCCACGGTGGTGTTCGTCGAGACCGGGGCGCCGAGCTCGAAACCGTCGTTCGGCGTCACCGTGGCCTCCCACACATCGCCCTTCTTGAACGGTCCCGGAATCGTCGCGAGCCCGTCGAGCTGCGGCATCGAGGTGCCGTTCCGGGTCCAGGTGACGCGGGTGTGCTCCTCCCGGTCGCCGTCCGGGTCGGTGAACGACCACCGGAGGGTCAACGACGGCGTCGCGCGCGTCGGAACCACGTCGAACGCGAGGTCGGACGCCACCGGCGGCTGGTCGCCGACGATCACCGGGTCGGACGACGCCGGCGCGCCCGGTTCGATTCCGTCGTTCGGCGTCACCGTCACCAGCCATTGTTGCCCGTGCTCGGTGCGGCTGGGATCGATCTGCCTCAGGCCCGCCAGCGGGGCGATGATGTCACCGTCCACCGTCCAAGCGAGAGCGGTGCCGCCCTCCGGGTCGCCGTCGGCGTCCTGGTAGTCGTACGCGACGGACAGGGTGTCGTTCGATCCGGGATCCGCCGGATCGATGGCCACGTTGGTCGCGGTCGGCGGAATGTCCTTCACGTGGACCGCCTGGGTAGCAGAACCGCTCTCACCACTCGGGTCCGTTGCCGTGACCCGAACGGTGTACGCGCCCAGAGCGGAATAAGCGTGCGTCGGCGCCGGATCGGTGGAGGTCGCCCCGTCGCCAAAGTCCCAGGCCCACCCCAGCGTGTCGACCCCGCCGGCGTAGACCACCTGCGGCTGGTAGGTCACCGTGGCGTTGCGTGTGGTGTCGACGTCGGGCCCCAGCGAGACGACCGGCGCGACGTCCCCGACCACCACCAGGAGGTCGGCACTCCCGCTCCCGCCATCCTTGTCGGTGGCTGTCACCGTCACCGTGTAGCTTCCAGGCTTGCCGAAAGCGTGATGGGCCGCGAGCTTACCAAGACCGCTCTCTTGGGGTGAGCCATCGCCGAAATCCCAGTCGACTTGGAAGCCGGCAGCGGTGTCGACCGGCGACGAATCGGTGACCACGGCCTGAAACGAAAGGACATCACCGATGTTGCCCGCGAGCGGCCCATCGACCAGCACCACGGGCGCGACGTTGGCGATGCTCACCGTCTCGGCCGCCGTCACCGCCGTTCCCAGGTCGTCGGTGACCGTCAGGGTCACCGTATAGCTGCCGTTGTCGGGGTAGATGTGCGTCACGTGGTCGAGCTGGGTCCCCGATTTCACCGCCGAGCCGTCTCCGAAATCCCAGCGGTACTGGAACCCGGCAGCGGTCGCCTTGGGCGACGGGTCGGTCACCTGCGCTCCGAGGCCGACGGCGGCGCCCTCCTCTCCGCCGAGCGGCGGCGGGTCGAGCACGATCGTCGGCGGCACGTCGTCGACCGTCACCTCGACGGTCGCGGTCGATACCTGACCGAGCGCGCTCGTCGCCTGGACGGTGACCGCGAAGGTCCCCGGGTCGAGGTAGGTGTGCTGCTCCACGGCAGGGCTGTAGGGGGTCGTGTCTGCCAATGTCCGGCCGTCGCCGAAGTCCCAGTCGAGGCGCGCCACCGAGTCGCCGGGGCTGTCGTCTCTGAACGTCGCGGTGAAGCTCGCCGCCTGGCCGGCTGGGTCGTGCTGGCCGTTTGGAGCGAGGGTGAGAACGGGAGCGCTGCTGGGTCTTCCGACGGAGACCTTCGCTTGTGCCGGCGCGCTGACCGCGCCGCCCGGGTCGGTCGCGGTGACCGACAGGAGGTAGGTGCCATCGGCGGCGTAGGTGTGGTCGACGCTCGCGTTCGTTCCGGTGGCCGTCGAGGTCGTCCCGTCGCCCCAGTCGAACAGGAAGCTGAAGCCCGCGCTCATGTCCGCCGGCGAGGGGTCGGTCGCGCTCGCGGTGAAGGTCGCGGCGGTTCCCGCCTCGATCCCGGAGGGGAGGGGCCCCAGGGTGACGGCCGGCGCGACGTTCGTGACGGTTACCGTCGCGACCGTGGTGCCCTGCCCGCCGTGCGAGTCGGTCGCCGTGAGCGTGACCGAGTAGGTGCCCGCGTTCTGGAAGACGTGCGTCTTGGCGGCCGGGCTCGCGGGAAGCGAATCGGTTTCTTGGCTTCCGTCGCCGAAGTCCCACGCGAGGCTCGTCACCGCGTCGCCCGGATCCGGATCGGAGAACGTCGCAGTCCAGGAGGCCCCCGCCCCTTCGGCGGCGGTCTCGCTGGGCGGCGCGAGGGCGACCACCGGCGGCCGGTTGGTGCTGAACGCCTCGACTTGGACCGTTGCGCTCACCGGCGCGCTGGCACCGCCGTCCTTGTCCGTCGCGACGACCGAAAGCGTGTATTCCCCGGCCGCCTGATAGGTGTGGCTGAGCGAAAGGCTGGTCCCGGTCGGGCTCGCCTGGGTGCCGTCGCCCCAGTCGATGGCGAAGGCGAAGCCCGCCGCGGTGTCCGCGCTCGACGGATCGGTCGCCGCGAAGGCAAAGGTCGCCGAGACCCCTTGCGTCACCGGCGTGGGCACTTTCACCGCCGCGACCGGCGGTACGTTCTTCACGTCGACGACCGCGGTCTTCGTCGTCGAAAGCCCGTCCTTGTCGGTCACCACGAGCTCAGCAGGATAGCTGCCGTTGTCCGCGTAGGCGTGCGACACGTTCGAGAGCCCCAGCCCTTCGAGCTTGGGCGATCCGTCGCCGAAATCCCATGAATAGACGAATCCCGCCTGGGTGACGGTAGAGGAGGGTGAGGTCGCGGTCGCGCTGAAGGCGAGGGGCGAACCCTCGTCGCCGGTGGCCGGTGCATTCAGGGCGACCGCCGGCGCGACGCCCGCCACTTCGACGGTCTCGCTCACCGCCTGCGAGGAAGCGCCGTCCTTGTCGGTGACCACGAGGGTAACGGCATAGCTGCCGCTCTCCTCGAAAACGTGGGTGGGGCTGGTGAGGCCGAGGCCGCTGCTGCCAGGCGTACCGTCGCCCCAGCTCCAGTCGAAAGTGAAGCCAGCCTGCGTGTCGGCCGGGGAAGGGTCGGAGGCGGTCGCCGAGAACGACGCGTTCTCGCCTTCGGTGAGTCCCGCCGGCGCCGGGCCGAGCGTCGCGGTCGGAGGTACCTCGGCAGCGGTGACGCTCACCTGCGCGGTCGCCTGCGCGCCCGATGAATCGGTCGCCACCACAATCACCTGGAAAGCGCCGTTGTCCGCGAAGAGATGGGAGAGCGTCAGAGGGCTCTCGGGGGCGCTGATGGTTTGGGTCTGCCCGTCGCCGAAACGCCACTCGAGCGACACCACCGGATCGGCCGCGTCGGGGCCGGCGAAGGTCGCGGTGAACGAGACCGAGCTGCCCTCGTCGATGGCGCTGGTCGCGGGCGCGACGCTCAAGCTGGGCGGATTGGTGGAGCCGGCGGGGGAGACGTCGACCGCGCGGGAGGCAGGAGCGCTCATGGCCCCATCCTGGTCGGTGGCGGTGACGCTGATGAGGTAGTTGCCGCTCTTCCGGTACGTGTGCGCGGCCGAGCCGCTCTTCCCGGTCGTCGGCGGCGAGCCGTCGCCCCAGTCGAAGATGAAGGTGAAGCCGGCGGCGGTGTCGGCGGGACCGTCGGTCGCGGACGCGGTGAACGTCGCCGCGGTGCCCGCGACGACCGGCGAGGGGAACGGCCCCAGGCTCACCACCGGCGGCAGGTTCGCGATGCTGACGGCCAACTGCTGGGTGGTCGCGCCGCCGTCCTTGTCGGTGACCGTCAGCGTCACCTGGAAGTCGCCGTCGTCGCCGAACAGATGCGCTTGTGGAGAGAGGTTCTTTCCCGTGGTGTCCGGCGAGCCATCGCCCCAGCGCCAATCGAAGGTGAAACCGGCGGCCGTGTCCACCGGCGAGGGGTCGGAAACGGTCGCGTCGAAGGTCAGCGTGTCGCCCTCGTTGCCGCTGGATTTTCCGGTCAGCTCGACCGTCGGCGCGACGTTCTGGACGGCGACCTGCTGGCTCACGGGCGCGCTGGTCGCACCTTCCTGATCGGTCGCGGTGAGGGTGAGCGTGTAGGTGCCGTTGTCCTCGTAGGTGTGGCTCGCGCTCGACAAGCCGAGGCCGACCGAATCGGCGGTGCCGTCCCCCCAGCTCCAGCGGTAGGTGAAACCAGCAGCGGTGTCGCTGGGCGACGGGTCCGTCGCGGTGCCGGCGACGTCGACGGGCGCGCCTTCGGTCGCTCCCGATGGAACGCTGGTGATCTGCACGGTCGGCGCGACGTTCGTCACCACCACAGTCGCGGTCGCGGTGGTCGACAGGCCGGTGGCGTCGATGGCGATGGCGGTGACCGTGTAGGCGCCGCTGTCCGGATAGGGGTGCTGGAGGGCGAGTGGGCTCTGGGGCTGCGTCGAGGTGAGGGTCGTCCCGTCGCCGAACTGCCACTGGATGCTGGCCACCCGGTCGCCGGGGTCCGGGTCGGAGAAGGTCGCGGTGAGGGAAGCGGAACCGCCCTCGGTGACCGTCTGGGTGGCGGGCGCGAGCGAGAGCGCCGGTGGCTGCGGCGCCGGCGTCACCACGATGGTCGCGGTGGCGGGCGCGCTCGTGCCGGCGTCCTTGTCGGTGGCGGTGACTTGGAGCGTGTAGGTGCCGGGAGCGGTCCAGGTGTGCAGCAGCTCTGTCGAGGTGCCCGTGACCGTGCTCGTCGTGCCGTCGCCCCAGTCGTAGACGAAGGTGAAGCCCGCGGCGGTGTCGGCGCTCGACGGGTCGGTGGCCGACGCGCTGAACGCCGCCGGGTTCTGCGCCTCGACGGGGCTGGGCACGGGCCCGAGGGTCACTGTCGGCGCGACGTTCGTCACCCGGACCGAGGCGGTCTGGGAGGTGCTGCCGCCGTCTTTGTCGGTGACGGTCACCCGGACCGCGTAGGTCCCGTTGTCGTCGTAGGCGTGCGACTGCGGGCTCGGGTCGTGGCTGACGGCCGTGCCGTCGCCGAAATCCCAGGCGTAGGCGAAGCCGGCGCGGGTGTCGGCTTGCGACGGGTCGGTGACGGTCACCGAGAACGTCCCGGCGGCGCCTTCCGCAAGGGTGGCGGGAGCGCTCAAGGTCACCGTCGGCGGCACGTTGGCCACGGCGAGGGTCGTGGTCGCCGGCTCGCTCGTCCCGCCGTCGCGATCGGTCGCGGTGAGGGTGATGGTGTAGGTGCCGTTGTCGTCGAAGAGGTGGCTCGCGCTGGTCGCGCGGGTGACGGTCTTCTGGGTGCTGTCGCCCCAGTCCAGGGTGAAATCGAATCCCGCCGCGGTGTCGCCGGGGGTGTCGGTCGCCTGGTAGGTAAAGGTAACGGTCGAGCCCTCGTTGGCTCGGGTGGGCGGGTTCGTGAAGCTCACCGCCGGCGGCGCGTTGGCGACGGTCACGGTCGCCGTCTGGGCCCCCACCCCGCCATCCTTGTCGGTCGCCTGAAGCGTCAGCGTGTACCTCCCGCTCTCGACGTAGGTGTGCGACGGCGAGCTCAGGCCCTTCCCTACGGCGTCAGCGGTGCCGTCCCCCCAACTCCAGTCGTAGGTGAACCCGGCCTCGGTGTCCGCGGTCGACGGATCGGACACCGTCGAGCCGAACGTCGCTGCCATGCTCTCGACCACGTTCGACGGCAGCACCAGCGTGACCGCCGGCGCCACGTTGACGACGTCGACCTGGATGCTCTGCGGTGCGCTCGCTCCGTTGTCCTTGTCGCTGACGACCAGGGTGACCGTGTATTGGCCGTTGTCGTCGAAGACGTGGGTCGGGCCGGTGAGGTTCTTCCCGCTCGCCTTCTGTCCGTCGCCGAAATCCCACGAATAGATGAGCCCGGCGGCGACGTCGGCCGAGCTCGGGTCGGTCGCGGCCGCGGAGAATGCGGCGCTCGAACCCTCGTCGATGGGCGAGACCGGTCCCGTCAGGCTCGTGATCGTCGGAGCGACGTTGGTCACCACGATGCTCTCGGCGGCCGGGTTGGAAACGCCGCCGTCGCGGTCGGTCGCGGTGACCGTGAAGGCGTAGCTCCCGTTGTCGGCATAGGTGTGAGCCGCGCTCGAGTTGCGGGTCACCGTGTCCGGGGTGCCGTCGCCCCAGTGGAAGGTGAAGGTGAACCCGGCAGCGGTGTCGCCCGGCGTGTCGGTGGCGCCGGCGGTGACGGTGGCCGGCGACCCTTCCGGAGGGCTAGCCGGAACGGTGCTGACGATCTTCACCACCGGCGGCGCGTTGGCGACGGTCACGGTTACCGTCTTCGACCCGGAGAAGCCGTCCTTGTCGGTGACCGTCAGGGTGAGCTGATAGGTGCCGCTCTCGACGTAGGTGTGCGTCGGCGCCGACAGGTCGTGGCCAGTCGCGTCGGGGGTGCCGTCTCCGAAGTGCCAGTCGTACTGGAAGCCCGCCGCGGTGTCCGCGCTCGAAGGATCGCTCACCGCCGCGCCGAAGGTGGCGGCAACGCTCTCGGTCAGCGACGGAATCGTGATCGAGTCGACCGAGGGCGGGACATCGGCGATGACGGTCGTCGCCGACCTGTTCGTCGTCCCGCCGTCCTTGTCGGTGACGGTCAGAGTGACCGAATACGCGCCGTTGTCCGCGTAGATGTGGGTGACCGAGGTCCCCAGCGCGGGTGGCGTGCCGTCGCCGAAATCCCAGGAGTAGGTCAAGCTCCGCTGGTCGACCGGTGAGGGATCGGTAGCGCTGCCGGTGAACGAGAGCGCCGCTCCTTCGTTCCCGGTCGCGGGCACCACCATCGAGGTGATCGTCGGCGCGACGTTCTTGACCGATACCGCGACGCTCGAGGTCGCGCTGCCGCCAAAGGCGAAGGTGCCGGCCGCCTCCCCCGACCAGCCGACGCTGTTCCAGTCGCTCACCCGCACGTGCACCGTGTAGGTTCCGTTGTCTGGCCAGGTGCAGGAGGTCGAATTCGACGTCTGGGGACCGACTTCGTAGGTGCCGTTGCCGTCGCAGTCGACTTGGAACTTCAAGAGATGACCGAGCGATCCGAGCTCGGCGGAGCCGTTCGCCGCTTGGACCGTGATCGTCGAGGCGCTTCCCTCGTTCTGCGGGTTCGGGCTGGCGGTCACCGCGGAGATGGTCGGGTTCTTCTCGACGTCCTCGCAGTAGGCGGTACCGGTGCCGCCCACCTCGCCGCCGTTGGCGCCGCTACCAGCAGCGCCGCCGCTCACCGACGTGGGGGCGCCGCCGCAGCTCGCCGGCTGGAACAGCTTGATGCGCCCTCCGGCACCGCCGCCGCCTCCTCCACCGCTGCTCAAGATGAATCCGACCCCTTGCGCACCGCCCGCGCCGCCGTTGGCGCTGACCGCGGCGTTGGTGCCGAAAGCCAGGCGTTCGGTGGCGTAGAGCACCAGCGTTCCGCCTGAGCCTCCGCCTCCGCCCCCGTCGCCGCCCAACAGCGGGGTCCCGCTCGTTCCGGGGCTGCCATCTGCCCGGACGGCGCCCTCGATCTCGATCACCTTGGCGATCAGGGTGATCGACCCGCCGCCCGCGCCGCCCGCGCCGGCCGTCTCCCAATCGGCGAAACGCGCCGCCGCGCAGCCGCCCCCGCCGCCTCCGGAGCCGACGACGGTGCGCGTCGGGTCGCCCAAGACCCCGTCCGCGGCCCCGCCGACGCCGGCGGTGGCCCCCGAGCTGCCCTGTCCGCCGGTGCCCCCCGCGTTCCCGGCCCCGCCGCCGCCACCGCCCGAGCCGCCGCCGCGGCTTGGTGCCGCGTGCGCGCCGCCTCCCGGGGACACGCCCGAGCCCGCCTGGCCCGCGCCGCCGTTCGTATAGGTGCAGCCCTGCCCCCCAGCGCTACCGCTGCCGGTCCCATCCAGGGTTCCCACGATGCTCACGCGCGTCGCCTGGACGGTGACCTGGCCGCCGCTCGCCGGGTCGACGGTCGCGGTGACGCCGGAGGCGATGGTGAACGTGCCGACGTTGGAATAGGTGCCGCCGCACAACGTGGAGTTCGCGGAGACGGTCAGGTCCGCGCCCGCGTAGTCCCCGGGCTGGATGCCGGTGCAGGCGGCACGCGCGGGTCGGGCGGAGAAGAAGACGATGGCAGCCGCGACAACGAGCGCCGGTCGGGTCATGGCGAGATCCCTCTTCGGTGTCGTGCCCGGGGGCCGGCCGGAAACGATGCCATCCGGCTCGGACCGAAGACGCGGGCAGCGGCCGGCGACCGACCACGAGGTGCGTCGAGGGCTCCCGATGACGGCCGGCCCCTCTCGAGCGCGAAAGAGCGTACACCACAAGGCCGCCCGCCATCATCTGGAGGTCCTGTGCCCAGGCGTCGGCTGCCGCGCCGCCGGTCGACGGGCAGGGGCGCATCCGCCGGGCAGAAGTGGCGTCGCACCCCGGGTGCCCACTTGGGTGTTGCGTCGCCTCTCTGCCGGCCGGGCGCGCCGGACATCGACCCGGTGCCGCCGGGACGCGACGCGGATGGACCTTTGGGGATTCGCCTGGAAAACGCCTGGACTGGCGCGCCGGAGAACCGCTCGCCGATCGCCTCGCGTTGGAGAAAAAGCGCCCGACCGCTTCTTGCCACGCCGGAGGGCCGCCGATACACTTCCAGCCCGACCAGGCGGGCACCGCCGGCCACCAGCGCCTTTGCCTGGCAAGAGCCCGGTGTGGTGGCACTCGACGTTGGCCTGAACGATGATTCAACTTCGGTGGCGCTGCTGGCGCGCCAGTCCCGCGAGCAGCCGGGACCCACAACACGGAAAGGAGCGACGGCACCCGATGAGTTCGATCCATCCTTGGGGTTCGACCGGCGGACGTCTTGTCGGGAGGCTCGCGCTGGTGCTCGGGGCAGCCGCGATGCTCGCCCTCGCCGTTCCCGCGCGCGCGAAGCCGGTGAACATCAGCGCAAACGACTTCTACCTGTACCGCTCCTATCAGCTCGCGCTTCAGGACCCCAGGGTGATCAAGATGGCGCCCAGGCGGCGGCTGCCAGCGATCGCCCGCAACTTCAAGGTGAGCCTGAGGGCGTTGAAGCGGGCCATCGCCGCCGGTGAGGCGGCCGGGCCGGATCTGCTGGAGCGCTGCGAGGAGCGGGTGCGGGCGATTCTCGACCAGAGCCCGCTCAAGGGCCGGGTGCGCGACGTCAGCCTCGACCCGACCGATGGCCACGTCGTCGCCTACGTGAAGTGGGCGAACACTGATGGGCGCAAGCTCGACCAGGAGGCGTCCTGGGCGGCGATGGCCGCGGTCAAGGGCGCGCCCATCGCCTGGACGGTCGCGGTGTGGGCGGTCGACTCGCGGACCGGCCAGAACGTGTTCCAGGCGAAGATCTCGGCGGCCTCGGCGTCGTTGTTCTCAGCGGGCGCGATTCCGCTGTTCGCGACCGCCCGCTACATCCGGATGTTCGAGGACGTGAAGAACGCCTACCTGGGCAACCCGCCGCCGGCCAGCCCGCCGAGCAAGAGCCCGGACTAGGGTTCGAGGAGCGGCACCGCTCTTGGGGTGAGCTCGAGCGCGCAAGTCACCGAGAAACACTGAGGATGCGCAAGCCGCTGCCCTTCGGGAAGTACCTCCTGCTCGACCGCATCGCCGTCGGCGGGATGGCCGAGGTCTTCGCGGCGAAGACCTTCGGGGTCGAGGGATTCGAGCGGCTGGTCGCCATCAAGCGCATCCTGCCGACGATGGTGGAGGACGACGAGTTCATCACCATGTTCATCGACGAGGCGCGCATCGCGGCGCTCTTGAGCCACGCGAACCTCGTCCACATCTACGAGCTCGGCAAGCACGAGGAAGCGTACTTCATGGCGATGGAGTACGTCCCCGGCCGGGACGTCCGCCTGATCATCGACAAGTTCAAGAAGAAGGGGCAGACCGTTCCCGTCGCGATGGCGGTCTACATCCTCGCCCGGATGTGCGAGGGGCTCGACTACGCCCACCGCAAGCGCGACGCGCAAGGGCACGAGCAGAACATCATCCATCGCGACATCTCGCCGCAGAACGTGCTCGTCAGCTACGAGGGCGGGGTCAAGATCATCGACTTCGGCATCGCCAAGGCCGCCGGCCGGCTGCAGAAGACCCAAGCGGGCATCCTCAAGGGCAAGTTCGGCTACATGAGCCCGGAGCAGGTCCGGGGGCTGGCCATCGACCACCGCTCGGACATCTATTCGTGCGGCGTGATGATGTACGAGATGCTCACCGGGACCAAGCTGTTCTCGGGCGAGAGCGATTTTTCCACCCTGGAGAAGGTGCGCGCGGGCGAGGTGCGCGCGCCGAGCGAGATCAACCCGGCCATTCCCCCGGGGCTCGAACGCATCGCCCTCAAGGCGCTCGCGAAGGAACGGGACGACCGCTACCAGTGGTGCAGCGAGCTGCACGACGACCTGATGCGCTTCTTGTACTCGGGCGAGGACGTCTACTCGGCGAAGAGCCTCTCGACCTTCATGAAGGACGCCTTCGCCATCGAATACGCGAAGGAACAGGAGCGGCAGCGGCGCTGGGAGGCGACCAAGCCGGAGGAGGTGATCGACTTCGACCTGTCGGCCACGAACCCTCCGGTACCGGTCCCGCAGGCCATCGCGGCGGCGCCGGAGACCGCCGCCCCGGAGCCGGTCGCCGACGGGGGCAAGGTGCGCATCGGTCCCCCGAGCGCCTTCATGACCTCGGAGCTGAGGCTCCAGGAGCGGACCTCGCTGTTCCAACCGTTCGTGAGCGAGGAGCGACCGCCGCCGCCGGCCGAGCCGAGCGAGCTCGTCACCGACGCCGCGAGTCTCGCCAGCATCGGCCTCGCGGACGATGAGGTCGAGGTCCAACACGCGCCGACCCACGTGCGCAGCGCCGACCTGCCGTTCAACCTGGACAGCCGCCGTCACTCGGGCGTCTCGCGCCGACCCAAGGAGAATGACGATGGCGGCAGCGGCGTGGACGCCGAGGCGACGGGCGACCAGGCGACCCGGGTGCGGCCGCCCCCGATGCCGGTCTCGGAGCGTTCCAAGCCGGCGCCGGTCCGGGCTCGCCGCTCGTCGGCCGCGCGGAAGGTCACGGTAGCGCTCCTGGTGGTCGTGCTGGTGGCGGTGGGGCTCGGGGGCGCGTGGAAGCTCTCGCCGCGCGCCCGCGGCTTCGCCACCGGTGCCTGGCGGAAGCTCACCGGCCCGGCGGCAGGGCACCTGTACATCGAGGTGACGCCCTCCCGGGGCGCCATCGTTCGGGTCGACGGACGGCGGGTGGCGGACGCGCTTCCCTTGAGCCTGACCCCCGCCGCGGGCACGCATCACGTTGCCGTTCAGGAGGACCGGTTCCAGCCGTTCACCCAGGACGTGCAGATTCGCCCGAAGAGCTCGGTGACGCTGAAGGTCGAGCTGAAGCGTCTGACGCGCCCAGCGGCACCGCCGCCGTCCCCCGTCACGACCGCGGCGTCGCCGTCGACGCCGGCGAACCCCGCGCCGAAGACGCCGCCAGCGGTCGCGAGCGACCAGGGTCATCCGCCGACCGTGGCCTCGAAATCCCCGCCGGAAGTCCCCCGACGCGAGCCATCCTCACGGGAACGGCGGCGAGGGCATCGCCCGGGGCGAGAATCGTCCATCGGGGCCGAAGCCAGGCGGAAGCCAGGCCCGACCGCGGCCGTCGATCCGCCGGGAACGCTCGTCGTCTTCTCGATTCCGCGGGCCGCGCTCTCGGTCGACGATCAGCCGCGGGGAACGACCCCGCAGCGCTTGCCCGATCTGCCCGGGAACCGGCCGGTGCGGTTGAGCCTCTCCGCTCCCGGCTACGAAACGATGTCGAAGCAGGTCGAGGCGCCGAGCGGCTCGTCGAAGATGGTGCGCTTCCGGCTCGTTCCGGTGGCGACCACGAGGCCAGCAGCAGCGCCGCCGGCCACTTCGAAGCCCGCGCGCGCCTATCACGGTACCGGGAAGCTCATCGCGATGTGCATTCCCACCGCCCAGGTGGTCGTCGATGGCGAGCCGACCGGCCGCTGGACGCCGGTGCCGATGGGCAATCCCATCGCCGTGCCCGCGGGACCGCACACCGTCTATTGCCAGTCGAAGAGCGGCGCCCGCTCTCCTTCCCAGAAGCTCCTGGTGAGCGGCGGCGCTACCGTCAAGTTCATGGCCCACGTCCCCGCGAGCTGACCGGCTTTCGCCGACCTGGCGAAAGGTCCCTGCTTGTCGCGGTCGAATTCGAAAGCCACGTGTCGATCGCGTGGGCCTGTCGACGGCAATCCAAACGCGCGGCCACCCGTTCTCCCGGCGCCACGACGGTCGGTCGCGTCGACCGGACAGGCCGGCGGGCTTTGTGACGAGAAGCTCGCGGGAGCGCTCGCTCGCGCGTGGGCAGGCTTCCGGACCATGTCGCCGACCGGAAGCGCTGCCGGCTAGCGCGCGTCGCCGCCGGCGCCCGGCAGCGGCACCGTCGGGTGCATCTCGACCTCGTCTCCGATGCCCACCTCGCGCAAGCTCTTGACCACGACCGCCGCCGACGCGTCTTCCCGCACGTCGAAGACCATCAACTGGGCCACGACTTCGCGGGGAAGGGTCCGCGACCAGGTGCGCCCCCCGAGAGCCATCTCGTCCAGACCGTCGCCAGCCTGCACCACGACGAAGGTGTTTCCCCGTTCGACGCCGTCCCTCGCGCCTTTGTCGAGGAAGACCACCTGCTCTTCGGCGCTCCAGGTCGTGTGCGGCACCTCGGTGGCGAGGATCACCCCGGACAGCTCCCGGGTGTTCGCCACCGGCGTCACGGTCTCGGTCAGCTTCACCGGCGGCCCCAGCCGGTCGCCACGCTCGACCGAGGACATCACCTCGCCGATTTCGCCGACCGCCAGCCCCCGGTCCTTCCCGAGCACCCGGACGGTGCCGATGAGCTTGGTCCGGTACCCGAACGACTGGCCGGTGAGCGGGTGGATCACCTCCGGTCCCGGACGAAAGACGCTGAAGGTCTCGCCGACGTGCACCTTCGCCAGGTCCGGGAACCTGAGGTAGACGCGGTCGTAGGTGGTCAGGAGCGACTTCGGCTCGAAGGAGCCCACGACGACGCCCGACGAGGCCAAATCCTCCCTCGTGATCAGGCTCGCGACCTGGACCCGCATCGGCGGCGGGCGGAAGCCGAGGCGTCCGGCCGCGGTGACGAGGTCGGCGTCCTGGCCCAGATTGTCCAGGTGTCCCAGCCGCTCGGCGGCGAGGTCCGCGATGTCTCTCTTCCCGGGACCGGGGACGCCCGCCGCCGCCGGCTCGACCTCGCCCGGCAGACCGGCGCCGCTCGTGCGGATCAGGAGCGAATTCCCAGGATAGATCCAGTGGGGGTTAGCGATGCCCGGGTTGTCCGCCCAGATTTTCGGCCAGTACCAGGGGTTGTCGAGGAACCGTTGCGAGAGGTCCCACAGGGTGTCGCCGCGCCGAATCGTGTATTGGCCGTTGGGGCTCATCTGCCCCGGAGGCGCCTCGGGGACCATCGTCGCCGGTGCTACCTCCTGGCGGCGCTGCTGCTGCCCTACAGGGCTCCCGCCCGGCGTGACCGCGGCGGGCTCGGCGCTCGAGTCGGGCGGCGGCGCTGCCGGAACCCCGGCGAATGCGAGCCGCGGCGCGAGCAGCCAGAGCACCACCACTCCCAGTCGTTTGGCCATCCGACCATCCTCGCGCCCTCGAGACGGGCGCCTCCCTTGGAACCGAACGCCTACGGCCGCCCGGCGGCGGTGCCCTTCTTTCCGAGCATCGCCAGTGCCCGAGCGGCCTCCAAAGCCTCCGGCCGCCCGCCATACTTTCGCAACACCTCGCCCAACGTCTTTCGCGCTTGCGCGGTCCGCCCCAGCCCCGCCTCGCACTCGCCCAGCGCGACCAGGCTCTTGCCAGCAAAAGCGTCGGCCGGGGTGTCGCGGGCCGCCGCTCGGAAAGCGCGCTCCCCAGCGGCGCACTCGCCCTGCCCGGCCGCCATCGTCGCCGCCAGGTAGAGCGCGTGCGCGGCCGCCTTGTCGTGGGGATGCCGCCGGGCGAACGCCCTGAGCGCCGTGATCGAGTCGTCCCAATCGCGGCGGGCGTCGATAGGCCCGCGCGCCTGTACGAGCAGGTCGTCCGCGGGGGTGTTCCCCTCCGGCCGGAACGATTCGAGGCTCGCGTGCGGCGCTTCGAGCTGCGCGACCGCCGCGTCGCTCGGGTCCTCGAGGTCGACCGAGGTGTCCAGCGGGGGAGCGTTCGGCGGCGAGGCGGGTGACGGCCGGAGCCTGACCACGGGTAGCGCGGCGATCGGGTCGGGAGCGGACGAGTGCGGCTGGGACTTCGCCTCGAGCTCGCCCAAGCGGGCTTCGAGCTTGTCCACCCGGGCCTGGAGCCGGGCTTCCTTCTGGGACTGAGCGTCGAGCTCTTGGCTTAGCCGCGCGAGATCGCGCGGTTCCGACCCGTCGTTCGCGGTCGCGCAGCCGATGATGCCGAGCGCGAGCGCTGCCGCGAGGCAACACCGGCCCTCGTTCCATCGACCGCTCGCCGCCGAGCCGTGCCTCACGCCCAAAGCCTTTCGCCGCGTGGCTTTCGCCGGAATCGGCCGAGAATAGGCCTCGACCCGACCGATGATAGGCGCCCTTTCCGAGCGGTCAAGAAACCACCGGCCCTCGAGGTGCGCCGGTGTCGGAGTGGAACGCTTGTCAGCGTCCGGCCGCGATGGCGGCGAGGTGGCGTCCGGTCCGGCCGGCGTCGCGCCGATGGCTGAAGAACCGCGCCGGCTCGCACGCGGTGCACATGGCGAGGTCGTCGATGTGGTCCTGCCGGAGGCCAGCGCCTTCGAGAAGCCGCGCGTTCGCCGCCGCGAGGTCGAGGCGCGGCCGGGCGGTCGAACGATCGATCGTCGCGGGGCCGAAGGCCGGGTCGGACTCGAACCGCTCCGCGAGCTCGTCGCTCACCTCGTAGCAGCACCGGCGAATCGACGGGCCGAGGGCGGCGCGAAGCCCGTCCGGCTTCGCCCCGGCCGCGTTTTCGAGCGCCGCCACCGCCTTTTCGACGACGCGGGCCGCCGTTCCGCGCCAGCCTGAATGAACTGCTGCAGCGCTGCCGGTGAGCGGATCGAAGAGGAGGATGGGAACGCAGTCGGCGACCCGTACCGCTGCCGCTACCCCAGGCGCGGCGACGATGGCGTCCGCCTCGACGGGATCCGCAAGCGCCTGCCCGCCCGGAACGCCGGCGATGATCACGCGACCGGCTTCGGGTCGCGCGAAAACGACGCGGTCGCCGTGCACCTGCGTCACCTCGGCGACGAGGTCGCCGTCGAGGCCCGCGTCCGCGAAGAAGCGCCGGCGATTCTCCGCCCGGTTCGCGAAGGTCTCGTCCGGCGCCTCGCCGAGGTTCAAGGTCGCGTAGGGACCGCCCGAGACCCCGCCGGTGCGCAGGCTGAAGCCGTGGGCGACGCCCAGGGCCGACAAGAGCACGCTTCGCACGAGCCGCATCGGTTCTCGCGAGGATAGCAACCCCAAGGCGCACGACCAGCGAGCTCGGAGCGCGAGGAGGCAAAGGGCCGACGCTCGCGAGCGCGCCCGCGCGCCAAACCTTCGACCGCCGGAGCGCGAGCCTGGTCCAGTGCTACGCCGGCTTCTGCACGGTGACGACGGTGCTGCAGATCGGCCCGCCGATGTTGAGCGTGGTGGCGAGCTTGGCGTTCTTCACTTGCAGCGCTGCCGGGACCTTGCCGAGGAGCTGCTGGTGCGTCCAGCCGATCATCGCGACGCCGGTCGCGGCGATGGGGTGACCCTTGGCGATGAGGCCGCCCGAGGTGTTGACCGGCGTCTTGCCGTCGCGGTTCGCGTGCCCGTCCTTGAAGTACTGCAAGCCCTTGCCCGGGTCCGCGAAGCCCATGATCTCGGCGGACAGCGGCGCCATCACCGAGAAGCAGTCGTGAATCTCCATCAGCGAGATGTCGTCGCGCCGGGCGCCAGCCATGTCCATCGCGGTCTGGTACGCACGGCGCGCGCCGACCGGCTTGAGCAGGTTCTCGCCGCGCGAGGCGATGGAGAGGCTGTCGGTCGCCTGGCCGAACCCCGAAAGCAGCGTCGCCTCGCTCTTCTGGATGCCGAGCTTCTGCAGGCCCTCCTCGTCGCATACGAGGATGCGCGCCCAGCCGTCGGAAATCTGCGAACACTCGAAGAGCTTGAGCGGCAGCGGGGGGTCGGTGAAGAGCCGGTAGCTCTCCAGCACCGCTTGCGGGGTCACCCGCAGCTTCTCGTTCTGCTTGTGCATGTGCGCGAGCGGGTTGTGCGACGCGTTGTCGTAGAAGATCGGCGGGATGACCGCGAAGTCCTCCTCGGTCCATCCGTAAGCCTTCATGTAGCGGTCCATGATCACCGCGAAGGCGTGCGGGAAGGTGAAGGGGGAGAAGAGGTCGTCCGGGTGCGCCGCGGTGCCTAGAGCGAGGCCGACCTTCTTCGAGTCCAGCTTGCCCTCGAGCGGGTGCATCTTCTCGACGCCGATGGCGAGGCCGACGTGGGCGAGGCCGGCGAGAACCTGCGTCGCGCAGTCGAGCACCGCGAGGCCGCCGGAGTCGCAGGCGTTCGCGACGCCCTTGATGCTCTTGTTCTGGTAGACGGGGTCCATCGCGACGAGCCCGGCGATGAGCGACTGGTCGCTCAGGATCGGCGCGAGCAGGCCGGCGACCGCGACGTGGTCGACGAGACGGCGGTCGACGCCCTCGAGATCCTTGCTGCCCGCGTCGCGCAGCATGGACTCGAGCGGGTAGTTGCCGAGCTTGCCGAAGGGGCTTTGGGCGTACCGGGCGAGATAGAGCTTCTTCATCGAAGGCCTCCTGCGGAAAAATCCGGGTCGAATCCGGCACCTGCCGAATCCCGCCGACCATCTAGTCCTCGGGCGCCCTCCGTGGCAAGCGAAGCGAAAAGATGGGCTATCCTCGCCCGGGCCGGCGGGGGAAGGGAGCCTTGGGGTTGAAGCGCGCGGTCGTCCTCGCGGTGGGTCTGGTGGTCATCTCCTGCGCGCCGGCGCACCTGAGGGCCATCGGGCTGAGCGGCAGCGGACGCTCTCTGCCGGAGCTCTTCCTGGGCGGGTGGGACGGCCGGCGGCTGCACCTCTACACCGACGGCTTCGTGATTCCCGGGCAGACGACCCGGCCGCAGCTCGTCGATGTCCTGGGGAACCTGTCGAGTGACCTCTACGCGGTGGTCTACGTCCAGAGCGCCAAGCTCGACCCGGTCGCCGCCAAGGCGCACGGCATCTTCTGCGACACGCCCTGGTGCATGGTCGTGCTCGACCGCAAGGGCGGCGGGTCGTTCGCGCAGTGGGGGAGCGCTCTTGCCGTCTTCGAGCTCGCCGGTCCCGGCGACGGTCCCATCCGCAACGTCTGGCTCGCCGGGAGCGAGGTCCGCCCGCCGGGTCCGACCACCTGGGACCACAAGTGCCTGACGAAGAAGGACACCCCGAGGTACGTCCATCCCGACGGCGGGGCGCTCTATCCGGCGAAGGTGAGCAGCACCGGTGTCGCCTTCGCGCTGTTCGGGCCCCGCGACCTTGCCGGCCGCTACGAGAACGACGGGTTCGACGCGCCGAGCGACACCCTCTGCGACGAGACGCTCGTGCGGCTGTCGAAGGAGCGCTTCCCGCCGCCGCCGAAGGTGTCGCTCGGCCAGGAGTTGCTCGCGCCGGCGCCGGCGAAGCCGAAGACCAAGTGAATGCGCCTGCTCGTCCTCTTCGCCGCGGGATGGCTCGGGTGCGCCACCGTCCACGCTCTGCGCGGCGTGCCTGGCGGGAGCGCTCTCGTTGGGCACGTGGCGTCGTCGGTCGGCGAGGTGAAGCTCTACCGGTGGACGCCGACCGCGGCCGCGCTCTTCGCGACCGGCGGGCCGAAAGTGGTGGTGATTCCCGAAATCGGCTTCGACCACCGGCTGGTCGCGCCGCTGTGCGGGAAACTCCGCGACTCGGGCTTCGACGTCGTCACTTTCGACCCGCCGCGGGGGCTGCGCTCGTTCGACGATTTCGTGCTCGCCGCGGCCGCGGCGGTCGCCTCCCGGAGGGGGCGGGTGCGGCTGGTCGCGGTGGGCGTCGGGGGAGAGGCGGCGTTCGACATCGCCCGCGCGGGCGGCGCGAGCGGCATCGTCGCGGTCGACGTCCCGGTCTGGAACGAGGTCGGCGACGTCACGCTGGCGCGCGCTCTCGCGGACGACCTGTTCGATCCACGCGCCTGGGCCGCCTCCGACCGGCGGGCGACGCTGCTCTTCGGGAGCGCTGACGGTGCCCCTGAACGGGCGATCGCTCGCCTCGAGCGCGAGACGGTGCCGGTGACGCCCGCGCTCGCCGCGGACCTCGCCGACCGCCTCGCCCGCCACGCGCCCGTCGAGCTGCCCGAGGTGCGGATGCGGGTCTTCGTCTCGGTCGCCGACAACTGGGTGGAGCCGGAGGACGCGCTGGAGATGCCGCATTCGACCTGGCGCCCGCGGGCCGCGCGGCGTCTCGGGCGGGTCGAGCTGTTTTTGCGCGACTACGGCCACCTCGACTGGCTCGCGTCGTCCACCGCGCTCGACGACGTGACGCCCGCGCTCGTCCGGGCACTGGAGGCGCTGCCGTGAACCGGGTGGCCTTCTGCCTGGTGCTGGCGCTCCTGCCAAGCTGCTTCGTCGCACGCTTCTACGCGACCGACTGGCCGCCTCCGGTCGAGACATGCCAGGTGCACACGCTGGACGGCTGGACCCTCGACCTGAAACACGTGCCGCCCCTCGCCGGGCCTCGCCGGGCGCGTCCGGTGATCCTGATGCACGGCATCGAGACCGACGGCCGCTTCATGGACCTGGACGAGCGCCACAGCCTGGCGCTCTACCTCGCGCGCCAGGGATTCGACGTCTGGGTGCCGTCCTTGCGCGACACGGGCGCGAGCGAAAGGCAGCCGCGCGCGCCCGTGAACTTCGACGACTACGTCGACTTCGACGCGCCCGCCATCGTCCATTACGTGCGCGCGCACACCGGCGGCGGTCCTGTGGATTGGGTTGGCCATTCGATGGGCGGGATGATCCTCTACGCCTACCTTTCCAGCGGCGGGACCGGCATTGGCCGGGGCGTGACCCTCGGCTCGCCGGTGCGGTTGCAATGGACGGGCGCGTTCGAGAAGCTGATGCGCCGAATCTCGCCGCTCGCGCCCTACGCTTCCTGGGCGCCGGTGGAAGCCGCCGCGCACATGACGTTACCGCTGCAGGGGAGCGGAATCGATCCCGCTGAGCGGATCATCCTCGGACCGGCGACAACCGCCCAGACCTTCCGGCGCCTGGTCGCGGTCGCCATCGACGAAGCCCCGGCGGGGGTGGTCGCCCAGTTCGCAGACTGGGTCCTCCACAATCGCTTCGACTCGCGCGACCACCGCATCGACTACCTCCGCGGGTTGAGCAAGGTGCGCATCCCGATGCTGGTGGTCGCCGGAAAGATCGACGGCATCGCGCCGCCCTGGGCGGTGCGGCCGGCTTTCGAGACGCTGGCGAGCCCGGTCAAGCGATGGATCGTCCTCGGCCGGGCGAACGGCGCGAGCACGGACTACAACCACGTCGACCTGGTCTTGGGCGAGCACGCCGCGGCCGACCTGTGGCGCACCCTCGTCGCGTTTCTCGCCTCTTGAATGGATTCGCGATAAAATCCGATGCTGAATGGCATCCCACGAAAAGATCGATCGCGGTTCATTCGTTTCGCCGAGGTAAGCGGCTGCCCTCCAGCCCTGCGCGACGCTCGAGCCGAGCACTGCTCGCGCCAGCCCGTCGCCCCAGTCGCAACTCCTCGTCCGACCGGCGCCGCCGGCCGCCCGCCCGCCACGCCCGTTCGTGGGGGCCGGCTCGGCAGCCGCCAGCCGCTTGCGCTTTCGAGGGCCTCAGCAGGCGGAGAATAGTCAGCTCGACGAGCCAAGGGGCCGGGTTCCAGCACCCAAAGAGATGCTGCGTCTTCGACGCCGCTCAGGCGGGCACGCGCCAAGCCGTTCCGTCGGGGCCGTCCATGATCTCGACGCCCATCGCCGACAGCTCGGCGCGCAGGGCGTCGGCGCGGGAGAAGTCCTTCGCCTTCCGAGCGTCGGCGCGCTCGCGAATCAGCGCCTCGACCCGGGCCGCGTCGATGTGCCGCCGCGCGGCGAGCCGGGCGCGGAACGACTCCAGGAAGCGCTGCGGGTGTTCGGTACCGATGCCGAGGATCGATAGCGCTGCCGCGAGCCCATGCCGCAGCCGGAGGACCGTACGGCGGACGACCTCTTTTTTCGCCCCCGCCGGAGGCCTCTCGCACAGCTCGTTCAGCCACGCGAGGTACGGGCTCAGCCGGCCGATCGCCTCGGCGGAGTTGAAGTCGTCGTCCATCGCCTCCGCGATCGCCGGGACCAGCGCGCGAAGCCGTTCCTCTTCGAGGACCTCCCCCTCTTCGCTCACCGCCGCCAGCGCGATCCGTTGCTCGGCCTTGGCCAGCGTCTCGTAGAGGTAGGCCACCCGCTTCTCCGCGTCCTGGAGCGCCGACTCGCTGAAGTTGATCGGCCCGCGATAGTGCGTCGACAACAGGAACAGCCGTAGCGCCTGGGGCTCGTACGCCTCGGTCAATGTCCGCACGTTGGCCACGTTTCCCAGCGACTTCGACATCTTCTCGTCGTCCAAGGTGACGAAGCCGTTGTGCATCCAGTACTTCGCGAACGGTTTCCCGCTCGCCGCCTCGCTCTGCGCGATTTCGTTCTCATGGTGCGGGAAGACCAGGTCCTTGCCGCCGGCGTGGATGTCGAACGTCTCCCCGAGGCAGCGCGCGCTCATCGCCGAGCACTCGATGTGCCAGCCGGGACGGCCCTTGCCCCACGGCGAGTCCCACCAGATTTCGCCCGGCTTCGCCGCCTTCCACAAGGCGAAATCGAGCGGGTCCTTCTTGTGCTCGCCCGGCTCGACCCGCGCCCCGGCCTTCAGATCCTCCAGCTTGCGCTTGGACAGCTTGCCGTAGCCCGCGAAAGAGCGCACCGCGAAATAGACGTCGCCCTGCGCAGGGTAGGCGTGACCGCTCTCGACCAGCTTCTGAACCAGCCGGAGGATCTCCGGCACGTTCTCGCTCACCCGCGGCTGCGCGTCGGGCGTCACGTTCCCCAGCGCCTTCATGTCGGTTTCGAACTCGTCGGCGAAGTGGCGGGAGAGCTCGAGCGGGTCGAGGCCGCGTTCCGCCGCCCGGCGGATGATCTTGTCGTCGACGTCGGTGAAGTTGCGCACGTACTCCACCTCGAACCCGCGAAACCGGAGGTGCCGCACCACCACGTCCCAGGCGACGTAGCAGCGCGCGTGCCCCAGGTGCGCCAGGTCGTAGACGGTCGGACCGCACGCGTAGAGCCCGACCTTTCCGGGCGCCAGCGGCTCCAGCGTGACTTTCTCGTTCGCCAAGGTGTCGAAGAGGCGGATGGTCATTGGGAGCGCTTTCACTCACAGGGAGCGCAGGAGGTGGGCACGGGCGAGCCGGAACGCGCGGCGGCGTCGCGCCGAGCGGACCGCCCCCCAGAGGGACGCCGCGCACAGGAGCCACAGCGCGAAGGGAACGGCGAGGGGCCAGGCGCCAGAGCGGGGCAGATCGCCGTCGAGGAGGAGGAACACCGGTCGGCCGGGCGGGAGCGCTCCTGTCTCCTCGAATTTCTCCGCGAGCACGTCGAATCGCGAATCCGGGTCGAAGAAGCGGTCGACGAACGTCGAGGGCTTGACCCGCAGGCCCACGAGGCGTCCTTCGCCCCGGAACGATTCGACCACGTGGGGGCCGAGCTTCTTCACCCGCGGCGGCCGGCGCACCAGGACAGCGGTGCCGAGGAGCTGGCGGACCTCCCAGGTCCGGCCGTGGCGGGTGTAGTGGGCGGATTCCGGCCCGAGCGCGCCCGCGATGCGCGCCCGCTCGCCCGCGCGCGCGAGAGAGAGCCGGTAGGCGCCCGTGCCGCCGAGGTCGACCGGACGGGCGGGGCCGAAGAGCGCGTAGCCGAGACCGGCCGTCGGCTCCCACGCGAGCAGCGCGAGGCCCGCCGCCAAGAGGACGAAGAGGCTCGGCGGAAACGCACTGCGTTGGGGCAGCCGCCCGGAGAGAGCGCCGCCGCTCGGCGTCTCGTCCGCGCCGGTCCCCTCGATGTCGTCTCGCTCGCTCAATCCCGAAAAAGCCGTCCGCCCGGCATGCTCGCCCGGTCGGCGGGCCATGGCATCCTAGGCCGAAGACTGGCATCCCTCGCCGAAAACGCGAACGCCCGCCGCGAGCGAGAGGCTCGCGAGGGGCGCCGCGCAGGAAAGCTCTTCGCCGCTAACAGTTGAAGATGTGCTTCAAGTCCCCCTCGATTTCGTCCTCGGTCACCTCGCGCGCGATCGCCAGCTCCTTGACGAGGAGGCTGCGGGCGGTGTCGAGCATCTTGCGCTCGCCGAACGAGAGGTCCTTGTCGTACTTGAGCAGGTAGAGGTCGCGCAGGACCGCGGCGATCTCGAACACCGAGCCGGTCTTGATCTTCTCCATGTACTCCCGATAACGCCGGTTCCAGGTGGTCGAGTCGACGGTGACGGTCTTCGTCTTCAGGATGCCGTAGACCTCCGCCACCTCTTCTTCGCTGATGATGTCGCGCAGGCCGACGCTCCCGACCTTGTTGATCGGGATCATGATCTTCATCCCGTTTTCCAAGATCTTCAGCACGTAGAACGACTGGCGCTGCCCGGCAATCTCCTTGTGCTCGATGCCCAGCACCTCGCCCACGCCCTGGCCCGGATAGACGGCCTTGTCGCCGACCTTGAACGCCTGCATTCGTTCGTCTCCTCGTGAGAAAACGCGCCCCGACCGGAAGCGCGTTCGCCAGAAAACCCTCGATTCCTCGACGCCGGGTCCGACCGCGCGCGGCCCGACCTTCGGCTCGCTCACCCTCCTTGCGTGCCGCTTCTCCTCTCCCTTGGGAGCCGCGCCCCCAGCCTGGCTCAGACTCCAACGACGGCTCGACGCCCCCGCACGAGCGGCGCCCCCAAACCCTCGGGTCCGGCTCGCCCTGCCCCGTCGCCGCAAAAAATCCAGCGAAATCGCGGGGTTAGTTCGCTGGGGACCGCCAGCTCGTGGGGGACGATACCCGATTTTCACCCGTCGGTCAACCACCCGCTTGACCCCACCGGCTGGGGTGGGCTAAGCGCCGCCCAAGCACTGCTTGCGCCTGCTCGAATGCCCAACGCCGACCGTTCATTCCTGCGCCCCGGGCTGTGGGCGGGTGTCTCGGCGGCGGCCGGCTCCGCGGCGGGTCTTTCGGTCTCCCGGCCCGGTGCTCTCTCGTTCGCGTTGGCGGCTCTCTCGGCCGCCCTCGCGATGGGGTCGCTGCTCCCGCGCAAGTCGGTCGCGCGGGCGCGCCGCGCTGGGCTCGCGCTCGCGTTCTTCGCGGTCGGCGCCGTCGCCGGCCTCGGGTCGCCGAGGCCGCATCGCACGCTGCTGCTCGACCGCCTGGCGGCGACGAACGAGCCGGTCCATTTCGTCGGAACCCTCGACGCGCCGATCGCGCGGCACCTCGCGCCGCCCAGGTGGCGGTCGACCGAGCCGCAACCGCGGGCGACCCTTCTCGTCTCGATCGATCGCGTTGAGCAGGAGCGCCGCTGGATCCCATCGCGGGCCAAGGTGCTGCTCGGCGCCGAGGACGCGCGCTTCCAGTCCTTCGACGGCGACGGCGTCGAGGGCGTCGCCCGGCTCGGCCTCCCGCGGGCGCCGACGAATCCGGGCGAGGCGGACGGGCGGCCCCGGCTCCGGCGGGCGGCGGTCGCCTACGTCGGGTCGCTCGCGCGCGGCGCTCTGGCGTCGGTGTCGCTGAGCGGCGGCTTTCCCGGTCGGGCGGAGCGCTTTCGCCGGGCGTACGTCGCGTTCGTCCGCGCCCACCTCGGTCCCGGCGACCGGGCGGCGCTGGTCTCGGCCCTCGCGGTGGGCGAGCGCGGCGGCGTCTCGCGCGACCTCGCCGACGCGTTCTCGACCGCCGGCCTCGCCCACCTCCTGGCGATTTCGGGACTGCACCTGGCGGTAGCGGTGCTGCTACTCGTGTGGCTCCTCAGGCGCCTGTTCGGGCTGATTCCGGCGGTCAATGGGCGCATCTCGCCCAAGCGGCTGTCGGCGATCCTCGCCGTACCGGCGACGGTCTTCTACGTCGCGCTGATCGGCGCGCCGGCCTCCGCCGTGCGCGCGGGCGTCGGCCTGTCGATCTACCTCTTCGGCCGCGCGGCGGGCCGCCCGGCGGAGGTGTACTCGACTCTCGGCTGGACCCTCGCCGCCATCGCCATCATCGACCCGCCGAGCCTATTCTCCGCCGCCACCCAGCTTTCGTTCTGCGGCGTCTTCGGCATCGCCTACTTCACCCCGCGGCTGAGGGAGCTGGTGCCGCTCGCGAGACCCGCGCCCACCTTCCTCGGCAAGCTCCGCGAAGGCGCCCTGATGCTCGCGCTCGTCAGCCTGGGCGCGACCCTCGCGACCGCGCCCTTGACCGCCGCCTACTTCCAGCGCGCGTCGCTCGTGTCGGGGGTCGCGAACATCCTCTCGTGGCCCGCCGCGGCGGTCATCGTGCCAGCAGGAGCGCTCTCGGCCATCTTGTTCGCTCTCGCGCCCCCGCTCGCGGTCCCGGTCGTCCACCTCGCCGGGTTCTGCGCCTGGGCCCTGGCGGGGTGCGTCCGCCTCTTCGCCGCCTGGCCGATGGCCGCGCTCAAGGTGGCGCCGCCCCAGCCGCTGGAAGTCGCCGCGTACCTCCTGCTGGTGATCGCGCTCGCGAACCTGCGCCGCTGGCACCCGCGGCTGTCGGGGTCGCTCGCCGCGCTGGGCGCGACCGCTCTCGTTCTCCAGGTCATGCCCTGGAGGAGCGCCAGCGGAAAGCTCGAAGTGACGTTTCTCTCCGTCGGCCAGGCCGACGCCGCGGTGCTCCGTTTCCCGCACGGCCGAACGATGGTGGTCGACGCCGGCGGCGAGCGCTCGATGCTCTTCGACGCCGGCGACCGGGTGGTGGCGCCGTTCCTCCGATTCGCCGGCGGCCACCGCATCGACGTGCTCGCGGCGACCCATCCGCACCCGGACCATATCGGCGGGATGCCGGCGCTGTTCGCACGCTATCCGGTAGCGGAGATGTGGACCGACGGCCTCGACCGCGACCCGGCGCAGGCGGCGCTCGACGACCTCGCGCGACACGACGGCGCGCGCCTCGTCTCCTTCCCCCAGGGCCTCACGCCCGCCTGCCCGAATCTGGCGCCGCTCGCCCGGGCGAACCCCCGCATCGCCGCTCTCGGGCTCGGCGATCCGCGCTGTCGGCCCCCGCCGATCGTTCGCCGTCTCGACGGCGTGAGAATCGAAATCCTGAACCCCTTGGGCGAGCGGCCCCACGGCGCCTGGCCGGAGCTTTCCGTCAACGACAATTCGCTCGTCCTGCGGGTGACGTACGGCCGGGTCCGTTTCCTCTTGACCGGCGACCTCGAGTCGGAGGGGGAAGCGCTCCTGCTCGCCAGCGGCTATGACCTCTCCGCCGACGTCTTGAAGGCGCCCCACCACGGCTCCTCGACCTCGAGCACCCCCGCGTTCGTGCGCGCCGTCCACCCGAGCCACGTCGTCTTCTCGGTCGGCGAGAACAACCGCTTCGGCTTCCCGAGGCCGGAGGTCGTCGAGCGCTACGAGCGGGCGCACAGCCGCCTGTGGCGGACCGACGAGGGCGCCATCACCTTCGTCACCGACGGGCGCGCGCTCGACGTCCGGCAGTTCCAGACCGGCGTTCTTCCCTCTGTCGCGCCGGCCGCGCCTGCCGCTCGACCAGACCCTTGATTTTCGAAACGGGCTCCGCTATACGCCCGCGCTTTCCGCGGGTCGCGCGCGGGCAAGCCGGTCGAAAGAGCGCGCGACGCCGAACCAATCCTGCGGTCGAAGGGTGATGGGCACCTTGTCGAGCGCTCGGGCCCCGGCGGAAGGGGGCGGTTTCCGGCTGGCGCTTCGAAGGCGGCAGCCGACCGAAAAATCTCCGGGCGTTCTCGCCGTTCGAGGCCGCCCGCTTCGGAAAGGACCTTTCGACATGGCTTCTCCCGTCCTCACCGCCCAGCCCAGGACGCACAACGGCAAGGGTCCCGCTCGGCGCCTGCGCCAGACCGGTAAGATCCCGGCGGTGATCTACGGCGCTCGTGCTGAGCCCAAGCCCATCGCGGTCGACCCGCTGGACCTCAAGAAAGCCATCGCCACCCCGCACAAGCTCAACACCGTGATGACGCTCCAGGTCGGCGGGGCGCAGGACCTCCTGGTGCTGCTCAAGGACTACCAGCTCCACCCGGTCACCCGGCAGCTTCTCCATGCGGATTTCCAGGAAGTGCGGCTCGACCGCCAGATCAAGGTCGAGGTGCCGGTGGCGCTCATCGGCAAGAGCCAGGGCGTCACCGAGGGCGGCATCCTCACCCAGATCAAGCGGACCCTGGCGGTCCTCTGCCTGCCGGGCCAGATTCCGGTCACGCTGGACGTCGACGTCACCCTCCTGAAGATCGGTCAGTCGCTGCACGAGAAGGACGTGACGCTGCCCGAGGGGCTCAAGCTCGCGAGCGTGCTCAACGAAACGGTCGCCACGGTGACGGCGCCGGAAGCGCTGCCGACGACCGAGGCGGTGGCGGCGGCGCCGGGCGCGGAAGCGGCGCCGGGCGCGGAAGCGGCGGCGGCAGCCCCGGCGGCCGGCGCGGAAGCGGCCAAGGCGGCGGAGGCGAAGCCGGCGGCGGCCAAGGCGGCCGAAGCGAAGCCGGCGGCCAAGGCGAAGAAGTAGGACCTCGAAGAGCGATGAAGCTCCTCGTCGGCCTCGGCAATCCCGGTGAGGAGTACCAGCGCACGCGGCACAACGTCGGCTGGCGACTGGCCGAAGCTTTCGCCGACCGGCACCGGATCGCGCTCGACCAGAAGAAGTGGAACGCCCGCTACGGCGTGGGCGAGGTGGAAGGAGAACGGGTCGGAATCGTCCTGCCGCACACGTACATGAACCTGGCGGGCGAGGCGGCGGGTCCGGCGATGCGGTTCTTCAAGGTCGCCCTGGCGGACGTGGTCGCGCTGCACGACGAGCTGGACCTGCCGTTCGGGCGGCTGATGCTCAAGCTGGGCGGCTCGAGCGGCGGGCACAACGGCCTGAAGAGCCTGACGCGGCACCTGGGAGGGCCGGACTACCTGCGGCTGCGCCTGGGCATCGGCCGGCCGCCGCCCCAGTGGGATGCCGCGGACTACGTGCTCGCCCGGTTTTCGGGCGCCGAGGAGCGGGAGCTCCAGGAGTTGGTCGTCCGGGGCGTCGAGACGCTGGATCTGGTGCTCGAGCGGGGCGCCGCGGCGGCGATGAACGTGGTGAACCGGAGGGATGCAGGGCTGCGAGAGGGGTCCTGATCGGCAAGAGGGCAGGCGAGAAGCCTGCTCGGTTCTTCGGCCGAGCGATCGGCCGGTGGCGATGCGGCGAAGGGAATGGGCCCTTCGCACGACGGCGCCAAGCCCGCACGCGGGTCTTGGCGGGCTGTTCCTCGCTGCGGGACCTCCCGCGGCCGAAGCGCCGGGCGCGAGAGCGCGCTCGACAGACCGAGAGGAAGGACATGGACGAGACGACGACCGAGGTGGCGGCGAGCGAGCCGGTCCTCGGAGCCCCGACGTTTCCGCCGGGCACGACCCTGCGCGAGTACGAGACGATCTTCGCGCTCAAGCCGGAGCTGGCCGACGAGGCGGTGGACCGGTTCAAGGAGCGGGTGCGCTCGCTCATCCACCGCGAGCAGGGAAAGGCCATCAAGTTCACCGTCTGGGGCAAGAAGAAGACCCAGTACGAGCTCGAGCGCCAGAACCGGGCGACGTACGTGCACGTCGACTACCTCGGCCAGGGCGGGCTCGTCGCCGAGATCGAGCGCAACCTCCGGATGAGCGACGACGTGGTGCGCTATCAGACCGTCAAGCTCGGGGACGAGGTCAGCGCCGACAAGCCGGTCGAGCAGGACCTGAAGCTCGCCGGGGACGCCGACCAACCGGAGCGGCCGCCGCGCGAGGAGCGGGAGCGCCGGGAGGAGTTCGGCGGGGACGGCGGCGGCGAGGGCGAAGAGTTCGAGAGCGCTTGAGGACCTCATGCGGCGCGTCGGGGCGCGGGCTTTGAAGCAAGGTCCCCTCGCGCGCCAGGAGAAACGAGATGGCACCGTACAAGGAACGGGCGAACCGGGAGGACGTGCCCGCAGCGGGCGGGCGCCGGCGGGGCGGCTTCGGCCGCAAGAAGGTGTGCCGCTTCTGCGCGGACCACAACCTGAAGATCGACTACAAGGAAGCGAACGCGCTCAAGCTCTTCGTCACCGAGCGCGCGAAGATCATCCCCCGACGGATCAGCGGCAACTGCGCCAAGCACCAGCGGGAGGTCGCCCGCGCCATCAAGCGCGCGCGGATTCTCGCCCTGCTTCCGTTCACGGTCGCGCAGCACAGCTAGGACAGGAGCGCCTGATGAAGATCATTCTGCGCGAAGACGTGGCGAACCTCGGCAAGGCGGGCGAGGTGGCGAACGTGCGCGACGGCTACGGCCGCAACTACCTCATCCCCTACGGGAAAGCGGTGCTCGCGAGCGAGAAGAACGTTCGCCAGCTCGAGCACCAGAAGCGGGTCATCTTCCAGCGGCAGGCGAAGCTCAAGGCTTCCGCGGAGGCCGTCGCCCAGAAGGTCCAGAGCCTGCAGGTGACCATCACGCGCAAGGTCGGCGAGCAAGAGAAGCTCTACGGCTCGGTGACCAACAAGGACATCGCGGACGAGGTGGCGAAGCTCGGGCTGGAGCTCGACCGGCACACGATCGAGCTCCACGAGCCCATCCGTTCCTTGGGCGTGTTCGACCTGCCGGTCAAGCTCGACGCCGGGGTGACCGCCTCGCTCAAGGTGACCGTGGTCGCCGAGTAAGGCCCGGAAGCAAGCGATTGGACAAGTTCGTTCCCGCTCATCCCGAGCGTCGGGGGATGGGCGGGAACACCCGGGCCGCTCGCCCGTCGACGAGGTTCATCCTGAGCTTGCCGAAGCGCTCAGGGTGAGCGGTCCAGGACACCGCGGCTGGTCAAGGTCATTCTGTTCCGGACGCTTTCGGTTCGGGCGCGCGGATGCCCCAGGGCGGCCGGTGAGGTCGAGCCGACCTGCCATCGGTCGCGCCCTGGCCGATAGCCGGCCGTGGGAGTTTGCCGGTACCATCGCCCGCGATGGACGCCCGCGCCCAGGCCGCGCTCCTGCTCGCCATCGTCACGCTCGCGCTCGCGGTGGCGATGTCGCTTCGGCAGGCGCGTAGCCGCCTCTTCATGCTCTTCGCCGCTCTCAACGCGAACCTCGGCGCGTGGAGCCTGGGGCTCTTCTTTCAGTCGTTCGCCCACTCGAGCCCTTGGCCCGGTCGCGTGGTGGTGGCGGCAGAGCTCCTGCTTCCCGCGAGCGCTCTCGCCTTCTTTCTCGAGTTCCTCGGCGACCCGAGCGCCCGCTCGCGCCGGACCTTGCGCACGTCGATTTCCATCGGCATCGCCGGCGTCGCCGCCTCGCTCACCCACCTGTCGGTCTGGAAGCCCGAGCATTGGCGCGTCTCGCCGTTTCGCATCGCCGCCGCGCTGTACTGCCTGGGCATGCTGACCGGCGTCGCGAGCCTCCTCTACGCCCGGATGCGCCGCTCCATCTCGCGCACCGAGCGCGCGCGACTCCTCTACCTCGTCATCGGCGCCGGGCTCTCGCTGGGCCTCGTCGTGGTCGACGTCGCCACCCGCGGCATTCCGTTCCCGCCGCTCGGCACCGTGGCGATCACCGTCTACATGTACTTCCTCTCGCAGACGCTCCTGCGCCACCGGCTGTTGGACTTGAACGAGCTGCTCGGCAAGTTCGTGGTGCTCTCGCTCCTCGCGCTCCTGCTCGCGGCCATCTACGGGGTGCTCGTCTCCTGGTCCGTCGGCGTGACGCACGGCCGCAGCAGTTGGGCCGGGCTCTTTCTCTTCAACACCCTGGTCGCCTCGTTCGTGATCCTGATTCTCTTCGACCCGCTCAAGTCGAAGATCGAAGGCGCGGTGGTCGCCTTTCTCTTCCGCGAGCGCTGGGAGTTTCTGCACACGCTCCAGCAGCTCCGGGTGCGGGTGGCCTCGCTCATCGACGTGCAGCGGTTGGGGCACACGCTCCTCGACGCGCTCTACGAGACCCGGCGGGTGACGCACGCGTCGTTGTACCTGCTTTCCGACGATGGGCTCGGTTTTCGGCGGGTGGATTTTCGGGGCCCGCCGCCCGCGGCCCACCTCGACGCGGCGACCGCGCGCGGCATCGTCAACGCGGCGGCGGCGGGACAGAAGGCGGTGCTGATCGAGAACGTCGAGCGGCGGCTGTTCGAGCTCCGGTCGCTCTTGCCGGGCGCGACCGAGACGACCCAGCCGCCCGCGCCGTTGTCGGCGGCGGGGGAGGAAGCGGTCCGGCTCTCCGAAATCGGTGCTGCTCTCGCCGCGATGCGGGCCGGTGTCTGCATTCCGCTCTTGGGCGGCGACCGGGTGCTCGGCTTCTTGAACCTGCACGACGATCGGGTCCAGGAAGCGTTCGCCTCCGACGAGATCGCGGAGATGCTGGAAGTGGCCGACCAGGTGGCGGTGACCGTGGAGAACACCCGCCTCTACGAGCGGATGAAGGAGCGCGACCGCCTCGCGGCGCTGGGCGAGATGGCCGCGGGGCTCGCGCACGAAATCCGCAACCCCCTCTCATCGATCAAGGGCGCGGTCCAATACCTGGATCCGAAAGCGCTCCCGCCTGCCGAGAGCGAGTTGATGGAGGTGCTGGTCGACGAGGTGAACCGGCTCAACAACGTGGTCACCCAGTTTCTCGAGTACGCGCGGCCGATGCGGACCACCTTCCAGCCGGCGAACATCAACGAGGTGCTGGCGAAGACGATGAAGCTGCTCCAGGGGCACGAGCTGCCAGAGCGGGTCGAGGTGCGGCTCGAGCTGGAGCCGGAGCTGCCCCAGGTGAGCTGCGATGCCGACCAGCTCAAGCAGGTGTTCATCAACTTGACGCTCAACGCCGCGCAGGCGATGCCGAAAGGCGGCGCCCTGACCGTCGTCACCCGCCGGCCGCGCGCGAACGAATGGCATCTGGACGAGAAGGAGCCGCGCTACATCGGCAACCAGGTCGAGCTGCGCTTCACGGATACCGGCGGCGGTATCCCCGAGGAGGTGCGCAGCCGCCTCTTCATCCCGTTCTACACCACCAAGGAGAAAGGCACCGGTCTCGGTCTCGCCATCTGCCAGCGCATCGTGAAGAACCACGGCGGGACCATCGAGGTCGAGAGCAGGCCGGGGGAGGGAACGACGTTCATCCTGCGGTTGCCGACCAACACCGAGAAACCGCTGATCGAGGGGACGCCGATGCCGGCCATCCGCCCCACGCTGGCGCAAGAGCTCGAGGGCACCCCTGTCCCTGAGCTGCGGCCCTCCCCTGGGGCAAGTGGGTGAGCGCCTGGAGGGCGACCGGGAGACCCTGCCCGTGCGTCCTCGAGCGAGCCTCCTTTTGCGTCGGGTACCGCGCCT
The DNA here is from genome assembly GCA_021787845.1 of Myxococcales bacterium. Lineage (GTDB taxonomy): Bacteria > Myxococcota > Myxococcia > Myxococcales > JAJYLH01 > JAJYLH01. The sequence goes on along the minus strand of JAJYLH010000003.1, from coordinate 94,107 downwards.
GGGTAAACTGGATTCGATGGTGGACCTGGGCCTGTTCGAATCGGTCGCCGTGGCGCCGCTTCCGCGGGCGCACTTCGACCGCTTGATCGAGCTTGGCGAGCTCGATGACCAGCGGGTCGAGCTCTTGTATGGCATCATGGTCGAAATGCCGCCGCAGGGGGCCGAGCATTCTGATGTGACGGCTCTCCTCGGAGGACGGTTGCTCCGCCTGCTCGGCGACCACGCGATCGTCCGCCAACACGGTCCATTGGCACTGGGGGCCGACTCCGAGCCAGAACCGGACATCGCGGTGGTCCCACCCGGGCAGTACCGCAGGGCGCTTCCAACCGCCGCATCGCTCATCGTCGAGGTCGCGCGCTCCTCGCTTGCCAAAGACCGTGGCGTCAAGGCTCACCTGTACGCGGAATCGGAGATTCCCGAATACTGGATCATCGACCTCGTGACCGAGTCGGTCGAGGTCCGTACCGAGCCGCAGGGACCCGCTTACGCCCGTGTCGTGACGGTCGATCGCGCCGGCGCCATCCGGCTGCAACGCTTTCCCGACGTCCAAATCCGGATCTCGGACCTCTTCCCTTGAGCCTTGTCGTTCGGCGAGTGGGCTCGGTCGGTCGCCCGCGTGTGGCGTTCCTGTCGGCGAGGCACACGAGCTCGAAGCGAAAGTGCCTCACTCGACCTTCCCCCAGGCGATGTGCGAGCCGTCCAGGCCCTCGAATCGCTGGCACGCGAGTTGCTTGACCCCATTTCGTGGGCATCCCGCCCGCCAAACACCCGAAGGAGCGCCCGATGCGCATTTTCACCGCTCTCCTGGCCGCCCTGGCCATGCTCTTCACCCCGGCGTTCGCACAGGCCAAGCCCGCCAAGGCCGCCCATCACAAGGTGGTCAAGCACAAGATCGCGAAGAAGGTGATCAAGCACAAGAAGGCCGAGAAGAAGGCGATCAAGCACAAGAAGGCGACGAAGAAGGCCGTCAGGAAGGCGATCAAGCACCACAAGAAGATGAAGGCGGCCGGCAAGCACGTGAAGCACGCCAAGCACGCCAAGAAGGCGGCCAAGCGGCACGCGAAGCGCGCGGCCCACCACGCGAAGCGGCACGCGAAGAAGTAGTCGCGGCTCGGCCATCGCCACGGCAGTCGAGAAGGCCGTGCTCCTTGGAGGAGCGCGGCCTTCGTCGTTGCTGGAGGTCGCTCGAGGTCACGTCAATCGATCGGTCCGATTCGACCGACCGGTCTGATCCGCGAGCGACCAAGCGCGGGCGCCGCTCTGGCGGATCCCCCGCGAGGTTCTTCGCCCCGACCAAGACCGCCAGCCGAGAGCGACCGGCCCGGTCAATAGAAGCCCCAGCGCCGGCGCAGGAACCATTCGCTGCCGAGGACCAGGCACAAGGCGAGCAGCACCGGCAGCCGGTCCCAGAGCGGATGGCTCTCGCGCTGGCCGATCTCCAATGCCTGCGGCTGCGGAATCGGTAACCGGGAGAGCTTCGCTCCAGCGGCCGGCCGCTCCTCGCCGCCGGTCGCCTGCGCGATGAGGCGCAGCCACTCCGGTCGTGGCGCCGGCTCCAAGAGCTCGGGACCGCTCTCGCTCACCACGAAGGCATCGGCCGCCCGGCCGATTTCCTGGCCATCCTGCCGGACGACGACGCTGCCCCGATACGGCCCGGCCGGAAGCGACCCCAGCTCCACCCGGACCGTGCCATCCGCCGAAACGACGCCATCGGCGGCGCGGCTCGGCCCGCCGGGCTGGGTGCTCTGCACCCGCACCTCGACCCGCGCGCCCGCCGCGGGCCCGTAGTTCGACTCCCGTGCCTTGACGATGAGCGTCACCGGTTCCTCGGGAGAGAAGCGCTCCTTCTCGGCATCGAGCTGGACCTGGGTCAGCTCGGGGTCTCGCACCAGCCAGCGGATCGCGTGATGGTAGAACTGCTCGTAGGCGTGGGGCGGCGTGCCTTGCGCCGCCGCGAGAAACGCCCAGCGCCAGGTGGAGTCCGCGGTCACCGCCATCGACCGGCCGCGGCCGACGTCGCGCACCGCCACCACCGGCAGCGGCCGGCCGCTCTGGTCGGTCAGGTTCGGGTCGACCAGCAGGGCCTGCGCTCCCGGCGCGAGCGTGGTGCGGTTGATGCCGGTCAGTGGCGGAAGCGAGCTCCACTCCGCCTCGTTCGCCGCCTCGTTCGGTTGGAGCCGCGTGATCGGATGGAGCAGCCCGCCGGGCGTCAACAGCGGCTGGAACGGGTCGGCGGTCGGCTGGGGCGCCGAGCGGCTGAGCAGGACCGGCAGGATGTCGGCGAGGGGCGAGCCCGCGTACCCGCCGTCCGCGAAGGAGTTCGTTCCGCCGACCATCAGGAACGCGCCGCCGCCGCGTACGTAGTCGGCGATGCCGGGCAGGTAGCTGTCCATGAAATACGGCGCGTTGGTGTAGGGCATGAAGCTGAAGTCGTCGAAGATGACGAGGTCGAAGGTCTTGAGCTGCTGGCTGAAGATCTCGTCGGTCGGGAACGGAATCAAGGACAGCTCGTCGTCCGAGGCGGCCATCGTGAGGTTGCTCGGCGTGCGCAGGATGAAGAACGTGATCAAGTCCACGTTCGGGTCGCGCTTCAGGAGCTGGCGCAAGAACCGCTCGTCCCAACTCGGCCGGCCGGCGACGAAGAGCACCCGCACCCGGTCGCGGATGACCTTGAGCACGAAGGAGCGGCTGTTGTTCGCGGTCACCGCCTCGCCGTCCTGCACCGGCACCCGGACCGTGAACGCGAAGTCGCCCGTCGTGTCGGGCACGAACTTGAGCTTCACCGTCGCCGAGCCGCCGTCGGTCAGGCTCGCCTCGGCGCTCGTCACCACCTGGCCGTCGCGCTCCAAGGTGACCGGCACCTCGAGCTTCCGGTAGCCCTGCTCGGTCAGCTTCGCCTCGACCGTCATCGGGTTGCGGACGAAGGCGAAGTCGTCGACCTTGACCGCGCTCACCGCGAGGTCCTTGAGCGCTCCCGCCGCCGGGTCGAGCGCATAGACCGGAGCGCCCAGGGCTTTCAGTCGCGCGAGGAGCGCCTTCGCTTCCGGGCTGGAGGAGCCGTGCTGGAGGGCGGCGGCGAGTCGACCGTTGTCCGCGCCGTCGGAGATGAGGACGATTCCCGCCAGCGGCCGACCGGCACCGCTCCTGGCCGCCTCCTCGAGCGCCGGCACGAGGTCGGTGTGGTCCAAGGACGGATCCGGTGGCGCCGAAGGCGCTCCCGCCGGGTCGGCGATGGCCTGGGTCGCCGGCGACGTCAATGTCGCCGGATCGATCGACGAAAGGTCTCCGGCGAAGCCGAAGTACTCGACCTGGAAGCGACGCGCGAGCGCCGCGCGCTCGGAAGCGTCGGCAACCACCTGAGCGGCGACGTCCGCTCGCGTCGGGCCGTTGGGCCGCGCGGGCAGCGACATCGACCGCGAACGGTCGACCAGCACCGCCAGCCGGCCTCGAATCCGCATGGTCGCGAGCAGCTCCACCCCCGGCTCGACGACGACCAGCACCGCTAGCGCTGCCCCGAGCGCGCGCAACCCCACCAGCACCGCCCGCCGGGCGCGTCGGTCCTCCGCGGAAAGCCCGCGCCAGGCGAGGAGCACCGCGCCCGCCGCGGCCGCCCCGCACAGCGCCAGGGCCCACGCGGGCAGTGGGCTGAGGGAAACCAGCCGCCAGGCATTGTAAGCCGTCGGGCTCACGGCCTACTGCTGCCGCCTGCGCATGATGAACGGGATGTGCACCTGGTCGTCCTTGTAATCGAGGCAGAGCGCGTACATCACGATGTTGATGGCGAAGCGGTAGGCGTATTCCCGCTGGAGATCGCCGCCGGGCGTCACGTCCATCTCCCAGTTGCCGAACGCGTCGCGGGCGGTCGCGCCTTCCAGGTCGTCGGGCGAGAAGATCACTGCCAGCCGGCCCTGGAGGAAGATGCCATCCGCGTCGCCTGCCGTCGCCACCCGGCCGCTCGGACCGTCGAGCAGATAGAACGACTTGTAGAGCACGTGCGACTTCGGAATGCGCACGATGCGCGCGTTCGGGAGGACCGCGGCCATCTCCCGCCGCGCCGCCTGCTCGAAGGGACCATCGGGCTCTCCAGAAGCGTCGTCGATGAGCAGGAGCCCTCCAAAGGCCAGGTGGCGCCGCAGGGCCTCGCGCTGGGCCTCGGAGAAGGGCGGGAAGTCGCTGTCGCCGGCCAGCACGAGCAGTGGATACTGGAAGAGGTCGGGGTCGGTCAGGTCGATGATCTTCGACTGGAGCGAGACGTTGATGCTGGTGCGCTTCTCGACCTCCCAGGCGATGCGCTCGAGCCCGTTCGGCCGCGGGTCGTAGTTCCCGTCGTACCGGATGAGGGCGAAGGTGAGCTGCGACGAGGCGCCGAACGCACGGGCGCGACCGGGAAGGAGCAGGGCGACGAGGACCAGGGCGGCGGCGGGGCGGGCGAGCGGCAAAAAGAGCTCCTCTGTTTCGAACGGCGCTCTAAGCCAGCAGCAACCGCCGAGCCGGTCGTTCTGTTTCGCCGGCGCGATGATGCGCGTGGCCGGTCGCAATCGCCAGGGAAGATCGCGGGCGACGGTCGCCCAGGCCGGCTTAGCCAGCGGAAAGCTGGTAGAACGTGCCCATGTTGCCGGCCGAGCTGATCCGCTTGAAGCGCGACGGGCACCCGCTCGCTCCCGCGCAAATCGAGGAGCTGGTCGCCGCGTACACCGCGGGCGAGGTGCCCGACTATCAGATGAGCGCCTTCGCGATGGCGGTGTTTTTCCGCGGGTTGAGCGCGGGGGAGCTTGCCGCCTGGACGCGCGCGATGATCGCCTCGGGCGAGGTTCTCGACCTGTCGGACCTTTCGGGACGCAAGGTCGACAAGCACTCGACCGGCGGCGTCGGCGACAAGATCTCGCTCCCCCTCGCGCCGCTCGTCGCCGCCTGCGGCGTGAAGGTGCCGATGATCTCCGGTCGCGGCCTCGGCCACACCGGCGGCACCCTCGACAAGCTGGAGAGCATTCCCGGCTTCCGGGTCGACCTCGACGCGCCGGCGTTTCGCCGGGTGGTGCGCGAGGTCGGCGCGTGCCTCATCGGCCAGACCGAGAAGCTCGCTCCCGCGGACAAGAAGCTCTACGCCCTGCGCGACGTGACCGGGACCATCGAGAGCATCCCGCTCATCGCCTCGTCGATCATGTCGAAGAAGATCGCGGAGGGCGTCGACGCCTTGGTGCTCGACGTCAAGGTCGGCTCGGGCGCGTTCATGAAGCGGCGCGAGGACGCGCTCCTGCTCGCCCGGACGATGGTCGGCATCGGCGCCTCGTTCGGCAAGAAGGTGGTCGCGCTCCTGACCGACATGGACCAGCCGCTCGGGCGCGCGGTGGGCAACGCCTTGGAGGTCAAGGAGTCGGTAGCGGTGCTCCAGGGCGGTGGCCCTCCCGACATCCGCGAGCTCACCCTGGCGCTGGGCGCGGAGATGCTGGTCCTGGGCGAGGCGGCGGGGAGCCTCGCGGAGGCGCGCGGGAAGCTCGAAGCGGCCATCGAGAGCGGTGCCGGCCTGCGCAAGTTCGAGGAGATCTGCCGGGCGCAGGGCGGCGACGCTCTGGCTCTCACCGACGAGAGGCGCCTGCCGGCCGCGAAGAGCGAGGTTCCCCTGGTGGCGCCCCGCAGCGGGTTCGTCCGCCGCATCCAGACCGACGAGGTCGGCCGCGCCGCGATGCTCCTCGGCGCCGGCCGGCGAACCGTCGACAGCGCCATCGACCCGGCGGTGGGACTCCTGCTCGACAAACGGATCGGCGACCGCGTCGAGCACGGCGAGCGCCTCGCGACGCTGCTCGTGAACGATCCGAGTCCCGTTGGGGAGGCCCGAGAGCGGCTTCTCGCCGCCTTCGACTTCGGCGACGAGCCCCCCGCGCCACGGCCCCTCGTGGTCGACCGGGTCACCAACGTCTGACGAGGCTCGATGAAAACGGCGTTCGCGGTAAGATGCCGCGCTTGCCGTTGCCGCTGGCCGGCGCTGGTCGTCTCGCCAGGCGCCAGGCCATCGCGCCAACGCGGTCAGGAGAACTCCTTCGGGAGCCGCGATGTCTTCGGCCCTACGCTTCCGCATCCCGCTTGCGCTGGCGCTCTGCGGCAGCCTTGTCGCTTCCCTGACCGCCGGCGCGACGACCCTCACCCCGACCCACGCCGACATCGGGCGGTTCCTCCCCGAGCCGGACGCGACCGCCGGCTTGAGCGTCGGTGACCCGCGCGGCTTGGCGCTCGGCCAGTACGCGCTCTCGCTCACCCTCGACGACGCGGTCGATCCGCTCTCCTTGCAGCAGGACGACGGCTCGCGGCCGGTGCTCGTTCCTGACCGCTTCGAGGGGTTCTTCGGCGGTCTCGTGGGGCTGTACGGTCCCTTCTCGCTGGGCCTCGAGGTGCCGGTGGTCTTCCAGAGCGGCTCCCTGTCGGCGATGCCGTCCTTGACGCAGCCGCTCGCCAACGGCGCCCTCGCGCACGCGGCCTTCGGCGACCTGCGGATCGACCCGCGCCTCCAGGTGTTCTCGGAGAGCGAGAGCGGTGTCGACCTCGCCGTCGCCGGCGGCCTGACGGCGCCGACCGGCTCCTCGGGCGCGATGACCTCCGACGGCGGCTTCGGCGGGGAGGCGTACTTGAGCGTCGCGAAGACCCTCTACGGCGGCCGCCTCCTGGGCGACCTCGGCGTGCGTTTCCGCCCCTCGGAGAAGATCATCCAGCTCGACGTCGGCAACGAGCTCTTGGTGCGCATCGCGGCGGTCTATCCGCTCGCGAAGGTCGTGCACGTCCCGCTCGACGCGCTCGCCGAGCTCGACGTGGGAACGCTCTTGAGCTCGCCGTTCGGTAACGCCCGGGAATCTCCGGCCGAGTGGCGGCTGGGCGCGCGCTACTGCGTCCGGCATCACCTCGCGGTCACCGCCGCGTTCGGCGGGGGCTTGACCGAAGCGTACGGGACGCCGTTCGCGCGCTTCGTCGCGGGCATCGGCTACGACCCGCGCGCGTGCCTCGCCGCTGGCGAAGGAGTCGCGCCAGCCGGCAAGGCGGGGCCCGCGAACCGCGCCGCCGCGTTGGTCGACACCGACCATGACGGCATCCCGGACAACCTGGACGAATGCCCGACCGTGCCCGGGGTGGCCGAGTACCACGGCTGCCCACCGCCACCGCCGCCGGATAGCGATGGAGACGGTATCTTTGACAAGGACGACTGGTGCCCGAACGTGCCTGGTCCGCTCGCCTTTCACGGCTGTCCCAGCGAGGCAGCGATGAACGCGTCGGCGAAGGCCCGGGCGGCCCGAGCCGCCCCCGCGCACCCGGGCGTGGCGAAACGCCCAGCGGCAGGGCTCCTGGCCACCGTCAAGCCGGCTCCCGCCCCGAAGGCGGTCGTGGCGCCGTTGCCGGCCGCGCGACCGCCGCCGAGCGCCGGCGCTCCTGGTGACCGAGACGGCGACGGCGTGCCCGACGCGGTGGATCGCTGCCCGGACGTGAAAGGCACGGCTGCGCTCTTCGGCTGCCCGCCGACCGACCGCGACCACGACGGGGTGCCGGACGTTCTCGACAACTGCCCGGACCAAAAGGGAACCGCCGCGAATCACGGCTGCCCCACCTTCCAACTCGTCGCCATCCACGCCAAGTCTCTCGACCTGCGGGAGAAGATTCGTTTTGGCGCCCGAGATGCCATCCTCAAGCGCGGTTCCAAGCGGCTGCTCGACCAGGTCGCCGCCGTCCTGCGCGCCCACCCGGAGATCGCGCGCGTGCGCGTCGAAGGAAACACGGACAACGCGGGCTCGGCCGTGGCGCTGAAGAGGCTCTCCGAACGGCAGGCGCGGGCGGTGAAGGCGTATCTCGTCGCCCACGGCGTCGCGGCCGCTCGGCTCGAAACGGTGGGCTACGGCGGCTCGCGGCCGGTGGCGCTCAACCTGACCCGGATGGGCCGCGAGGCGAACCAGCGCGTCGAGCTGCGGATCCTGGGGCTAGCAGCAGCGCCGCCGCCCAGCCTCGCGCTTCCCCTCGTCGAGCCGCTGCCCGTCGCTCCTCCCGCCGGCGCCGCAGCGGCGCCGCAGCCGCCCGCGACGAAGAAGGCCGGCGCGCCGAGCCAGAAGGCCGGGCCCGCGGCCAAGACCGAGCCGAAGCCGCCGACCGATCTCGCGCTGCCGTCGCTCGACGATCTGCCGCCGCTCAACCCGTGAGGTGAGCAAAGAGCCGGTGCGCTTCAGGGTGACGCGAGCGCTGCTGGTGGCCTTGACGCTGGCAGCGGCGTCGCCCGCGTTCGCGCGGGACGATCTCGACACGTTGCTCTCCCAGGTCGCCGCGGGTCCGGGCGCCGTGCGCGAGCACGCGATCGACCGGCTCGCCTACCTCGGGCCACACCAGGCAGGACCGGGGCTGATCGTCCTTCTCCAGAGCCCGTCCGAGTCGGCCCGGGTCGGTGCCTCGGAAGCGCTGGTGGTCGTGCGCGTGCCGATGGCGGCGGTGGCTCTCCGGGCTGCGCTCGCCGACGAGGACTGGGAAGTCCGGCGAAACGCGGCCCAGGCGCTGGGAGCGCTCGCGTCGCCGGGCGCCGGGCGACGCCTGGCGAAAGCGCTCCTGCACGACGCAGAGGTCCAGGTGCGCCTCGCCTGCGCGGCAGCGCTCGCGCGAACCGGCGGCGGTGGCTGGGCTCTCGCGCGGGCGGCAGCGCGGGATCCGTCGCTCGAGGTCCGCCTGACCGCGCTCGACGCCCTCGCCCATCGCCCGGCGCCGTCGCAGGCGCCCCATCTGTGGCCGCTGTTGGCCGACCGCACGGGCCTGGTCCGGTTCGCGGCGGCGAGGGCGCTCGCCTGGTCGGGCGACCGTCGCGGTCGGGCCTTCCTCGCGCGCGCGTTGTTCGGCCGCGACTCGGACGATCGCGCGCGGGCGGTGACGGTGCTCGCCGATAGTCCCACGCGGTGGGCCCGCGACCAGCTCGCGCACGCTCTCGCAACGAAGGACATCGCGCTCGCGGCAGCGAGCGCGCTTGCGACCCGGGGCGACCGCCGGGGAATCGTGGCGCTCGTCCGAATGTCAGAAGGAGGGCCGGAGGCGAGCGCCGCCTTGGCGAAGCTCGACGAGCTGAACGTACCGCTGGCCGAACGAGCGGACCTGTCGAGAGTCAAGCCATGAGCGGACGTTCATCAGGAGCCGTGCGGGTATCCTCTTGGGCTGCCCATGACCATGAGCGCTGCGGGTGGGCTGGGTGAGCTCCGGATGACCGTCTGGGCGGCAGCGCTCCTGTTTGGCGCGATCGTCGCGCCCGCGGCCGCGCGCGCGCGCCCGCCCGTGCCCCCGCGCTTTTCCGCGATGACGGCGGCCCAGCGGGAAGAGACCCTGGCACCGATCCGCCGGCTCGCCTCGGTGGCGACGCGGCTCGAACGGGTGACCAGGCACTTTCTGGGAACGCCCTACGGCTTCTCGCCGCTCGGCGAGGGGAGCGGTATCGATCCCGATCCCCTTCTGCGTTTCGACCGGGTCGATTGCCTGACCTTCGCCGAGACCTCCATCGCCCTCGCGGCCGCGCCGGACCCGCCGAGCCTGCTGCCGATCCTGGAGGACATCCGGTACGCGGCGCAGCCTCCCACCTTCCAGAATCGCAACCACTTCGTGGAAGCGCAGTGGGTGCCGAACAACGTGCTCAAGGGGTGGATTCGGGACATCTCCGCCCAGGTCGCGCCTGGCGAGGTGCGCGTGGCGACGAAGGTGCTGGGTCCCCAAGTCTGGCGCGACCGCCGCGGCCTCGGGGACCTGCCGTTGGACGGCGACGACGTGCCGCGCGGCACGTTCCGCCTCGACTACGTTCCGCTCGCTTTTCTCCAAGCCCATCCGCGACGCATCCCCTCGGGGACCCTGATGTTCGTCGTGCGCGAGAACTATCTGTCGAGCCCCACCCGGGTCAGCCACGTCGGCTTCATCTTCCAGACCTCGCGGGGGCCGATGGTGCGCCACGCCTCCGAGGTCTACCGGCGGGTCGTGGACGAGCCGCTGAGCGTGTTCCTCGCGCAGAACGCGGCCTACCGACGGTGGCCGGTCGTGGGCCTCGCGCTGTTCGAGGTGCGTCTGCCGGTCGCGCGAATCGACCGGCTCGCGTCCGTCTCGACGCCGCGACGCTAAGGGGATGCGCTCTCGGATCCCGATGCGGGCAAGATGGCCGGAGGCAGCGCTCTAGGCTAGAGGTAGCACAATCGCTAGGCGATTCCGGTCCCGCCTGCCGTCGCGCCGAAGCGAAGGCGTGCCAGTTCCGGTCGGGCGCTTGCGAGGCTCGAAGGTCGTTCCTAAATCCGAATTCCACGCGGCTTTCGTCCGCGTGCCTGGATTTCCGACGCCGGCGCGGCGCGCCTTCGGGCGCGTGAGCGTCGTGGAGCCCATCGATGCCCTCCGCCTCGAATCGCGAGCAACCGCTGACCGGCAACCCGCGCGTCCTGCGCTGGGTCGAGGAGACCGCGCGCCTGACGAAGCCCGATCGGATTGTCTGGTGCGACGGTTCGGAGGCGGAGAACACGCGGTTTCTCGAGGAGGCGGTGGCGCGGAAGCTCCTCGAGCCGCTCGATCCGGGAAAGCTTCCCGGCTGCTATCTCGCCCGCTCGGATCCGAGCGATGTCGCGCGGGTGGAGCACCTGACCTTCATCTGCACGCCCACCGCCGAGGAGGCCGGGCCCACCAACCACTGGATGGCTCCCCAGGAGGCATATCGGAAATTGGGAGCGCTCCTGGATGGCTCGATGCGGGGGCGGACCCTGTACGTCGTGCCGTACCTGATGGGGCCGGCCGGCAGCCCTCTCGCCAAGGTCGGCATCGAGCTGACCGACAGCCTCTACGTGGTCCTCAACATGCGGATCATGACCCGCATGGGCCGCATCGCCCTGGACCAGCTCGGCGAGACGAGCGACGCGTTCAACCGGGGCGTCCACGGGATGCTCGACCTCTCCCCGGAGCGGCGGTTCATCTGCCACTTCCCGCAGGACGACACCGTCTGGTCCGTCGGGTCCAACTATGGCGGCAACGTCCTGCTCGGCAAGAAGTGCCTCGCGCTCCGGATTGGAAGCTACCTCGCGCGACGGGAAGGCTGGCTCGCGGAGCACATGCTGATTCTCGGCGCCCAGAGCCCCGCGGGCGAGACCACCTACGTCGCCGCCGCCTTCCCATCGTCGTGCGGGAAAACGAACTTCGCCATGCTCATTCCTCCGCCGCGATTTGCCGGCTGGAAGATCTGGACGGTCGGCGACGATATCGCCTGGATGCGCGTGGGCGACGACGGGCGGCTGTGGGCGGTCAACCCCGAGAACGGCTATTTCGGTGTCGCGCCGGGCACCAGCACCCGCTCGAACCCCAACGCGATGAAGTCGATTGCCCACAGCACGCTCTACACCAACGTGGCGAGGACGCCCGACGGGGACGTCTGGTGGGAGGAGAAGACCGCCACCGCTCCCGCCCACCTCATCGACTGGCGGGGCCAGCCGTGGACGCCCGCGTCGGGCGACAAAGCAGCGCACCCGAATGCCCGCTTCACCGCCCCGATGACCAACAATCCGTCCCTCTCGCCGCGGGTCAACGACCCTTCGGGGGTCCCCATCAGCGCTGTCGTCTTCGGGGGGCGCCGCGGCTCGACGGTACCGCTGGTGCTCGAGAGCTTCAACTGGACGCACGGGGTGTACCTGGGAGCGACGCTGGGGAGCGAGACCACTGCCGCTGCCACCGGGAAGGTCGGGGTCATCCGCCGCGACCCGATGGCGATGCTCCCCTTCTGCGGCTACCACATGGGCGACTACTTCGGTCATTGGCTCGAGATGCAGCAGAAGATCACCCAGCCGCCGAGAATCTTCCTCGTCAACTGGTTTCGAAAGGACTCCGCCGGGAGGTTCCTCTGGCCCGGCTACGGCGAGAACATGCGGGTGCTCCAGTGGATGGTCGAACGCGCCAAGGGGAACGCGAACGCTCGCGAAACCGCGCTCGGGTACGTCCCTGGCACCTCGGACCTGGACCTTGTCGGGCTCGACGTTCCGGTCGAGCGGGTCGAAGAGGCCGTGGCGGTCCGCCGAGCCGAATGGATGACGGAGCTCGAGAGCGCTGGTGCCTTCCTGCAGACCTTGCAGCCGCGCCTGCCGAAGGCGTTGGAGCTCCAGCGGCAGCTCCTGCTCGCGCAGCTCTAGGGTGGCGCCGCACCTCCACGGCAGCGCATCCGCCGACCGTGTCTCCGTTCGCCTTCCTCGATGGGGGAGCTCCAAGGGAGCGCGCGCGCGAGCGAGCCGCCACCACGCGGCTGTCTCTACTTGCTCGACGCGGGCAAGGCGGTCACGCCCTTCGGCGGCGCTTTCGTCGAGGCCGGCGGCGTCGGCATCTTCATCCCCCCCATGTCGTCGTCATCGCCGTCGGGCAGCTTCAGACCGGTCGCTCGGACGAGCGCGGCATAGCCGCCGCCCTTGAGGCTCGGCAGCCGGCGCACGAACGCGACGATGGCACGCAGCTCCGTCTCCTCGTGCGTCGGCCCGAAGGCCGGCATTCCGGTCATTCGGATCCCGTTCTTCACGATCCAATAGATCTGCGCGTCCGAGAGCGACTGCGAGTCGTCGGTCCACAGGTGCGGTGCCGGGGGGTTCAAGCCCTTGGCGACCTCTGAGTCGTCCAGCCCGGGCGCGCCATGGCAAGTGACGCACATGCCGTTGTAGTGCCGGAGACCAACGTCGAGGAGCTTCGGATCGTCGTGAGGAACCGCCGCGATCGGCCGCGCGTGCGCCTCGACCGAGCGATCGGCGGCGCCGCCGAGAAACCACGACTCAAGGCCCGACGGAGGAGAAATGGCGGACACGTCCACCCACCCCGAATCCCGCATCACGAGCAGGCCACCGGCCTCGAGGACGAAGAGCGCGAGCGCGCCGAAGAGGAGCTTCTTCAACATACGACTCCTTCTCACAGCAGCACTCCCGCAGCGCTGCTGGTAACCAGACGATGGCGCGGAAGAGGAAGGGTCCTAGAGCGAGTCGACCTCGAGAACCTTTGCGCCCCGGTCGACGACGTAGTAGACGCGCACCTGCTGCCCGCGTTGAAGCGAGCTGACTGGCCCCACGGGTCGCCCGTCCTTGGCCGCGACGACCGGAAACGTCGAGGCGACGAGGTAGGTAACGACGCCGTCCGGAACCTGCACGAGCATCTTCGATGCCTTCGCGTCGACGGACAGCAACGACCCCCAATCGCACTTGAGCTGGGGGCTCGCCACGGTGACCTTGGGCGGCGGAAAGGGCGGGAACTTTCCGACCGTCGGCGGAGGCGGCTGAAAGACGACCTTCGGCAGCGCTGCGGGAGCGACCGCGGGGGCGGGCGTGGCCGCTGGCGCGGGTGCGGCGCTCGGAGGCGGCGCCGGTGGCGGCGGAAGCGGCGGGAGGCCCAAAGGGCTCGCGTCCGCCAGAAGGAGGATGAGGCCGGCGAGAATCATGGCTCGCGAGTATGCGCCCATCGCGCGCTGAGTGCCACCGGTGAGGCAGCCCGTGGGCTGGCCGCATGCGCGCGGTTCGTGATGCCGTGCCTGCGCGCCTGCCGCTCGACCGAGGAGGTCGCCGGCGGCTCGAGCCGTGTCTCCCGAACCGAGCTTCCCGGTAGCGCTTCAGCCCTTGCGTTCCCGTTCCGCTCGCAGGCGGCGCTTGAGCTCCTCGCCATCGAGCAGGCCGCGCTCCACCAGAAGCTGTGCGAGGACCTTCATCGCCTGCTTGGCATACGCCAGCTCCTCCTCGATTCGCTCGAGCTCCCGCGAGCGCGCCGCCGGAGTCGAGCTCGGCGTCACGAGCGCCGGAGCGGAAGATGGGACGGGAGGGGATGCGGCCGGCCGCGCGGTCGGAGCGACCGCGCTCATCGGCGGATCGCCGGAAAAGAGCGGCGCCCGCGGCGGATACACGGGCGCCAGCGGCGGCATCGTCGCCCGGTGTCCAGCGGCCGCGCCAGGCGCCGGAACCGGTGTCGGCATCCCCTCGGCCGGTGCGCCGGCAGCGGAAACGCGCGGGCGGGCACGGGCTTGCTGAAGCGCCCGCCCGAGCTCGCGCGGACCGATCAGGCAGGCTTTCACCCGACGTCCGGTGCGCCGGGCGACTTCCAGCAGCAGGTGCTCGTCGGTCGGGTCGCAGGCTGCAACCCACAGGAGCGCACCCGCTCCCCTCGACGCCACCGGCAGGACGCCCAGCTCTTCGCACTCGTGCAGGTCGAGGAGTAGGAGCGCATCCGGCTCTGGCTGGCGGTCCCGGGGGTCATAGCGAGGCACCGACAGCGCCCGCGCGAGCCGATTGAGCAGATCCGTCTCGCCGACCTCGCCGGAGGCGACCAACTCCTCGATGAACCGCCGACTGTCGCGAGCGCGCTCGGCTCCCGCCTCGACCGTGGTCGCGTCAAGGATCCCGCCTTCCAGAAGGGCTTGCGCGAGCGACTCGACGGACATCCTGGCCCTTCGCGGAGCTCCAAGCCCCGTGGAATTCATAACACGCGCCCTCGGGGTTCTCGGGAAGACGTGGAACGGTGCGCGAGCGAATCGTCCGGGCGCGCGAGTGACCGGCATGTCGGTCGTTAAGGCGTGCGCGGCTTGCGCGGCCGCGAGCGGCAACCCAAGTCAACAGAGCGACTCGGGGGCGACTGGCGATGGGGCGCACGCGCAATCCGGACTATTTCAAGGTCGGCGGCGGCACGGCGGGCAGCGGCAGCTCGCCCGACGGCCGCTTCGGCGAGGAACGCGCGCGCATGACAGCGGAGCGGGCGAGTCTCAAGCGGCGAGGCGGGAAGGCGGCCTCAGCGACCAAAGGCCGCGCGGCGGCTGCGAAGACGGCGGCTCCCGGGCCCGGCCCAGCGGATGCTCCTCGCGTCGCCGAGCGGCCAGGCGAGACCGAGGTGGCGCCCACGGTGGTGCGTGACGTTCGCGAAACGCACCCGACGCACGGCAAGAAACGCCGCAGCGCGAAGAAGCGACACGACGTCGCGGTGGAGCGCGCTCTATCCGAGGAGCATGAGAGCGCTACCGGAGGGCAAATGGAACAGGCGCCCGCCTCGGTCACCGACCTGCATCATGCGCGCATCGCCCGGGAGCGCGCGGCCGAGGTGGGACCAGCAACGCTTCCGCCCACCGTCCAGACCCTGATTCGGCGAGCGCTGACGGTGGCGAAGGATGCGGTCGAGCTGGTGTGGGAGATCGTCACCGCGCCGATCACCGTCGCGCGCCTGCTCGCGCGGATGCGCGAACGCGAGAGCTGACCAGCAGCGGCGCGCCGGCATGACGCCTTTCGGCAGCGCTGCCTGTCACCGATTGCGGTCCTAGCGTGCGACCGGGACAAGCCTCGGTGGGTGTGGGAAAGAGCAGACTCGAGCACAGGCCAGGACCGCTCATCCTGAGCGCAGTCGATGGAGGACGGTTCTGGCCAGGGGACGATCCGTACATCCCCCGACTGCGCTGCCATGAAAATCGGGTGACGCCTCACGGAGCGCAGGCATCTTGCCCGCCCTGGGTCGAGGGCGTCCCGCCCGCCGCCGGCCAGGTTGCCCGGCACCCAGAGCGGACGGGACGTCCGCGCTCCGACTCGATGTCCCTGGTTTCATGGCACAGGCTCAGCCATCGGCTCATGACGTCTCGGGATGGGCGGATCGTTGCGCCACGCCCTCCAAACACCTCGACGGGATAGGCATCGCTGGAACAGCTTGCGGTTGGAGCTCCTCGCCGTCCATCCCGAGCCCGTCGATAGACGACGCGCGCCCGCAGCGTCTTGGCTGCGGGCACGCGTTCGCGTCGGCGAGAATCATCGGACGACGAAGTCGTCGACGAACCACCCGTCCAGGTTCCCGCTGGCGTCGCTGGTCAAGCGGAGGCGAACCCAGAGGTTCGGGCGACCGTTGGTGGGCACGGTCACCGTGAGCGGCCGCCATCCAGTCGGTCCGCTCAGCGTCTGCGCTGCCGTCCAGCTCGTGCCATCGGGCGACGTCTCGATCAGCGCTTGGTCGTTGTCGGTCTGCAGGGTCCGCCGCGTCCAGAGGCTGATGCTCACCTGGCTGCGGCCACTGACGTCGAGCTCGGGCGTCGCCGCCGAGACCGAAATCGAGTTTCCGTAGTCGGCGCCGGGGCTGTCGGAGAGCCCGAATTCGCCCGCGCGGGCGGCGTCGAAGTCGAGCCCCCAGGGCGAGTCGAGGGTCCATCCGGTCGGCGGCGCTTCGAACCGCTCCGCCAGGAGGACGCTCGCGGTGGTAAAGGTCGCCGAGTACTCCGGCAACGGATTGCCCGCCTGATCGGTGAGGCCCTGGAGCTCGAGCGCATACGGGTGGCTCGGCTCGAGGAAGCTCGTCGGCTCGAAGGTCGCCGTCCGGGTCGCCTCGTCGTAGGTCGTGATTCCGCCGATGGCGATACCGGCTGCCACGTCCAGCACCTTGAGATGCCCCAGGGTAGCGGTCTCGATGGGCTCGCTGAAGGTGACGGTCAGGCTGCTCGCGACGTCGATGCCGGTCGCGCCGTCGGTGGGCGTCGAGGAGACGACCGAGGGTGGCGTGGTGTCCGGTCCGGCGCCGGTGGTGAAGGTCCAGCTCGTGTTGGTGGGGTTCCCCGGGCCGTCCTTGACCCCGACGACGTTCACCACGTAGGCGGTGTTCGGCGCGAGTGGCGCGGAGAGCTCCAGCGTCGCCGTCCAGGTGCGAGGGTCGTAGGTGACCGTGCCCGGGTGCCCGGCGATCCAGACGGTCGACACATTCACCGACCGTGGGTCGGCCGGCTCGTCGAAGGTCATCACCACGTGCGTGGTGGTGTCGACGCCAGACGCACCCCAGGAGGGCTGCCGGTAGGCGATCTGCGGCGCGACGCCGTCGCCCACCGAGGAGGCGGTGAACTCGAGGGTGAAGTCGTTGTAGAGAGGCACGCTGTACGGCCCCGCGGTGCGTATCCCTCCGGGACCTCCCTTGAGCACCAGGAGATAGGGCCGGTTGTTCCAGTAGGAATGGTCGCCGGTGCAACTGGAGGTCGCGCACTTCTCCAGCGGCTGCACCATCAGCATCCGGGTGGGCGCGTCGTAGCTCGTGGTGATGAAGATGGTCGAGCCGTCGGACGGGTCGAGGAGCGTCACGTTCCCCGGAATCGAGGCCGGGTCGAGGTCGGCGTCGAAGATGACCCACAAGGGCGAGCTGCGGTCCCACGGGTTGTAGCCCTCGGTGGGGACCGTGGCGATGATGCGCGGATCCATCGACACCAGGACCGAATCGGTCGCCGTGCAGGTTGCGCCGTCGGTCGCGGTGACGGTGTAAGCGGTCGTGCCCTCCGGCTGCGCTATCGGGTCCGGAGAGCTGTCGTTCGACAAGGCGCAGCTCGAGGTGGAGCAGGTCCAGGAGTAGCTGAGCCCTGCCTGGCCTGCCGCGCCGAGCTGGGTGGTCGCGCCGCGGGCGAGCGTCCGGTCCGGTCCCGCGTCGACCGCGATCTGCTGGACCACGTGGACGTTCATGCTCCCGGAGGCGCTGGTGCCGTTTGCGTCGGTGACCGTGAGGGTGAAGGTCGTGTCCTGTGCGGGCTTCACCGTGGTCGACAGCGCGTTCGGCGAGACGATACAGCCAGCGCAGGCGGGGGAGCTCGTCCACTGGTAGGTGAACGGCGGGACCCCGCTCGTCACTTGCCCGGTCAGCGGCAGCGCTTTCCCCGAGTTGAGGCACAACAGCCGATCGGGACCGACGGCGACCTCCATCGCGGGCAGCACCGTCACCTGGGTCGAGTCGGTCCCGACGCACTGGTTCGCGTCGGTCACCGCGAGCTGGTAGCTGGTGTCGGTCGCGGGCGACGCGCGCGGGTCCGGCGTCGAGGGGCTGTCCACCGTCTGCGCCGGCGTCCACGCATAGCTGTAGGGCCCCGTTCCACCGCTAGCGCTGCCGAGGAGGGAGACGCTTCCGCCGAGGGCCACCTGACGGTCTGGTCCCGCGTTGGCGATGGGGTTGGGGTTCACCGTCACGACGGCGCTGCTGGTCGCCTCGCAGCCGAAAGAGTCAATGCCAGTGACGGAATATGTTGTTGTCGCGGCGGGCGTGGCGAGGGGAGCGCTGGAATTCGGGTCGTCCAGGCCGGTGGTCGGGGACCAGGCGTAGGCGACGCCACTGAGCGCGGGGCCGCCGATGTGGACGCCGTCCCCGGCGCACACCGCCACGTCTGGTCCCGCGCTGACCGCCGGCAGTGCGCGTACGCCGAGCGCTTGCGATGCCGTTCCCCGGCAGCCCTGCGCGTCGCTCACGGTCAGGCGCACGGTGCGAGCGGCGGAAAGGCTGAAGGCGGGCGGCGTCTGGGCGAACGACTCGATGGTCGACGGGTTCCCATCGAGATCCCAGGCGTAGGCGGTGACGGCGTTGCCGTTCGTGTCCACGGAACCGGTCCCGCTGAGCTGAACCGTACTTCCCGGGCACACGAGGTCCGAGCCCTGGACGAAGCTGATCCGCGCGTTGGGGAGGGGCCGGACCGCGACCGCTTGGCTCGCTTGGCCGACGCAGCCTTCCGCGTCGGTGACGGTGAGGGAGACGGTGCCGCTGTTGGTAGGCGTGAAAAGCGTCGTTTGCGCGGTGGTCTGGTCGGTGGTGCCGTTGCCGGTGAGATCCCAGGCGTAGGCGCTGACCGGGTTGCCGTCGATGTCGTGCGAACCGGAGCCATCGAGGCTGAAGCTCTCGCCCTGGCAGAGCTGCGGGCCGCCGGAAACGAATCGGATCGCCGCGGTCGGCAGTCCCCGCGGGTCAGTCGGCTGGGTGGCGGAGGCGCTGCAGCCGTCGGAGTCCGTCACCGTCAAGGTGGTCGTCTCCGGTCCCGCGGGGATGAAGGGTGGCGTCTGGACCGAGGTGCTGTCGACGGTTCCGTTGGAGTCGTAGTCCCACGCCACCTGCGCGACCGGGTTTCCGTCGGCGTCGGTGGAGCCAGCGGAGGTCAGCGAGACCGACCCGCCCGCGCAGACGTCGGCGCGACCGCTCGCGAACGCGATGTTCGGCGTCGGCAGCGCGCGGGGGTCGAGCGTGGAAGAAGCCGTGCCGACGCAGCCCGCGCGGTCGGTGACGTGCAGGGTTACGGTACGGCCGCCGGTGATCGTGAGCGGTGCCGGTGAGGGAGACGTCGATTCGATGGTCGAGGGATTGCCGTCGAGGTCCCAGGCGTAGCCGGTGACCGGGTTTCCGTCGGCGTCGACGGATCCGGTCCCGGAGAGCGAGACCGCATCACCTGTGCAGATGGCGGTGTGCGGCTGCGTGACCGCGATCCGGGCGGTGGGCAAGGCGCGCCCGGCGATATCGACGGTGGTGGTGTCGGTGCACCCGTGGCTGTCGGTGACGGTCAACGCGGCCAAGCTCGCGCCCGATGCGGAAAACGAGGGCGGCTGGGCGAGGGTCGAGCTCGCCTGGGCGCCGTTCTCGTCGAGTGTCCAATCATAGGAGGTCACTGGCGCGCCGGTGGCGTCAGCGGAGCTACTTCCGTCCAGCGCGGCGGTCGCCCCGTCGCAGACGTTCGGTCCCCCCTTGTCGAAGGCGATGCGCGCGGTCGGCGGGGCGTCGACCGTCAAGGGCTGCGAGAGCCCTGCCGAGCAGCCGGTGCTGTCGGTGACCGTCAGATGCGCGGTCGCGGATTGAGTGGGCACGAACGGCGCCGTCTGGACCGTGGCGGCGTCGGTGGTTCCGTTTCCGTCGAGATCCCAGGCGACCGACGCCACCGGATTGCCGGCCGCGTCGGTGGATCCCGCGGCGGAGAGCTGCACGCTCGCTCCTGCGCACATCTCGGGCGTGCCGGTGACGAAGGACAGCTTCGGAATCGGCAGCGCGCGGGGCGAGAGCGCTTGCGAGGTGCTGGCGACGCAGCCAAAGCTGTCGGTCACGGCCAGCAGCACCGATTCATTTCCCGAAGGCGTGAACGCGGGGGTGGTCGCGCCGGAGAAGGTGCCGCCCGCCGCCTCGGCGTAGGACCAGGTCCAGGAGGCAACCGGATTCCCGTCCGCGTCGGTGGAAGCGCTGCCGCTAAGCTGGACCGGCTCTCCCAGGCACGCATCCGGCTTGCCTTGGACCACTGTGATCACCGGCGTCGGCAGGGCGCGGCTCGTGAGGCGGGTGGTGGTCTTCCCGGAGCAGCCGTTCGTGTCGAAGACCGTGAGCCGAATCTCGCGCCCGCCGGCCGTGCCGAAGGGCGGAGGCGAGGCGGCGGTGGAGTCGATCGCGGTCGGGTCGGTCCCGAAGTCCCAGGCGTATCCCACGACCGGCGCGCCGGTCGCGTCGTGCGAGGAGAGGCCGTCCACCTGGACGACGGTTCCGTCGCAGACCGCGGACGACCCCTGGTCGAAGTGAATCACCGGCGTCGGCGCCGGCAGGACGGAAATCGGGGTGGAGAGCGTCGCCTGGCACCCGTAGGAATCGGTCACGGTCAGGTTCGCGGGCGCGCCGGTCGGGACGAAACTGCCCGTGGTCGCCGCGGTGGACTCGACGGTCGCGGGATTACCATCGAGGTCCCATGAATAGGACGTCACGGGGTTTCCGTCGGCGTCGGTGGAGGAGGAGGCGTCCAGGTCGGCGGTAGCGCCGGCGCACAGCGAGCTGGAACCGGTGACGAACGAGACCCGCGGCGTGGGCAGCGCGCGGCTCGTGAGCTGGGTGACCGTCTGCGCCGCGCAGCCGTTCGTGTCGGTCACCGTCAGCTCGATGGAGCGTCCGCCGGCGGTGGCGAAGGGCGGAGGCGTGGCGGCGGTCGAGTCGATCGTCGCCGAGGTGGGGTCGAAGTTCCAAGCGTACTGCGAGACCGGTGCCCCGGTGCTGTCGTGCGATTGGAGCCCGTCCACCTGGACCACGGTTCCATCGCACACGGCGGACGAACCCTGGTCGAAATGGACCACGGCGGTCGGCAGCGCGTGGACCGTGATGGGCGTCGAGAGCGAGGCGGTGCAGCCGTAGGCGTCGGTCACCGTCAGGTTCGCCGGCGTGCCGGTCGGGACGAAGCTTCCGGTCGTCGCCTGAGTGCTCTCGACGGTCGAGGGGTTGCCGTCGAGGTCCCAGGCATAGCTCGCGACGGGCTTGCCGTCCGCATCGTGCGAGCGCGAGGCGTCGAGGTCGACCTGGTCGCCCGCGCAGACGGCGGCGGAGCCGGCCGCGAAGGTGGTGACGATGGTCGGTAGCGGTCTCGGATTGAGCGGCAGCGTTCCCGTCGAGCTGCAACCCTGCTGGTCGGTCACGGTGACGCTCACGACCAAAGGTTTCGAGAGAGTGACCTGCGCCGTCGGGCCGGACGCGTCGGGGGTGCCGTCGCCGTTCAGGTCCCAGGAGGTGCTGGCGACCGGGTTGCCGTTGGCATCGACCGCGCCGGCGGCGGAAAGGGTGACCACCGAACCGACGCAGCCGTCCGTTTTCCCGGAGGCGACGACCACCGGAAGCTGCGGCAGCGGTCGCGGCGCAATCCGGAGCTGTGCGGCGTCTTGGCACCCATCGGCACCGGTGACGGTGAGCGTGACCGTTTCTGCCTTGCTTGCGGGGAAGGGCGGCGGCTTGGCGGCGGTCGATTCGATGGTCTTCGGGTTGCCGTCGAGATCCCAGGCGTAGGCGGCGACCGGCGCGCCGTTCGCGTCGGTCGAGCTGGAGCCATCGAGGATCACCTCGTCTCCCGCGCAGATCTGGGGCTTGGTCTGGGCGAGCGCGATGCGGGCGGTCGGCCGCGGGCGGACGGCGATGGCGGTGACCAGCGATGACTGGCAGCCGAAGGAATCGGTCACCGTTAGCTTGGCGGGAGCGCTGCTGGGGACATAGGCGCCGCTCGTCGCCTGCGTGCTCTCGATGGTCGCCGGGTTGCCGTCGAGGTCCCAGGCGTAGCTGGCGACGGGCTTGCCGTCGGCGTCGGTCGAGGTCGAGGCGTCGAGGTCGACCGTGTCGCCGGTGCAGACGCTGGCGGAGCCTTCGGTGAAGCGGACACGCGGCGTGGGGAGCGCGCGCACCAGGAGCTTCTGCGTCGCGGTCGCCCGGCACCCGGCGGCGTCCTCGACCGTCACGCTCACCACCTGGCCGTCTTTCGGCACGAGGGTCTGCGTCGTCTCGTGGGAGGGGCGCGGCGCCTGGCCGTCGCCCAAGGACCAAGTGTACGACGCGAGCGCGCTCTCGTCCGAGGAGGCGCTAGCGGAAGCGTCCAGCGTGACCGCTGTCCCTGAGCAGGTGAGCGGCGCTCCCTGGTCGAAGGCCAGCTTCGCGACGGGCGCGGCATGGCGGATGACTCGAGTGACCCCAGAAGCGGTCCAGCCTTGCCCGTCGGTCACCGTGAGCACGTAGCGGCGCGTGTCGTCGGCGTCGGCATAGGTCGCGAGCGTGTAGGGAGAGGTGACGTGCGCGGCTGGTTCCCACTGATAGCTGTAGGGGGGCACCCCGCCTGTCACGATCGGCTGCAGCTTGACTCGCGTGCCGTCACAACTGACGACGTCGGCGGTGATCACCCGGAGCGAGCCATCGTTGCGGGTGGCGATGACCCGCGTCCCGCCGCAGTCACAGGCAGATCCCAGCGCCCCGATGAGCGTCGCCAGCGACGCCCATCGCCACCTTGTTCCGAGCCTCATCGTTCCTCCCCCCAAGGCTCGCTTCACGCGCGAGCCCCCCGTCGTGCAGGGTGGAGGACGAGCGCGCGTCTCGCAATCACGTGCAACCTGCACGCGGTGGGTCGATCACGCGCATTCGTCGCGGCGTCGGGCACCGAGGGGTCGACGAGCACCGGCCGCGGTCGCGCACTACACTGAGCGTTTCGGAGCTACCCCGATGAGACGGTACGTCCTC
This sequence comes from Myxococcales bacterium, assembly GCA_021787845.1. Classification (GTDB taxonomy): domain Bacteria; phylum Myxococcota; class Myxococcia; order Myxococcales; family JAJYLH01; genus JAJYLH01. The sequence continues at coordinate 71,370 of JAJYLH010000003.1, read as the reverse complement.
GCTGCCCTACTCCTCTTTTCCTGTTCGGGTGCGCTGCCGGTCAGTGGAACCGATGCCGGTCCTCGAAATTCGACGGCCGGCGACGCCGGAGCGGACGGCGGATCGTTACCCGACGGCGGCTCGGTTGGTGATGGCGGATCCGGGTCGGACGGTGGGTCGCTTGCTGACGGCGAGGCGACCCTGATCGCGCAACGGCCGTATCCGCTTCACGTGCCGGCCGGCTACGACCCGCACCAGCCGACGCCGCTCGTGATCATGCTGCACGGTTACGGGGCGAACGCCGCCGGCGAGGAAGCCTACTTCAAGCTGACGCCGGTTTCGGACGCGCAGACGTTCCTCTACGCGATGCCCAACGGCACCGTTGACGCGGCAGGGCACCGCTTCTGGAATGCGACGGACACCTGCTGCGACTTCTTCCACACCGGCGTCGACGACGTCGCCTACGTCAACGCGATCATCGATGACGTGCAGGCGCGTTTCAATCTCGATCCCAAGCGCGTCTACGTGGTCGGCCATTCGAACGGCGCGTTCCTGGCGCAGCGTCTGGCGTGCGACCTGTCGACCCGCATCGCCGCCATCGTCAGCCTCGCGGGCGCGCAATGGAAGGACCAGCGCCACTGCCGGCCGACCGAGCCGGTGGCGGCCCTGGAAGTTCACGGGACAGCGGATTCGGTGGTGCTCTACGGCGGCGGTACCGACCTGGATGGGCTGACGGTTCCGGCCTATCCGGGCGCGGAAGAGACGGTTGCCGACTGGGCCACGCACGACGGCTGTGCGGCAGCGCTGGCGGACACCGGCACCCGTCTCGACCTCGACAGCACGCTCGACGGCGACGAGACCGAGGTCTGGGAGCACGCGAACTGCCCGCCCGGCGGCGCGGCAGAGCTGTGGAAGATCGACGGTGGCGCCCACATCCCGACCCTGACCAGCCAATGGGGCGAGCTCATCTGGCGGTTCTTCGCCGCGCATCCGAAGCCCTGATTGGCGTTCGAGGCGAATCGGCTCGCATGGTGTGCGCTCTCTCGAGCGTGGAGGTGTGCGTGGAATCGCTCGACGCGTTCATCGATTCGCTGCCGAAAGCCGAGCTGCACCTCCACCTCGAGGGGACGCTGGAGCCGGAGCTCGCCTTCGAGTTGGCCGCGCGCAACGGGGTGAAGCTGCGCTTTCCTTCGGTAGAAGCGCTTCGGCAAGCCTACAGCTTCGCCGACCTCCAGTCGTTTCTGGACGTGTACTACCGAGTGGCGGCCGTTCTGGTGACCGAGCGGGACTTTCGCGACCTGGCGGCGGCGTACGTCGCACGGGCAGCGGCCGACGGCGTGAAACACGCGGAGGTGTTCTTCGACCCTCAGACGCACACCGTGCGCGGCGTGTCGATGGGCACCATCGTGCGCGGGCTCCAGGCGGGGCTGACCGACGCCGGTGCCGCTCACCGGGTGACGACGCGCCTCATCCTCTGCCTCTTGCGGCACCTTCCGGAAGACGAGGCGCTTCAGACCATCGACGAGGCCGCTCCCTTTGGTGACGCAATCACGGCCATCGGCCTGGATTCGTCGGAGGTCGGCCATCCGCCGTCGAAGTTCGCGCGGGCGTTCGCGCGGGCGCGCGCGCTCGGGTGGCACGCGGTCGCGCACGCGGGCGAGGAAGGCCCGCCGGCCTACGTCTGGGAAGCCCTCGAGATCCTGCGGGCGGAGCGGATCGATCACGGCGTTCGAGCGCTCGAGGATAGCGCTCTCGTCGAGCGGCTGCGCCGCGGGAGGGTGCCGTTGACCGTGTGCCCGCTGTCGAACGTGAAGCTCCGGGTTTTCGATCGACTCGAGGCTCACAACTTGAAGGGGCTGCTCGACCAGGGGCTGGTCGTGACCATCAACTCGGATGACCCGGCCTATTTCGGCGGCTACGTGGGGGAGAACTACCGCCGGGTGGCGGAAGCGTTGAGGCTATCCAGGAGCGAAATCGCCCAGCTAGCACGGAATTCTTTCGCCGCGAGCTTCTTGCCCGACGCGGAGAAGCGCCGCTGGATGGCGGGGATTGATCGGCTCGAGGGTTGACGACCGCGTCGCCCGGCGTCGTAGCCCCTGCTACCCGGGCACTGGCCCGGGATCAGACCGATCGGACGGATCCGACCGATCGGTCCGATCGCCAGCGCGCGGCGGTGACGGTTCGTGCGCCCGGTCCTGATGGCCCTAGAACGCGATCCAGGCGAGCGCCAGCAGCGAATTGGCGTTGGTCGCTGGCGTGCCGCTCGCGCCGTCCAGCTCGAAGTTCGCCGTGTAGCGCAGCGTGAACTGAGTGTTGAGCCAGGGCAGGAGGTTCAGGTCGATGAGCCCGATGTGGCTTCCCTGGCCGGCGGCGCCCCCGACGTCCTGATAGGTCAGGCGCAGGCCGATGACCCGGCTGTAGAGGTAGGCGGCGGTCAGGGTGGTCGCGTTCAGGTGGCCGGTGCCGGCGCCGCCGGTCGAGTCGTCCTCGTGGATGAACGAGCCGTCGGCGGTGAAGATGTTGTCGCCCAGGATGTACTGGTACTGCGCGTCGACGGCGAGGTCGGTGAAGCGCGTCGTCGGCGTCAGGAGGGTGGGGCCGCCGGGAAGGATTTCGCCGTGCATCCCGAAGGTGCCGACTTCGACGGATTGGGGCCCGAAGTCGTGAGTCAGGGCGACCCGCCAGTACGGCGCCACCCCTTGGACGACGTTGGTCGCGGTCGAGCTGCCAGCAGGAGCGGTCTCCTGTACCGGTAGCGCTCCTACCGGGGAGGGGCGGTAGCCGTCGACTTCGGCGTAGACCAGGTTGTTCCACAACCCGTAGACGCCCAAGCCCACCACGTTCTGCCCCAGGCTCGAGACGAAGGGCGCGAAGCTCGGCGCTGGCCGCATCCCCGAGTCGCCGAATGGCGCGCCCCAGGCGGGGGTCGAGTTCCACAGGTCGGTCAGGGTCGGGTTGTTGTTGAGGGTGATGCCCCAGACGAGGGGGCTGTCGCCCAGCGCGTCGGTGCGCGAGTAGCGGATGTCGGTGTTGTCGATGCCGAAGCTGTTGTCGAGGGCGCTGTAGGTCACCTGGATGAAACCGCCCAGCCCCGGCGCGATCTTGCCGGCGAGGAAGAAGCTGAGCTGCTCCGGGAGGGCGATGTTGTCGTTCTTCTGGTTCGGCTGGCCGCCCTGGGTGTGGACGTAGGTCGCCTGGAGCATCGCGGAGAGCGGCGGCAGGCCGACGAGCGCCAGGGTCGAGCGGCCGGCGGTGCTCTTGCCGCCGATGGTCTTCTCGGTGGTCAGGGTGTAGCCCGACGCCTTGAATGCCCGGCCGAACGGCGTCAGCTCCGGGAACGCCGTGTGGCACACGTCGCAGGTGAAGCCGGTCTGCCGGGCGAAGCTCGGAACCGCCCGGGCGCCGGGTTCGAGGAGAAGGAGAGCGCAAGCGAACCCCGCGAGCGCTGCCAGAGAGCGACACCACCGACCCGCACCACATGCGACCATCTGTTCGACCTCCCACCCGCGCCCGTGCGCGGGCCCTCAGGGGAAAAGGCGGTCGAACGGTGGTGACGGTCGAGCGGTTTGGCTAGTGGCTGAACGCCTGACGGATGTAGGCGACGACGTCGCGGATCTGCTGGGCCGACAGCGTGGACCCGAAGCTCGGCATCAGCGGCGAGAGTCCCTGCGAGGCGCCCCCGCCGGTGACGACCTTGACCCGCAGCGAATCCGGGACCTTGCTCATCCGCTTGTGGTCGGTGAAGTTCGCCGGGTGCGGGCTCAAGGCCGCCGCCGCGGGGCCGTCGCCCTTGCCGTCGGCGCCGTGGCAGACGATGCAGTTGGCCTCGAAGACGGTCTTTCCCTGGGTCGGGTTGCCGGTCGGCTGCGCGGACGCGGCGAGCGGCCAGGCGAGAGCCAAGGCGGCGAGAACGCTCGGAAACGTGCGCGAGCGGGCGGTGCGGTGCGACATCTGCTGGTCCCCTCGGGCGATCACGCGACCTGCGCGGCGCGCCCCCTGAGCGCGCGTCCGAGGGAAAGACCACGATTCGTGCCAGACTGCCCGCGCGCTCGAAAGTCCTGCGCATGCGGGCGATCCCGCGATCAGCGAGCGGGCGGGGGAGGGCTTTGCGCCGGGCGGCGCTGCACGACCCGGAGCCCGGGATTCGCGCAGATGCTTGTTCTCGAGAGCTGCCGTCCCGGCGCCCGAGGGGCCGCCGCCGGACCGGACAGCAGGAGCGCTACAGGGTGGCGTCCTGGGTGGCGCCGTGGCACTTCTTGTACTTCTTGCCGCTCCCGCAGGGGCAGGGGTCGTTGCGGCCGACCTTGGGCGAGGAGCGCACGACCGGCTTGGTCGGCCCCTTCTCCCCGATTTCGTCGGGGTTTCGAGTCTCCAGGAGCTTTCGCTGCCGCGCCTCGGCCGCCCGGCGCTCGGCCTCGATGCGCGCCGACTCGTCCGCGCTCGGCCGCGGCTCCAGCCGCACCAGCGTCGTCACCGCGCTCTCCGCGATGCGCCCGAGGAGGATCTTGAACAGGTCGTAGCCTTCCTTCTTGTACTCCTCTTTCGGATCCTTCTGGCCGTACCCGCGCAGGCCGATGCCCTGCTTCAGGTGGTCCATCGTCAGGAGGTGGTCCTTCCAGAGCGTGTCGATGGTCGAGAGGAAGATCCACTGCTCGATCTGCTGCCACTGGTCGGCGCCGAAGAGCTCCTGCTTGCCGAGGTAGAGCTTCTCCACCACGTTGTAGATGTCGAGCTCCAGCCGTTCCTTGTCCGGGCCGATGCCGGCGAAGTCCATCTGGACGTTGAACTTCTCCTTGACGAGCTGGGCGAGCTTCTCCGGGTGGAAGTCGTCGCGCGCGTCGCCGATGCCCAGCTCGACGGTGGCGATGATGGTGTCCTCGATCAGGTCCAGGATCCGCTCGTGCAGGTCCTTCCACTCGACCGACACCTCCCGGCGGATCTTCTTCTTCGGTCCCTCGTCGAACTCGACGAGCGGCATCCCCGCCCCGGCGGCGAGCACCTGCCGCCGCAGGGCGTAGATGGTCTTGCGCTGCTGGTTCATCACGTCGTCGTACTCGAGGACGTTCTTGCGGTAGTCGAAGTTCTGGCCCTCGACGCGCTCCTGCGCGTTCTTGATCGCCTTCGTCAGCATCCGGTGCTCGATGGGCTCGTCGTCCTTGACGCCCATCTTGTCCATGATCCAGGCGATGCGGTCGGACGCGAAGATGCGCATCAGGTCGTCTTCGAGGCTCAGGTAGAAGCGCGACGACCCAGGGTCGCCCTGGCGTCCCGACCGGCCGCGAAGCTGGTTGTCGATGCGCCGCGACTCGTGCCGCTCGGTGCCGAGGATGTGGAGGCCGCCGCAGAGCAGCACCTCTTCCCGTTCCCTCGCGGTCTGCTCCTCGTGTCGCCGGGTCGCCTCCTCGAGAGCCCTCTCGTACTGCGTCAGCCGCGCCTGGAACGCCACATCCGGCTCCGGCACCCACTTGCCGGTGGGCTTGCCGTCGTCGTCGAGGACCGGGTCCTCGCCCCGCTCCGGCGGGTGCTGGCCGACCTCCTGCTTGGCGAGCGCGTCGGCGTTACCGCCCAGGACGATGTCGGTGCCGCGGCCCGCCATGTTGGTCGCGATGGTGATGTGCCCCTTACGCCCGGCCTGCGCGACGATCTCCGCCTCGCGCTCGTGCTGCTTGGCGTTCAGGACCTCGTGCGGCACCCCCTTCTTCTTCAAGAGCGACGAGAGCGCCTCGCTCTTCGCGATCGACACCGTGCCCACCAGGACCGGTTGCCCCTTCTCGTACTTGTCGGCGATTTCGTCGGCGACCGCCCGGAACTTCTCCCGCTCGGTCTTGAAGACCACGTCCTGCTCGTCCCGCCGGATCATCGGCTTGTTCGTCGGGATCACCAGCACGTCGAGGTCGTAGATCTTCGCGAACTCCTCCGCCTCGGTGTCCGCGGTGCCCGTCATCCCGCTCAGCTTCGTGTACATCCGGAAGTAGTTCTGGAAGGAAATCGTGGCGAGCGTCTGGTTCTCCTCCTGGATGCGCACCCCTTCCTTCGCCTCGACCGCCTGGTGCAGCCCGTCCGACCAGCGGCGCCCCGGCATCAGCCGCCCGGTGTGCTCGTCGACGATGAAGACCTCGAGCTCCCCCTCCTCGCCCGGCTTGACCACGTACTGAAAATCCTTTTTGTAGAGCGTGTGGGCCCGGAGCGCCTGCTCGACGTGGTGGTTCTTCTCGCTCTCCTCCGGCGCGTAGAGGTTGTCGATGCCGAGCCGGCGCTCGACCCGCTCGACCCCCTCGTCGGTCAGGGTGACGGTCCTGAGCTTCTCGTCGACCACGTAGTCGCGGTCGCGCACCAGGGAGGGGATGATCTTGTTGATTTCGTAGTAGAGGTCGGTCGACTCCTCGCTGGGGCCGGAGATGATGAGGGGCGTGCGGGCCTCGTCGATGAGAATCGAGTCGACCTCGTCGACGATGGCGAAGTTCAGCTCCCGCTGCACGTAGTCCTGCAGGCGCATCTTCATGTTGTCGCGCAGGTAGTCGAAGCCGTACTCGTTGTTCTGGCCATAGGTGATGTCGGCGCCGTACGCCGCCTGTCGCTCCTGGTCGGTCAGGCCGTGGAGCACGACCCCGGTCGTCAGGCCAAGGTAGCCGTAGATCCGGCCCATCCACTCGGCGTCGCGGCGGGCGAGGTAGTCGTTGACGGTGACGACGTGGACCCCGCGCCCCTCGACGGCATTCAGCACCGCCGGCAGCGTCGCCACCAGGGTCTTGCCCTCGCCGGTGCGCATCTCGGCGATGCGCCCGGAGTGGAGCACCGCGCCGCCGATGAGCTGGACGTCGTAGTGGCGCTGGCCCAGGGTGCGCTTCGACGCCTCGCGGGTGAGCGCGAACACCTCCGGCATGATGGCGTCGAGCGTCTGTCCCTTCGCGACCTCGGCCTTGAGGTCGCGGATCTTCGCCTGCATCTGGTCCTGGGAGAGCCTCTCGAACGCCGGCTCGAGCTCGTTCACCCGCGCGACCAGGGGGGCGAGCTTGCGCATCTCCCGGTCGTTCTTCGACCCGAAGATCTTCTTGAAGACGACCTCGACGACGGTGTTCGCCATGGGGAAGACGCTTTCCTTTCCGGCCGCGCCCCTAGGAAGCGCGAGCAGCCTCGGAGACTAACGAAAACGGATGAGCGGGGCTCTTCGTTTCCCGGCCCAAAGCGAAAAGCGTCCGCGCGGGGGTCGAGAACGTGAGCCGTCGATTGGTCGAGGGGCCGATGCGGCGGCTAGTCGCCCATCCCGTGGGGCACGTGCGCGCCCGCCGCCGCGCGCAGCTCCTGCACCGGCGCGTCCGGTCCTTCCGGCTCCAGGATGAACTTGCGGGGATTGACCGCGGCCCCGTTGACCCGCACCTCGTAGTGCAGGTGCGGTCCCGTGGCCCGTCCGGTGTCGCCGATCTGGCCGATGGTCTGCCCGCGCTGGACGCGCTGGCCGATGCGGACGTCGATCTTGGAGAGGTGCGCATAGCGTGTCTTGATGCCGAAACCGTGGTCGAGAACGATGACGTTGCCGTAGCCGTCGTCGGGCGCCGCATAGACCACCGTCCCGTCGGCGGTCGCGAGCACCGGCGTGCCCTCTTGGTTCGCGATGTCCAACCCTTCGTGCAGTTCCCGCTGGCCGGTGAAGGGGTCGACCCGCCAGCCGAAGTCGCTCGTCACCCACCCGCGCACCGGCCAGATCGCCGGAGCCGAAGCGAGCAGGGCCTTGCGGTCCTCGAAGTAGCCGGTCAGCGTGTTCAGCTCCTCCGACTGCACCTCGGCCTCGGACGAGAGGCGGTCGAGCTGGCTCGTGAGCCTGACCGGATCCGCCGGCAGGCGGGGATCCCGCAGCGCGGGAGCGTCGAGGGAGAGCTTGCGGGCCGGGTCGGAGAGCTGGGAGATCTCCTGGAGGCGGGCGTAGAGCTCCTGCGTGCGGGCGAGCACGCCGTTGATGTGCCCGATCTTCTCCTGAATCGTCGACAGCCGCGCCTGCAGCTCGAGGTTCTGTTCCTCGAGCCGGGTGTTGTCGCGCACCCGCCCGCTCAGAGCGATGAGCCGCCAGGTCATCCCCACCAGCGCCGCCACCAGCGCCAAGACCAAGGCGACGGCCAGCCGCACCTGGACGTCCGACAGCCGAAAGCGCGCGAGGCGCCGGAGCAGGGACACGTGCCGGACGCTCAGCCGCAGCTTCTCCACCCGCGCGCCGCGCTCGGGGATCAGCAACACCGTGTAGGTCTGGTCGTGCTCCCGGGGGCTCGGCTGTTCGCTCGTGGGGTTGGTCAACCGCTGTCCTTCGGTCGCTTCCTGGGTCCCGGAGCCGTTCTTCCGGGTCGGCTCCGGCCTCGAGGACTGCCGGCCCCTGGTCGTCCTCGTCGTCTCGTGCTGGCGATCGGTGCCCCCCCTGGCTCGGCGCCCGAGCCCGCGAACCGTCACGGCAGGGTAGGGCAAGCGCCCGAGCGTTGGCAAGGCGCCCGCCCCGAATCGCCGGATCAGGGCTCCTCGACCTGGACCACGACCACCGTGATGTTGTCGTCCCCGCCGCCCGCGTTCGCCAGATCGATCAGCTTCTGCGGCACCGCGGCCAGCGGCAGGGTCTCGAAGACGCTCTTCACCTCCTCGTCGGTGACCAGGTTCGACAGCCCGTCGGTGCACAACAAGAGCAGGTCGCCCGCCTCGAGCCGCACGCCGAAAACGTCCACCAGCACGTCCTCCTCGTACCCGATGGACCGGGTGATGATGTTCTTCAGCCGGCTCTGTTTCGCCTGCTCCTCCGTCAGGAGGCCCGCCTTCACCTGCTCGTGGACCAGGCTGTGGTCCTCGGAGATCTGCTGGATGTGGTCGCCGCGGATCATGTAGAGCCGGCTGTCGCCCACGTGACCCGCCACCGCGAGGCCCTCTCGGCACAACAGCGTCACCGAAGTCGTGCCCATCCCGTCCAGCGCGGGGTTCGCCCGGGCCGTGTGGTAGACGGCAGCGCAAGCGGCCTCCAGCGAATCGCGCATCAGGTCGGCGAGCGGCGTCTCCTCCAACTCGCCCGGGTGCGCGAACACCTCCGGGTCCTTCTCCCACGCTTGCAGCATCTCCTGCTCGATGGTCGTCACCGCCACCCGGCTCGCGGTCTCCCCGCCCGCGTGGCCGCCCATCCCGTCCGCCACCACGAAGAGCCCGAGCTCGGCGTTGACGAGAAAGGAGTCCTCGTTGTGGGTCCGCTTCATCCCCACGTCGGTTTGTGCCGCATGCTTGAGCTGCATCTGTCACCCGAAAAGCGCGTGCCGTCAGCGAAAACGGCACACTCTAGGGGCAAGCGCGCGAGCGGTCAACGTCCGCCGCGTCAGAACCGCCGGGATCGAGGCCGATCCCGGATGCGCTCGCCCCCTCGCCCGAGCCGGCCCGGTCCTCCTTTTTCGGAGCCCGCGTCGCGTCTGGCAGTATGTTGCAGGGACCGACACCGCTCAGGAAGAAGCTGCAATAAAGTGCCGCACGCGAGAACCGTCGCGAAAAAGAGACCCCCGGGGTCTCCCCCTCGCCGGCGGGGCCGCCATCAGGGCGCGAGGAGGGTGCGAGACCAGCCGCCGGAGGTGCGGGAGTAGAGCGTCCGGTCGTGGAGGCGGCTCGGCAGGCCGATCCAGAACTCGATGTGATCGGGGACCAGCCGGTAGCCTGACCAGTGCGGGGGGCGAGGCACGGGACGGCCGGCGAACTCGCGCTCGAACCGGGCGACGCGTTCCTCGAGCTGCCGGCGGCTATCGAGCGGCTCGGACTGCTTGGAGGCCCAGGCGCCGATTTGGCTTCCGCGCGGCCGGGTGGCGAAGTAGGCGTCGGCCTCGGCCTGGGAGACCGGGCGGGCGTCCCCTTCGATGCGGACCTGCTCCTGGAGCGCCGGCCAGTGGAAGCAGAGCGCCGCTGCCGGGCGGGAGGCCAGCTCTCGTCCTTTGCGGCTGTGGGTGTTCGTGTAGAAGACGAACCCCTGCTCGTCGAAGGCCTTCACCAGCACCACCCGGACGGTGGGGCGGCCGTCGTCGCCGACGGTGGCGAGGGAGGCGGCGTTGAACCACTCGGGTTCGGCCTCGGCGGCCAGCCGGAAGACGTGGGCAAATCGGGCCAGCGGGTCGACCAGGAGCGGTTCCGGGAGGTCGAGGCGGGGATCGGTCGGCATGGCAAAGGAAGATAACCGAAGCGGCCCGCCGATCGGGTCGCGGAGGTGGGATACTCGCCGGCCGCCTCTTTCGCCTGGAGCCAGTCTTGCGCCGCCTCGCCGTGATGCTCCACGTTCTCGCCCTGATGCTCTTCGTCGCCGCCTGCGCACCGGCCGAGTCGGGTGCGCCCGCGCCGCTTTCGCCCGAAGAGGTGCTGGCCGAGCGACCCACCGGCCCGATCACCGTGCGAGGGACGGTCTTCACGATCACCTTCGACGAGACGCACAGCCCCTACCACCCCCTGGCCGACCGCTGGGTGCTGATTCGCAGCGGCAGCGCGCCGAGCGACGTCGTCTTCGGCGACCCGACCTTCGACCAGAGCAAGAGCGCCGCCGCCTGGGGCTTGGGTTTGCACCTGACGGCGGCGCAGATGGAGAGCCACGCGTTTCTTCTCCCGCAGATCGGCGACGTCGTCGAGGCGACCGGCGTCTTCGCCGAAGGAGCGTGGAACGCAAGCACCCGGGCGATGCTCAACGACCTGACCCGCCTCGAGGTGGTCGAGGGGGCGGCACCCCTCTCGGGTCCCGGGAAGCCGTGCCGGCTCGACTCCGACTGTCGTGACGACCTGATCTGCGATCGCGCGAAGAAGACCTGCACCGCCCTCGCCCAGCCGATGGCCTGGGACGACGCCTGGCACGACGTGAACGGCGCGTGCGACACCGACCAGGATTGCCCTCTCGGTGAGGTGTGCGACCCGACCTATTCGATGCAGCAGGACGGTGATTTCGCGCCCAACTACCGCCACGACGCCGACGTCGGGCGCCACCTGTGCGTGGTGCCGGCGAGCGCGACCCGACAGGACGTCTGCCCGCACCCGGCGAGCACCCAGGACCTGGTCGGCGGCCGCTGGGTCACCGGGCGGGAGGTGTGCGTCGAAGGAACGGTGCTCCTCGAGGCGCACGCGCCCGACGGGGACACCCACGACCAGCTCGTGGTCACCGAGCCCCTCCCATATCCGGCGGCCGACGCGCCGTACTACCTCTGGGGCGCGGTGAGCGAGAACAGCCCGCCGTACAAGGACCCGACGAGGCCCGGCGGCGCTCTCGCCGACCCCGCGCTCAAAGAGAAGGTGATCGTCCTCGGCACCTACCGCTTCGACGGCGCGCCCGACGCGACGAACGGCCACGGCTGGTTCGAAATCCACCCGATCAAGAAATGGTGGGCGGCTGGCAACTAGAGCGCGGTTCCCCGCGGCAAAGACCGACGGACCCGCGCCCCCATTCTGGTCCGTTGACACGCCGCGCGAACGATGCTGTAAGGCGCGCGACTCGAGGGCCGCGCCTCTCGCTTCCCCAGGCGGCCAGCAGGAAAAAAACGTGACCGCATCGCATCGTCCCGGGCTCGTCGCTCTGGTGCTCCTCGCGCTGGGCATCACCGCTTGCCCTCCCCCGTACCCCAAGTGCGACAAGGACTCGAACTGCAAGGGCCATGGCGAGGTCTGCGTCAACGGCCTGTGCAAGCAGTGCCGCAGCGACAAGGAGTGCCAGCCGGGCTACGTCTGCAAGGACAACGCCTGCGTTCCGGCGCCGGAGTGCACGAAGGACTCCGACTGCAAGAACGGGCTCGTCTGCCGCAACGAGAAGTGCGTTCCGCAGTGCACCGCCGACAACGAGTGCGCGCCCGGCGAGAAGTGCGTGAACCAGAAGTGCGTGCCCGCCGCGGAGTGCACGACCGACCAGGACTGCCCGGCCGGCGAGAAGTGCGTGAACCAGAAGTGCGTCGCGGGCGCGCCGGTCGCCCAGCCGAACCCGCTCCAGGGCTGCACGCTCGACCGGGTCCACTTCGACTTCAACGACTACGACCTGACCGACCAGGCGCAGCAGACGCTTTCCAAGGACGCGGACTGCATCAAGTTCAAGGCGCAGCCGGTGCTCGTCGCCGGCAACTGCGACGAGCGAGGAACCGAGGAGTACAACCTGGTTCTCGGCGAGAAGCGCGCGAGCTCGGTCAAGCGCTACCTCATCGGCCTGGGCGTCGACGCGGGCCTCCTGAAAACGGTCAGCTACGGCGAGGAGCGTCCGCTCGATCGGGCGCACAACGAGACCGCCTGGGCGCAGAACCGGCGAGCGGACTTGTCTTTCCGCTAAGGACGGTGTTGTCTCGCTCCGGGTCTTTCTCGAGGTCTCGATGAGGCGGGTTTTCGTCGTCGTGATCGCCGCGATCCCATGCCTTTCCACCGGCTGCTGGGTGCCGGTGGAGCAGGGGCGGGCGATGGAAGCGGACATCGTCCGGCTCAAGAGCGAGGTCGACGAGCAGAAGCGCTTACGGGCGGCGGACCAGGCGCGGGCCGACCGCGAGCAGCAGCTCTTGAAGCAGCAGCAAGAGGCGGCGCTGCGCAAGATCGACGCGAAGATCAAGGAAGTGGGGGACACGCTCACGGCGTTGAACCACGCGGCGCGCAAGACCGGGGCCGACCTGGCGGTGGAGCTCGACAAGACGCGCGATCAGGTCGACCACCTGCGCGGCGAGGTGGAAGAAGCGCAGCACAACTACCAGACCGCGCAGACGCTTCTCGCCCAGATGCAGGCGACGCTGACCCAGGACGACCAGCGGTTGCAGGTCTTGGAGGCGGTGAAGAAGGCGGCCGACGCAGCGGCAGCGAAAGCGGCCGCCGCCGCCGCTGCTGCTCGGCAGAAGGCCCTCTGGCGGCCGAACAACAAGGCCGACTACTACAAGATGGCCAAGGAGAAGCTCGACCAGGGCGACACCGCTACCGCTCGCCAGTGGTTCACCGAGTTTCTCGGCAAGTACAAGAACGACCCTCTCGACGCCGCGGCGCAGTATTGGATCGGCGACAGCTACTATCAGGAACAGCAGTGGATGCAAGCGCTGTTCGAGTTTCGCAAGGTCGCCGACCAGTACTCGAAAAGCGCGAAGGCCCCGGATGCGCTGCTGATGATCGGCAACGCGGAGCTGAAGCTCGGGCACACCGACGACGCGAAGACGTTCTTCCAGCTCATCGGGCAGACCTATCCCCGGTCCCATGCGGCGAAGGCGGCGCGCAAGAAGCTCACCGCGCTACGGCACCGGCGATAGGGAGCGGCAGCGGTCAAGGGGGGGCGGGCCGGCGCGCGCCGTTGCCGTCGGCCCCGGAGTCGCTCAGCATCCGCCCGTGGTCGCCGGCCCCGTCCGCCGATCGGACGGATCGGTCGGATCGGTCGGATCGGACGGATCGATCGGCGCGCGGCCGAGGCGCGATTCACTTCGCGGGCTTTCCGTCTCGTTCGAGCTCAGCGCGGTTCTTCTCCAGTGGCACGGGCGTCCTCGCCCATGGAGGCCTGGTCGACGCGGCAAGTCCAGGGGGTTCCCACGCGCGTTCCACAGGCGGGGACGCTTGTGCCACAAGAGAACGGAAGCCGGGCTCCAGACTGGGAAGCGGCGAGCCCTTCACTTCGCTTCGGCGAGAATCGCCCGGGCCTTCTTCGTCCACTTGCCTTCGGGCGCGAGCGAGCTGAGCTGGGCGACGTCCTGAGCGGCAGCGCTCTTGTCGTGCAACTCGAGGTGCGCCTGGGTCGCGAGGTAGAGCGCCTCGGGCACGAGCTTGGACGCCGGATATCGCCGGACGAGGCCGTCGGCTCGCAGGAGCATGCCTTTCCACTTCCCGCGCTTCTCGTAGAAATGCGCGACGTACATCTCGTTTCGGGCGAGCCGGTCGTCGCACTGCGCGATGAGCTTCTTCGCTTGCGGGACGTACGGCGATTCCGGGTAGTGGGCGAGGAAATCCTCCGACGCGGTGAGCGCGTCGAGGACCGGGGCCTGGTCCTTCTCGATGCTCGGCGGCTCGAAGAAGAGGTCGCCGGGAATCTCCCGGTACGCGCTCAGCCCGACGCGGTAGGCGGCGTAGTCGGCCCGCGGGTTCATCGGGTGGAAGCGGACGAAGCTCTTGTAGTAGCCGCGGGCCTCGCCGAATTTCTCGCGGGCGAACGCGATGTCGCCCAGGCGCAGCTCGGCTTTCGCCGCGAGCGGGACGTCGTACGCGAACTTCTCCATCACGTGCCGGAAGTAGGCGATGGCGTCGAGCCAGTTGTGCGCCTTGAACTCCTCCTCGCCGCGGGCGAACGACTTGTTCGGGTCGTTCGCGATCGACTTGTCGAGCTCGGGAAGGACGTCTTCCTCGGAGCCGGCCGGCCTCGGTGGAGGCGAGGACATCCCGCCCATGCCGCCCATGCCTCCCGCCTGCGCGCGCGCGAGCGGCGCGAACAGAGCGAGAGCGCTCACGATTACCAACCACCGCCGCATCGTCACTCCGCCGCCTCCGCCTTTTCGATCACGCGGGCGACCACTTCTTCGTCGTAGCCGAGACGCGCGAGGGCGCGGGCTTCCTTTCCCGCCTGGGCCTGGTCGAGCCGCGCGCCGCGGGTATGTCTTCTCAGCGCCTGCGCGCACAGCTCGAGCTCGCCGCGACCGTCTTTCGCCGCATCGACGGCGCTCTTCGCGAGCGCTTCCGCCAGGCCCCGCTCGACGAGCGTCCGAACCGCCGCCGCTGGCGCGAAGCCCTTCTGGTCGACGAGCGCCGTCGCTTCGTCCGTCGCGAATTTCTCGTCGTCGAGGATGTGCTCCTCCACGAGCCGATCGATCGCGCCCGCGATGGCCCGGTCATCGGCCTCGCGCTCGCGCAAACCGGCCGCGACCTCGGCGATGCTCCGTGCCTTGCGAGTGAGCATCCGCACCGCTTCGTCGTACGCCGCTTCCGGGGTCGCGAGTGGCAGGCGCTTCGGCATGGCGCGGAATCTAGATCGGGGGCAGCTCCAAGGCACGTGGGTTCGGAGGAAGAGCATCCTCACCCCCCAGCTCCCGCGCACCCCCGCCGATCGGACCGATCGGTCGGATCCGTCGGATCGGTCCGATCGGTCTTGACGGATGGTTTGGGTTCGCAGGCACCAACGGGTCGCGCACCCTACTGCTGGGTCGCGGTTCCGGGCGCGTTGACGGCCGGCGCGGGGGGCGGCACCCCTTCCGGTTGGCTGTTGAGCGGCGGCACATGGAACTTCTCCGCCGCGGCCTTGAAGAAGGCGTCCGGGTCTTCCAGGGTCAGCGCCGCGCGCAGCACCTCGTCCATGTGATCGACCGGGATGATCTTCATCCTGGTGCGCACGCCCTTCGGAATCTCCGGGACGTCCTTCAGATTCTCGCGCGGCAGCAGCATCGTCCGGATGCCGGCGCGGTAGGCGCCCAGCGCCTTCTCCTTGACCCCGCCGATGATGCCGGCTTTCCCGCGCAGGGTGATCTCGCCCGTCAGCGCGATGTCCTGCCGCACCGGGACCTTGAGCAGGGCCGACACCAAGGCGAGCGTCATCGCCAGCCCCGCGCTCGGACCGTCGGTGCCCCACATCGGGTAATGGATGTGGATGTCCATCTCCTCGAAGCTCTTGGGGTCGATGCCGAGCTTGGTGGCGCGGCTACGGATGTAGCTCATCGCGGCCTGGGCGCTCTCCTTGAGCGTCTCCCCGAGGCGTCCGGTCAGAATCAGCTTGCCCTTGCCGGGCATCGTCGTCACCTCGATCGCCAGCATCACGCCGCCGACCTGGGTGTACGCGAGCCCGTTGACGAGCCCCACCTGGTCCTCGTTCTCCTTGAACTTGAGCTCGAATTGCCGGGGCCCGAGGAACTTCTCGACCGTCTTGCTCGTCACCTTGTACGGCCGGTCCTTTCCGTACTTGAGGACGCGCTTCGCCACCTTGCGGCAGACGCTCGCGATGGTGCGCTCGAGCGTTCTCACCCCGGCCTCGCGGGTGTAGTGGTTGATGACGTGCATCAACGCCCGGTCGGTGATCTCGACCCGGATGCTCGTGAGCCCGTTCGCCTCGATCTGCTTCGGAACGAGGTAGCGCTTGGCGATGGCGAGCTTCTCGCGGTCGGTGTAGCTCGAGACCTCGATGATCTCCATCCGGTCGAAGAGCGGGAGCGGGATGCCGCTGACGGTGTTCGCGGTGCAGATGAAGAGCACCTGCGAGAGGTCGTAGTCCAGGTCCAGGTAGTGGTCGTTGAACGTGTGGTTCTGCTCCGGGTCCAAGACCTCCAGGAGCGCACTCGAGGGGTCGCCGCGGAAATCGGTCGACATCTTGTCGACCTCGTCGAGGAGGAAGACCGGGTTGCCGCTGCCGGCGCGCTTGACGGACTGGATGATCTTCCCCGGCAGCGCGCCGATGTACGTTCGCCGGTGGCCGCGGATCTCCGCCTCGTCGCGCACGCCGCCCAGGCTGACGCGGATGAACTTGCGGTTCATGCAGCGGGCGATGCTCTTCGCGAGGCTCGTCTTCCCCACGCCCGGCGGCCCGACGAAGCAGAGGATCGGCCCCTTCAGCTTGTCGGAGAGCTGCTGCACCGCGAGGAACTCGAGGATGCGCT
This sequence comes from Myxococcales bacterium, assembly GCA_021787845.1. GTDB lineage: Bacteria > Myxococcota > Myxococcia > Myxococcales > JAJYLH01 > JAJYLH01. Next base: position 54,844 of record JAJYLH010000003.1, on the reverse strand, counting down.
GCTTCACCTTGCGTAACCCGTAGTGGTCCTCGGCGAGGATGTCGCTCGCCTCGGCGATGTCCAGCCGGTCCTTCGTGTATTCCTGCCAGGGGAGCGAGAGGATCCAGTCGATGTAGTTGCGCACGACGGTCGCCTCGGCGCTCATCGGGCTCATCGACTTGAGCTTCTTCAGCTCCTTCTTCGACTTGAGGATGGCCTCCTTCGACATCTTCTTGGTCTTGATCTTCTCCTCGAGCTCCTGCAGCTCGTTCTTGAACTCGTCCTTTTCGCCCAGCTCGCGCTGGATGGCCTGCATCTGCTCGTTCAGGTAGTACTCTTTCTGCGTCTTCTCCATCTGCTTCTTGACGCGCGTCCGGATCTTCTTCTCGACCTGGAGGATCTCGATCTCGCCCTGCATGTGCTCGTAGATTTTTTCGAGCCGCTTGCCGGCCGCTTCCTCCTCGAGGATCGCCTGCTTGTCGAAGAGCTTCAGGTTCAGGTGCGCGACGATGGTGTCGGCGAGCCGCCCCGGCTCGTCGATCGCCGCGACGCTCATCAGCATCTCCGGCGGGATGCGCTTGTTCAGCTTGACGTAGGCCTCGAACGTCGTCTGCACGCTGCGCACGAGCGCTTCCATCTCGACCGTGCGCTCGGGGGCCTCGTCGAGCTCCTCGACCTCGTTGAGGAAGTACGGCTCGGTCCCGAGAAACCGGAGGATGCGCGCGCGCTTCTTCCCCTCGACCAGGACTTTCACCGTGCCGTCGGGAAGCCGCAGCATCTGGATGATGGTTCCGAGCGTGCCGACGGAGAAGATGTCCTCGACGGTCGGCTCGTTCGTCTTCGCCTTCTTCTGGGCCGCGAGGAGGATGTCCTTGTCGTGGCTCATCGCCTCTTCCAGCGCGGCGATGGACTTTTCACGCCCGACGAAGAGCGGCACGACCATGTGCGGGAAGACGATGATGTCCCTGAGGGGCAGGAGCGGAACCGTCCTCGATTTGCGCATGGCGCCCTTCTTGTCGTCGTCGTTGCGGAAGAACATCGGAAACCCCAACGGCCGCCTTTGGCTTCGGCGGCGACCCGAACGACCGAGGCTAGCAAAATCGGCCCCGCGCCGTACCAGAAGAACAGCGGAGCGCCGAACTCATTCGCCCCCACTCGACGATGAGCCCCGCCTGCCCGACGTGTAAACCCCCGAGCCAGCGGACGCCAGCCCGAACGCGACGCGGCCGGCTTTCGCGAAGGGTGGGGACGCGCGTCGCATGCCATCGGACCGATCGGACCGATCGGACCGATCCGACCGATCGGTCCGATGACGGGCGGTCGCGCAAGCGAAAGCGGCTGTCTCGAGCGAAAGCGCCTCCGCACCGCGCTTCTCACCGGCCGGCCCTGCACTCGACGCCCGACTTGGGCGATACTCGCGCGTCTTTTTCGGAGGCCCGTCGGATGCGCCGTTTCTTCCCGCTCGTCTTCGTCCTCTTCGCCGCCGCGTGCGGACCGTCGTCGACGAAGAAGTCGACCACGCCCTACGTCATCGAGATCGACATCGACGACCACGGGCTCAAGGCGCTCTGGCAGGCGAACGCGCCGAACCTGAAGAAGATGATCCACGAGGGCACGCTCGCCTATTCCCGGACCGCGCTGCCGACGCACTCGAACCACAACAACATGGCGCTCATCACCGGGAACTACCCCGACGGCCACGACGTCGCGGCCAACGGCCCGCTCGACCGCCAGAACTACGCCCACGACTTCGCGCCGGACATCGACTTCCCCGGCCTGCCGGTCGGCGACTACTGCGAGTACCCCGACAACCCTCTCAACCCGGCGGCGAAGCACCACGTGGACAACGTCTGGACCACCGCGGCGGCGGCGAAGTTGCCGACCACCTACGTCGGCCAGTTCCCGATCTGGGACATCGGCGCGGACGTGTCGCACCTCGCGCTCCTCAACGAGTCGCTGATGGGCATCCAGGCCGACGCGCAAACCGTCGACGGCGTCGTGAGCGGCATCTTCAAGTACCCGCAGCCGTACATCGACCAGCACTTCATCCTCGACGGCCCCGGAGACACGCCGGCGACGATCGACCACTCCACCACCATGCAGGGCCCGTGGACGACCAAGGCCACGTACGCCGGGTCGGCGGACGAAACGACCGAGCACTTCACCATCCGCGACGCCGCCGAGGTGTGGAAGGCCGCTGCCGCCGGGCAGAAGCCCCCCCGCTACATGTTCGTCTGGGACTTCCTCGCGCTGGACGGCGACCCGACGAGCGAATACGGCGCGGACGGCACGCAAGTCGCGAAGGTGGTCGCCGATTACGACGACGCGGTCGGCGACCTCTTGAAGGCCATCGCCCAGTCGCCCGAGGCGGGGCAGGTGAACATCATGTTCACGCTCGACCAGGGCAAGGTCGACACGACGAAACAGGCGGCGCTCGGCACCTATCCCGACGACGCGAACGGCGGTCAGCTCTACCAGCTCGTGAAGACCGAAGGCGCCGCTCACGGTGTCGGCCCGACCGACTACCGGTTGGTGAACGAGGACGGCGACGCGCTCATCTACGCCTACGTCAAGGACGCCGGCACCGCTCGAGGAGCCGAGGCGCAGGAGAAAATCGTCCACGGCCTCGTCGACATGATCCAGGAAGGTTCGATGCAGGGCGTCGACATCTCGCGGACGATGACCTGGGACGGCTACGACCACACGCGGCGGTTCCACGATTACCGCATCGAGGCGTCGCATCAGGCGGACATCATCGTCTTCCCCAAGGACGGCTGGACGCTCAACAGCGTCGACAAGACGAGCGAGCCGGGGCCGTTCGACACCACCATCCACCCGTATCCGTACGGCCGGCACGGCGGGCTCTCCGTCGACGAGCTGTACGTGCCGCTCATCCTGTGGGGCCCGGCGTTCAAGGAGGGCGTGTACCTCCCGCACCCGGTGAACCATCCGGACGTGGCGCCGACCGCGATGAAGATCCTCGGCCTCACGATTCCCACCGCCGAGGGCGCGCCGATCCTCGCGGCGCTCAAGGGCGACCCGGGCGAAGCGCTGCCGCAGCCGTCGAACCTCTCGAGCTCGACGAGCGACCAGCTCGATGCCCTGCGCGACACGATTCTCGACGACTCGGGCTACGGCAAACCGCTCCCCGCGCCGCCGTCGGTGCAGCAGGTGGTCATCGTCGACCTCGCGGGCGTCTACGCGGACGAGCTGATGACCGACAAGAAGACGATGGCGGCGGCGCCGAACCTGGTGGCTCTCGCGAAGAGCGGCACCGCTTTCGAGAACATGTGGACGCGCTCGCGGTCGTGGGCGGAGACCCAGTACGAAATCCTCGCCGGCGGCGCGCCGGTCACAGACGCGGCGGGCGCGTGGGTCCCGGAGGTCGACAGCGACCCCGCGCAGACCGCGCCTCCGGGCGAAGGGCTCCTCTTCGAGCCGCACGCGCCGCTCGGGACCCCCGCGAACCCGGCGGCGCTCGCGCGGTGGCGGTCGACCGACGACTTCGGCGGCCAGTCGCTGCTCTCGGCGGCGGCGAAGGTCGGCATCCCGGCGGCGGACATCGAGGAGACCCCGAGCGCTCTCGCCCACTTCGCGGCGGACTCGGCCGTCACCACCGAGACCGCGGCGAGCAACGGGGCGGCGGAGCTCAAGAGCTTCTTCTCGAAGAACGCGAAGGCGGTCGCCTACGTCGGCCTCGGCGGAAAGCGGACGAAGGACCGCGATTCCGCGGCGGCGCTCGCGGAGCTCGAGGCGCTCGACGCCGACGTCCACGCGCTCCAGGCGGTCGCGCCCAAGGCGCTCTTCATCGTCACCTCACGCGGCGCGACCGACGTCGACGACCCGGGCGGCGACTTCTACGGCCCCGAGTCGTCGATGCACGTGCCGCTGATCGTCGCCGGCCCGGAGGTGGAGAAGGGCCGCGTCACCGGCGAGCCCGCGGAGCCGGCGGACATTCCCGCGACGGTGTTCTTCGCGCTCGACTGGTCGACCACCACCGACTTCGTCGAGGGCACCTGGGCGAGCAACGGGACGTACCAGGCGGGCGAGACCATCCCGATTCCCACCGGCGCCACTGGCGGCCACGTCCTCGCGAGAGCGTTCGAGAAGTAGGGCGACCTCACCCCCCGCCGGATTCACGGCGCGAGTCACCGGCGGGGACGAGCCCCCGCCCTACGGTTCCCCGGCGCCATCAGACCGATCGGTCGGATCGGACCGATCGGTCCGATCGTCGGTCTGCCCCGGGCGAATCCCCCGCGGCGCTCGCGGGTCCAACGGTCGGCGTGGCGCGGCGTCGAGCGTCCCGCGCCGGAACCGGACGCGCACCCAAGGAGACGAAGACCATGGCCGACGAACATGAGCTGAGCATCGAGCTCAGGCAGATCGAGGGGCTCGCTTTCGCCGCGCGGGCGGGCTCGAACCACTGGGTGGCGATGGACGGCCCGGCGGACTTCCAGGGTTTCGGCGCCGGCACCCGGCCGATGGAAATGCTCCTGATGTCCCTCGCCGGCTGCACCGGGATGGACGTCGTCAGCATCCTCCACAAGATGCGCGCCCCCCTGACCGACTTCCGGATGCAGACCCGCGGCGTGCGCGCGACCGAGCACCCGAAGGTCTTCACGGAAATCGAAATCGTCTACCACTTCTACGGCGACGTGCCGGTCAAGCAGGTCGAACGCGCCATCGAGCTCTCCCAGGACCGCTACTGCTCCATCTCCGCGATGCTCAAGCCCACCGTCAAGCTCACGCATCGCTACGAGATCCACCGGCCGACCGAAAGCCCTCCGCCCGAAACCGCGTGAGACGCTGGTGTAGCGCGCCAGAAGCCTTGTGGTTCTGTCGAGGCCAGTAGGTTGGACGGTCCGGTCGCACGCCGTTAGGCGGGTGAACGGCCGTCCGACATTCCAGAGCCAGAGCCGTCCGACATTCCAGAGCCAGAGCCGTCCGACATTCCAGAGCCAGAGCCGTCCGACATTCCAGAGCCAGAGCCGTCCGACATCCCAGAGCCAGAGCCGTCCGACATCCCAGAGCCAGAGCCGTCCGACATTCCAGAGCCAGAGCCGTCCGACATCCCAGAGCTGTCCGTCGTCCCCGTAGCGATCGCTCTGGAACGACGGACGGCCGGTCGCGTGGATCGTTCCAGCGCATCGCAAGTCCAGGAGGCGACCGGACCGTCCATCCTACTATGCCCCCGAAACCGACCACACATCCCGCGGGTTACGCCAGCGCTCTTGCCCTCCGCGACGCGGAAAACGATCGGCGACCCCGGGCAGCCGCCCCGGCACGCCGCGAGCTCTCCCGGGGGCCGGGGAATTCACCTCGGATGGCCTGGTTTTCGGCGTGTCGGGCGCTGTTTTCCCTCGACGGCGGTCGATTTCTCCCGGCGCGGGAGAAAATGGATGGCCGACACTCGGTCTTCGCCCCCGCCGCGCGAGAAATTGGATACTTGACACTTCTTTTCGGAAGTCGCCTCGAAATATTTACCAACTGACAGATTTTTTCGGAAGTCACCCCGAAGAAATTGGAAACGAGCAGATTTTTTCACCTGGCTCGCGAAAGAATCGGAAGCCGCGAAAATCTCTCGGAGCGAGCCTCGAAGGGAACTCCCGCGACCCGGGGATCACGGACGCGACGCCGAAGAAAACGCGCGGGCTCGGAAAAAACCGCGAGATCGCCGGCGGAAAACGCCCGCGGCGGCGAAAAATCGCATCGCGGCGCCGGCGAAACTCCCGCGGCCTCCCGCGGGCGGAGGCGACCGGGCTGGAAATGCCGGCGCCCGCGAGCTTGTCGCCCGGCGCCGCCGGATGCTAGACCGCAGGCGTCGGAGGTCGGACGTCGATGGCGGCATTTCGGATCTGGGCGGCGACGCTTCTGCTCGGCGCGATGCTCTTCGCGCCGCGGGCGCGGGCGGTCGAGAATCTCCTCGCGGTTCTGCCACTCGACGTGACCAACACCGGCGGGCACATGACGAAAGCCGACCGCGTCGCGCTGGAAGAGGTCCTGCGCGACGAGGCCTCGAACGCGCTCGCCGGCTGGACGGTCCTCACCGGCGACAACACCATCGCGCTGCTCGAAGGCAACGGCATCGACCCGACCAAGTGCACCGAGTCGTCGTGCCATCTCGAAATGGCGCGGCAGCTCGAGGTCGGGCGGTTCATCGGTGGCGCCGTCGAGCTCGTCGATGGCACCTACACCGCGTCGATTCGGCTGATGGACACCAAGTCCGGGCGCATCCTCGCGTCGATGTCGGTGGCGGGGAAGACGACGCTCGAGCTGCGCAGCGCGATTCAGAACGAGGCGCCGAAGTTTTTCGCGCGCGCGGGGTTCACCGGCCAGAGCCCGGCGCCGAAACCCGCGACGACCGCGGCAGCGCTCCCGCCGAGCACGACCGCTGCGCCCGCGCCCGCGGCGAACGCGACCGCGACCGTCGCGACCGCGCCGGCGAACGAGACCATCGCCGGGCGCTTCGACCTCGTCGGCGAGACCGTGCGCGACGAGAAGACCAGCCTCACCTGGCAGCGGCAGGCGACCGCGAAGCGCGCGTGGAACGACGCGGCGGACTACTGCGCGGGCCTGACTCTCGCGGGCGGCGGCTGGCGAGTGCCGACGAAGGACGAGCTGATGAGCCTCGTCGACATCTCGGCCGGCGAGCCGACGATCAACCACGCGGCGTTCCCCGGCACCCCCGCCGACTGGTTCTGGACCTCCACCGCCTACGACCTCTTCCCCGGCAACGCCTGGGCGATCCTCTTCAGCGAGGGCGACAGCAACGTCAACGACGTCGTCGACGTCGAATACATCCGCTGCGTGCGTTGAAGCGTTCGCGGATTTACCCGACCGGCCGCGCGAAGTCGATCAGACCGATCGGACCGATCGGACCGATCGGTCTGATCAGTCCGAGGCGGGAACGCCGTCACCTGGGCCGACGCCGATTTCCCGGAGCGCCGCGAGGAGCCGCGCGAGGTGCTCGTCGGTGTGCGCGGCGGAGAGCGCGACGCGCAGGCGGCTCGTTCCCTCGGGCACGGTGGGCGGGCGAATCGCCTTGACGAGCAGGCCGCGCGCGCGCAGCTCGGCCGAAACCTCCAGCGCGCGTTCGGGAGCTCCCAGCACGATGGGGAAAATCGGCGAATGGTCCTGGGCTTCGAGGCCCAGCGCGCGTAGGCCCGCCGCGAGCCGCTCGGTCAGCCGCCAGAGCTGCGCGCGCCGGTCGTTCGCCGCCGCGAGAAGCGCGACCGCCGCCCGCGACGCCGCCAAGACGCCGGGCGGCAGCGCCGTCGAGTAGACCATCGACCGCGCCCGCTGCCGGAGCCACCCGATCACCGGCTCCGACGCGACCGCGAACGCGCCGAAACTTCCCGCCGCCTTGCCGAGCGTGAACATCCGCACGTCGACTTTGGACGCGACCCCGACCATCTCGCACACGCCACGCCCGGCAGGACCGAAGACGCCGAACGCATGCGCTTCGTCCACCAAGAGCGCCGCCCCGTTCCGTTCGCACACCGCGAGCAGCGCGGAAATCGGCGCGACGTCCCCGTCCATCGAGAAGACCGCGTCGGTGCAGACGATCTTCCGCCGCGCCTTCGAGCCCGCGAGGAGCCGATCGAGCGCGTTCGCGTCGCGGTGCGGATAGACCTCGATGCTTGCGCGCGAGAGCCGCGCCCCGTCGATCAGCGAGGCGTGGTTGAGCGCGTCCGAGAAGATCGCGTCCCCGCGCCTGGCCAGGGTCGACAGGATGCCGGCATTCGCCGCGTAGCCCGTGTTGAAAATCAGCGCCGGCGAGTCGAAAAGCTGAGCGAGAGCGGTCTCCAGCTCCGCATGCGCGCGGGTGTCGCCGGTGACCAGCCGCGACGCGCCCGCGCCGAAGCCGAACCGCTCCATCGCGTCGGTCGCCGCCCGGACGAGCTCGAAATTCTGCGCGAGCCCGAGGTAGTCGTTCGACGAGAAGTTGACGAGCTCCTCGCCGCCGACGCGAACCTCCGCGCCCTGCGGCGAATCGAGCGGCTCGAGCGTCCGAATCAACCCGGCCGCCTCGAGATTCTCCAGCTCCTCGGTGGCCCACTTGTTCGCCGGCACGATCATCCCACCGCCTCCCTCGCGACGGGCATCAGCCCCGCGCGTTCGAGCATCGCGAGGTCCTGCTCGTACGACGGGTTGCCGGTCGTCAGCAACCTGTCGCCGAAGAATATCGAGTTCGCACCGGCCAAAAAGCAGAGCAACTGCGCTTCCTCACTCATCGCGAGCCGACCCGCGGAGAGGCGCACCCGCGAGCGCGGCATCAGGATTCTCGCGGTCGCGATGACCCGGACCACGGAAACGGTGTCGGGGGGCGGCAGCCCTCCCAGAGGCGTTCCCTCCACCGGCACCAGCATGTTCACCGGAACCGATTCCGGATGCGGAAACTGTCGCGCCAGTTGCACGAGCAGCCCGCAGCGATCGTCGACCGACTCGCCCATCCCCACGATGCCGCCGGAGCAGACCTCGATGCCCGCGCCGCGCACCCGTTCGAGCGTGCGCAGCCGATCCTCGTACGCGCGGGTCGTCACCACCTGGCGGTAGAACTCCGGCGAGGTGTCGAGATTGTGGTTGTACGCCGTGAGACCCGCGTCCTTCAGCCGCCGAGCCTGGTCGTCGGTCAGCATTCCGAGCGTGCAGCACGTTTCGAGCCCCAGCGCCTTGACGCCGCGGACCATCTCCAGCACCTGCTCGAAAGCGCTCCCGTCCTTCGGCTCCCGCCAGGCGGCACCCATGCAGAACCGCGTCGCGCCTTTCTCCTTCGCCGCCTTCGCCTCGGCGAGGACCGTCCGCGGATCGAGCAGCGCCTCCGGCTTGACCTTCGTGTGGTGGTGCGACGATTGCGGGCAGTAGCCGCAGTCCTCCGCGCACCCGCCGGTCTTCACCGACAGGAGCGAGCAGAGCTGAATCTGCGAGTCGCCGAACGCCGCCCGGTGCACGGTCTGCGCGCGATGCACGAGCTCGATGAGCGGCAGGTCGTGGATTTCCCGCGCCTTGGCGCGCGTCCAGTCGTGACGGAGGTCGAGCGCATCGGCGGGCTTGGAATCGGGCATCGGCAGCGGCTCCTCAGAGCGAGCTCATGGCGCGCATCGCTACCGTGCGACGCCGAGACCTGTCAAACGCGGGACGAGCCGGCCGCCGCGGGCACGGCTGTGCCGCGATCAGCGTGCCGATTCGCCCGCTCTCACCCGCAAGACGAGCACGTCGTCGTTGCGCATCTCGCCGTCGTCGCGAGAGACCTCGACGAGCTCGGTGAATTTCTCGCGGTCCGCCGCGCGCGCCGGGTCGAGCTCGTCGAACGCGAGCCACGGCCGCCAGCGCGCATCGGCGCCGGCGTAGAACCACGCGGCGAACGCGTCGGTCATCAGGAAGAAGGTGTCGCCGCGCGCGAAGGTCCCGGAAAACCTCCGCACCTCGCCGACGAGCATCGCGTCGCGCGCAGGATCGCTCCCGACGAGCGCCGGGCGCGTCCCGAACTCGTCCGGCGACGCGAGCGGGAAGCGCGCGCGGACCTGGCCCTCGGCATCGACCTGAACGAGGCAGGAGTCGCCGACCGCCACCGCCTCGAACCGGCCCTTCGCTTCCAGCCGGAGCCCCAGGAGCGTCGCGAAGCTGCCCTGCACGAGCTTCTCGTCGACGTACCAGGGCACGCCGCCGCCCGCCCGCATCCTGGAAAGCCGCTCCGCCACCGCCGACCGGAAGATCCGCCGCGCCGGCTCGAGCGCGCGGGGCGAGAAATCGTCCAGCTCGCCGCGCCCCAACGCCCGGGTCAGCGTCGTCGCCCACAAGCGCGAGAAAATCGCTTCCGTCGCTCCGTCCGAAATGGCGAAGCGCCGCGGAAAATCGGAAGCGCTGCCGCCCCCCATCCAGGCGACGTCTTCCATCCGCGCGAGGTCGAGCCCGCGCTTCGGGACGCAGAAGAGCTGCGCCCGGGTCGCGGCCATCTCCTCCCCACGCGTCAGCGCAGGTTCCCGACCCGGGTGCCGATGTCCAGGAACTTGATGATTTCCACGAGCCCGGCGTTGAACGCGTAGCCGCGGCTGTCGTTGCTCGCCGGGATGCCCTCGGCGGTCGCCGCCTGGCGCATGAACGGCGTCAGCTCGCTCGACATCCGGAACAGGAGCCGCGCGAAATCGTCCGGGAGCACGGCTTCGCTGTCGGCGAACAGCACCGGATTCGCCCTCGCCGAGGAGCAGTGCGCGTTGAAGAGCAGCACGTTCCCGTCGGGCACCGAGAGCGCCTTCAGCTCGTCCGCCAGCCCGGACGGGTCGCCGTCGGTCGACTCGCCGTCGGTGATGTTGATGACCACCGGCGGGAAGCAGCTCGGGTGGCCGGCGATGAAATCCTGGACCACGCTGCGCGCTTTCTGGAGCGCCTTGCACATCGGCGTCGAGCCGCTCGCGATGGGGTCGAACCACACCGGAAACCGGACCTTCGTCGAGGCGAGCCCCCCGGCACCGTCGTCGACCTGCTTGGTGCGCTCCTCCACTCGCGCGGGCGCGTTCGCCACCTCGCTCATCGGCACCAGCTCGCGCCCGGCGAGGGGCCCGACGAACGCCGGCTTCACCAGCTCGTTGCCGTAGCCGATGACGCCGACGTGGAAGTAGTCGCGAATGCCTTCCTCCTTCGCGCACCGGATGGCCAGGGTCTGCAGAAGCTTGTTGATGTCGTCGGCGACCGCGGCGGACTTCTTGCGCCCGCCCGCGTCGCCGCCGAACGGGTCGTCCATCGAGCCGGAGCGGTCGATGAGGAAGAGAAAGCACGTCGGATTCGTGCGGCTGATTTCGGCGCTGTACATGTGCGGATCCCCTGTTCGCGGTCCGGCGGGATCGTCGGGCGGCAATGGAAACCCGCACGCTAATCCCGGGCGGAGCGCCGGGTCAACGGCACTACGAATCACCGATGCCGGCCGCAGTAGGTCCGTCCCGGCCGGACATGCTGGTTGCACCGCCGCCCCCGCCGTGTCCGCGAATGACAGCGGCCGCACTGTGAGCCCCGCATCCCCGCCCGTGCCGGAAGGATGGGCCGACCGCAACTGCACACCGGCGGTGCCGGAGGCGGACGCGGCGCGGCGACGCGCACCACGGTCGGATGGAGCTGGTCGTGGAGCCATCCCGGAATCGGTCCCGACGCAGGCGCCCGCGGCACCCATCCGGTCGGCGCCGGCGGGAGGGGAATCCCCAGGTGGAGGTGGCGCTGAGCGGCATCGCCGGTGAGCCTCGGCGCCACTTCCGGCGGGCGCCGCAAGAGCTCCTTGAGCAGCCGCGCCCCGTTGACCGCGTGCAGACGCCCGCTCGATTCGAGCTCCCGAAAGAGCGCCGACGAGGCGGGCGCCTGCAGATCGGCCTGGGAGAAGAGCAGCTTCTCGTCGCCGCCCGAGTAGCGGCGCCAGAGGCTGGGATCGGCGGCGAGGGAGAGGAGCGAGACGTCGATGAGCCAGGCGGAAAAGTTGTCGAGCTCCGCGTGGAACTCGGTGCCGGTGCGAGCCGGGTGCTGGTAGTTGCGGTGGCCGAGCTCGACGCCCGGCAGGCCCCGTAGGGCCGGGACGAACATCCCGTCGTAGTCGACGAGCTTCAAGCCGGCGGCGGTGACGATGACGTTGCCGTGCTGGAGGTCCCCGTGAGCGATGCCGGTCTGCCCGAGCTCCTCGACGAGGCGGATCCAGTCGTGGGCCACGTCGTAGAGCAGGTCCGAGCGCAAGTTCTGCGCGAGGTAGCGGGCGAGGGTGGTGCCTTCGATCCATTCCATCTTCAGGAGCGGGTGGCGCGCGCCCTCGACGAGGATGCCGGCCGGCTGGAAATCGAACCCCACGAACCGCGCCGAGCGGGAGCGCTTCAGGTGCTGGGCGATGGCGTCGTAGCGGCGGGTGAGGTCGGGCTCGAAGCGGGTGAAGACCTTGAGGGCGAACTCGCGCCGGGAGTGGCTCGCCGCCCGGTAGACCAGCCCGAAATTGCCGGAGATCACCCGGGGCAGGCCGAAGGGGCCGAGCGCGATGGCCGCGGCGGCCAGCTCCGGGTCCTGGAACGCGTGGCGGGGCGACTGGACCGCGGCTGCGTATTGATCGACCGACGGAAGCGGCATCCCGCCCGTTCCTCTCGCGCGTTGCCGAGCGCGAGAAGTGGAGAATAGGCGCCCTGGATGGCGAAGGGGTGGTCTTTCTCTCTCCGCCGGCGCCGGCCGATCGGGCGAGGGTCTTTCGCGGGTCCAGGCGCCAGTTCGAGGAGTCGCCCGGGCGTGCTATGGATCGCGCGTTCCTGGCCGGTGCCAGGCGAGAGCCCTCCTGGAGAACGACCCGATGCCTCGGCGAATGCTCGTTCCGTTCCTCTGCTTTTCGCTGCTCTGGGGCGCCGCTTGCGCGACGACCAGCGGCGCCCGCGCCGGCGCCAGCGCCAACTCCGACGCCTTCGTCTTCGGCGGCGACGACGACGCGAAGGCGGCGGTGCTGCTCGGCGACTGGCTGAAGAAGCACCAGATCACGGTCACCCAGGTGGCCCAAGGCGACGTCGGGGTGGCGGTGAACGGCTGGAGGATCTTGCTGTCGCCGAAGATGTACACGGGTGGCGAGATCGACCGCTTCGTCACCACGCTCTTCTTCGCGCCGCAAGACAAGTGGAAGGGCTCGAAGGAGCTGCGCGACTTCGCCAACGACTTGAACGTCCGGTGGAACATCGGCGGGTTCTACGTGGACACCGACGGCGACCTGGTGCTGCAGACCGCGCTGACCTTCGAGGACCAGGTCTCGTGGGACGAGATGAAAGGCTACTTCGACTGGCTGACCACGACGATGGTCACGCTGGGCAGCAAAGAAAAAGGAATGGCCCTGTACATGCAATGAGCCGACGGCCTTCCCGGGTCGGCTTCTAGGCGCGCGCGTGTTCCGCCAGGCGCTGCGCGGCGAGCTGGAAGACCGACTCCTCGACGATGAGGCTCAAGATCAAGTACGCCTCCCGCGCGAAATCGAAGAAGAAGCCCGGGTGAACGAGAACGCCGTCGGCCTTCAGGAGCGCTAGTACCCAGTCCTCTTCGCTCCGGGTCGCCGGAACCCGCACCACCGCGCTCCAGCCGCCGTCCGACCTGAGCACATCGGCAGCGGTGCCCTCGAGCGCCCGAACGAGCTGCTCCCGATTCGCCTCCAGCCGCGCCCGCAACGGCGCCTGAATCGTCGCGCGCGCCTCGAGGAGCTTCGGAACCGCGAGCTGCGAGGCCGTGCTCACCGAGAGAAAGGTGTCCGCGAGAATCTCGAGCCTCGAGAGCGCTTCCGAGGCCTTCCGTCGCGGTCCCGACACCAGCGTCCAGCCGACCTTGAGCTGCGGGGTGAGACACACCTTCGACAGTCCCGAAAGGACGAAGGTGAGGCAGCCCGCATGGCCGGCGAGCGTCGGCACCCGATGTGGGTCGAGCCCGATCGTGTAGTCGGCGAAGACCTCGTCGGCGATGAGCGCCAGCTCGTGCCGGCGGCAAATGTCCGCGATGACTGAGAGCTCGCGCTTGTGCAGCATCGCTCCGGTCGGATTGTTCGGCGCCACCACCAGCACCGCGCGGGTCTTCGGGCCGACCTTCATTTCCAGCTCTTCCAGGTCGACATGCCAGCCGTCGAAGGGAAAGCTGGAGTAGCCCTCCACCTCGACGGAAGCGATTCCGGCCAGATACTCGAAGAGCGGGTAGCTGGGGTTCGGGACCAGGATCCGGTCGCCCGGATCGCATAGGAGCGTGAAGAGCTGCGAGTACGCTTCGCTGGTCGAGGCGGACAGGACGATGCGCTCGGGCGGAACTCGCGTGCCGTGATAGCGGCTCACCGCCTCGCGCGCGTCGCGACGGCCGAGCGGGTCGGGCTCGTAGCGCAAAGCCGCCGGATCGAGCGCGGCCTCACGCAGAATCTCCTCGGGCAGCCCGAGACCGACCCGGGTCGGGTTCGTTTCCGTCAGGTCGAGGAGCGGGAGCCCATGCGCTTGCCGGGACCGCACCGCCTTGGCGATGCGGTTCTCGCTCGAAGTCCAGCTCGTCCGTCGCGAGAACACGCCGGCCATCGCCTAGGGCTCGTAAATGAGCAGCTCGCAGGGAATCGGCCCGTTCCACAGCCGGCGTCGCGAAACCGGCTTCAGGCCGAACGCGCTCTCCAGCTCCGGACCGCCGGCGAGGAGCGCCAGCCGGTGCCCGGCGAACGCCCGCCACTTCTGCCCGAGCTGCCAGAAGAACGTCTTGCGGCTTTTCTTTCCGCCAGCATCCAGCCGCTCGCCGTAGGGCGGGTTCGCGACGATGAACCCCGGCGGATCGAGCGGCGCGATTCCCCGCGCGTCGAGCTCCAACACGTCGATGGACAGGCCCGCGCGCTGGACGTTCACCCGCGTCGCCGCCACCGCCTCCGGATCGCGATCGCTCGCGCGGACCAGCGGAATCTGTGCGCGTTCGTGGCGGCGCGCGGTCGCCCGTAGATCCAACAGGAACTCCTTCTGGCGCGCGTCGAACGACGGCCACCGCTCGATGCCGAACGGACGCTGCAACCCTGGCGCCCGGTTCTTGGCGATCAGCGCCGCCTCGATGGCGAGGGTCCCGGCGCCGCACAAGGGGTCGTGCAGCGGTCTCGTCCCCTCGTAGCCCGCGGCGAGCAGCACCGCCGCCGCCAGGTTCTCTTTCAGCGACGCCTTGACCGGCTCCCGCCGGTAGCCGCGCTTGAAGAGCGGCTCCCCCGAGATGTCGAGCGACAGGTCGCACCGGTCGCGCGAGAGATGGGCGACCACCCGCACGTCCGGCGAGCCGACGTCGACGTTCGGCCGGGCGCCGGTCTGGTCGCGCAGCGAGTCGACGATGGCGTCCTTCACCTTCAGCGCGGTGAAATGGGTGTGCCGGAGCGCTTCCGTCTTCCCCGTCGCCTCGACCGCGAAGGTGTGGCGGCTCGTCAGGTGCGCGCTCCAGTCGATGGCCCGGACGCCGGCATAGAGCGCTTCCGCTGTCTTCGCCTCGAACGAGCCGACGGGAAGCAGCACCCGCATCGCCGTGCGGGACCACAAGCAGGTGGCGAGAGCGGTCCCGAGCTCCCCGGAGAAGCGCACGCCACCCTTGCCCGCGCGCACGTGACGCGCGGGCGCGTCGCAGCCGGGGAGCGCGATGATTTCCGCCGCGAGCAACTCCTCGGTTCCGGCGCTCGCGGTCGCGTAGAACGTTGGCACTTCGACTCCTCGCCGCCTCGACCGGTCGCGCCGTAAGCCTAGCAGGTCGCCACCCAACGACCGGTGCCGGACATCCCGCGGCCCGACGCTGGCCGAGCCTTGACGCTGGGGAGCGGCGTTCTTATCTCCCTCGCGCTCGAACGAGCCGCGCTCGGTGCTCGGTCCGGGGCGGCGGCCGCGCGACGGGAGTCCAGCGCCCGGCGATTCTCAACCGACTTTCGAGGAAATCATGAACAAGCAGTACACGCCCCGCACTTGGCCGAACCTGAAGGGCTTGAACGGCATCTCCGACGCGGTGCTGGAGAGCCATTTCGCGCTCTACCAGGGCTACGTGAAGAACACCAACGCGCTGACCGAGCAGCTCATCCAGCTCGCCAAGGAAGGCAAGGCGGCCGGCACCAACCTCGCCTACGCCGAGATGACCCGCCGCCTGGGGTTCGAGTGCAACGGGATGATTCTGCACGAGTACTACTTCGACAACCTGAAGGCCGGTGGCAGCCCGATGCCGCAGAGCGGCAAATTCTTCGACGCGGTGGTGAAGTCGTTCGGCAACTGGGACACGTACATGGCCGACTTCAAGGCCATCGCGAGCTTCCGCGGGGTGGGCTGGGCCATCACCTACCAGGACCCGACCACCAAGCTCTTGTCGAACCACTGGGTGACCCTGCACAACGACGGCAACCCCGCGGGGTTCATCCCCATCGTGGTGATGGACGCCTGGGAGCACGCGTTCGTGCCCGACTACAAGCCGACCGAGCGAGGCAAGTACGTCGAGGCGTACCAGCGCAACGTCGACTGGAGCGCCGCCGAGAAGCGGGTCCACTAGCGATCACCTGCGGCGCTAAAGCTTAGCATGACCGATGGCGGGAGGCGGGCAACCGTCTCCTGCTTTCTTCGGGCACCGCCTCCACCGGAGCCGTCCGGATGCCATCGGTCGGTCGCCTCTTGCTCCTGGCCGGGGCGGCGCTGGCCGTGACCGGTGTCGTTCTCCTGCTCTTGGAGAGGGCGGGCGGTCCCGGGAAGCTGCCCGGTGACATCCGCCTTCAGCGCGCGCACGTCCGGATACTCATCCCGCTGGGGACGATGATCGTCATCAGCCTGGTGCTGACGCTGATCCTGAGCTTGGTCGCCCACCTCTGGCGCCGCTGACCAATCGGAGGGCCGCCACCCGGCGGGGGCGGTGCCTGGGTGCGTGTCCGCTTCAGCCCGGCTCGACCGGCCCCCAGGGCTCGACCTCGACCTTCCTCCCTGCCTCGACGCGTCCGGTGCCGGGAGGCAGGACCGCTACCGCCCCCAGGTTCGGGAGCGAGCGCGTGCTCATCGACCCGCCGGCGAGCGCGCTGGCCGCGGGCCGGAAGACGAGCATCGCCTCCTTCGCGACGAGCCGGCCGCGGACGAGGAACGTCAGGTGCTCCGGCTTGTCGACGGTCTCGCCGAGGAGCGCCAGAACGCGCGGCCGCCGCGGCTGGCTCGCGCCCTGCAGCGCGAAGAGCGCGGGTCGGACGAACACGTCGAAGGTGAGCGCCGCCGCTCCTGGGTTGCCTGGCAGCCCGAAGAAGAGTTGCCGCCGCACGTCCGGTCGATCGATCACGCCGAACAGCACCGGTTTCCCTGGACGCATCGCCACGCGCCAGAAGATCTGTCGCCCTCCGAGACGGGCCAACACCTCCCGCGCGAAATCGCGGTCGCCGACCGACGCGCCCCCGGTGGTGACGAATACGTCCGCGTGCTCGTCGCGGGACTTCTCCGCAATGCGCTCGGGATCGTCCGGCGCGAGGTCCGATCGCGCGATGGCGCCGCACTGGCTCGCGTATCGCGCCAGCGCCCCGCTGTTCGCTTCGTGGATCTTCCCGGGCGCGAGCGGTTCGCCCGGCGCGACCAACTCGTCCCCGGTGGAGACGATCTGCACGACCGGCCGCGCGCCGACCAGGAGCCGTCCGTACCCGACCGTGGCCGCGAGCGAAAGCGTGCCGGCATCGACCACCGACCCCGCGGGCAAGAGCGCGTCGCCCGCGCGCGCCTCCACCCCCGCCTGCCGCACTTCGCTGCCCGGGCCCGGCCTCGTCGCGAACGACACGGCGTCGCCCGTGCGGGTTGCATCCTCCTGAGGGATGACGGCATCGGCGCCGGCCGGCAGCAGCGCTCCCGTAAAGATGCGAGCGCACTCGCCCGGCGAGAGCGGTCTCGGGGCGAGTCCTCCCGCGGCGGTCTCGAAAGCAACCTCGAGCGGTCGGCCCGGCGCGACCTCGCTCGCGCGCACCGCGTAGCCGTCCATCAGGCTCGTCGCCTCGCGGGGCACGTCGTAGAGCGCCTGGAGCGGCTCCCGCAGGATGAGCCCCGCCGCCGCCGCGAGAAGCGCCGTCTCGGCCGGCAGCGGCTGGACCTCGGCCAGCACCCGCGCCACCGCCTCCTCGAACGGCACCAGCTCCGCTGTCATCGCGCCCTCTGAACGACGTCGGAGGGCTCTTCGGGCGGTGGCGCGACGTCGGTCGAGGACGGAGCGAGCGGCAGCGTGACGATCATCCGCGTGCCCTGGCCGGGAGCGCTCTCGCAAACCACCGCGCCGCCGTGATCGTGGACGATCTGCTGGACCAGGGCGAGGCCGAGACCGGTGCCGCGTTCCTTGGTGGAGAAGAACGGCTCGAAGAGCTGAGCCTTCTGCTCCTCGGCGATGCCCGGCCCGTCGTCGCGCACCTCGAGCAGGGCGGCGGAATGGCCCGCCTCGACGCGGGTGAGCACGAGGACGTGGCCGTCCTCGCCGGTCGCCTCGCGGGCGTTACGCAGGAGGTTCAGGAGCACCTGCCGCACCTGGCTCGCGTCGGCGCGCACGAGCGGCGTCTCCTTCGCCAACTCGCGGTCGAGGTTGACCTTCGAGCGCGCCATCTCCTCGGCGAGAAAATCGGTCAGCTCTTCGACCTCGTCGTTGAGGTCGACGGTCGCGAGCTGGGGCTTGGGCAGCCGAGCGAAGCGCAGGTACTCCTCGGTGATCTCCGCGAGGCGGTCGACCTCCCGCCCCATCGACGCGACGATCACCCGGGCCTCGTCGTGAGCCTCCTGGTCCGCGAAAGCGCCGTCCTTGAGCTGGTCCTCGAGCAGCTCCGCGTTGAGCGACAGGCTCGAAAGCGGGTTGCGGATTTCGTGGGTGATCTGCGCGGCGAGCTTGCCCACCGCCGCGAGCCGCGCGCTGCGCAACAGCTCCTGGTTCTTCTCCGAAAGCTGCTTGTCGCGTTCGGCGAGCTTCTTCGCCATCGCGTTGAGCTCGCGGGCCAAGAGGCCCAGCTCGTCGTCGCGCTCGACCGGGAGCTTCTGGAAGAACCGTCCCTCGCCGACGTCCTTGACCGCTTCGGTCAAGCGCCGAATCGGCGAGAGCGTGCGCTGGGCGAGAGCGGTGACGAGGAGCCCGACGAGCACCGCGACCAGGGAGAAGACGAGCACCAAGAACGCGCTCTCCTGCTCGTCGTGGCCGATCTGCTGCACGCGCAGGTTGATGCGGGTGTCGAGCTCGCCCGACAGGTCCTTGATGCCTTCGCCGATGCCCTGCTCGATCGCCTTGAGCGCGCGCATCGCCTGTTCGAGCTTGGCCTCCGCCTGGGCCTTTTGCGGTGGCGGCGCGCGCTCGACCTGGTGGATGAGGTGACGCACCAGCAAGCCCTGCGCGACGTAGCGGTCGTAGCGCAGGTTCAACGCCGACAACAGGCCGTCCACCCGGTCCAGAAACGCGAGGTCGCCCGGCGCCGGCTTCCGGCGCAGGGCAGCGACGATCGACCGGGCCGACGCGATCTTCTGCCGCGCGACCCGCGGCTGGTAGCCGGTCGCGTGCATCAGGAGCGCGACCCGGGCGCTCGCGTCGGTCTCCTCGAGTAGCCGCCCCGTCGCTTGTTCGCTGGAGCGGTAGCTCGACTCGAGCAAGGCGACGAGCCGGGTGAGCTGGTGGTACGGCCGGCCGACCAGCTCCAGCTCCGCGTCGACGTGGCGCAAGCTCGTCAGCTCGAACACCGTCACCAGGCCGAACGCGGCCAGGACCGTGGAAAAGCCGAGGAAGACCCGCCCCGGAATGGACAACCGCAAAGCCGCTCTCACCCCTTCTCGAAGGGCGCCTTGCCCGCTTTCGGATCGAAACCGCCGGCCGCGCGTCGAAGAGGATAGACGGACGGCGCGCACGTCCGCCACCGGCGCCGCCCCTCGGATTGACTCGAAGCGCCAATTCGCGTAGCTAGAACGCTTCGGGTCGGCGTCGTTTCTTTCAGGAGCCAAAGCGTCCGATGTGGTCCCGCCTCGCTCTGAGCTTGTGTCTCTTCGCGCTCGCCGTGAGCCCTGCCGCCATGGCGAAGGGCTCGCCGTCTCCAGCGGCGCCGCCGGCCTCCGCCGCCGGTCCGTCCGGTGCCCTCGCGCCACTCTCCGGCGATGACGACAGCGGCGCCACCGACTCGAGCAGCGACGACACCGACCTCGTCCCAACCCCCGGCTCCGCCGTCCACCAGGGAACCAGCCCAGCGGCGGCGCCGCCGGCAAACGACAGCGGTGCCGATGCCGGAACCCCCGCCCCGGCCGGTTCCCTCCCGGCCGTCCTGGTGCTCCCGTACGCCCCGCTCTACGGCGAGATGCCGCAGTCGGCGGGAGACAAGGCGACCGGACTGGTCGAAGACGAGCTGTCGGCGACCAACCAGTTCTCGGTGGTGCACCTGACTGTTCCGTCGGCCCAGGCGGCGGCGTGGAAGCAGGACCTCGACCAAGCGCGGGACCAGATCGCGCAGGCGATCGCCAACTTCGACCAGGCGGACGGCCTCGTCAAACGCCATCGCATCACCGTCGCCGCGAAGCTCTACGAAAAGGGCATTCAGCGGTTCCTCGGGAATTTCCAGGGCGCCGACGACTTCCAGCCGCTTTCCGACGCCTACTTGCAGCTCTCGATGGCGCAGTTCCGGCTGGGGTCGGAAAAGGAATCGATGAAGCTGCTCGGCGACATGATTCGAATCGACCCGGCGCGGGTGCTGAAGAAGGGCGAGGTGGTCAACCTCTTCGTGATGCTCCAGAATCGGCAGCGCAAGGAGTACCTGGCGAAGCCGCGCGGGTCCTTGAAGGTGCTGTCGAGCCCCGAGGGCGCGACGGTCACCCTCGACGGGCATCGATTGGGAGAGACACCGCTCCTGGCTCAGGGAATCGTTCCTGGTGACCATTACCTGCTCGTCGTCAAGCCGGACGCCGGGGCCTACTGGAAGACGGTGTCCGTCGCTTCCGGGGACGAGGTGGACGTGACGGCGGACCTTTTCGGGAAGGCGGGCGGGGCCCGCTCGAACGTTGCGAAGGCCCTGGCGGACAACGCCTTTTCCGCGCCGATTCTCGGGGACATCCAGCAGCTCGGCCGCCAGGCGCAGGCGGACTACGTCCTCTTCGGGGCTCTGCACAAGACGGGGCAGCTCATCCACGCGCACACCTACGCGCTGCGGGTCAAGGACCAGAAGGTCGAGCTGCTCGCGCCGCTCGAGTTCGACCCGCAGATGATTGGCGCGGAAATCGAGGTCTTCAAGCTGACGAGCGACCTGTCACGGAAGGTGGCCGCCTTCCAGGGCGTGGTGCCGGACGGGTCGGTGGCGTTCTTTCCGAAAGCGCGGCCGGTCAGCGTCGAGGCGAGCTTGAACGTGGTGACGGTCACCGGAACCGGGGCCGGGCCCGCGGTGGCGTCGAGCGAGAGCGCTGCCGGAGAGGATCACTTGCGTCCGGTCACCCACGAAGACCAGACGCCCCCGCCGGCGGTGCCCCATCGCCCGGTGGTGGTCGTGGCGGGGGGCGGCCCGCCCGATTCCGCGGCCGCGATGCCGCCGCATCCGACGCGCCGGCTACGCCCGGTCGCGCCGATCGCGGAGCAGCCGGCGGCCCCGGTCACCGGTCCGGTCCCCGCGCCCGTCGTGACGCCCATCGGCACCGCTGCCGTCAAGCCTGCGCCGGTGACGGCGCCAGCCCCGAAGGTGGCGCCGGCGACCCAGCAGAACGTCTTGGAGCAGGTGGAGGCCGAGGAGACGCAGACCCCCTCGGCGCCGCCGCCCAAGCCCGTCGACCTCCAGCCCGCGCTGCCCGCCCCGAAGGCCTCGTCGATGTCGGACCTCTCGCCGGAGCAGATGCATCAGATGGAGGAGATGGAATCGGGCCAGAGCCACAGCTCGACAGCGACGATTCTGATGTGGAGCGGCATCGGCGTCGTGGCCGCGGGCGGGCTCGCCTATCTCGGGTACGCGCTCTTGAGCCCGAAGACCCCGACCAGCGCCACCGCCACCATCACCTGGTAGGCCTCGATGGATTTCGCGCCCCGGCTCGCGCGAGGAGCGCGGGCATTCAAGAAGACGCTCCCGGTGGCGTTGGCGCTCGGCTCAGCCTGCGCGAGCAGCGTCGAGCCCGTCAACGTCCATCTGGTCACGCGCGTCTGCGAATCAGCGTCGACTCTCGACCCGCTGACCAACGTCGTCCGACTGCGGTTCACCGTCTACGGCCCCGGCATCGCCGGCTTTCAGCTCCAGACGACGGCGAGCCTGAACGGCGCGACGAGCCAGGTCCTCCCGAACATCCCGGTGGGGAAGGACCGCGACATCGTGGTCGAGGGGCTCGACGCGTCGGGGAAGATCGTTTCGCGCGGGGAGACGGGACCGCTCGACCTCTCCGAGAGCACTGCCGCCCAGAACATGTCGGTCTTCCTGCGTCGGGTCGGCGCCTTCACCTCGGTCGCGAGCTCGGGCGCGCCGACGGTTTGCGAGAAGCTCGCCGACCCGCGCGCCGGCGCCACCGCGACGACGCTCTACGACGGCCGGGTGCTGATCGTGGGAGGGTTCGCCGACGATGGGCAGGGCAACCGGACCTACCTGAGCTCGACGGAGATCTACGATCCGCGCACGGGCACCCTGACGCCGGGGCCCGACATGGTGGTGCCGCGGGCCTTCCACGTCGCGGTCCACATCCCCGGCACGACGATGACGCTGATTGCGGGCGGCGTGAACGGAACGGGTGTCATTCGGGAGGCGGACGTCTTCCAGGAGAAGACCAACGCCTTGAATACCGGCATCGAGATGGCGACGCCGCGGATGAAGTTCGCCGCCGCTGCGCCGCTCGACGGCTCCGCGGTGCTGGTCGCCGGCGGCTACGGGGGCTTGGGCACCGACGGCAACCCGGCGGTCAACCCTGTGCCTCTCGACTCCGTCGAGGTCTTCGACCCGCAGCAGATGCAGTTCGTCCAGTCGGGCTTGGAGTTCTACGACAAGGACCCGCGCGCCGAGCTGACCGCCGTCGGCCTGACCCGGGGGCGGGTGCTCATCGTCGGGGGCTGGGACGGCACGCAGGTGGTTTCGAACACCGACCTCTTCGTCGAGCGGCCGAACAGCGTGACCTTCGACGACGAGGGGAACAAGGACCCGACCAAGGGCTGGAACGTCGCGCTGCAGCTCAGCAGCTCCAGCGGTCCGATGGGCCTCGCCTACCCGATGGCGGCGCCGCTCGGCCTCGACGGGATGACGTCGCTCGGGGGCGACCTCACGGTGCTGGTTGCCGGGGGGTACGAAACCCCTCAAGGCCCCGAACCGCCGACGCTCTACCCCTACGCGTCCAACGACGCCTTCGTCATCGACGTCGATGCCAAGACCGTCAGCGGCGGGCCGTCGACCGACGAGCGCCGAGGACAAGGGGGCATCGAGGCGCTGCGCGACGGGACGGTGCTCGTGATGGGCGGCATTTCGGGGACCACCAACAACCCGCCCGAGACATCCAAGACCGCCGCGATCTTCGCGGCTTCTTCGACCGGCGAAGGCGCGCCCGTCTCGGTGGTGCCCGTGGGGAGCGAGATGATGAACGACCGTTACCTGGGCGCGTACACGACGCTCCTCGATGGAACGGTCTTCGCCTGCGGGGGCATCGAGTACGGCGGCTCGACCCAGACCTTCCTCGATTCCGCGGAGATCTTCCAGCCGGCCTACTCGATTTCGACCGCCAGCCCGTATCACTAGAGCGCTGCCGCTTCGCTCAGCCGGAAGAGGTGAGCCTCTCGACGCGCTCGGCGCACCAGCCGATGACCGAGGTCGCGGCGGCGACAAGCCCATCATCAGCGGTTCCGCCGAGCTGGACCAACCGGGGCGCCGAGAGCGAGGCGTCGACCAGCAGCCCTGCCGCCTCCCGGACGGCCAACGGGAGCGCTTCATCTCCCCGGGCGGCCCGCAGGTGCTCGACGTAGCTGCGGCCCCAGGCATCGTTCGGGACGAGGACGAGGAGCGCGTTCATCGCCATCCCCGCGGCGCGTCGGGCGCAGGCAACGCCCGTCCGCCGGTCGTGCTTCGCGAACGCCGACATCGCTTGAGCGCGTTCGTGGCGCGCGGCGAGAAGCCAGTCGTCCGGCGCGAGGCGATAGAGCCAATGATTGGGATCGAGGGGCGTCATGAGGTCAGGGCTTTCAAGGTGGGCCTGAGCCGGAATCGCCGCTCATCCCGAGCGGTCACCCTGAGCGCAGCCGAAGGACGAGGGACGAGCGCCGATGCGAAAATCCGCCCGCCCTCCGACTGCGCTCACGACGAGCGGTCTTTCGCTCGGTGGCACCTTGAAAGACCTGGCGTCATGAGGTGCAAGTCCCGGTGGCGCACCGCCGGCTCATCCTTCGACTACGCTCAGGATGAGCGGGGTGGATACGCTCAGGATGAGCGGGTGGATACGCTCAGGATGAGCGGTTCCACAGTCGAGCTGAAATCGGCCCCCGGCAGCGGTGCTAGCTAGCGAGAGCGTATTCGGGATCCGCCCGCTCACTCCCGTTCGTCCAACCAAGCCATCTGGATGGCTTCGAGAATCTTCTCGTTCGACTTCTCGGGATCGTCCTCGAAACCGGGCAGCTCGCGCACCCAACGATGCAGGTCCGTGAAACGCACCGAGAGCGGATCCGTCTCGGGGAAGCGCTCCGCCAGGGCGATGGCGATTTCGCGGACGTCCGTCCATTTGAAGGCCATGAAGGTCTCCCCGTTTCGCTAGAGGTCTCGCAGGTCGCGGGCCGGCGGCGGAATCGCCTTGCCCTCCGCGCGCAACCGTTCGTCGCGTTCGGCCCGCTCTTTCGGGTTTTCGTCGTACCAGGCTTGCAGCGACTCCGCCGAGATGTCGGCGACCACGTTCTCGTTCGTCACCTCGGCCTGGCACCCGAGGCGCGAATTCGGCTTCACGTCGAACGCCTTGTCGAGGATGTCCTCCTCCTGGTCGCTCGCTTCGGTCAGCGAGCCGTAGCACTGGACGACGTAGACGTGGCAGGTCGAGCAGGCGCAGACGCCGCCGCAGGCGTGGCCCTCGCGCGCGCCGCACTGCTCGGCCGCCTCCAACAGGTTCGTCCCGGGCGCGACCTCGGTCTCGACCTCCCGGCCTTCGAATCGGAACGTCACTTTGGGCAAAACCGCATCTCCTTCCCGGCGCCGCTACCGCTCCCCTTGGGCTCCCCCAGCCAGGAGCGGTCTCGCTCTTCAGCCGGGGCCTGATTCCGACACCTCGTCGATGCTCCGGCCGCCGATGGCGCGCTGGATGCCGCGGTCCATGATCCGCTCGGCGAACTCGGCGCTCGCCCGGTCGAGCTCGGCGATGCGTTCGTTGACGAGCCGGTGATCGTTTCCCTGCGCCGCCTCGACGAGCGCGCGCATCGCGCTCTCGATTTCCGTCCGCTCTTCGCCGGTCAAGAGGTCGCCGTTCGAGTCGATCTGTTTGTCGGCGGCGGCGAGGATGCGCTGCGCCTCGACCCGCGATTCCATCAGGAGCCGGCTCGCGATGTCTTCCTCGCCGTGCTGGTAGCTCTCGAGGAGCATCCGCTCGACTTCCTCGTCGGTGAGGCCGTGGGAAGGCTTGACCTGAACCGTCTGCGCGACGCCGGTTCGCTCCTCGCGAGCGCTGACGGTCAAGAGGCCGTCGGCGTCGACCTGGAAGGTGATGCCGATGCGCGCGAGGCCGGCCGGCAGCGGTGGAATCCCGCGCAAGGTGAACCGGGCGAGGCTGCGGCAGTCCTGCACGAACTCGCGCTCGCCCTGGACCACGTGGACGTCGAGCGCGGTCTGGCCGTCGACGTAGGTGGTGAAGCGCTGCTGCATCGCGACCGGGATGGTCGAGTTGCGCGGGAGGATTTTCTCCACCAGTCCGCCCATCGTCTCGACGCCGAGGGAGAGCGGAATCACGTCGAGCAGGAGGATGTCGTCGTGTGCCTTCTCCTCGCCGGCGAGTTGGTTCGCCTGGATCGCGGCGCCGAGCGCGACCACCTCGTCCGGGTCGATGTCGGCGAGCGGCGGGAGGCGGAAGAGCTCGCCGACGTAGCGGCGCACGAGCGGGGTCCGGGTCTGGCCGCCGACGAGGATGACGCCGTCGAGCGGCCCCGCGTCGGCGTCGGCGAGCGCGCGCCGGCAGGCGGGACCGGTGCGCTCCAGGATCGGCTTGATCACCGACTCGAGATCCTCGCGCGCCACGGCGATCTTCGCGCCGCCGAGCTCGACCTCGATCTGCCGTTCGGCCGTCAGCCGTTCTTTCGCGGCCTTCGCCGCGTCGATCGCCGCGCGCACGATCTTCGGCTCCGCCCGGTCGGCCCCGAGCTGGGCGAGAAAGTGCTGCGCCAGCGCCCGGTCGAAATCGTCGCCACCGAGAGCGGAGTCGCCCCCCGTCGCCTTGACCTCGAAGACGCCATCTTCCAGCTTCAGAATAGAGATGTCGAAGGTGCCGCCGCCGAGGTCGTAGACCGCGAAAGTGCCGTCCTTCTTCTTGTCCAGGCCGTACGCGATCGCCGCCGCGGTCGGCTCGTTCAAGAGGCGCAGGACCTCCAGCCCGGCGAGCTTCCCCGCATCCTTCGTCGCCTGCCGCTGGGCGTCGTCGAAGTAGGCGGGCACCGTGATCACCGCCTTCGTCACCTCGCCGAGCCGCGCTTGCGCTTCTGCCCTGAGGCGGCGCAGCACCTCGGCGGAGACTTCGACCGGCGTCACGCTCTTCTCGCCGAGCGCGAAGCGGATGACCGGGCCGCTCTCAGCGGCGAACGTGTAAGGCGAGAGCCGCCGCACCTCGACGTCGTCCGCGCTCTTTCCCATGAACCGCTTGGCCGAGAGGATCACCTCGCGCGGATGCTCCGCGGCGAGCCGTCGCGCCTGGCGCCCGACCACCACCTGCCCGTCGACGTACGCGACCGCGCTCGGGAGCAGGGTCGAGCCCTCGTCGACCACGAGGCAGCGCACCTTCGCGCCCTTGCCCTCGACGTAGGCGACGAGACTGTTCGTCGTGCCCAGGTCGATGCCGACGGCTTTCCCGGAGTCGCCCATCCTTGAATTCCTAATCGTGGGGCCGCCCTTCGACCTCATCGACGAACCGAGCGTAGTAGCGCAGCTTCGCGAGCTCCGGCTCCGCCGGCCCGAGCGCCGCCGCGTCACCCGACCGCTCCCAGTCCGCGAACGCCCGGTCGATGATCGCGAGCGTCGCGTCGCGCCGGGTGAGCACCTGGCTCGCGAGGGCCTGCACCGCTTCCGGTCCCTCCGCCTTCGCCTCGTCCAGCGCCTCGCGGTCGACCATCACCTCTTCGTAGAACTCGAGCGGCAGCTTCTCGCCCGCGCCCGCCTTCCCCGCCTCCGCCGTCGGCGTCGAGTAACCGTTCGACCGTAGGATCAGCTCCGCCCGAGCGAGAGGGCTCTTGAGCTCCTTGTAGGCCTGGTTCAACAGCGTCGTCTGCTCGAGGGCGAACCGCCGCTGCCGGGCGCCGGCCCGGACGAACTTGTCCGGGTGCAGCTTCTTCGACCTTTCGCGCCAGCTCTTTTCCAGCACCGCGAGGTCGAGGTGGTAGCGGGGCGAAAGGTCGAACACTTGGAACGCGTCGCGCGGCCGCGCCGGCTGGAGTTCGCCGCACGCCGAGCAGAACGGCGACGGTCCAGCTTCCTTGTGACAGGACCAGCAGGCAATCATGGAGCTATCTTTCTCAGTCGAGCGCTAACCCGCGGCCTACACGGAGAAGCTCGTGCCGCAGCTACAGGAGCTCTTCTGCTGGGGGTTGTTGCGCACCTCGAAGCCGGTGCGCATCAGCGTGCGGACGTAGTCGAGCTCGCTGCCGGCGAGGTAGACGTGGCTCTTCGGGTCGCAATAGACCCTGACGCCGTCCTGTTCGACCACCTTGTCGTCCGGGCGCGGGTGGTCCTCGAACGCCATCGTGTACGACAGCCCCGAGCAGCCACCGCCCTGGACGCCGACACGAAATCCCGATTCGGACGTGGTGCTGGCGCGCTTGTCGAGCTCGGCGCGGATGGCCTGGGCAGCGGAAGCGGTGACGGTCAGCTTCGCCTCGCGCGACTCGGCAGCGCTCTCGGCATGCGGCACCGCCACCGTGGGTTTCACGCTCAGCTTCAAGAGATCGATTGAAAGCCCGGTTCCCATCGCGCGCTCCTCAGTGCCGCTCACCCTGAGCGCAGTCGACGGGCGAGCGGGCCAACCGCTTGGAGAGCTCATCCTTCGACTGCGCTCAGGATGAGCGGGAGAGCCGCGGGTCGACCGGGGCCCGCGCAGCTCGGTCTACGCCTGCACTCCGGCAGGGGCCTCGTTCTGCGGCACCGCTTCCGCCTGCCGCTTGGCCTCCCGCTTCTTCTTGAAGTCGGCGATCGCCGCGCGGATGGCGTCCTCGGCCAGCACCGAGCAGTGGATCTTCACCGGCGGCAGCGCCAGCTCTTGGGCGATCTGCGAGTTCTTGATCTGCCCGGCTTCCTCGAGGCTCTTTCCCTTGACCCACTCGGTGACGAGCGAGCTCGACGCGATCGCCGACCCGCAGCCGAAGGTCTTGAACTTCGCGTCCTCGATGATGCCGTCCTCGCCGATCTTGAGCTGCAGGCGCATCACGTCGCCGCAGGCGGGCGCGCCGACGAGCCCCGTCCCCACGCTCTCGTCGTTCCTGTCGAGCGTCCCCACGTTGCGCGGGTTGTTGTAGTGGTCGAGCACCTTCTCCGAATAGGCCATCGGTTTCTCCGCTACTGGGCCGCCCAGCTCACTCGCTTCAGGTCGATGCCTTCCTTCGCCATCTCGTAGAGCGGGCTCATCTCCCGCAGTCTCGTCACCTTGTCCCAGAGCAGGTCGATGACGTAGTCGACCTCCTCCTCGGTGTTGAACCGGCCGAGCCCGAAGCGGATGCTGGTGTGCGCGAGCTCCTCCGGGACCCCCAGCGCGCGCAGGACGTACGACGGCTCGAGCGACGCCGAGGTGCAGGCCGAGCCGGAGCTGACCGCGACGTCGTGAATCGCCATCATCAGCGCCTCGCCCTCGACGTAGGCGAACGAGACGTTCAGGTTGTTCGGCAGCCGGTGCTTCATCGAGCCGTTGACCGTGAGCAGGTCGAGCTTGCGCTTCAAGCCGTCGAGGAGCCGGTCGCGCAAGGAGGCGAGCCGCAGCGCTTCCGTCGCCATCTCCGCCTGGCAAAGCTCGCAGGCCGCGCCCATCCCGACGATGCCGGGGACGTTCAGGGTGCCCGAGCGCATCCCCCGCTCGTGCCCGCCGCCGTCGATGATCGGCGCGAGCCGGACCCGCGGCTTGCGACGCACGTAGAGGGCGCCCATCCCCTTCGGGCCGTAGATCTTGTGCGCCGACAGGCTCATCAGGTCGATGGCCATCTCGTTCACGTCGAGCGGAACCTTCCCGGCCGCTTGAGCGCCGTCGACGTGCAGGAGCACTCCCTGGGAGCGGCAGAGCTTCCCCACCTCGCCAATCGGCTGCAGCACCCCGATCTCGTTGTTCGCCGCCATCACCGAGACGAGGATCGTCGTCGGCCGGATCGCCGCCTGAAGCTGCGCGAGGTCGAGGAGCCCGTCCGGCGCCACCGGCAGGAACGTCACCTCGTAGCCCTGCCGTTCGAGCCGCTTCATCGAGTCGAGCGTCGCCTTGTGCTCGGTCTGGACCGTGATGAGGTGGTTGCCCTTGTCCTTGTAGAACTCGGCGACCCCCTTGAGCGCGAGGTTCGTCGACTCGGTCGCGCCGCTCGTCCAGACGACTTCCTTCTCGCTCGCGCCGACGAGCGCCGCTACCTGCCCGCGCGCCTTCTCGACCGCCTCCTCCGCCGCCCACCCGAACGAGTGCGACCGGCTCGCGGCGTTCCCGAACTCGCTCGTCAGGTACGGCATCATCCGCTCGAGCACCCGCGGGTCGAGCGGCGTCGTCGCCTGGTTGTCCATGTAGATCGGGGTCTTGACCATCGTCTTCGCCTCTTCGCCTGCCGCTGTCGGAGCCTTCCGCCGAGGTTCAACAGCCGCCGGCGAGAAAACCGACCAGACGAGTCTACTTATACGGCAGCCTCGAAACCTGTCAAGCGACCGAGGCGGGGTGTTTCGGGCGCGCAACGGTCCGTCGACGCGGCCTTCGGGCAGGCGGGCGCGCGGAGGGCGGCCGCGTCGAAGACCACGCCTGTCCGCCTGAGCGAGGTGAGAGCGCCCGGTTCGTGCGTTATCTTGCCGGCCTTTTTCGCGGCCCTTCGCAGCGATGGGCCGTTGTCGGCGGAGAACAGATGGCTCAGACGCCCCGGAACGCCTCCCTGCGCCCGATGCTCGGAAACCGCGCCGTGCGGCTGTGGGGCGGCGCGATCCTCGCCGGGCTGGCGGTAGCGCTCCTGCCAGGCACGTTGACCGGCCCGGGGACCGACCTGACCCGGTACCTCGGCGCCTTCGGCTGGATAGCGATACCGGTCCTGTTCCTCGCCGGCGTCCTGACCAGCCTGACCCCGTGCGTCTACCCGCTGATTCCGATCACGGTCGCCATCTTCGGCGCCGGCAAGAAGGCGAGGAGCCGGGGCCGAGCGGCAGCGCTGTCGTCGACCTACGTGGGCGGCATCGCGGTGATGTACACCGGTTTGGGCCTCGTCGCCGCGGCCACCGGTCACAAGTTCGGCCGGCAGATGGGAAACCCCATCGTGGTCGGAGCTTTCGCGGTTCTCATGCTGGTGTTCGCGGCCTCGATGTTCGGCGCCTTCGACCTCGCCTTGCCCGCGGGGCTCCAGGCGAAGCTGTCCGGCGTCGCCGGCGTCGGCTTCACGAGCGCGTTCCTGATGGGGCTGGTCGCGGGCATCGTCGCGGCCCCCTGCACCGGTCCTGTCCTCATGGCGGTGCTGACGTTCGTCGCGAAGAGCGGAAACCTGTGGCTGGGGTTCTGGTTCCTGCTCACCTACGCGCTGGGGATGGGGCTGCTGTTCTTCGTCCTCGGGACGTTCTCGATGTCGCTCCCGAAGAGCGGGCCGTGGATGGACGTCGTCAAGAGCCTCATGGGCATCGCGCTCGTGCTGGTCGCGATTTCGTTCCTTCAACCTTTCTTGCCCAAGCCGCATCCGAGCGCGTTCTCCGAGGCGATCCTCGCGACCGCGGCGGGCGTGCTGGTCGCGCTCGCGGTCCTGGCGGGAGCGGTGCACCTCTCCTTCCACGGCTCGGCCACCCAGGTGACGGTGAAGAGCTTCGGCGTCGCGGTGATCGTCGCCGCGTTCGCCCTGCGCGTCGGATGGATCTACGAGCCGGGCGCGTCGATGGCGGTCGCGGTCCATGCGGGACCAGGGTCAGCGGCAGCGGCGCCGGTCCCCAAAATCCACTGGTTCACCTCGGCCCCCCAGGCCCTGGCGCGCGCGCGCGCGGAGCGCAAGCCGGTCCTCGCCGACTTCTTCGCGACCTGGTGCACCGCCTGCATGGAGCTCGACCGCAAGACCTTCTCGGACCCGCGGGTGCGCGCGCTCGTCAACCAGCGCTTCGTGCCCCTCAAGGTGGACAGCAGCCAGGACACGGACGAGGTGGACGCGCTGCAGAAGAAATACGGCGTCGTCGGCCTCCCGGTGGTGACGTTCATCGACGGCGACGGGCGCCAGCGGGCCCAGCCCAGGATCGACGGCTACCTGCCGCCCGGTCAGTTCGCGAAGTTGATCGCGACGGTTCACTGAAGGGGTGCCGCGGGGCAGGAAGCGGTCGTTGGGCGGGAGAAGCTTGTAGGACGGGTGGAGCGCCAGCCGAGCCCATCAGTCCTTCGCGCATCGACCGATGGGCTCCGCTACCGCTCCATCCATCCTACCGATACGCCGAATGAAAGGGGTCCTGCTCAGCTCGCCTGGTAGCGCGCCAGCGCGACCGTGACGTTGTCGATTCCGCCGGCGGAGTTCGCGGCGTCGATCAGCTCGCGGCAGGCATCGTCCAGCGGTACCTCGCGGGAGAGCCGCGCCGCGATGTCCTCGTCGTCCACCATTCCGGACAGGCCGTCGGAGCACGCGAGCAGGATGTCGCCGTCTTGCAGGTCGACCCGCACCAGGTCGATCTCGACCGTCGCCGCCATCCCCAGCGCGCGGGTGATGACGTTCTTGTGCGGGAAGGTCGCCAGATCCGCGGGCTTCAGGTGGCCGCTGCGCACGAGCTCGCCGAAGAGCGAATGGTCGCTCGTCACCTGCTGGAGCGCGCCCTCGCGCCACAAGTAGCCGCGGCTGTCGCCCACCCAGGCCACCCACGCGTGGGCCTTGTCGACCAGGAGCGCGACGCAGGTGGTGCCCATCCCCTGCTTCCCCTCCTCGTGAGCGCTCTCGTGGATCTTGGCGTTGGCGAGCTGCAAGGCGGCGAGGAGCCGGTTCGCCGCGGCGTCGTACCGATGGTCGAGCGGGTGCGGCCAGGTGACCTCCGGATCTTCCGCGAAGCGTTCGAACAGCTCCGCGAGCATCGTCACCGCGATGTTCGACGCGACCTCGCCCGCCTGGTGACCGCCCATCCCGTCGGCGACGACGATGAGCCCGTGCTCCGGCGCGACCAGGAGCGCGTCCTCGTTGTGCTCGCGCTTGCGACCGACATCCGTCAGGCCCGCGGTGGAAAAGCTCATGCGACCGCCATCAGTTTCGAAGAAGAGCCGCCCCAAGCAAAGGGGCGCGGCCCATAGCATCCATCGCGTGGGGATGTCAATGGCGCCCCGCTCCTTCCGGCGATTCGCTCCGCTTGGGCGCGACTGATGCCGGCGGCTCCCGATTTTCGACCCGTCCGAACGGCGCCGCTCCCCCTCTCGGGCTGCGGCAACTCCCGCGCGAGGTCGCGACCTCCACCGGCGGCGGACCCCAAGGCGAGCGCAGGGTGCGCCGCCTCGCGCGTTGACACCGCCGGCCATCGGTTTCTACTGTGTTCGCTCCTGTTCGAACGCCGGCGCGCTGGCGGGCGAAGGCCGTGTGCGACGGGGTGGAGAGTTCTTTTCCCGAGGTGGTGGATGCGCAGGCAGCGCCTTCTTCTCGTCGCGGCGCTCGCCATCGGGGGGCTCGTCGCGGTCCAGTCGACGGGCGGATGCGGCACGAATTCGTCGAAGTGGGTCGACGGCGGCGCCCCTCTCCCGGACGGCGGAGCGCTGCGAGTCGGCGTCACCGGCTCCGCCTGCACCGCCGACCAGACCTATCTCCCCGGTACGTGCAGCGACGGTTTCTTCTGCCGGACGGACTACCCGGGCGGCTACTGCGTCAAGGGCTGCGAAAGCGATGACGCTTGCGGGAAGGGCAACCGCTGCGTGGATGCGCAGCCGGGCACCTGCCCCGACGAGGCCACCGCCTGCTGGTCCGACGCCGACTGCGGCGATGCCGGCGCGTGCCACGGCGTCACCTTCGGGACCTGCCTCGAGGGCTGCGGCGGCGCGACAGCCGACGGTGGCTCCGCCTGCCGCGCGCAGTACGTCTGCGTCCCCGACGACGAGGGGCAGGGCACCTGCCTCCCGGATTGCCGGGTCTATCCGGCCATCTGCCCCGGAGCGCTACCGTGCGACTGGGTGAGCGGCCGTTGCGGCGGGGCGCCGGACGGAGGTAGCACCGCTGGCGCCTACCAGAGCTGCGCGACCGAGGCTTGCGCGCCCGGCCTCGACGCGATCGGGACGACGGCGGACAAGAGCGACTGCCGCTGCTACCCCGATTGCTCGAACGGCAATCCGTGTCCCGGCACCGACCGCTGCGAGGTGTCGTTCGCGAGCGGCCAGGGTCAAGCCTGCCTTCCCGATTGCACGCAAGGGCAAGCGTGTCCGGCGGGAACCGGCTGGGTTTGCGAGGCCGACGGCGACCACAAGACCTGCCTGCCGCCCGGGACCCAGAAGCCCTATGACTCGTGCGGGCCGGACGCCGGCGCCTGCGTGCCGGGAGCGGTCTGCGTGACGCCGGGAGCGGGGCTGCCGGGCCTCTGCTTCCAAGGCCCGTGTACGCTCGACAGCCAGTGCAGCGACCCGCCGGGCGCCAAGTGCGACCTGCCGATCATCGACGAGAAGACCGGCGCGTCGCACACGCTGTGCGCAGTTCCCTGCTCCGGGTCGGACGCGGGGTCCGGGTCGGACGCGGGGTCGGGACCGGACGCGGGGGCGGGGTCGGACGCGGAGGTCTGCCCGACCGACAACACGACCTGCCAGGCGGTTTCGGCCTCGGTCTCGGTCTGTCTCTGACCGGAAGCCGATTCGTCGTCGATCGCTCGTCGCGAATTCCGGTCGCGAGCCTTAAATCTTCCGACGTGTCGACCTTCGAGGCCACCGTCCGGGCGGTCGTGCGGGAGACCTGGGACACCGTGTCGCTCTGGCTGGAGACCGGCAGCCCTCACGCTTTCCGAGCCGGCCAGTTCCTCTCGCTCGACCCGCACCGCCAGGACTTCACCCGCGGGCGCGCGCGGGAGCTGGAGGCGCTCAAGGGCCGCAAGGAAAAGCCGCGCGCCTATTCGCTCGCTTCGGCGCCGCACGAGGAGCTGGTCGCGATCACGGTGAAGGAGGAGCCGGCCGGCGAGTTCCCGAGCCTGATGTCGCCCGGGCTGTCGCGTTCGGGCGTCGGCGAGAAGCTCTTCTGCACCGGTTACGCCGGGCTCTTCACCCTGCCGGAGGACCTCGGGGACGGCGCGCACGTCGTCCACCTGTGCGCGGGCAGCGGCATCGTCCCTTCGTTCGCCATCCTGAAGGACGCGCTCCATCGCGGCGTCGACGCGCGGCACACGCTCCTCTACTCGAACAAGCGCTGGGAGGACGTGATCTTCCGCGACGCGCTGACCGAGCTGGAGACGCGCCATCCCGGGAGCCTTCGCGTCGTGCACGCGCTCACGCGTGACGCGCGCGCGCCAGCGCCCGCCCGACGCGAGGTGCGGCCGGGGCGGATCGACGAGGCGACCTTGCGCGCGAACGTGCCCGACCTCGAGAACGCGTGGTTCTACGTCTGCGGCCCGAGCGTGCCGATTCACGAAGCGCGCGCGGCGCGGGAGCGCGGGGAAAAGCCGGCGCCGCGTTTTCTCGAATCGATGCGCGCGCTCGTCCTCAGCCTGGGCATTCCGAAAGAGCGGCTGTTCACCGAGGGGTGGTGAGCTCGAGCCGACGCGAGCGGTCGGCTTCGCCGCTCTGGGCTGTTATGGTCGCGGGCTGCCGCTCATCGAGCGAGCGGCGCGAGAGGAGGCGCCATGGCCGATCCGCACACGGCGCTCGCGATGAGCGAGACCGCCCGCAGCCAGACCGAGACGACGCAGGAGGCGATGGATCGCGCGCTCTCGACGGTCGCCGCGAAGAAGGACGAGTTCGTGCGCCTGCCGATCGCCGACAAGATCGCGCTCTTGAAGAGCTGCATGGTGACGGTCAAGGCGTCGGTCCCGACGTGGATTCGCGAGGCGTGTCGGGCGAAGGGCTTCGACGAGAGCGCGCCGGTCGCGGGCGAGGAGTGGCTGGCCGGGCCGATGCTCGTGATGCGAAACCTCCGGCTCTTCGTGGAGACGCTCCAGGCCATCCTGCGCGCGGGCACGCCGCCCCTCGGCACCGGTGTCCACCGGCGTCCGGACGGGCGGCTGGTCATCGAGGTGTTTCCGACCGGGCTCCTCGACAAGCTGCTCTTCGCCGGCTTCACCGGCCACGTGGTGATGGAGAAGGGGCTGACCGAAGACGACGCGCGCGAGAAGCAGGCGTCGTTCTACAAGCGCAAGGATCCGACGGGAGGGCTGACGCTCACCTTGGGCGCCGGGAACGTCTCCTCCATCGGCCCGATGGACGCGCTCTACAAGATGTTCGTCGAAGGGCGGGTGTCGCTCCTGAAGATGAACCCGGTCAACGAGTACCTGGGGCCGGTGTTCGAGCAGGCGTTCCAGCCGCTGATCGCGCGGGACTACCTCCGGGTGGTCTACGGCGGCGCTGACGTGGGGGCGTACCTCTGCCGCCATCCGCTGGTCGACGACATCCACATCACGGGTTCCGACCGGACGCACGACGCCATCGTCTGGGGCCCGCCGGGACCGGAGCGCGACCGGCGCAAGGCGGCGAACGACCCGCTCTTGAAGAAGGACATCAGCTCGGAGCTCGGGAACGTGAGCCCGGTGATGATCGTGCCTGGCCGGTTCACCGACAAGGAGCTCGCCTTCACCGCGCGCAACGTCACGAGCCAGATCACGAACAACGCGTCGTTCAACTGCAACGCGGCGAAGATGCTGGTCGTCGCGAAGGGCTGGGAGCAGAAGGACGCGTTCCTCGCGCTGGTGAATGGATGCCTGGCGCAGGTCCCGCCGCGCAGGGCGTACTACCCGGGCGCCGCCGACCGATACGCGAAGCTGACCGAGGGGAAGGCGGCGGAGCGCATCGGCGCGGCGAAGGAAGGCGAGCTCGCGTGGACGGTGGTTTCCGGGCTCGACGCGGCGGCGGAGGAGACGCAGTTCACGACCGAGCCGTTCTGCTCCATCGTGAGCGTGGTCGAGCTCGACGCGTCCGAGCCGATCGCGTTCCTCCAGGCGGCGACGGTGTTCGCGAACGACAAGCTGTGGGGCACGCTCAACGCGGAGATCATCGTCGACCCGCGTACCGAGCGGCGCTACGAGGTGGGCGCGGCGCTCGACCAGGCGACGATGGCGCTGCGCTACGGCACGGTCGCGATCAACCACTGGCCGGCGCTCGGCTACGGCTTCGTCTCGACGCCGTGGGGCGGGCATCCGTCGGCGACGCTCGAGAACATCCAGTCGGGGCGCGGGTTCGTCCACAACACGTTCATGCTCGAAGGCATCGAGAAGAGCGTCGTGCGCGGGCCGCTCGTCGTCCGGCCGAAGCCGCCGTGGTTCTTCGACAACGCGCGCGCCCACGAAATCGGCGCCAAGCTCGTCGACCTCGAGATGAGCCACAACCCGTTCTCGCTCCCCGGCATCATCGTCAAGGCGATGAAGGGGTAGGGCGGGGCAGGTGCCCTGAGCCTGCCCCATGTCGGGCCTCGCGAAGACGACAGGGACGCCGGGACGTGAGGCGCTCCGATCAGCTCGATCAGACCGATCAGTCGGATCCGACCGATCGGTCTGGTCCGCCGGGGTCGAGCTCGCGTGTTCTCGCGCGAAGCGCGAAGGCCCGGCTCCTTCTCGGAACCGGGCCCTCGCTTCATGGTGGAGCTGATCGGGATCGAACCGACGACCTCTTGAATGCCATTCTGACGACCTGCCGTTCCAGGCTGTCGCGCGTCGTGTCACGAATCCGTTAAATACGGCAGAAAACAAGGCGTTCCCCGCTCTGGCATGTTGCATGCTGTGTCGGGACGGAGCTACTCTTGGCGCCGCCGGGGTCTACCCCGGGAGCTACCCCGGACCGCCTCTTGTCCCGGCGATGTCGCTTGTTCGAGGGGTCTACCCCGGGGGTAGACCCCGAAGCCGCGAACGCTGTGGCGAAAGGCGTTTCGATGAACCTCACCGCGAAGGCCATCACCCAACTTCGACCCCCGGCCAAGCGCCTCGACGTGAAGGACGACTTGACGCGCGGCCTCTACCTCCGGCTCTACCCCTCCGGCGCGAAGAGCTGGCGCTTCTGCTACCGGCAGGGCGGACGTGGCGGACGCCTTCGCGTCGTCACGATCGGCGACTGGCCGACCGTGGGCCTCGCCGACGCCCGCGCACGGGCGGCCGAGCTGACCGCGCAGCTTCGCACCGGCTCCAACCCGGCGGCCGAAGCGCAGCGGGCGAAGGTCAAGGCCGCGCGGATGCCGACCGTGGAGGCGTTCGCGACCCGCTACCTCGACGAGCATGCCCGGCCGAACAAAAAGAGCTGGCGCCTCGACGAGTGGCTTCTCGCGCGCAAGGTGCTGCCGAAGATCGGCAAGCTCAAGCTCGACGAGGTGAAGCGCGCGGACGTGGCGGCCCTCGTGCAGTCCGTCCGCAACCCGCATGAGGGCGATGCGCCCGTCATCGCCAACCGGACGCTCGCCGTGGTCAAGCGGATGTTCCGGTTCGCGGTCGACGCCGGGGTGCTCGAAAACGATCCGGCGGTGCATGTCCGGCCGACTCGGGAGAAGCCGCGCGAGCGCGTGCTGACCGACGACGAGCTGCGCACGTTCTGGCTCGCGACGGCGCCGGGGCACCTTCATCCCTCGACCCGGCTGGCGCTGCGCCTGGTGGCGCTCACCGGCGCGAGGGCGGGCGAGGCGGCCGGCATCGCTCTCGAAGAGCTGGACCTCGACGCGGCCCGGTGGACGCTGCCGGCGGCGCGCTCGAAGAACGGCCTCGAGCACGTCGTGCCGCTGTCGCCGGCCGCGCTCGCCGTCGTGCGCGAGGCCCTGCCGCTCGCCAGCGAGGGCTTCCTATTCCCGGCCCGGACCCTCCGGCTGTCTGGCCACAAGGGCGACGAGAACCGCACCCGCGCCGTCGGCCCGCTGACCCGCGACGCGCTGACGAAAGCGATGGAGAAGGTCTTTGCCCTGCCAACGGACGCGGCGCCGGCCGCGAAGCCTGTCCTGAGCCGCGCCGAAGGGTCGAGCAAGGCCGGCAAGGTGAAGGCGGACACGTCCGGTCAGGTCGCGCGGCCGACCGCGCCCCGGCCGACGCCGCACGACCTCCGGCGCACCGTCGCCACCCGGCTCGGCGCGCTCGGCTTCCCGCCGCACGTCGTCGAGCGGGTGCTGAATCACGCGCTCGTCGGCATGATGAAGGTCTACCAACGGCACGACTTCGACAAGGAGAAGCGCGCCGCGCTCGTCGCGTGGGCGGCCGAGCTGACTCGCATCGTCGAAGGGCGCGAGCTGGACGGCGCGAAGGTGGTGTCCATCGCGTGAGCCCCGGTGGCGCCACTGCCGACCTCGCCCGCGTCCTTGCCGGCGAGGCCGCCAGAACCGACGAAAGCCCTCCGGCTTTCCTTCACTGCTCCCGATAGGCGGAGCGCGTCAGGTCCGGGCGAGCGTCAGGGTGTGGCATCGGCTGCGAACGACACCGCTACCGCTTGGCGTAGACCGCGCTTCTCGAATACGCCCGGCTTGAGGGCTTTCGCTCGGCGTGCGTTCGAGTCACGGTCGCGCGCTTCGCGCGGACGGTCGTCTCGGTTGCCGGCACGAACGCGATACGCGAGCGCAGCGCGCCCGCCAGCGCCGCGAGCGTCTGATAGGTCGGGTTCCCGCGGCCGTGCTCGATGCGCGAAATCTCGCTCTGCTGTACCCCCGACCGGCGCGACAGCTCGGCTTGGCTCAAGCCGCGAGCCACGCGCAGCTCGTGGAGCTGCCGGGTTAGCTCGAAGTGCCGCCGATACGCCTCGAGCTCGGCGACCGCCTCGGGGCCTGCCGCCTCGGACTCGGCCCGTACCTCGTCGAGAAACTGCTTCAGGTCGTCCGCCATCGGCCCACCTCACCCGAAGAGAAGCCTATGCGTAAAACACATGGGCGTCAACCCCTGTTTCCTGCCTGCCGTGAGCGCCATTCGGCGAGCCGCTTGCGCGCCAGCTCGATTTCCGCCTGCTGGCGCTTGGCGCTCGGGTCCTCGCCCTTGTCGTACCCGCCCAAGAGCAGAACGATCCGGTTGCCGTGCGCGTGGCAGAAGACGCGGAGCAGCACCTTCTCGGGCGGCAGGCCGGGTTGGACGGAGCCCGCATCGACGCGCACGCGAAACTCGAACAGACCACCGCCGAGCTGCCGCCCGAACTTCGTTTCGCACACGCCGACCCCGAGGTGTTGGAGCACCTCGTTCATCGTCGCGCCGATGATCTGCTTCTTGCGCAGCGACAGCCCGCGCAACCACTCCCGCACGACCTCTTTGCCGTTCGCGTCAACGTAGAACTCAAGCTCGTACGGTGGTCCGCTCTGCTGCCTCGTGGCCATCGACTTGTCGCCCTTCGGACTCGGTTCGATCTACCGCGCAGCTTCGCACGGCGCCGGCGGGAAGTGGACCGCTCGGACCGTCCCGTGCGTCCCGACGGTCCCGAACCGTGAAAATCAAGGCGCTCGGCGCGGGACGCACGCGGGACGCGGCGGGACGAAGGCACGGCCGGCACCGCCGCGATCGCCCACATCCGCTCGCGCGCGCGCGCGAGGCGACCGGCACCGCACCGGCACCGCCCGGCTTGGCGAATTTCTCAGAAACCCCGGTTGGGATTCGCCCGTTGCCCGTAATATCCCCTGATCTTGGAGAACGGGGGGCAGGGATCGGGCCGGTCGTATTGCCTCGACGTTCTTGCGGGCATCGCGTGCGCGCGAAAGGACTCGACAGCTCCCGTCGCGCGGACTAGCGTCGGCCGCCGTCTTGGGGGGGGCCTGGGGTCGCCATGAGGCGCCTTGCGCTTCTCATCGTCATCACCGCGGTCGGATGCACGAAGTCCTCCATCGGGCCGATAGGCCCTATGGGCGCTCGGGGGCCGCAAGGCCCGGCAGGTCCGCAGGGCGACAAGGGCGACACGGGTGCGATGGGCCAACAGGGGTTGACCGGTGAGCCCGGCCCGCCCGGAGCTGCGTGGTCGCCGGATGCGGGTTCGGTGCCGGTTGTTCCACCGGACAGCGATCCCTCGCGGCTCGTTTCGATCTCTCTGCAATGGACTTGTTCGACACCACCCACGTGCGACCTGGCCTTCTGTGTCTCGGGCAGCGACTGCCTCCAGGCTCATGCGCAGGATTGCAGCCAGCCCGGCTGCCCCGCGAGCGCGCTCCTCGATACGCCCCCGTCAGGGACGGTGTACATGGACGCGCGGCTCATCGACGGGCCGTTCGTTCTGACGGACGCCGCCGGCGCCCCCATCCTCTACGCCGCGCCAGCGGGATCGTGTGCCGCGAACCATGCCGAGCCCGGAACCGTCGCCTTCGGCTTTCGCCCGCTATCGATCGGTAGCGGGCTTCGCACGTTCGTCAGAGCCGGCGAATCGCTCTGTGCCAGGCATGCCGCCGGTAACGGGCAACTGCTCGTCGACGGGTTTGTGCCGTAGGCGAACGTTCTCTCCGGGAGATTCCCATGAAGAAGTTCCTTTTCTGGCTCGGCGTGCTGGCGGCCGTCGCGGGTCTGGTGGTTGCGCTCGGGGGTGCGGATGTCGACCGGCCGGCTTTCAACCCGACGGCGGGAGTCGCGTTGGCGTTTTGCGGCTTCGTCTTCCTCAAGGGGTCGGAGCGCCTTTAGCACGGTGCCCGTGCCCTTGACGCCGCTTGCCGGGGGTGGTACCGCTTTCCGTGTGTCCGAGGGAGTGCCATGAGAAACAGCTATCTTTGCCTTTGCGTCGCGGTTCTCGCGCTCGGATGCACGAAGACGGTGGCCGGTCCCCAGGGAGCGAAGGGCGCGACCGGCACGCAAGGCCCGATCGGTCCGCAGGGGCCGACCGGTGCCCAAGGCGAGGCGGGCGACACTGGTCCCGCGGGGCCGGCGGGCACGCAGGGAGCCAAAGGCGACCCCGGCGCGCCGGGAACGTCCATCACGGTCGATTCGCTGGTGCCGGGCGACGCGCACTGCCTGTATGGCGGCACGTCAATCTCGTCGTCTGATGGCGCTACAGCTTACGCCTGCAACGGCGCACCTGGCGACCAGGGACCGAAAGGTGACCCCGGCTCATGCACCATCAACGACAGTGGCACGCGCACGGTCAAGACCTTCGTGACCGTGCCCGGCCTGAACGTGTCCGACCCCGACGGCGGAGCCTGTTGGGTCGCGTCCGGCCCCGACGGCGCGCCCTGTTACAGCAGCGACCGGCTCGCCTGCAACATTACGATCACTGACCCTGAGATTACCGCAGACCTCTGGACGGGCGGTTCAACCACAGTCCATCTTCTTGACCAAATATGTCCTTCCGGCGGCTGTACACAACAGAATTGGCACGAGATTCCCGAGTGTAGTGCGGGCGCCTACCAAGAGTATCAGGGCGCGAATAGTTGGTGCTACTCTGTCGACAACGTACCGAGCTTCTCGTTCCACGTTGCCTTGTTGGGATGCGTTGTCCCCGAGTTTTCACGGGATCTTCGGATCGTTCAGGTTCTCCCGTAGCGCCCAAGGAGACTGCCATGATCGTCGTTGCGCTTGTGCTTGCCGCATTTTGCGTCTACCTCTGGGCCTCGCTCGTTGTGCTGCGCCGGTACCTTACGGATTTTGTCGGCCGGCACGACGAACTCGTGAACGGTTGTATCCGACTTGAGGACCGGGTAGACAAGCTCGAAAGTCGGATCGACGAGATCCAACACCTTGCTATGCAGGCATGATCGTCTGAAAGACGGAGGGCGGCGCCGCCCGAACGGCCCGCCCTCACTGTCGGTTCAGATGGAGGCCGCGTCCGATGGCGAAGAGGATACCACGGCAACCGATCGCGCGCACCGCTTCCTCGGCGAACAAACAGGAGAAGGTGGTGAGGAGGGTAATGGGGCCTATTAACGACCCGGACAAACGCGGCTACTTCGAAGAGCTGGTGAGAGTATGCGGAGGCGACGCAGGGCCACTGGCGCGCACGTTCATCAAGGTCGCGAAGCAGGAGGTCCGCCGCGAGAAGTGGACGAGTGACTTCCTGGATTGGCTTGAAGACGCGACAGGGAAGCGTCTGTCTAACAACGTGGCGAAGCTGCTTCGTGGAGCGCCGGAATTCTTTCCCGAAGAGCATGAAGACTTCGGCAGACGAGGGGCGGCGGCGGCGGTTCTGCATGGCGGCCGGATTTCGCGCGACGCGAGTGCGGCCGGTTATCGGCTCAAGCTCGCTCTCATGGAGCTGCGCGACGCCATGAACGCCGCGCGCCCGCACGTCACCAAGCCCAAGGCTGCCGATTTGGAGTCGCGCGCGATTGTCAACGAGGTGCGACGCAACACGATGATCCGCGCCTACGACCTGCACTCCCGGCCTCCGATGAGCGGAGATGGCGAGCGGAAATTGTTTTGGAAGGAGGTGTTGGTACCCGGCGACGCGAAAGTGCCGAAGGGCCTGTTCACCTTCGACAAGAAACCGAAGCCGTTGATCGCGAAGATGCCCGGCGCGAGCGCCTTCGCGCTGGCGGCGCTCTACACGGGCGTCGACTTGCCCGAAAAGAGTGAACGAGTGCGGCGCGAGCGGTGGAAGAAGGCGCTCCAAAGAGTGCCGGGACCGGGGACAACGGCATCCTGAATTTCTCTCGTTTGTCCCCGCTCGTCGTCTGGACCTAACGATCGCACACGCCCACGCTTCGTCCTGCTCACCCGCGCAAAGGGGAGAGACGGGACGGAGAACATGGACACGAGATTCGTCACTGACCTTGAGCTGGCCGCCCGGTTCCGGGTGAGTCGCACGACCATCTGGCGGTGGGCAGCGGCCGGGAAGCTACCGCGGCCCGTGCGCCTTGGCGGGCGCACGACCCGGTGGGCGGCCGACGAGGTGGACGCAGCCATCGCGAAGTGGATGGCCGACCGGGACGCGCTGTGACCGGTCACGTTCACGACCGCGCCGGTGCCGAGTGGAGCGGTAGCGCTACCGCCAACATAGCACAACCGTGGGTAGCGGCGAAATCGGCATCCGGCACCGCTTCTGCTCACACCGTAAAGCGGCGGGGGGCATCGCTACCGCCAACCGATACCGGTGCTGACCTAGGGTGCCACCGCGTGACTTGCTTTGAACTAAGCGATAGCGCTGGCGTAGGGCTTGTGCCTGAAATGCTGACCGGCACCGCTACAGGTGATCATACCCGCCGCCGAGCTGGAATGCACACCGGCAGCGCCACAGCCTACCACTGAACGAACAGGGCGGCACCGCTGCCGGCGGCCCGCCCTCGATGGACCCCAGGAGGCCCACGTGACGAGAAGCTTAGACGAATCCCTACAGAGTAGCAATAGCGCATCCGATCCTCGTCGCGTTCACGTCGGCACGATCGCGGGTGTCGATCTGTACGCCGACAGCAATCTCGCCGACGTAGAGGCTGCGCTCCGGGCGCTCGCAGAGCAGGCCAAAGGGCTCGACTCAGGTGCTCGCGCAATCACGCGAGAGGGCGCGATCGGCCTGCTCCGCGCTCTCCGGCAGCCCGACGGCTCACCGACAGTCCAGTCGTCGGCCAGGACCGTCGACGCATTCCTTGGGCCGACGGCCAAGGTGGGCGGCAGCGCTGCCGGCGATCCTATCGCCGAGGTGGAACCGGCAGAGGAACCGCAGGGCACGGCGCAGTTACTCGGGGACCTCGAGGCGGCTTTCGCCCGGCACGTGGTGCTGCCCGTTGGCGCACCCCCGGTGCTCGCCCTGTGGGTTCTGCACACCTGGGCGTTCGAGGCGGCGGACTACACGCCGCGGCTCGCGCTCACCTCGCCCACGAAACGGTGCGGCAAGGGCATCGTGCTGGAGCTGCTCGGGCTCGTCTGTCGAGTGCCGATGATGGCGGCAAGCGTAACCGCTGCCGCCCTCTATCGAAGCATCGAAGCGTGGCAACCGACCCTGCTCATCGACGAGACGGACAACATCGACCAGAAGAACGCGGGCGAGCTACGCGCTGTTCTCAATGGAGGATATACGCGATCGGGAAGCGTGATTCGGTGCGAGGGCGACGACCACCAGCCGAAGCCGTTCTCCGCCTTCGCGCCCGTTACGCTGGCGGGCATCGGCTCGCTGCCGGACACGTTGGCCGACCGCTCTGTCCCGATCCGGATGGAGCGCAAGGCTAGCGGTGCCGCTGTCGCTCGGTTCGACCGACGTGCTCGTGAGAAGGTGCGCGCGCTCGCGCCTCGATGCGCCCGGTGGGCGATGGACAACGCCGACGCTCTCGCCGAGCTGTCGCCCGACCTTCCCGAAGGGCTGAACGACCGGCAGCGCGACATCGTGGAACCGTTGCTCGCGATCGCCGACCTCGCCGGAGGTGCCTGGCCGGAGCGCTCCCGGAAGGCGCTCGTCACGCTGTGCGCGCAGGGCGAGGCCGACGCGATGGACGTGCGCGAGCGGCTGCTCGCGGCCGTGTGGGCGCTCTACTCGGACGGGAGCGACTTCCTCACCTTGAAGACCATCGTGGAGCGGCTCACGGCCGACGAGGTGGCCGGCTGGGTTTCCGCCAACAAGGGCAGGCCCATCGACTCGGCGTGGCTGTCGCGCCAAATCCGACGTTTCAAGGTCGAACCCCGGCAGAGCCGCCAGGACACCGACCGGGGGCGCGGCTATCTCCGGTCCGACCTCGCCCCCGTCGTCGAGAGATACCTCCCGCCGGTAGCACCCCCCGCAGAAGGCGTGACGGCGTGACGATGCCTCATTTCAAAGCGTTTCCGCGATCGCGATGGCGTGACACCCAGCGTGACGGGCGCGTGACGGGAGGCGTGACACCCCCCGACCGCACGACGGAGCGCGAGCTTCTCGACCTGGCGCGATCGCTCGGGCTGCGGGTGGCCGATGAAAAGCACTTCGAGTGCCCGCGTCATCCCGACCGCCTAGCGTTCCTCTCGGGCGAGTTCTGGTACTGCTCACAGGGAGCGCCGTGGGAGCACGGCGGCGGTCCCGTCACCCTCCGACGTGACGCAACGGCCCGGCCGTCACGCCGTCCGCTCGTGACCGTCACGCCTCCCGTCACGCCACCGGATCGCACGAATCCGCTGAAAGACAAGCCGGTGTCACGCCGTCACGCCGAAAACAGGGGGGACCCAGGCG
This sequence comes from Myxococcales bacterium, assembly GCA_021787845.1. Lineage (GTDB taxonomy): Bacteria > Myxococcota > Myxococcia > Myxococcales > JAJYLH01 > JAJYLH01. The sequence continues at coordinate 9,947 of JAJYLH010000003.1, read as the reverse complement.
CTGTGTCTCCCTCCCGCGACCGTTGGATCGGCCCGGTGCTCGACGACCTACGCGCGGCGAACCGGGAGCTGTGGCCGCTTTCAGTCTGGCAAGCGTTCTGCGCGGCGGTGGACGTGCTCCACGGGGATGACGTGCCCGTCCGCGATGCCCTGCATCGGGCATGGGAAATCATCGGCTTCGACCCGGACCTTGTGGCGCTGCTGTGGACCGCGATGGAACTCGCGAACGCGCGGATGCGAGCGTTCGAAGCCATCGCAGACGAATGACGGCACCGCACCCGCTAACCAGGTTCGCTTTATCTATTCGGTTCCGCCGCTCTCTCCCGTGGCCAACCCTGCGACGAAGTGAAGCGCACGGGCTGGGGCACGCTCGCCGCGCCACGCGCACGACGCGACAATGCTGACCGGTTTGGCTACCGCTCGGCGTCACCTCGTCGTGCCGCGCCCGCCGTTGTCGAGCCTGCAAGGCGGGCGAAACGCCTGGATCGGCCGGGGTTTCGTGACGGGCGAGGGGTTGGCAGACTCGGGCACTACGCTCGGTTGCGCGTCGAGGTTTCATCACCGCTGCCGCCGACCCGCGGGAACTGCGCTCCGCGGAGTGCGCACGCGGCAACGGACGGCCTCGCCCCGGCGGCTTTAGGGGAGCGGGAGCGGCTCAAAGGAGCGAGCGCAGCGTCTTCTCGTCGATGCCGAAGCAGCGGCACAGCTTTCGGATATAGAGGTCTGGAATCTCGGTCTTTCCCGCATTTCCCGCCGGTATCGGGAAAACGGTGCCTCCGAGGCGCGCCTTCCAGTGGGAGCCGGTCTTCGGCTTCTCGACCTCGATTCCGAGGGCCGCGCACGCGCGGGCGATATCCGACAGACGCGCCGGCACGTCAGACGGAGAGCGACGGGGCACGGTCCGCTCGCGCCGCCCACGCCACCGGCACCTCGACCTCGGCGTTCGCTGGTCCCAGCTCAACGCACGCGAGCAGCGCCTCGAGGTGATCCGTCAGGCCCTCGATCGCACGAAGCGCATTCGGGCCGGGCAGCGGTGTCGAGCGGCCGAGAAGCGCTCCGAACTCCTCCCAATCCTCTTCCGGCGCGCGGCGGCGACGCGGATCGAGACCGCTCTCGGCGTCCCCTTCGAGAACGATGCCGATGGCCTCGATCGTCATCGAGAGCGCGTGTGCGGGCGAGTCGCCCTGGGAGACCACGTCGAGCTCGAGGCAGTGGCCGATCCAAGTGCCAGGGACATCGGGCGCCTCGCGCAGCACGATCCAGAAGCGGAGCGTCTCAGCCATCATCCACAGGGTAGGCGCCTCCTCTGCCCCCGCGCAAGAACCCGGCGGGCGGGTCCCTACGCCCTGCCGGGAGCTACCCCGGGAGCTACCCCGAGGCCCGAAAAAAGAAACAGGCGGCCCCGGCCGAAGCCGGAAACCGCCTGTTCTCATGGTGGAGCTGATCGGGATCGAACCGACGACCTCTTGAATGCCATTCAAGCGCTCTCCCAACTGAGCTACAGCCCCATCGGTCGGCGGCGGCGTCTGGGGGCGCCGTCGAAGAGCTGCGCCTTCTAGCTTGCGCGCGGACGGTTGTCAACCGTCACGGTGCGCGGGTCTCGACTCCGGTGCTCCCGGCCGGATGCTGGCGCTCCTCGCCGGTGAGATGGCGGAGCAGCGCGCCGATGCCGCGGTAGGCATCGAGCGGTCCGGACTCCGGCGTCACGAGCACCTCGGCGCCCTGCGCGACGCAGCGGCGCAACAGCTCCTCGCGCAGGTTGACGATCGTCGTCGGCCCGTCGCAGAAGACGCAGGCCGTCGCGCCGGCCGCGGAGAGCGCGTCGCACCGCTCGCACCGGTAGCCGCGCGCCTGGAAGCGACGGCTCACCGCGAGGAGCCTGACGCGCCGTTCGTTCATCGCGAGCAACGTGTCGTCGAGGCCGACGGTGCCGCTGCGGTCGGCGAGCCCCTGGCGCAGGATGCGATGGACGACCGCGAACTCGTGCGCGATGCGCTCCTCTTCCAGCGCCTCGCGCGCGGAGGCGAGAAGCGCCCGCCGGTCCCTGGGCGCCGGGCGCATCGCGACGATGCGGCCCTGCAGCTCCGGCGGCAGCTCACGCGAGAACGCCCGCAGGTTCGGCTCCTGGCCGAAGAGCACGATGGCGCCGCTCCCATCCTGGCGCACGAAATCGACGAGTAGCTTCGCCGCCTCGTTCCACACCATCCGGATGTGCTCCTTGACGTGCCGCGCGAACCTGGGCGCCGACCAGCCGCCCTGCTTGTGCCGGCTCGGCACCTCGCGCTCGAGCGAGTGCTCGTCGATCATCCCCTCGGCGCCGAGCTCGAGGATGAGCGCGCTCCTCGCATCGACCTCGACGAGGTAGGCGGGCTTGACCAGGAACGCCGCCTCGATGAGCGGTGCCAGCCGCGGTTTCGAGTCGATGAACATCGCCGGCTCGAACGGGTCCTCGACGAGCGCCTCCTCGAAGAGCGCGCGCGGCTCGCTCGCGACGACCATCACCCCGCGCGCGTCCGGATGGATGTCCTGGTTGACGAGCCCGTCGACGAAGCGCTGGACGCGGTCGAGCGACTGCCGGATGCCCTGGGCCTCGGGCGCGGCGACGTCGAAGATGCCTCTCGCTTCGCGGGCGCGATCGTGAAAGAACAGGCGCACGCGGTCGCGCTGGTGCTCGTCTTTCCAGCGCGCATCGAGATACAAGGTCACGATCGGCGGCCCGTCCGGCACTTTCACGAGCGCCGAGATGAGCGAGCGCAGGTCCGCCATGAGGTCTCCTTTCCGGTGTCAAAGAGGGCTTGCCGTCCACCGCAAACGATGCGGCTTCGCGCCCGCGCGGGCACGAACGGCGCTCGACCGCCTGTGGAGGATCGGTTCCTCGCTGCTCGGCCCATCCGACGTGCCACGGGCTCGTGCGACCCTTGCCTGTCCGGTCGACACACTTGCCCGATGTTGGAGCCGGGCACGTCGCGGTCCGGGATCGCCCAGGATGCCGTGCTCACCCGGACACTCCCATGGCCGGCTCCAAGTGTGGGCGACTCGGAGACGTGAGCTGCCATGAAGCGCCTCGTCCTCTTTCTTCTTGTCGCTGGCTCGGCGTTCGCCTGTGCTCCTGGCGCGGCGCACGACTCGTTGATGCCGGTGCTCGTCGGCCTCTTGGTCATCCTGGCGGCGGCGAAGCTGGGCGGCGAGTTGGCGCTTCGCGTCGGGCAGCCGGCGGTCCTGGGCGAGCTGGTGGTCGGCATCGCCATCGGCGGGCTCATCCACTTGGGCGTGCCGCTTCCGGACATCGCGCACGCGCCGATTTTCGAAGTGCTCGCGAGCCTCGGCGTCGTGGTCCTGCTCTTCGAGGTCGGGCTCGAGTCGACGGTCTCGGAGCTGCTCTCCATCGGCGGTCGCGCGACGCTCGTCGCGACCATCGGCGTCATCGGCGCGGTCGCGGGCGGCATCGGCCTCGGGATGGCGATGCTGCCGGGGCACAGCTTCGTGCTCGGCCTCTTCATCGGCGGCGCGGTCTGCGGAACGAGCGTCGGCATCACCGCGCGCGTGTTGCGCGACCTCAAGCAATCGACCACCAGAGCGGCGAAGCTCATCCTCGGCGCGGCGGTGGTCGACGACGTTCTCGCGCTCGTCGTGCTCTCGCTCGTCACCGGCATCGCTATCGGGATGGCCGGCGGGCACGCGTTCGATTGGCGTCTGCCGGTGCGTTCGGGCCTTCTCGCCATCGCCTTCCTGTCGAGCGCGCTCATCCTCGGCCCGCGCGTGTCGCGATGGATCTTCCGCATCTCGAAGCGGATGCGCTCGCCGGACCTGCTCCTGCCGATTGCGCTGGCGTTCGCGTTCGGCGTCGCGGCGATTGCGGGTTACGTCCAGCTCGCGCCGATCGTCGGAGCGTTCGCGGCGGGGCTGACGCTCGACCGGGCGGAGTATCGGACGCTGATCGACCGCGGCGAGCACGAGCTGGAGGACCTGATTCATCCGGTCGGCCAGGTGCTGACGCCGATCTTCTTTGTCGTGATGGGTGCCCGCGTCGAGCTCTGGCGGCTCGGACATCCGACCGTGTGGCTTCTGACCGGAGCGCTGGTCGCGGTGACGGTCGTGTCGCGGCTGGTCCTGGGTCTCGCCGCGCCGAGCGGGACGTCGAAGCTGACCGTCGCGCTCGGGATGATTCCTCGCGGCGAGGTGACTCTGATCTTCGCCGACGTCGGCCGGCGCTTGCTCGTTCACGGCACGCCGTTCCTGTCCGAAGACGAGTTCTCGGCCATCGTCTTCGTCGTCGCCGTGACGTCGCTGATGACACCACCGCTCTTGCGATGGCAACTGCGGAGGGTGGGCGGAGCGTAGGCGAAACCCACCGCTCCGGCGGTCGCCGTACGACGATGGGCTGCGCTCCGCTCCACCCATCCTACGGCACCGGCGGATTGGGGAGGGGCCGGTCAGCGCCCAGTTCCCTCCGCCTTTGCTTCTGCCGCCTTGGCGCGCTGGCGGACGGCGGCCTGGCGAGCGCGACGATGCTCGGGCACCAGGTCGTCGGGCGTGAGGATGTGCCCGTCGGCGTCGCGCAGCTCGACCTCGGACGCGCGCAAGGAGAAATAGAGAAGCCATCGCTCGGCTGCCGACATCGTGCCCGGCGGAACCGCGGCTTCCACCTCCTCGACGTTGAGATAGCCTTGCCTCAAGCCGCGAACGAAGAGCGCCTTCCGCATCCGATGGCTGCCGCCGATCTTCAGCATGCATCGAGCCTAACCACCGAAAGCCCGTCGCGCCGCCAGGGGCGAAGACGGCAGACCGACCAAGGAGCGCTCGCTCGATGCCGCGCCCACCGACATCGCCTCGCGGGCCGCCGTCAGCCCTGCTACCATGCGGCATGGCCGAGCGCTCGACCGGATGTTGCCATGAAGCACGCCCGCCACTTCCGACCGCTGCGATTTCTCGTCGGCGGGCTGCTTGCCGTGGTCATCGGGGCCCCGGTCGCCGCCGGCGCTCTTTACCTGGAACTGTCCCTGGCTGCTGGGCTGCGCTGGGCTGATCCCGGGTCGTTGCTCCTTGCGGTGGGCGATGCTGGTGCGTTTGGGCCCAACGGCTACCTGCTGACCGCGCTTGCCGCTTTCATTGAAGGAGGCATCGTCAACGCGACCGTCGATCGAGACCAGAGATGGGCCGTCTGGCTGGCAATGGGCTCCCTGTTCGGCGCAGCATGGGCGTTCATGGGACCGTTCGCCCTTTGGCACGCGGAGAAGCCGCTATGGCTGTTCTGGACCGCGATGCTCCTCGGGCCGATGGGAGAGGGAAACGATCGGCGAGCGCACGTCGGTGGCGATGCAGCACAAGCAGGCGCAGGGCGAATACACGGGCGGGCAGGCACCCTGGGGCTTTCGCCTTGCCGCGGATGGTGAGCACGTCGAGCCCGCGCCCGAGGAGCAGGCCGCAATCGAGTTCGCGCGCCGGCTTCGCGCCGAGGGTGCGACGTTTCGCGGCGTCGCGCGCGAGCTGGAGAGCCGCGGCATCCGGAGCCGGACCGGCCGGCCCTTCGCGCCCGTGCAGATCAAGCGGATGGTGAGCAGGACCGAAGTCGGCCAGAGGGAGAGCGCGTGAGCGGCTGGACGTCGCTCGTGTCGAGGTTCGGCCGGATGGGCATTAGCGGCGGGGCTTATCCACCCTACGGTCCGCTCAGGGGCGTGAGGTAGAGCCCGTCCTCGAAGTCGTACGGCACCGGCGTGCCGCGACGGACGAAGAGGACGCCGCCGGGAACGTAGGAAAGCGACCCAAAGTCGTTGATCGGCACCACCGCGCCGCCGGCGGCCGGGACCACCGCGGTGGTCGAGGTCTTGCCGTTCCAGAAGTCGTTGGCGAGGTTGCAAGTGAGGTACTGGCCGTCGGGGGAGAAGGCGAACCCCAACACCGACTTCGCGAGCGTGATCGGTCCGCCAACCGCAACCGGAGCAATCTTCAACGTGCCGCCGGCCGTGGCGCTCGACGAGGCGATGAACGCAACGTGACTCCCGTCGGGCGAAAGCGCGTAGCCTTCGGGGACCCCTGTGCCGACCAGGACTTGCGTCCCTCGCGCGGTCGACACGTCGTAGAGCTTGCCGGTGGCGCCGTCGTACCCGGCAAGGTAGAAGGCATGCGAACCGTCCGGCGTGAGCAGGAAGTAAACGGAGGTCGGGTCTCCGTAGTACCCTTGCTGGGTGAACGCTGGCACGCCCGAGCCGAGCACGACGTCGGCGCCGTTTCCCAGCGCGAGCTCGTGGAGATAGCCGGTGCCGTTCGTGCTGGTCCCGCTCCAGCCCGCCAAGTAGAAGGCATCGCCTCCATCGGGCGTGAGCTGGAACGAATCGCTGGCGAGGGTCGTCACGCCTGTCGCCAGCTTGGCCTTGGCCTCGGTCGCGACATTGACCTCGTAGAGGCCGTCGCTCAGATAGAAGGCGTGGGTTCCATCCGGGGTCAGCAAGAAGTCATCGTTGTACAGATCCTTCAGCCCAGCGCCGAGTTGGACCGGAGCACCGCCCGCGACCGCCGCTTCATAGAGCGTCCCGATGCCACCCCCCCAGTCATCCCCAATCCAGTTCGCGAGATAGAAGGCATGCGCTCCATCGTCGGTCGGACGGAACGTCCAGACGCCCGTCGCGAGCTGGACCCGCTTGCCATCCACCAAGGAGACTTCGTTGAGCGTGCCAGTGCCGGTGCTGGCGTTGGTATCGGACAAGTAGAACGCGTGGCTCCCATCCGGCGTCAGCCTCAGATCCCTGTCCTGCGGGTACGATCCGGATAGACTGGGCACTCCGGTTCCAAGCTCCACGGGATTGCCACCTTCGACCGGAACCGCATAGAGGGTGCCGGTGTTATCGTCGCTGGAGTTCCAATTCACGAGGTACAAAGCGTGGCTTCCGTCTGGCGTGAGCTGGAAGTAATAGTGGCCCAAGTTAAACACCCCGACGCCGAGCGGGACCGGCACCCCGCCGACGCTGGAGATCTCGTACAGGTCTCCCGAGCTCCCGCCTCCAAGGTAGAAGACGTGCTTGCCATCCGCGGTGGGCAGGAACGAGGAGACCCCGTACGCCAGCTCAATCGGCGTGCCGCTCCCCACGGTGAATCCATGGAGCATCTGGTCCTGCGTCAGGTAGAACCCGTCGCCGCCATCGGAGCTGAGTCCGAGCTGCGTGACTCCGTCGTCGAGGCGCAACGGCTTTCCGCTGGCTACCGGCACCTCGTAGAGGGTGTTTGCACTTTCGGCATCCGTGATGAAGAACGCGTAGCTCCCATCTGTGGTCAGCACGGGGTTCCCGGAGCGAGCCACGTAGTCGCCGAGCTGAAAGGTATTTCCGTCAGCCACGTCGACCTCGTTCAAGGTGCCTACAAGACCGTTCCAGTTGGTGAAATAGAAGGCATGGGAGCCGTCTGAAGTGAGGCTCAGAGCCGGGCCTCTGGAGTCCCAGGGGCAGCCCGTGCCGAGCTGGACCGGAGTCCCGCCGCTCACCGCCACCTCTTCGAGGCTCCCCGTGTCCCCGTTCCAGCTCGTGAGATAGAAGGCGTGCATGCCATCCGGCGTCAGCACGACGGGCCCTTTGGATGGAGAGTAGAAGGACGGTGGTGGCACCCCTGTGCCGAGCTCGACCGGCGTTCCGCCGCGGCTGGCGACCTGGAAGAGTGTCCCGACGAGGCCACGAAGACCTGTGAGATAGAACAGCCATTTGCCGTCCGTCGTGAACCAGAAGTTGCCGGCGGTCACTCCGGTTGCAAGCATGGTCGGCGTTCCATCGGGAACCCCGACGAGCTGGAGTGTCCCAGTTCCAGTCCCGTACTGATCGACGCCGGTGATGTACGCGAGGGCGGAGCCGTCTGGAGACAGGGTCGCATAGACCGTGCCCGACGCGAGCTGGCGACCCGCGGGAAGCTCGATGCGCCCGAGCGGATAGATGTTGCCATCGACGAGGTAGCCGTCGCCGCCGGGCAGGAACAGGAGGTTCGGCAGGGTCGCGTCGTAGTCGAGGGCGAGCGGGCTGCCGTCGGGCGCGTCGGGGAAGCCCGATTGGGGCGGCAAGGGTAGCGACTTCTGGAAGCTCAGGCCGAACGCGCCGGACGGGATGCCGGAAAGTTGGTAGTCGCCATGGGAGTCCGCGGTCGTGTTCAGCGTGAGGCCCGCGTTTTGAAGCTGGACACGGGTACCGGTCGCGTCCTGGTCGCCGATGATGACGATCTGCCCCGTGAGGTTGCCGGTCTGGCCGTTCGTGCCGCCATCTGGTTGCGGACCCTCGCACGTGCAAGGCGCGAAGGTGCCGCTCGCCTGGCAGACCTGGGCGCCCGTCTCGCCATCGACGCAGGCGCAGGCGGCGCTCGCGCCGGGCACGCACAATCCCGGCATGCCGGCGTCCAGTCCTCCGTCGGCCCCGCCGTCCGCCGTGCCCGTTCCCGCGCACGCGCACGCGCCGAAGGTGCCATCGGCCAGGCAAATCTGAGCGCCCGTCTCGCCATCGACACAGGCACACGCGACGCTCGCGCCCGGGATGCACGTCGCCACCGAGCCCGCGTCCGAGCCGCCGTCGATGCCCGCCGAACCGCCGTCGGTCGCCGTTCCGGTGCAGGCGCAGGCCGCGAAGGTGCCGTCGGGCTGGCAAACTTGAGCACCCATCTCGCCATCGACGCAGGCACAAGCGGCGCTCGCGCCGCGCACGCAGCCGGGGCGCGTTCCGGCGTCGGCCGCGGGTGCGATCGGCGGCGAGCCGCAGGCGAATCCGCCGGCGAGAAACAAGCCTGGTAGGAGTGCGAGCAGCCGCCACTTCGTCATCGGAGCCTCCTGCCCTCTCGGTCCCGGGCGGATGGTCCTTCGAAAAACGAAGTGAGGATGCCCTATCGCCGGGTGCCTGGTCAATGCCATCGCCTCTCGTCAAGTCAGGTCCGTCCTCGACGAGAATCGAGAGCTGGTCGGCAACCACCATGGTCGTCTCCTCGGCGGTGACGACCCAGGGCGCCGCAGCGGCTACCTGGGCTTCCGTCCGGTGAGGCATAGCGCGCCCTGCGCCACGACGCCTCCTAATCCCTTTGGCCTTGTCTCGCCGTGAAGAGTGAATTCTGTCCCTCGGGACATCCACCTTTGGGAAGGCGCGTGTCGCACCCCTATGCGCGCTCTCGGTTCGGCCCCTCGCAGGCCGAGAGCCTTGCGGGCTGGCGGGTTCCATTACTCCAGCGCTCTCGCCCACCGAGCGGTACTGCCGGAGCCCACAGTACCGGCAACGCCGAGCGCCAACGACAACTCACCCCTTGTCGCTCGTCCACACATGCACACCCTACGATGCGAAACTCCCAAGGGAATCACGCCGAACCGACCAGCCTTCGGGGGTCTTCTGGAAGATCGGGTCGGACCTCAAGACTCTTCGAAGGCTCTTTGGATAGTATTTCGAGCGCGGGACGTATCCTTCATGGAGGACATCCTGCTCCAGTTCGGCAATTGGCAGTGGGTTGGGCGATGCGAGACAAGCGCGAAGCGCGGCCGCCTTCAGGGTGAGTCGCCGCGGGCGGCCGATGAACTCCGGGTAGCGATCGGCCACCTCGTCCGCGATACTCCCATTGCGGCTCGCAGCCTCGACGAGCTCCCCTAGGATCGGAAGAAGTCGATCGGCAATTAGCGAGAGCTTGACGCGCGCACGGCCATAGAACTCCAGGAGCTTCCTCCTGGTCTTCGGACGCAGAAGGAAACCGGCCACCACGACCACGCTCGCGATGCCCAAGCCGATCCAGATGCTCTTGGGAATCCGGCGACAAGCCCAGAGGAGCCCCCGGATCAGCATGATGATCGTGGCGCCGCTGAGCATCAGGAATGTGGCACCACCATAACTGATTTCGAGCGCGATGGTCTTCGAGCGCGCGTACTTCCGGAGGTCAAGAAGGACCTGAAGTTTCCGCTCCCCGGCGCGCGGAATGGTCGGAAGTTCTTGATCTCGTAGATCGCGGTCC
>JAJYLH010000079.1 GCA_021787845.1 Myxococcales bacterium | reverse complement strand
CGCACGGTCGAATTCGAGCTTGGAAACTGGGTCGGACATCGACTCCTCCTCTCTGATAGCCCTTATACTATCAGACACGCCGGAAAAACAAGCCCCATCTCCGTGCTCACTTCTCCGACTTACGCCCATCCGCAGAGCCCGATTTGCGTTTTCTCCGAGAATTCACACGCCTTTTGCCTCGAGGTTGGCAGTTTGGACGGGGGTAGTTGGCAGTTTGGATGGGGGTAGTTGGCAGTTTGGATCGCTGGCGGGCGTCGAGCTTGCCTCGAACGTGGCTCCAGAATGCCGGGCGACCACCACTTGGCCGCGGTGACGTCGGGCGGCTGCCCTCGCTCTGCCCCCCGCGCTGGCCCCTTCTTCGATGACGCCGCCCTGGATGATGCAGGCGCGCTCTTGGGCGAAGACGGTCCCCAAGTCCCAGCGGTCACGCCCTCGGAACGTCAGGAAGGCGCCCTGCCCCTGCTGCCATGTGTCCAGCACCCGGGCGAGGTGGGACATGGGCAGACGTGCCTCGTCCGCGCACCGCTTGAGGTCCGCTCGGGTGAGGGTGGCGGACCCGGTTCGGGCCAGCTCACGTGCGTGCTCGCGGAGCCGGACGAGCAGAAGCAGCTGGAGCGTCGCTTGGACTGGCCACAAGTCGGGCGCGCCCCAGAACTTTGGCAACCTCAGAGCAACTGGAACCAGCTTGCCGCGGCCCCCGGATGGCATCAACGCGGCAGTCGGGGTGATGACGAGCTCGCCACCCTTCCCATTGCGCTCGACCGTGGTCTTGTCTTCGAACCACGTCAGCAGCCCATGGACGTCGGCCTTGGGCATCGGGAGGTGCGCGAACTGAAAAGCGTCCAGGATTCGAGGAAGTCGCAGGCCTCCGCGAGCCTGCGTCCGGGGTTCTCCAATCGCTCGTGCGAGTCCCGTGAGGCCGCCCGCGACACGAAGGACCGGAACGGACTCGGTATCCCCCTGGCGTGCCACTGCAGCGGCAGTCGTCTCGAACGCCAGCCACCGGAAGAGCCGGTGCCCGGTTAGCGTCTCGGTGACCTTCAACCACTCGCCGGTCAGTAGCGCTGCTGGAACCTGCGGCGGCATGCCAGGGCCGGTTCGGAGCACCGCAACAACACGTCCGGCTCGGTCGAGTAGGTCGGCGCTCTCGGCGTCGACCCGCCGGACTCGCCTTCCAGGAACGAAGTGCACCCGCACCGTCTGGTCCAACATCGGGAGCGGGATCGTCGGTGGAGTACCGAGCTGAGGACGTACGCGCGCATGCCAGAGCGTGCGCGCCAAGACGAGCACCGGGTACGCCGGATCGCGCCAGTTGCCGGTGAGGTCGTCTAGCCCGAGTTGGGCGCTGCGACTCTCGAGCACCGATGCGATGCCGTCCATCGGCAGGCTGGCGATGAACGTCGTCAGAGCCGACTCGCGCGACGCGACGTCGCCGGCATCCGCAAGCGCCTGCTCCAGATCCGGAAGGTGCTCGCGTACGGCGCTCGCGAGCCGAGAGATCGCAGCGACGTGCGTGGCCAACGGGTCCGGTGCGCTGTTGGCGCCGATCGTGGCCTTAGCCAACACCGCACGGGCGGCGACACCCGCGACATCGTCGTTCCCAGTTGCGAACCGCTCTGGCGAGTGGGCACCGAACTCGATCATCTGCTGCGTGCTGGAGATTCGAGGGGTCATTGCTCGCCCTCGAAGCCGACGCCCAGTTCTTGTTGGCGCGCCCGGGGAGAGCTCTCGCGAGTGGTCGTGCCCTTTCTGATGCCGGCGTCCTTCGCCTCCTTGGTGACGGGTGCCGGCTCGGACTCCCGCATCCCGTGGAACGGAAAGATGGTCTGGTACTCGGCGACGCGGCCGAACGAGCCATCGCGGTCAGCGATGATTCTCAGAGTCGCAGGTTGGCTGTCGCGCGTGTCCGTCCAGGCGTGGGCGGTCGGGTCGCCAGGGCGGGGCGCGAGGTCGTCGTCGTTCCCTGCGTCGACCGTCATCGAGAGCAGCAGATCACCCGTGTACTCAATGTCGCCCGACTCTTTGAAGGCACTGATAGTCGGCTCGTAGCGCCCATTGGGCGTGCGCTTCAGCTCGCAGATCACGAGGATGACGGGGCAGATCTCCGGATCGTTCCTGAGAGCCTCGATTTCACGCAACCACGAATCCGTCCCGCTCCGGCGATCGCCGAGGTCGGCGACATGCAGCTTCTGGAGTGAGTCGAGGACGACGAACACGGGCGCGTCGCCAGCGATCCGCCGAAGCGCGCGCACACGCTCCGAGATGTCAAGAGGTGTCAGCGCCCGGTCGGTGTCGAGCAGAAAGCGCGAGCCCGGCCCGCCAAGTGCGTACCACTCGGCCGCCGCCGCCTCGAAGCGTTCCTGCTCCTCGGAGGTGCGGTACCCTGGCCCAACCTTCGCGCGCCGACACAGCAGACGCTCGAAGAAGCGCCGCCGACCGTTCTCGATGTCCAGATAGTAGACCCAGCCGCCGTGCTCCGCGATGTGCTCGGCCGTGATCTGCGCAAACGTGCTCTTCCCGGCCTTGGGTTGCGCGCCGAGGATCACGACCGAAGGGATGACGAACCCGCCCGACAGCGGATTTCCATGCTCGTCGCGGCCGCCGTCGTGCAGCGTCTGGTCAACGAGCGTCCATCCGGTCGGCAGTCGCTTCCGCCCGTTCTTCATCAGCTCCAGGTATTCGGGCAACTGCGCCGCCACGGTCAGCGACGTGATGTCGAACAGCCGCGGTTCACTGCTCGCACCCTTCGGTTCATTGGGGTCCGGCGGCATCTCACGAAGCCGACCGTCAGCGGTGACGGAAGGCAGAACCGGTTCAGTAGGCATGGGCGCTCCGTTCATCGAGCAGATAGCCTTGAGGAAGACGCGAATTCTCAGCCGCGTTCCGTATCTTGTGGAGCAGATCCTTCTCTGACCACGGTGGCTCGCACTTCGTGTTCCATTCCCTCAGAATCACCAGCGCATCGTCCTCGTCGAGCCCAAGACCGCGAACAAGCGCCTGGGCAAGTCCCCAGGTCGCGTCGTGACCACCTGAGCCAGAGACGGCGCCGGGCACTTTGGCTGCAAGAGCACGACCACGTTCGAGCAGATGGCCCGCTGGCATCCGCACGTGGGTCGGGACCGCTCTCGGTACCCGCCACCACTGGCGAATCCGGCCGGCGACGAGACGCGGAAGCGGCGGGCAGGTCCCTCGGGATATCCATGCGGTCGCGGCGTCGCGCCCGGCGTGCCGCTGGATAAGCGCTGCCGTCGCGAGGTCCGCTACCGCGCGGCGCAACTCGGCAGCGGCGACGATGAGGGGCCCGTCCGTGCCGTCGCAGTCCTCGGTCCATGAGATCAGCTCCCCGCTCGGATGCACCGATGGCGGGAAGACGGTCTGATGGCCACCCCTCCCGGTGCCCAGTGCATCGCGCGGAGTCGCCCGCAGCTCGACAAGCATCTTTCCGCTCACGTCCTTGAACTGCTCGGTCACCGCGCCGGCGGCGATGTACAGACGATGAGACCGCGGTTTGCTCGCCCGACCGAACATCCAGGTCGCCGGCAGGAACTGGTCGGCCAGCTCGATCGCCTCGGCGCAGTCGTGATCGATGTCGGCAAGGTCGCCGCTCGGCTCGCCGAGGTTCACGCCGATGTTCGCGGTCGGGATGAAGTATCGCGACAGGTCGGCGGCCTTCAGGCGCAGACCCTGCCAGTTGCGTTGCGGGCGAGGGGCACGCCCCGGCGCGTTGGGCCAACCGGGCTTCTTGTCGCGGGGCAGGACCGGCGTCAGGCTCCAACCCCGCTCGAGGTAGTCCCCGGCCGCGCCGACTAAGCACCGAGGGTTGGCCCAAGTGCTCATTGCCGGCCCCCGTTTGCAAGCAGGGCCCGGAGGGCGTTGATCAGCTTCTGCTCGACGGCTTCGGCGACGGTAGGCGAGACCGGAACCGCTGTGTAGGTGGTCGTGTAGTCGATCGGCACGGCCGCGCGTCGAGCGCGACGCCCCCGGGACGCGCTCGACGGCGCCGTCCCGCCAGACGAGGCGGCGCGCGCGGGATTGGCATCGGGGGCGCCATCTGGCGTCCTCTTGGCGACGGCTTCAGGCTTGCGTGCGCGAGCCCTGGATGGCGGTATCCTGTCCGTCGGGCCTCCCTGGTAGGTCTGGACGGCGGCGCCGTTGCGAGCTGGCCGCCCTCGAGTCAGTGCTTCTCGGTCCCGTCGCTGATGGCGGTGGCGTCTGGAGGCGACGAGGTCGTTCCCGCCTCGTCGTCGGTGCCGTCCGGTGCGGGGGCTGCAGGCGGCCGCGTCAGCTCGGCTGCCGCGCGCGCCAGCGCCTCGCGCAGCTCAGCGGGAGCGGTCCGGGAGCACGCGATGGACACGTGGACGGTCCCGCTGTGCTCGTCGCGCCTCGCGGTCAGGGTGCAGGCATGTGGGCTTCGTGGCATGATTCGTAGTCCTCCTTCGCGCTACGACGCGCGACCGGGACCAGCGTAAGGACGACAGGCACTGACGGATGGGGGCACTTGGCGCGCGCAAGTGATCCCGCGGAGGACCGGCGATGGCGACACGACGAAGCACGGCGAGGAACGGCAGTTCGCGAGCGAGGGAGATTCCGCTGGATGATCGGGTTCGCTTCGTCCACCTGCCGCTCGGCGACGGACGCTGCCTCGAGTTTCCGGACACCTACCTCGCGGCGTGGCGCGTGATTTCGCGTCTCGCTTCCCGGAATGGCTACCTGGTGCCGCCGATCGATGATGCCAGCGACCGGGAGTTTTGCGACAAGATCGCGAGCGACGTCGTTGCCTCAAAGGCATGGCGGGCGGCAATCGGGTTGGATGAAGCGATTCGGGCGTCTCCTGCGGATCCCAAGCTCGCGACGATCGTCGGGATTGCGCCAGATGTGTTGTGCATCCGTCAGGTGGCGGCCCGTTTCGCCGATGACCTTGCACATGGCGGCGAGCTTTGGAGAGCGGCCGAGAAAGCCGCTCGCGTCGTGAGACAGCCCAAGGTCGAGTCCATTAACCTCGACCTTGCCTTTGCACACGTCTGGTCGAACGCCGATTCTAATTTTTCAAAGCCGGTTCCAGATGCGGAAATCGCAAAGGCCCTTTTGAGTGATAGCCACTTCTCGAATCGTCAGCTTCGAGCGAAGGAGAATCTCCGAGATAGAGCAAAGACCGCGAGACAGCGCTATTCATGGAACGTCGCGGCGCTTCCGATCGTGTCAACTCCCTGCGATGGGCACCGCGGCGCAGAGACTCCTGTGCCGGTCGATTCGCCAGCCGAAGACTGGTCCAGCATTCGACGGCTTCCCTCGCCTGACCAGCTTGAACGTACAGACTTGATCAGAGTGAAGTTCTTCTTTGTATTCTCGGTCTACACGTTGACAACATGGAAGACCGAGTGGAGCGAGTGGCTCCGCGCCCTTGACGCCAGAGAGGTTCCGCAAACTCCAGAGCATCTTACGCCGATGAAGGGGTTCGTGGGGCTCATGATGTTGCTGCAGTTGATAGCAGAGAAGTGCAACCGGGACCGCAAGACGTTCCGTGAGCGCGCTCACTTCGTGCTCCGCATGGCTAGCCCAGAGTCATCGTCGACGTTCGCTGAATCGAATCCTTCCTATCTTGATAGAGTGCTAGCTAGGGCTCCTTGAGGCGAACCCGGACGTGTTCCGAATGGTGCCGCCAAGCAGGGATTCGCAGCACGGCGGAACGGCAGGACCAGAGTCGATCACCGACGGCAGACCGCGCAAGAGCAAGACGGGTGGGGCGCGTCGGAAGGTCCAACTTCGAGGCCGAACGCGTGGGTAGGTTGCCGGGCCTGGGCATCGGGTTCGACACACGCGCCGTGTCCCCCGGAGGCTGGCTTCAGGAAGCCGCGAGTCGCGCGCCGCACCAGCCCTATGGTCGGCAGACCGTCGTGCCGGAACGTTCCCGCTTCGGGTGTGGTGCCGACGAGCAGCTACGCGTCGATGTCGGCGCCGTTCGTGCTCGGGGTCGTATCGGCGTTGTCGCTGGCCGGCGTCGCTGCCGCGGGGGTCGCATCCTCACTGTCCGGAAGGTCGGCGAGCAACGCGACCGCGAGTGCGACGCGCTTGCGCAGTTCCTTGTCGGCCTCGGGCCCGCACGTTGCGACGGTGCGCGTTCGGCCATCGTCGAGGCGGCGCGTGTCAATCCGGCAGCTC
Source organism: Myxococcales bacterium (assembly GCA_021787845.1). Taxonomy (GTDB): domain Bacteria; phylum Myxococcota; class Myxococcia; order Myxococcales; family JAJYLH01; genus JAJYLH01. Next base: position 14,706 of record JAJYLH010000079.1, on the reverse strand, counting down.
TTCGCGTTCATCATGGTCCTTCTCCTTCGCCGCGGGTCGCGGCGCACGAACATCTATCGGGCGAGAGGACCTGGTAGTCAAGACCGCTGCCTCCAAGTAGGAGAGCTACTGAGCGACTCCTCTACCCTGCGCCGGGGCCTTGCCTGGCCCGCCAAGATCCGGGCCAGAATCCGAGAGGCTCCTCGTTCGCAGCGCCCAGAGTCGCCGGGCACCGACCCACGACGAAGTTGATGCCGCGCGAGGAAGGGTAGAGCAGGGCTGATATGCACCGGCAGCGGACCCGCATGACGTTCGCCGTGCGGCCAGTCGTCGCCTCGCGGTGCGTCGGGTCCCGGCCAAGTCGGAGGCAACACGGCCACGCTCGGCGTCGGCTCACCACCGGCGCCGAGGTGCCGCCGCGCCCGGCCAGCGCCGAGGGCAGGCAGGCGAGCAGGCGTCACGGCCAGTCTTCGCCGCGTCCGTCTGCGCGGAACGCTGGCGGCATTTCTCCCCTCGCGGGGGCCTTAATTGCGCTCCGGAAGGCCGTTTTCGGCCGGTTCCGTGGTTCCTGCCGTCGGCGGGGCCGAGGATCAAGGTTTCCGTGGAAACCCCGAGGATTTCCGTGGGTGCGCTTTTTAATCGCACCGCCAGGCCATCGGCGGCAGCCTCGATTTCGGGGTGAACCACCACAGCTTCGCCGTCGTCGCCAAAAACTTCGGTGGAACTCCGCAGGGTTTCCGTGGAAAGTCGGTGGTGTTCCACGCACACCGATGAAGCGAATCGGCGCTGACGGTCTTGCCAAGCGGACCATGCTCGCGCCGCCGTGCCTGCACGAGCCCCGGCCGGGCAGCACGGTGGGTTGGGCGAGGGCGACGAGACTTCAGGGACTTCGTCCATCTCGGCGCCCTGGACGAAGGCGGTCAAGGCGGGGCCCGCGTTGGGGCTGGGGGAGTCTTGGGCGAAGGCCATTTCTATTTGCAGGAGTCGACTCAGACGCCGGTCGTGGGGTGGTCGGAGGGGTACTTCAGGGCACTTGGAGGGGTGCAGCACCACTGTCGCTGCACGGCTTCTTTTTCAGCGTTTTCCGACTTGCTGTCGCGCGCGGGCAGAGCGTCCATGCGCTCGGCGCACCTCACGCGCCCGAGGAGAAAACCGATGGCCACGAAGACGAGCAAGAAGGTCGCGAAGGCCCCCGCGAAGAAGACGGCGGGGCACAAGGGCGAGCGGAGGGCGAATGCGCTCCCGCTTAGCGTAGGGCCGGAGGCGGTCTCGGATACCGAGAGCGGAACCGAGGTCGAGCCGGCCACGCCGCCCGAGGCCGAGCATGTAACCGACGGGGCGAGCACGGCCAACGCGGAGCCGGTGACCACCACGACGGCCGAGCCCGCGCCCGCCACCGCGCCTGAGGTCGAGCCCACGCCCGCGAGCGGGTCCGAGCTCGCGACCCCGGCCGCGCCGAGCAACGCGGTCGAGACCGCGCCGACGCGGGTCCGGGCGTTCGCCCACGACGACCGCCTGCCGCCGGTCGGCACCACGATCCGGAAGAGCGACCGCCACGGCAACGTCCGGTGCGAGTGCGTCGTCGAGCAGGATGGCATCCGCTTCGCGGGGACGCTCTACCCCTCCATCTCGGCCGCCGCGAGCGCCGCCGCCCAGCAGCTCGGTTTGGGCTCCAAGACCGTCAACGGCTTTCTGTTCTTCGGCCTGCAGAAAAGCCGCGCGCGCCCGCTGACCGACCCGGTCGAAGCCCTCACCGCCGCGTGGGAGCGGTTCCACGAGCGCGCGAAGAAGCTGGTCGACGGCGCCTCCGACGAGGAGCGGGTGAAGCTCGTCGCGGCGCTGAAGGCCAACCACACCGCGCTGCAGACCCTGCTCGGCTGAACCGGTTCGGCAAGTCACGCGGCCGGCGAGGAGCCTCGGTTCCTCGCCGGCTGCGTCTGTGGGCGCGCTACTTCTCCGCCGCCCGGCTCCCGTCACGGTCGGGGCCGAAGCTGGGGTGGCGCGCCAGGGCTGCTGCCTGGCGGGTGCCCCATCGCCTCGATGGGAGGCTCGCGGTGGTCCAGCGCCCAGCCAGCCTGCGCCAGAAGGAGGCGGCACTGCTCCCTCGGACCCTGGAAGCGACCTAGCAAGCACTCGCCTAATTGGGTCAAGTGCAATTAAGATCGGAAACTGCTTTTAATCCCCCATTAAAGGCATCGTCTAATTGCTCCGTCGCGGATAAGGGCCGCAGCGCGCAGGCGCCGTTTATGCCGCCAAGCTGGCGGGCAGACCCGAGCGGCTTGCCGCGACGAAGGGGGGAGCGCGCGACCTCGCCCCGGGATGAACCACCCGGGGCAGCTCCGTCGCCGCCGCCGAGGCGCCCTCCCTTCCCGGCGTCGGGCCTGTCGTCGCGTCACCGCGCGCGAGCCGAAGCCCGGCGCGATAGGTGCGCGGACGCGGCAACGGGCGCGCCGTGGGCCAAACGCGGGCCGACGTGCGGCGCCACGCGGGCGTTGCCCCAGGCGCTGCGCACCGGGCCGACGCGGACGTTCTCGGGGGCGCTGGCGCGTCGCCGAGGCCGCGCTGCACCTGCTCGAACGGCTCCCGCCGCCGGCCAACTTCGTCCGGACGAGGGCCTCGACCGCGAGCACTTTCGCGGAACCGCTCGGAGGAGAAAAGTCTCGACTGTCGAGACTTTTCAACGGCTAGCTGAAGGGCTGCTGGTTGACGGTCTTTCCCGCACGCTCGCAGGTATCCCTGGTCCCCGGTGAGTCCGTCTGATGCTGCATGCCGGACCCCAGACTCCCGAGCCCTCCCTGGGACGACCTATCGGCGAGGCGAACGGTCGGCGGACTTGATCGGCGGCTGCGGATCGGCATACTGCGGTGGTGCCGGGTCAAGGGTCGTGGCCAGAGCCGGTTTGGTTAAAGGGAGGCGTGAGATGCTCGGGAAACGAAAGGGGATACCCAAGGGACTGGGGGAAGCAGCCGATCCACGGCCCGCGCTGAAGCGGGCGCAGACAGAGCGTAAGCAGGCAAAGGATCCGTACGGCCTAGACGAGCGGCAAGCGGCCGAGAAAGCGTACCTCGCCGCGACGCAGGCGGCCGACGTGGTGGCCGCGAAACTCCTTGGCCGAAAGCCCGAAGGCACGGGCGGTCGCTACGATGCGCTCGCTCGACTCGACAAGCAAAAGGGCACCCAAACCGCGCAGGCGTTCAGCGATGTGCGATTGAATCTCCACGAGGACTGCTTTCACGAGGGCCGCTGCACGCGGGAAGGGCTGGACGAGGGCTTCGCGGCTGCGAAGCGGCTCGTCGCCGACGTGCGAAAGCACGTCGGCTTCACCCCCTACCCGCCGCCCAAACCGCGCGGCCGACAGCGGAAGTGACCAGAAGCCCTCGACATCGAGGCTCAGTAGCTCGGTTGTCGCCAAGCGGCCGCCCCACGCGATGCGCAATGGCACGCGAAACCGGCGCAGCCCGGTGGTACTGCGCGACCCGGCAGTTACTGGACAGCACCGCTCAAGTTAGGCACCCAGCTTTCCTGGCCTTGCTACCCTTCCCGAACCGAGCGATGTGACGTGGCCATGCCGACCCGTGTCATCGTGTACATCCGCGTTTCCACCGAGAAGCAAGCCGACCACGGCGTCAGCCTCGACGCCCAGCGCGCCAAGGCCGAGGCCTACGCGGCGCTCTACGACCTGGTGATCGTCGAGGTGATCGTCGACGCCGGCGAGAGCGCGAAGACGCTCGACCGGCCGGGTCTTCAGCGCGCCCTCGCGATGCTCAAGGCGAAGGAGGCGGAAGCGCTACTGGTGGTCAAGCTCGACCGGCTCACGAGGAGCGTCGTCAACCTCGGCGAATTGATCGAGGAGTACTTCGGGGAGGGAGGTGCCAGCCTCCTCTCCGTGAGCGAGCAGATTGACACCCGAAGCGCTGCCGGTCGGCTTGTGCTCAACATCCTGACGTCGGTTTCATCCTGGGAACGCGAAACCATCGGTGAGCGCACGTCGGTGGCGATGCAGCACAAGGCCGCGCAGGGCGAATACACCGGCGGACAGGCGCCGTGGGGCTTTCGACTTGCCGCGGACGGCGAGCACGTCGAGCCCGTGCCCGAGGAGCAGGCCGCGATCGAGTTCGCCCGCCAGCTTCGCGCCCAGGGCGCCACCCTTCGCGGCGTCGCGCGCGAGTTGGAGAGCCGCGGCATCCGGAGCCGAACCGGCCGGCCGTTCGCGCCCGTCCAGATCAAGCGGATGGTGAGCAGGAGCGAAGCCGATCAGGTGCAGAGCGCGTGAGCGGCGAGTGAGGTCGCAGCGCGTGCCGATCGGTAGCTACCCGGTGGCGCTGCTCCCCAGCGTTCCCGACGCGGGGCGGCTCACGGCGCGCGAACAGGGCTCAAGCGCAGGTAGCGCGGACCGCGGCTTCGGGCGCGCCACGAGCCAACCGTGGGCCGTACGCGCCGAGCCCGTTCCGCGCCGCTACTCCTTCTTCTTCAGGCTCCGCTGGTTCGCGTGGATGAAGGCCCGGATCTCGTCTGCCATGTCGAGCAGCTTCGCCCACTGCTCCTGGGCCAATTTTTTGCGACGCGGCCGGCCGCTTCGACGACGCTTGGTCGTTGCCGCCACCCGGCGGGGTCGCTGCGCCGCGGTCTCGTGCTGACGGCCCCAGCCCTGCGGGGCTACCCCGGCAGGAACGCGAGGGCCTTCGCTCCAGCCATGCGGTGGGCCTTGCGGAGCGCCTCAAGGATCTGGCCCCGGGCGTCGGGTCGCAGACGCAGATTGCGGGCGCTCGGGTGTGGCGCGCAGAGGACCTTCAGCTCGGCCCCAAGTCCGTGGCGAGCCCACGCCTGCCGAGCGCGCTTGCCGAGCAGGACGACGATGCGAACCTGGGGCAGCAGCCCGAGGAGCTGGCCGAGGGTGCTGCGTGCCTCGTCGAGGTCGCGCACCTTCGCCCCTCGGATCCGGTTGCCATCGCCGATGTGCCAGGGGACGACGTTCCATGTGACGACCTCCTGGCCGCGGTCGATCCCTGCCTCCGGCAGCAGCTTCCACATGTTCTCCGCCGTGGGGTCACCGTTGTCCGGGCTGATGAAGCCCGACGCCACAGCCCGCGGCCCAGGGGCCTCCAGCAGAATGAGCACCCGCGCCCTCACGCCAGCCTCGGTCGGATCGAACCACGGGATGTCCGCGTCGGGCCTCTGCACCCTGAGGTCCTCCACGTACTTGGTCAACGGCGCGACGTGCGGCTCGCGCAAGAGCAACTTCTTGCGCTGGCGTTCGTCGGGGTCCTTGTTGGTGCCCGGGCCATCCGTGCGAGGTCCACGAGCGGTGGCGAGCGCGCCCTTCTCGCTCACCTTCAGGGTCACGGCCCGCTCCGGCTTGTTCTTCTTCAACGCCTCGTTCTCGGCGCGCAGCCGTTCGAGTTCCGCCTTCAGATCCTGCTCGTTTTCAGCCATATCCACCTCGCGTGGCGCACGCTACCACGCGGGACGGAGGCGGGACCGCGCCCTCAACCGAGCATCCCTGCGCCGGCACGAAGGGCATGGCCTCCGTCGAGACAACGCTAGGCGTCAGCGCTACAGTACTACGCGCGGTCGCTTGACCGCCCGGAGCCCTCATGCGCCTCATCCGCCGCATCGCCCGCCTTGAAGCCACGCTCGGCTTGCCGCGCGAGCTGCCCGCATTCGCACCCCGGCGCGCGGTCACCGACGAGGAGCGGGCGACAGCCGCCGAGCGGTATCGAACCGCCCTCGCTGCCGAGGTCGCCGATGTGGCAGCCCGGCGGGTGGTGCCCAAGTTCGACTGCAGCGACGGTCCAGTCGACCCCGACGACCAGACCCTGGAGCTGTGGTGCCTCCAGCACTGCCAGCCGCGCGACTCAGAGCGGTCGCGCATCCTCCGCGAGGTGCTGCGGGAAATTTCGAACGACGAACTGACCGCGTTCGACGACGCGATCAGGCCACTTGCGCTGCGCGCTCAAGCAAGCCACGCGATGGCGCACCCGGCCGGTGCAGACGCGCGCTGAGCGGCTGCGCTCGCGGGGGCCGTCGCCCCGCGCGCACCAGGTCGGGCACGCCGGTCCGCTGCGCGGGGCCAGCCACGAGGAGCCACATGCGCCTGTCCAACCGCCTCGCCCGCCTCGAGACCGCCCTCGGGCTCTCGCGCCGGGGCACCGCGTCCCCCGCCGGGCGCGTCGTCACCGAGGAGGAGCGCTTCGCCGCCGCCGACCGCTACCGGGCCGCGCTCGAAGCCGGGATTGCCGCGACGATCGCCGGCGAGACGGTGCCCGTCGACGACGCCCGGACCAACCCCGACATCGCCACGCTCGAGCGCTGGTGCGTCCAGCACGGGCAGCCGCCCAACGGCGAGCGCGAGCGGATCGCCGGTGAGGTCCTGCACGGCCTGGCGGACGAGGAGCTGGACGCGCAGGACGATGCGTGCAGGAAGATCGAAGGATACGACCCGAAGTGGCAGAGCGCGGTGGCACGCTCCGACGCACGCTGAGGTCAGAGGCAGCGCTGCCGGGCTGCACGAGCCTCGCCCTCGCACTGCCGTCCGTTCGACGTAGACCGCATGCCCGGGCCACGTCCACCGCAGCGGTGTCGAAACGCACGCCGTGCCAGCGCGGCGCCCACATCGCGAACGCTGTGCCCCGCACCACGTCGCGCTCGCGCTGCTCCGACGCCCCACCGTCGGCCGGCACGTCTTGCGGGCACTGGATGCCTCTCGAACGATGAGAAAGCGCCGCGCCGCGACTACTTTCCCTTCGCCGCCTTGGCTTCCTTCTTCTTCTTCTGCTTGTCCGCCGTAGATACCTTCGGCTTGTTCAACTTCGCTTCCTTCTTCGTTCCCTTCGGCATCTGCTCTCCCTTGTGACGGCACCCTGTTTCTTGAAGCCGCAAAGCACGTCCTGCCAGCCTGTTCGCACTCTCGGTCGAGTTGCCCACGCCCGGACGTTACGCCCGAGTGACTCTCGGACAGTTTCTCTCGGTCGGTCGACGCTTGGCAAGCTTCCGCGACCTAGCGCGAGCCGGTCGTGTGCGGCGCGCGGACCCAAGCCCCTGCGCGGTAGAAGAAGCGGTGGCCTGCGTCTTCCGGACGACCTTGCTCGTGCGCATCGGCGGCTGCTACGGTTCCGCGCTCAGAGGGAGGTCCGATGCGCCGTCTCATCGTGCTCGCGATTGCGGTTGCCGCCTGCGGCAGCCTGAAGGCCCCTCGCGCGAACGATGCCGGTTCAAGTGACGCGGAGTCGAACGACGCCGGCACAGCCGCGCTGGCGTACCAGTTCGGCGGGCCCTCGACGACGGCGACGCTTGCGGCGGGAGCCAGCGCGAGCTGCGATTTCACTGCGACTTCGGCGTACCCGGCGACCTCGACGTTCTCGTTCACCGGCGCGAGCACGGCCGGCACGATCACCATTGCGGAGGCGTTCGACAGCGCGCTCGGGGGACCGCAGGACGTGACGCCTGAGCTTCCCGCCGCGGGCAGCGCCCAATCGACGGCGACGACGAACCCGATGCTCTACTACTCGTTCGACAACATCGGCAGCGCAGCGCTCGACGTGGACGGCGCGTCGATCCTCTTTTGCACCGACACCTCCTCGATCTTCGGGACGTTCCTGAGCGCGGACATCAGTTGCGAATTCGATCTGTTCGACGAGTCCTCGAAGACGTGGACCCCGGGCACGGTGGTGCCACTCACTTCGGGTGCGACATCGTTCACGTTGTCCCTCGGGCTCCACGCTTTCCCGCCAGGCCAGACCATCGGCGCGATCACCTGCGATTGACGCGGCGCGCGGGCAGGGGCTCCGTGGAGTCGCCCAAGGCCCTCCTCGAACCTGCTGGGAGACGGCACTACTCCAGCGCTCTCGCCCACCGAGTGGTACTGCCCGAGCCCACTGTTACTTGGCAGCGACGTCGGCATTGGCGAGGGATCTGATTACCCGAGTCCCATAGAGAGGATCGCCGCCTTGGTCGGCGAGTCGTAGAACTGCCACTGGATTGCCGTGAGGATAGCGTCCGGGACCTCGGCCAGGTCGCGCTTGTTCTCGCTCGGGATGAGGATGCGCTTGGCGCCGGCCTCTACCGCGAGTTGCATGCGCTCGGGGAGCGAGGCGACCTTGAGCAGCATGCCCTGCACGCTCATCTCGCCGAGAACAACGGTGCGGTCGAGAACCGGCTTCTCCAGGATCGCCGACACGAGCGAGATGAAGAAGGCGACGGCGGTCTCGGACCCCTCCTTGGCCTGGTTCAGGTTGATGGCCTGGATGGTGAAGTCGTAGGCCTTGAGGTCGTGCTCGATGCCGAGGTGTTTGAGGTTCGCCTTCAAGTAGGCGTCGGCCGTCTTGATGGCCTCCTTCATCTTGCTCGACAGGTTGCCGAGCGGGATGATCCGGCCTGACCCACGGTTCATCTGCGTCTGGAGCAGGAACAGCGCCAGCCGGGCGTCGGTGGCGTCGGTGCCGACGGTGTAGATGCTGCCGGCTGGGAGGCCGCCCTCGGCGATGATGCTGCCGCCACCCATCTCGGGCAGGCGCACGAAGGTCTCCTGCCCGCTCTCCTTGTCGATGAACGAGAAGCTAGTGTCCCAGTACTCGAGGCCGCCCATTTTCTTGAGCTGCTCCTTTACCCGGCGCCGCATCTCCATGGCGTAGGCGAGGTACTCCGCCATCTCCTCGCGGCTGACCTCGCCGTCCGGATGGAGCACCTTGATGAGACCCGAGACGGTCTTGCGGACGGCCTTCTGGTCACGGCCGCCGAGTTGCTGGCCGAAGCGGAAGAAGCGCTCGGCGTAGTCGACATAGCCGTGCTTGCGGAACTCCTGGAACACCTCGGCGAGGTAGTCGGTGACCAGGCCGAAGTGGTCGGTGTAGGCGGCGTCCGAGGTCTTCTGGAACTCCCAGCCTGGGATGTAGGCGTGGATGCGATCGTAGAACGCCGTGTCCATCTCCTTGGGCATCGGATAGAAGAGGTTCGACGTACGGACAATCGTCTCGATGTCACCATCGATGTTGCCCACGAAGACGATCGAGCCCTCGGCCGTGATGATGTCCCGGCCTCGGCTGAAGGTGCCGTCCTCCATGTAGCCCTTCATGATGTTGATGCCGTTCTTGTCGGTGAAGCGGATGCCCGCCGCCTCGTCGAACGCCACCACGTCCCACAGCGCCACCAGCCCGCGCTGGCCATTCCCGAGGTTCACGAACATCTGCGCCGACGTCGTCTGCCCGCCCGAGACCAGGTGACAGTAGGGGCTGAGCTGCTGGTAGACGAAGCTCTTGCCGGTGCCGCGCGGACCGAGCTCGACCGAGTTGTAGTTCTTCTCGACGAAGGGCAAGAGGCGCTGCATGTAGTGCAGCTTGCGGCGCTTCGTGTAGTAGGGGTGGCTCGGCTCGTAGCCCATCGAGCGCATGAGCAGATCGAGCCACTGGTCGCGGGTGAAGCGGCGGCGCGCCTCGATGAAGCGATCGATGTTGCGCGTGGAGAGCTGGATGGGGCGGATGCTCTCGACGAAGAACGGGCGGTTCTGTCCCTTGAAGACGAAGGAGTCGTCGTAGCGCAGGGTGATCTCGGCCCAGACGCCACCCATCAGCAGGCGGTCGTGGGTGCGCACCTCGCTCTCGTCGATGTTGATGAAGTCGAGGTCCAGGTTGGAAAGGCGGCCCCAGTACTTGTCGTGGGTTTCGACGAGACGGACCGAGATCTTGTCGATGATCTCGTAGGTCGAGTGCTGCTTGATGGCCGACTTCACCGCTTCGCGCTCGTCTGGCTTCACATACTTCGAGGCGAGTGTCTCACGGACGAACTCGAGGCCCTCGCGGATGGCCTCTTCATCGGTGGACGCGCAGTACTTGCCCAGAAGGAACTCGATCACGAAGGCCGGTACGCCGAAGGCACTCCGCATCCGGCGCAGGAGGTCCTTGCGCACGACCAGGCCCGGGAAGGCCTCGGCGGCCAGCTTGTCCAACTCATCGAGTTCAAAGGGCTGCTCGTTCATGCTCGCCTCACATGTCTCTGCCCACCGTCAGCTTGATGCCGCCCGGCGGGAACTGCTCCAGCGTCTCAACGTCACGGATGTCAAGTTCGAGCAGCTCGCCCGTCTGGAAGCGAGCCGCGCTGTGGAAGAAGAGAGTCACGCTCTGTCCCTGCCCCTGCGTGTCAAGGCGGACCTCCTTGGGCGTGCCCGGGAGGACACTCGCGATCTTCCCATCGGCCGTGCGTCGGACCACGTCCAGCGAAAGCGTTCGACCGCTTTCCGTGAACAGCGCCATCTGACTGGCATTAGGGGATGAGGCGGACACCGGGCGCAAGGAGACCTTCACGGCGGTCCGCTGCAGCTCGTAGGTCGGCAGGACGACCTCGACGCCGACGCGCTTCTCCCGAGCGGCCTGCGCGCGGGAGACGAGGTGCGGAATGATCAACTCCTGCACCGCGGCGCCTCCGTGGGAGAAGGACTTCTCGGCCTTGAAGAAAGCAAGACCCGGCGGCACCGCCACGCGCATCTCCGGGTCCCAGGCAAACGGGAGCCGCACGACCGGCAAGTCCGCGCTGGCCGGCACGAGCGCGAAGCGCTCCTTCATCACGCGACACCACACGTTGTCGCAGGCCACCTCGCTCGGGAGCTTGCTCTCGTCGAGCATGATGAACCCGTGGTCGGTGACGACGTGAACGGTGGCGTAGCCCCAGCGGTGGAGCTTGCGCACGAGGCGAGCCAGGCGGTCGATCTCCAGGTGGACGTGCCGGATAAGGTTCTCGGCCTGCCCGTGCCCTATGTGGTCCACCTCCTCGTGGCCGAACACGACGAGCAACTCGCCGAGACCCGACGGAGCCTCCGAAGACTGCTCGACGTCAGTGATGTCCCGGCAGTCGGCGCCGAAGGCCTCGAGGATCGCGAGCCGGTTGTCGCGCACCGAGGTGTCCTTGCCGTTGAGCTTCGGATGGAGCGCGTTGCCCTTGATCTCGACCGTCACCTCGCCATCGCCCATCGGGAGGAGCGCGGTCATTCCGACCGCGGTGACGGTCGGCAGCATCGCCAAGACGGGCTCCACTTCCACAGTCTGACCGCGGAGCTGGTCGCGCACGGCCAGGGCGCAGTCGTAGCGGAGGGCATCGACGATGACGACCGCGCGGCGCCCCTTGGCCTTCCAGAGCGTGTGCTCCAGGCGCGACGTGACGCCGGGCACGCCCGGGACCTCCACCGCTCCAGCGGCCGCCGCGCGCTCGAAGAACCTGTCGTTGAGGGCCAGGGCGTAGGCGGCGTAGGCCCGGTCGGCCACCCGGGCCACCATCGCGTGCCCTTCCTCCTCGGCGCCGTGGCGAAGTTCGATGTGCCGCCACTCGATGAGCCCGGCGTGCTCAACGTAGACGCGGACGAGCTCCGCCATACTGTCCGCGCTTTGCACCCTCGCCACGCCCTTGGCGCAGTCGTCGATGAATGCACGCAGGTCGCGCAGAAGCACCCAGGAGGTGCCACCGTCGGCGCTTGCCTTCGCAAACTCCGCTTCCCTGGCGACCGATTCGCCCTGATGCTCGAAAAACTCAGCGGTGGTCGAATCCTTGGCTGCTGCGACCTCGAAGGCATCGTAGGTCTGCCTCAACCTGAGCCACGAGAGGTGCGGGAAGCCGAAGGAGAGACCGATGCGTCCTTTGGCCCAGGCGGTTAGGTCGACCTTGGCCTCCACCGACTCTATCCAGCGGTCCCAGGCGGCGCGGTACTCGGCGTCCCGGAGCCAGCGCTGCAGAAGCTGCCGGTGATGGGGCCGCACGGCGAGGGCCGGCAGTCGATCCGCGAACGGAAAGTCAGTCGGCTCGCCATAGCCGAGGAAGGTCTCGGTGAGCGCGAGGACAGCCACCAGTTCTTCGATCCACTCGTCGGGGGTGTGGACCGGGGCGTCGAAGCCATAGCGCTCCCGCACCATCTCCAGGAACTCCCGGTCGAGCCCCCTCTGCTGGAGGGTCTTCCAGGCGCCCTCCGGTTCCAGCGCGAGCTCGAGAATGGTCTGGTCGACGTCGCCGATCAGACGGGACTGCGCCAGGTCGGGCGTCAGCTGCGTGGTCCAGAACACGGCTGGGCGATCGGCGAACTTGGCGACGTACTTGGAGAGGAGCGAGTCGCGGCCGCCATCCCAGAGCCGTCGCTGCTCGGCCGGGTTGTCGGGGAGCGCGACGCCAGCGAGCCGCAGGAAGCTGAAGAGCGTGGGTCGCTTGCCGCCGGTGCGCCAGAGCACGCCGCCGGTGCGGTACTCCTCGAGGAGATCGAGGCGTACGCCATCGTCGCCGTTGTTGTCGGCAGCCACGTCCAGCCGGTCCTCGCCCTGCGGAACGTAGAGCACGAAGCGGAGGCGGCGGCGCTCCTCGGCGTTCGCCGCTTGCGAGAGAAGCTGGTGGACGCGGTGCTTGAGCCAGATCTGGCCGCGCGTTGCCCCGGCGTCGTACTCGAGCAGCACGAACCGTGGCTGCTTCATCTGTCCGAGGTGGGCCTGCAGCGACGGCAGGAGCCGAGCGAACTCGAGCTTCTCGTCGAACCACAAGCAGACCTGGGCCCGCTTCTCGTGCTGGAAGCGCTGCTCGAGTTGGTTGACGAGCGACTCGAGAATCATCAGGTCACCTTCCCCATGCGCAGGACGCCGGCCTTCTCGAAGGGCTCGATGTTGACCTTCACCCCGTCGTCGAGGTCCGGGTCCCAGCCCTTTGGCCGCTGGTGCGGCTCCTTCCATGGAGTCAGGATGCGGTAGTCCCGCTCGCCGCCCTCGGTCCCCTCGTGGTGACCCTCCTGGATGAGCTGCAACTTGTTGTCGAGCGCCTGCGCCTCCTCGACCTTAGCCTGCCATTCCAACCGATCGTCGCTGCGGCCGGCCTTGTCGGCGAGCCCGGCCTCGCGCCGGAACTCCTCGATGGCGTCCCGCAAGTAGCTCGAACGGAGCTTGGCCATGCGGTTCTGGTCGAAGCGGTGGTAGTGGACGAGGGCACCGAAGGCGAAGCGCGAGGTGCCTTGCGACGAGGCGATGTGCCAGAAGATCGGCCGGTTCTTGTAGAGCCCCGCATGGTAAGTGAAGAAGACATTGTCGAGCCACTCGTCGAGGCTCGCGCACCTGCGGTAGCCCTTCACCGTCCGCTTCAGCTCGTTGACTATCTCCACCTCGACCTGGTTCGCATCGCGGCCGGGGAAGAGCGACGCCAACTCCTGCCGCACACGCTCGACGAGCCGCGGCTCGCCGTTCACGGCGTTGAAGCAAACGATCCCGTCGTCGGCCTTTAGCACGAGCTTCACCGCGTAGGAGAGCAGCCGCCAGACGTGCTCCATGCGTTTCTGTTGGTCCGACTTTCCCGCCATTTGGGGCCATAGCGTCTCAGGCGGGCATTGGCCTACGCCAGCAAGTATCTGCTCCCGCGTTTGGACCGAAAAGCCGTATGCCCTGAAAACAGCATCATCAAGGTGTGCATAGCATGATCGGATCCTGTTCTCGGTTGCCGCCTCTCGCACGCACACATCGTTGAGTGCATCGCCCAACGGAGTCGCGGGGGCCGACCGCATCGCCTCAACAAGCCATGGGACCTTGGCGCCGGTCGCTACCTCGTTTCCCTCGTCCCACTCTTCCTTGATGTCGTGAATCTCTCGAGCAAGGTTCCCTATGGTCTCAGCGGCATCGTCGATGATCCGCGGAATTGGAACCTTTCGTAGAGTACCGACCTCCCATCGCCCGCCCATTTGCTGGCGAGGTGTGTAGATCTTGGCGAGGTACAGAGCGCATGAGCTGTTCAATACTCCAAGAAGCAGGTAAGCATCCTCGGCCTCTCGCGGGAATACTGCGGGCCCCTTGTGACCAAACACACACCCGGCAGGAAGGACTCGAACATTGAGGACACCTGCCGCAGACGGCCACGTCAGGCCCGCCTGTCCGAACGCAATGTCCGGAACACGGCCCCGAATACTCATCGCCTCCCGCGCAGAGGCTGTCCACGCTATGGCTAGATCGATATCGCTGTAGAACCGACCGAATTCGCCGCCCTTTGCGAATGGAGCCCACGTTTCTTCCAGACCATTGCTTCCCACCTCCCACCGTTGCCGAAGGAAGCGTGCGTCGTCAAAAGTCGCTACCCCTTGGCGCACCAGCGCGAAGTCTGGTTCCAACTTCTGCGCCGAACGGAGGAAGTCAAGCATCTCACGAGGCACCCAGTAGGCAAGAACTCCGCCGTCAAGTCGAAGCAACTCTCTCCGCCCAACGTCAAATCGAATCGACGGAGATTCCGCGGACAGCGCCTCGACAAACGCAGCCTCGCGATCACTTGTCTGAGACAGTCGGAAGAAGGCCACCGAGGGCTCATCGAAAGCTATGCCGTACACTTCCTCGGCGCGAGCATCGGATATCTCACTTCCCTCTTGGCGCTGGGAAGCACCTATCGCCGCGGTCATCAGACGCCTCTTTTTCTCTGGATCGCGGAGAAAGGGATTCGTCTCGTTAAGCCGCTTGCTCATGTCGTTCCTCCCCGTTGTATTGCCGCATCGAGCCAACGCCGCAGCAGTGCGGCAAGCGGTGCATGATCGCACAAGAGCCCCCGCGCGCATGCGCGCAGGTATTCCGCCTCATCGCGCTCCCGCTGCCATTCTGATATAGGTGGCAACTTGTTCGGGTGCGGCTATTCTGAAACCACATGGAGATGAGCCTTCTGGTGGGCTGGGGCGGAGCGTAGGATGACGTTGCGTGGGTTGCCGTCGGCGTAGCGGGAGAGGTGGTTGCGCGCCTGTTCGCGGGC
>JAJYLH010000078.1 GCA_021787845.1 Myxococcales bacterium | reverse complement strand
CCACCCTCGCGCTCGCCCTTCGAGGCCCGCGCATGCTTGCCGTGCTCCATTCATGCTCCGTGGGCGCGGGCACCTCAGGGTGAGCGGATCGGGGACCAAGACACCTGAGGTGTCTGGATACCCAGTATCGACAAACGACTTGCCCCGTTCGCGCAGTCGATCCGGGATGAGTTCGGATGGTCTTTAGACAAGCACGAGTTGGCTATCGTCACGAACGGTGGACTCGACCGCATCCTGGAGCTGCTTTTCAGTGGGCACGTCGTCACATTGCGCTCTGCTGAGCTGGAGATGAGGCTCATTTCGCTCAGGGCTGGCTTGGGGCTCCGCCTGCGTCCGGCGCCGGGCCTAAAGAAATGGTGGGCGCCGTCACTGCCACCCGGCATGCGCAACATGCCCTGGTCCTCCGTGCTGGCCTTCCTTGATGCAAACTGGTCGAGCGTTGTAGCGTCTCTCAGTACCTCGCAGCGTTCCGGGAGCCGAAGCGCGGGAAGTCCGGTCTGGAGGGCGAGTCGCAGGCGATGATCGCACTTACCTAACGCGCCGCTGTGGTGACCTGCCGGGGGAGCTAGGGTGAGCGCTCCGGAATCTCGACATCGCTCCTGTCGATGCGATCGGGCATGGCCTGGATCTCCTCTGGCTCGCATCCTTCCAGGAACCGAATCGCCGACAACGAGGCGTAGTCTCGATCGATCTCCATGGACAACCATCGCCGGGCGAGTGCTGGGCGGCGAAGCCCGTCGTGTTCGACCCCGCGAAGATGTCCACCACGAGGTCGCCGGTCGCGGTGATGACCTTGATGAAGAACGCAGTCCACGTAGCGACCCCGCTCCTCGTTGCCGTAACTCTTCTTCGCAGGAGCGCGAACGGCGGACTGATGACGAGGGGCGAGGTCTTCCCCGACCTCGAGAAAGCGCTCAACGTCGTCGAGGTCGCGTTTCGCCGGACCACCAGTATCACGAGCGACCATGGCTGCACGGCCGAGGCCGCCTGATCAACGGGCGTTTGCCCCGCGCCCACAGCCGTCGCGCCACCGACGTCAAGTCGGATACCCTCGTGCCCTGAGTCATCCCCTTGTTCGACCCTCCTGACCGGATTGTCCTCACCCCCTTGCCGCCGGCCCCTTCTGCTCTGAAAAAGGGTGGGGGCGGGCCGCTGGCCCGACGCCAGGCCGGCGGCCTGGCACCAGTGCACCTTTCATGCGCGATGGTGTCCGACAGGCCACGGGGTCTCATTTTCGGCACCCCTCGACTGCGCATAGCGCGGGCGGATGCCCGCGACCCAAGCTCGATCTTGGAGATGATCGGATGGTGGCACGGACGTCCGCGCTCGCGAGAGCTCGGGCAACCGAGGCCGGTGGGTTCGGCTGGGCTTTCACGGGCGAGGACGCCCGTGCCACGGAGTCCCCGGACCAGAATAACCTTGATCAACTGCTTATCGGGTTCACCGCACCAGGCCACGGGGGCAATGCCGCTCATCCCGAGCGCAGTCGAGGGACGAGCGCGCTGAAGCCGAAACCGCCCGTCCTTCGACTGCGCTCAGGACGAGCGGCCGGGAATTCGAGGGAGGTGGGGTCAACCCGATAAGCAAGCCTTGATCATTCGTGCTGTCCGGGACCGCTCACCCTGAGCGCAGTCGAAGGGCGAGCGGCCCAGGGTGTTCCCGCCCATCCTTCGACTGCGCTCAGGATGAGCGGGAACGAGAAAGCGCCCGAACATGATCAGGCCATTTGTTTCCAGCACCTAAGTCTTGTTACTGGGGTCGAGAACTTGCGCGTGGCGCGAAGATTTCGTGGCTTGGTAGATCAGCGCGAGCGGAGAGCCGAAAGCGCGAGGGGGCTCAGAGGGCTGAAGGCAGGCGATGAGTTCCACCGCCCCAAGCCCCTCGCGTCGTGACAGTTCTATCGTCGAGACGGGGGCAAGGATGAAGGCTTCCAGGCACTCGGCCTGATGGCTTGAATTCTGACCGGCGCGGCCTGGCCGGGGTCGCGCGAGCCTGGGGCGGCCCGCAGGCGCGCGGCGCGAGGTGCCCTCCTGCGTGCGATACTCCGCCCGATGGAGCCCGCCCCGCACACCGCCGCCGCGATCATCGTCGGCAACGAGATCCTCAGCGGCAAAATCCGCGACGAGAACGGCCCCTACCTCCTGCGCGGGCTGCGCGCGCTGGGGGTCGAGGTCCGTCGGGTCGAGACCGTCCCCGACGAGGAGGCCGCCATCGTCGACGCGGTGCAGCGCTGCCGCTCCCTGGCGGCCCACCTGTTCACCTCCGGCGGCATCGGCACCACCCACGACGACCTGACCGTCCCCTCGGTCGCCAAGGCGCTCGGCCGCCAGGTCATCCACCACCCGGACATCGTCGCGCTGCTCGAAACCCGCTGGGGCAAGGGCCTGTCGCCGAACCGGTTGCGCCTTGCCGAGGTGCCCGAGGGCGGCGAGGTGCTATGGGGGCAAAACCGCGAGTTGGTCTTCCCGGCCATCGCGGCGGAGAACGTGCTCATCCTCCCCGGGGTGCCGGAGCTCTTCGTCGAGAAGTTCGACGCCCTGAAGGAGCGCTACCGGTCTCCGCCCATCGCGCTCGTCACCTTCTTTCTCAGCGTCGGCGAAGGGCGCATCGCCCAGACCCTGACCGAGGCGACCGAGCTCTTCGCCGGCGTCGCCATCGGCTCCTACCCGCGGTTCGATTCCGCCGGCTACAAGGTCAAGGTGACCGTCGAGTCGCGCGACGCGGAGCAGTGCGCCCGGTGCGCGACGTTCCTGCGCGAGAAGCTGAAAGACGGAATCCTCCGCGTCGAGTAGACTCCGAAGCCATCGTGTCGGTCCCTGCCGCCACCTGTCCTTCCTGCGGCGCGCCGCTGTCGAGCCCGTCGGGGCCGTGCGTGCGGTGCGGGCGGGTGCCGCTGCCGTCGCGGGCGGATCTCGCGCGGCTCAAGCTCGCCGCCGAGCCGAAGACCGACCCGGACGACGCGGCCGTCGGAGCGGCGGCCACCGAACCGGCGGCGGCGCCCTTCGCCGGCCTGGCGCCGCACCTCGCGACGCTGCCCAAGAGCACTCCCGTTCCCCGCGAACCGGCGGCGGAAAAGAAGACCGATCCCGACGACACCGCTCCTGCTCTGCCCACGCTTCCCCAAGCGGAAGGGACCTCCAGCACGAAGCCTCCGGCTGGGTCCGCCGACGTCGCGCCGACCTTGTCGGGCCCAAGCACCGGCGCGGCCGGCGCTCCCGCACCGACCTCGGCGCTCTCGCGGAAGAGCGCTGCGCCTCCGGCGGCAAAGGCTGGCGGGAGCGCAGCAGCTAGGCAGAAGCCCAGCGTCGGCTCGTCCGATCCGAACCCGCTCGCCGCGACGCGGATCGATCCTCGGCTCGATCCGCTGATCGGCCACCTCGTCGCCGGCAAGTACCGGATTCTCGAGCTCATCGCCGTCGGCGGGATGGGCAAGGTCTACAAGGCCCAGCACGAGAAGCTCAAGCGCCTGGTGTGCGTGAAGACCCTCCGGCCGGCGCTCTCGGAGGACAAGACCACCGTCGGTCGGTTCAACCGGGAGGCCGACGCCGCCAGCCGCTTGACGCATCCGAACGCGATCACCGTCTTCGATTTCGGCGAGGACCAGGACGGCTCGCTCTTCCTCGCGATGGAATTCGTCGCCGGCCGCGACCTGCGAACGCTCCTCGTGCAGGAATTCCCGCTCGGCGAAGCGCGGGTCTGCCGCCTTCTCGCGCAGGTCCTCGCCGCCCTCGCCGACGCGCACCAGCAGGGCATCGTCCACCGCGACCTCAAGCCCGAGAACATCATGGTCGAGGCGCGGCCGAACGAGCCGGAGCAGGTGAAGGTGCTCGACTTCGGCATCGCCAAGGTGCTGGACGGCGACGCTCCCGCTCTCACCCAAGCCGACCGCATCTGCGGCACGCCGCTCTACATGAGCCCGGAGCAGGCGACCGGCGACACCGTCGACGCGCGCAGCGACCTCTACTCGGTCGGCGTCATCCTCTACCAGCTCGCGACCGGGGTCCTGCCCTTCTATTCCGAGAACACGGTGGAGGTGCTGACCCGGCACGTCAACGAACGGCCGACGCCGCCCCGCCTGGCGGCCCCGGAGCAAGAGATCTCGCCGGAATTGGAGGCGCTGATCCTCAAGGCGATGGCGAAGGAGCCGGACCAGCGTCCCAAGTCGGCGACCGAGTTTCGCGAGGAGCTCTTGCGCCTCGCACGGGACCGGGACCGCTCGGCGCTCGCGCCCACCTCGCCCCCTTTGGAGATGCGGCCGGTGGAGGTGACGCTGGTCGAGGACCCGGGCTCGGCGCCGGGCGGCGAAGAAGCTCGGTCCGCGGCGGCGGAGCCCGGCCGACCGCCTCTGGCGCGGAGGGCAGAGCGGGGCTCGAAGGCAGCGGCAGCGGTCCCTGAGGGTTCGCTGACGAGCCAGGCGGTCGCGCTCGCTCTGCGCTCGCACAAGAACCTCTCGCGCGGCGCCGTCGCGGCCGGCCTCGCCCTGGTCGCGGTGGTGGCGGTGTTCGCCCTGCGCTCGCCCGCGAAGAAGCCTCCCCCGGCGCCGAGCCGGGCCGCTTCCGCCCCCAAGCCCTCCTCTCCACCGCTTCTGCCCACCTGTCCGCCGGGGATGTCCCTCGTTGGCGACCGGACCTGCATCGCCGACCTTCCGCTGAAGGACGCGCGGCACCGGGTTCTCGGCAACGTGACCCTGGCCGCGGCCGAGCACGCCTGCGGCGCTAGGCAGGAGCGGTTATGTACCCTGGGCGAGTGGTGCCAGGCGGCGCTCGCGAGATCGGCGCGCCCGCGGCGGGCGCCCGAATGGGTCCGGGGCGGCATCGCGGGAAACGCCGCGGCGGGGGTGGTGCAGGCGATGGCGACCCCGCGCGGCGAGAGCTGCGGCATCACGATTCCCGTCCGCGCCGGTCGCAATCCCCGCGAGCGCGCCCTCGTCCGCTGCTGTCGCGACGCCCGCTTCGCCTTGGGGCGACCGGCAGCGCTGCCGTAGCCCTAACGCCGGGAAGCCGGGCGAAGGACGCCCGCGATCCCGAGCGGATGCGGTCCGGCCGCGACGCGGAGCGACCCGCCGGCCGCCCGCCGCAGATACTAGCCTACAGCGCTAATGGTTGGCGATAGCGCTGACGCCCGCCGAGTCGGGCGCCGTCCGGTCGGCGCGGGGCCGGGGCCCAAGCTTGCTAAAGGCGGGGGACCCGGGCCATAGTCCGCGCGTGCAAGCGATCCGACCGCCGTTAGTTTCCCTCTCGCGCGCGTCGCGCCCTGCCGCGCGCGTCGAACCGTGATCCTCTGAGGAGCCTCCGATGAGCACCGGCACCGCTGCCGGCGGCCAGAACGCCGCCACTCCGAAAAAGCCGAACTTCATCCTCCAGTACTTCAGGGACTTCGGCGTCCTGAAGGAGACGCGCAAGGAGTACTGGGCCCTCCAGGCGATCAACGCCTTGGACTGTACCGCCTACTTCGCGATGTTCAACGTCGCGGTCGTCTGCCTTTCGCAAGACTTCGGGTTCAACGACGTGCACGCCGGCGAGGTTTTCGCGCTCTTCACCACGGTGACCACGCTCGCGCTGTTTGTCTCCGGGCTTCTCACCGATTGGCTCGGTGTCAAGGCGTCGCTCTACATCTCGATGATCGGGCTCATCCTGACGCGAGCGTCGGTGGTGGTGGCAGCGCACATGCACGCGGGCCACGCGCGCGACGGGGTCGTGATCTCGGCGATGTTCTTCATGGCTCCGTTCGCGGCGATGTTGCAGACGGTCTTCCAGGCAGCGAACAAGCGCTTCACCACCAAGCGTTCGCGAAGCGCCGGGTTCAATCTCTGGTACCTGTTCATGAACGTAGGCGCGGCCGCAGGCGGGTTCTTGGTCGACTTCCTCTACCTGAAGCTCGGGCTGCCGCGTTTCCAGATCTTCACCGTGGGGGTGGTGACCGGCGTCTTGTGTATGGTCATCATCATCTTCTTCATCAAGCACACCGAGCAGATCTACGGCGCGGACGAGACGCCGGAAGAGGTGGAGGCCGCGAAGGAAACCAAGCACCAGAATCCTATCCAAATCGCGGTTGCGGTCGCAAGCGAGCCGGCGTTCTGGCGCTTCACCGGCCTCGTCACGATGCTCATGGGCGTGCGCGCGGTCTTCCTTTACCTCGCGCTCCTCCATCCGAAATTCTGGCTCCGGACCATCGGTCCCCACGCGTTGATCGGGACGCTTCAGATGATCAACCCCATCGGCATCATCATCGGCCTCATCGTCCTGATTCCCATCCTGAACCGCTTCAACGTCTTCAAGATGCTGGTCTTCGGGTCGACGATCACCGCGCTTTCACTGTTCATCCAAGGGATTCCGCCTCTCGCCACCTTCACCGTGACGAAGGTCAATTGGTTGTTCTTCCACATCCACGGTTTCTTCTACCACATCCACATGCAGGCCCTCGTTCCGTTCGGCACGTTCCACCTCACGCAGGCTGGCCTCGCTCAGTGGACCTACCTCACCACCATCGGCTTCATGGTGGTGGAGACTGTGGGCGAGCTGATCTGGTCGCCGCGGCTTCAAGAATACACCGCCGCCATCGCGCCGAAAGGACAGGAGGGCACCTACCTCGGGCTCTCGATGGTGCCGTACTTCCTCGCGAAGACCCTGGTCAGCGTTCTGAGTGGCGAGATGCTCGACCACTGGTGCCCGAAGGGAATCGGTCCCAAGCTGGTGGCGAGGACGGTCCCGTTCTGGCGTACGCCCTACGCGATGTGGATCATCCTCGCCTCGGTGGCGCTCGCCGGCGCGCTCGGCGCTTGGGCGCTCAAGGACTGGTTCACCAAGGGCGCGTCGTTCGAGCCGGAAGCGCCCACCGCCGCGTCCGCGACCGTGGCCGCCGAACCCGTCGATGGCCAAGGAGAATGAGACGGCGCGCGATGCCTAACGCTTGCGCTCCTGCTTAGCATCTCCGGTTTCGCGCCCGACGCGGTCGATGGATCGACTCGACGGAGGGCGCGTCGGGGCCGATGGCGGTCAACGCAGGATGGCACCGCTTCAGCTAAGCGGAAGCGGTGCCGCCAAGCCGCAAAACGGGCGCTCGGGGAGGCCGCGGCACCGCCGCCGGCCCGCCCTCGGGGGTCCCAGCCGGCGATTGGCCCGGCCCCGGAGCCGGTTTCCGGCCGCCGAGGCCGCCGGCGCCGCCGACGCTCCCAAACCTGACGAAATGCCTTGTTTCAAGGGGTTCTGGTGAAGATCAGATGGTCCGGGTGCCAGCCCGGAGCCGGCCGTCGCGCCGAAAAAAACGACCCCTGCCGAAAAAAAGTCTGTACGCCTTGACGAGAAAGTGTTACCAACTCGCGCGTCAACTTCGGGGGCTGGCCCCGCGAAAGGAGCGAATCGGTGTCCGGACGACCCAACCACTTGACCGTTCAGGAAGTCGACGCATTCATTCAGAGGATCAAGGAGGCCGTCGCGCTGGCCGCGCAGACGGTCGCGCTGGCCGAGGTCTTCGGTAAGACGCCTCTCGCCGGTCTGACGGCAGCGCTCGCGCCGAAGGCGCCGGCACCGAAGCCGTCCGCGCCGAAGGCGGCGAAGAAGGCGCCGGCGAGGAAGGCGGCCAAGGCGAAGCGAGCGAAGGCGAAGCCTGCGAAGGCGAAGCCTGCGCCTGCAGCGAAGACCGGCGCGCCGGCCGCGGGTCCCGGCGCCCCGGCGGCGAAGGTCGCCAGCAAGGGGAAGCGGCCGCATCGCAAGTACCTGCCTGGCATCCCGGTCGAGAAGGTCGCGCAAGTGCTCCTGACCGCTCCGGCGAACGGGTTCTCGCTGGCCGACGTCGCCGCCAAGCTGAACGAGCCCTACAAGGACCGGGTGGCGGTCGCCCTGCGCAAGCTGCGCGACACGAAGAAGGCGAGGGTGGTCGGCGAGCGCGGCAACGCCCGGTGGTTTGCCGCGGCGGCCGGCTAGAGTTCACTTTCCTGCAACCCATGGACGCGCGCGCTTTTGGGTCGCGCCGTCTTTTCCACGAGGAGCAAGACCATGGCCAAGACCGCAAGCAAGGGCACGAAGCTGTCGAAGGC
Organism: Myxococcales bacterium; assembly: GCA_021787845.1. Lineage (GTDB taxonomy): Bacteria > Myxococcota > Myxococcia > Myxococcales > JAJYLH01 > JAJYLH01. The sequence goes on along the minus strand of JAJYLH010000078.1, from coordinate 12,924 downwards.
GGGACTCATCACCGCCATCGCGGACACGCTCGGCGAGGGCACGACGCGCAAGCAGGTGAAGAGCATCCTCGAGGCGCTGACCGAGATCGGGCACAAGGAGCTGAAGAAGAACGGCATCTTCGTCCTGCCGGGCTTCGCGAAGCACGTGGTGGTCAAGCGGCCGGCGCGGCCGGCGCGCGAGGGCATCAACCCGTTCACCAAGGAGAAGACGGTGTTCGCGGCGAAGCCGGCGACCAAGGTCGTGCGCGCCCGCCCGCTCAAGGCGCTGAAGGACGCCATCCAGGGCTAGGTCCGAAGCTCGAGACCCATCGAGCACGGTGATCGGGGGCGCTGCTGGTAACCGGCAGCGCCCTCGATTCGCTTCGGTCCTGTGGGGCGCGGCGCTCGCCCTTCTCGGCAGGGGGATGTCAAGAGCAGGGAGAGCCGCGGAGGGGAGCCGGGCACGGAGGCTGGCAGTGGTCGATGCGGGGAGCGAAAGAGCCGGGCCCGGGAGTGCCTGGATAGAGCAGTGCCTTGGCGCCGTACCGGAAGTGTCGCTGCGCATTCTCGCGTCGTGCCGCATCCGGGCACTCCCGGGCCCGGCTCTTTCGCCTCTCCGGATTTGACGAAGAGCCCGTTTCGGCGCCGAGCCGAGCCGGATGGGTCAGCGGGGGTGGTGCCCGACGAAGGCCCAGAAGCTTTGGTCCATCGCGCCGGTCTTGCTCGTCAGGTAGGGGAAGTGGCCGTAGCGCAACGAGAGCTGCCGGTCGGCGACGGCGCCTGTCTTGCCAGCGATCGCTTTCTCGTACAGAGCCGAGACCAGGCCCGACCGGTCGGCGCCGCCCTGGCAGTGGACGAGGATCGGCTTTTTGGCCGTGCGCAGGAGCCGGAGGATGTCGTCGATCTGCTTCTCGCCGACCCGCTTCTCCGCCGACAGCGCGAAGTCGTAGTGCGCGACGCCCAGCGAGCGGGCGGCCGCGATTTCGCCGTCGTACCACGCTGCTCCCGGATGTGCGCCCCGGAGGTTCACGATCGTCCGGATCCCGTAGGCGCGGACCACCCGCTCGAACCCGGCCCGGCCGAGCTGCGCGGAGCGGTAGAGCTGGCCTGGCTCGACGGTGTGAACGTTGCCGTCGAGCTGGAGCGCTCCGAGGTAGCCGCCGGCCGCGAGGACCAGGACGAGCGCGGCGAGCAGGACGCCCTTCACCGCCCGCCGCCAGGCCGCGCGGGGTGAAGAGGGGTGGTCGGCTCGTCTCGTCAACGCATGGCCCTCGGCAGCGCTGCCGCCAACCGGGCGGCGGCGCCTCGCGAGGAAGATAGCCGATGGTCGCCTCCCTCGCGACCGTCGCGGCCCTGAAGGGACGCTGCTCGGAAACCGGTGTCGCAGTAGAATGGCGGCTCGTGTGGACTCGTCGCCTCGGGCTCTGGTGCGCGCTGGTCCTGGCGGTCCTCTCGAGCCGCGCCGGCGCCGCCGAGCCGCCGCGGATTCTGGTGCTCGACCTCGAAACGAGGGGCGTGAGCCTCGACGAGGCCGCGATTCTCGCGAGCGAAGTGGTCCAGGCCCTGCGCGACGCGGGCGGCCGCACGGTGATGAGCCAGACCGACATCCGCGACCTGCTCTCGGTCGAAGCCCAGCGCCAGCTCGCCGGCTGCACCGATCACGGATGCCTCGCGCAGATCGGCGGCAGCCTCGGAGCGCGCGAGATGGTCACCGGCACCGCCGCCCAGATCGGCCGGGCGACGCTCGTGCGGCTGACGCTCCTCGACACCGCTACCGTCAAGGTGCTGCGCACCGAGTCGGCGGAGTCGGCGGACGAGACCGAGCTCATCGACCTCGTTCGCCATGCCGCGTTCGATCTCGTCGGCGCGCGCTACCTTCCCCGCGCGCGCACGGAGGTCGCCTGGCCTCTGAGCACGGTCACTCTCGGCGGCACCGTCCTCGTTCCTTCCGGGCTCTCGCTCGGCCCGGCGGTCGACGCGAGCTTCCTCTACCGGACCGGCAACTTCTCCCTCGGCCCGTTCGTCTCCTGGAACCGCGCGAGCACCACCGTCACCTGGGCCGACTCGTTCCAGAACTTCGAGGAGCCGGTCGACCTCGACGTGCTCGCCGCCGGCGTCGAGTCGCGCTGGCCGGCGACCGGCGGCACCTGGGGACGGTTCTATCTCTCGGTCCGGCTGGGGCTGTCGCGGGTCACCGCGAGGTCGGGCGCGAAGTCGCCGCCGCCGTGGATGCCGGGCACGTCCACTGGCGCCTACGGACTTCTCTTCGCGCCCGCCCTCGGCCTCCGGATTCTGCCGCGGTCGAGCTTCGGGTTCTCGGTGGAGGCCGGCTGGCAGTTCGACACCGCCGACGCCCAGGTGTTCGATCGGGGGGTGCCGCTCGCCGACGAGCCGCCGCCTGACGTCGGCAAGAGCCGCGGTCGCGTCTCCGGTCCCTTCGTCTCCGGGGTGTTCGAGTATGGCTTCTAGTCGCGCGCGACACCTCCTGGTCGCCCTCGCGCTCGCCGGGCCGCTGTCCGCCTGCGGCAAGCTGGCCCTCCCGCGCCTCCACCCCGATGCCGGCAACGACGCGACGAACGCCGGCGACTGGCGCGCGCCCGCGGCGTTCATCGGAGGCACCCGCCTCATCGATCTGGTCGCGCCGGAGCGCTGCCAGGAGATGAGCGGGTCGCTCCCCGACCTCACCTTCCAATGGACGCCGAGCGGCGAGGCGCGCGTCTACGTCGGCGTCTTCGACGAGAAGCCCGGCGCCGACAACGGCGCGATCACCAACCCGGACCACGTCGTCTGGGCGTGGATGACCGGTAGCGGCCAGAGCGACGCCGGCGAAGTCCTCTGGCGGCAAGGCTTCCGCCCCGACTCGCGCGGCCTCCCCGACCTCGCCTCGGCGCCGCCGGAGGAGCTCGCCGCCGGCGTCTACTGGCTCGTCTCCTGGGCCGCCAACGACTCGCGCCAGGTCGTCGCGTCGTCGGAGACCCGGCCGTTCCTCTGGAACGTCACCGGCGACGTGACACCCTATTGCTGTGATATCGAGACGAGCACCCCCGAGGGCGTCCATTTCTGGTGCGAGCCCGACGGCGCGGACATGGCCGCCGGGGACATCGCCTGCGACCCGCCGCCGACCTGCCCCTGAGGGCACGGCGACCGCCCGGGCCGGTTGACCGCCTTTCCGCATGACCGGATCTTGGGGGGCATCGCTGCTGTGCTCGTCGGGATCGCGATTGACCGCGGTTCGGCTCGTGGGCTAGGTTTCGCGCGCACTTTCGCGCCCTTGGGAACGGGCGCCAAGGTCGGTTCGCGGCCTCGAGGACGCGCTTGGAGAACCCCCTGCCCGAGACGACGAGCTACCGGCGCGTGCTGCTCAAGCTCTCCGGCGAAGCGCTGATGGGCGAGGGCAAGTACGGCATCGACCCGGCGACGCTGGAGGAGATCGGGAAGAACATCTGCACGGCGCAGGACCTCGGCGTCGAAATCGGGATCGTGGTCGGGGCGGGGAACATCTTTCGCGGGGTGGCGGCGAGCGCGCAAGGGATGGACCGGGCGAGCGCCGACTACATGGGGATGCTGGCGACGGTGATGAACGCGCTCGCGCTGCAGAACGCGCTCGAGCGGCTGGGCGCGAAGACCCGGGTGCAGAGCGCCATCGAGATGCAGGAGCTGTGCGAGCCGTACATCCGCCGGCGCGCGGTCCGGCACCTGGAGAAAGGGCGCGTCGTCATCTTCGGCGCCGGCACCGGCAACCCCTACTTCACCACCGACACCGCGGCCGCCTTGCGCGCGATGGAGATCGGCGCGCAGGTGATCATGAAGGCGACCAGGGTCGACGGGGTCTACTCGGCCGACCCGAAGAAGGACCCCGCGGCGGTGAAGTTCGACCACCTGACCTATCTGGACGTGCTCAACAAGGGGCTGGAGGTGATGGACTCGACCGCGATTTCGCTCTGTCGGGACCATCACCTGCCGATACTGGTCTTCAACATGACCGACCCGGCGAACATCGTGCGCGCGGTGCGGGGAGAGCGCCTCGGCACCATCGTTTCCTGAGGGGCGCCTGAAGGGAGAGGTCCAAAGCGATGAGCCTGGCCGACGACGTCGTCAACGACTTGAAAGGGCAGATCGACCGCACGCTCGAGGACCTGCGGCGCGACCTGTCGAAGGTGCGCACCGGGCGGGCGAACCCGGCGATTCTGGAGGGGGTCAAGGTCGACTACTACGGCGCGCCGACGCCGCTCAACGGGGTGGCGAACATCAACGTGGCCGACGCCCGGATGATCGTCTTGAAGCCGTGGGACCGGACGACGATTCCCGCCATCGAGAAGGCGATCCACCACGCCGACCTGGGCTTGAACCCGCAGAACGACGGCGAGGTGGTGCGGCTGGTGTTCCCGCCGCTGACCGAGGAGCGCCGTAAGGAGCTCGTCAAGGTGGTGCGCAACAAGGGCGAGGAGCACAAGGTCGCCATCCGCAACCAGCGCCGCGACGCCAAGGAGATGCTCTCGGAAGCGGTCAAGGAGGGCGAGCTGCCCGAGGACGACGGCAAGCGGGCCGAAGAAAAGGTGCAGCAGCTCGTCGACCAGGGCGTCAAGAGCGTCGACGACGTCGTCGCGAAGAAGACCGCCGACCTGATGCAGGTGTAGGGCGGCCCATTCGTCCGGCAGGTGCGATTCAGCCTCACCTCGTTGGCCGAGCGCCCTCCGTCCGCGATGGTCCGATCGGACCGATCCGACCGATCGGTCCGATCGTTGGGCCGAGGGCGCTGGCCTCGCGCGCGGTTGATGACGGCCGCACCCGGCGCGGGCGGTCGACGACGAGCGAAAGCCTCGCGCGCTCGAAGGTGGGCCTGACCGCTGTCGGCCAGCACCAGCCCTGCCTATTCCTGGTAGCCCTCCTCCTCGGCGAGGTTCTCGAACCGGGTGTAGTCCTTCAAGAACGCCACCTTGACGATGCCGGTGGGCCCGTTGCGCTGCTTGGCGATGATGATTTCGGCGACCCCCTTCTCCGCGCTCTCCCGGTTGTAGACCTCGTCGCGGAAGATGAACGCGATCAGGTCCGCGTCCTGCTCGATGGCGCCCGACTCGCGCAGGTCCGCCATCTGCGGCCGCTTGTCTTCCCGGCGCTCGAGGCCGCGGTTCAACTGGCTCAGGGCGATCACCGGCACGTCCAGCTCGCGCGCCAGCGCCTTCAGCCCCCGGGAGATGTCGCTGATCTCCTGCTCCCGGTTGTCGGCCCCCGCCCGGCCCCGCATGAGCTGCAGGTAGTCGACCACCACCAGCGCCAGATCCTTCTGCTTCGACTTCAGCCGCCGGCACTTGGCCCGCATCTCCAGCGCCGACAGGCCCGCCGAGTCGTCGATGAACAAGGGCGCCCGGTGGAGGCGGTCGGCCGCCCGCGCGAGCTTGTCCCAGTCCTGGTCCAACAGCCGCCCGGTCCGCAGCCGCTGCCCGTCGACCCGCGCCTCCGACGAGAACAGGCGCGAGGTGAGCGAGTCGGCGCTCATCTCCAACGAGAAGATCGCCACCGGCCGCTTGCTCTCGATCGCCACGTGCGACGCCATGTTCAGGACGAGCGACGTCTTCCCCATCGACGGCCGCCCGCCGATGATCACCAGGTCGCCCTTCTGCAGCCCTGCCGTGAGGCGGTCGAACCCCTCGATGCCCGTCGGGAGCCCGGTGACCTCGGACTTCTGTTCGTAGAGCTTCTCCAGGTTCTGGAAGACGCGCTGGACGGTGTCCTTGAGGGCGGTGAAGGCGGTCTGGGCCTTCTTCTCGGTGACGTCGAATATCTGCTGCTCGGCCGAGTCGAGCAGGTCGTCGACCGCGCCCTTCTGCTCGTAGCCCTCGCGGGCGATGCCGTGGGCGGTCTCGATCAACCGGCGGGCGAGCGCCTTGTCCCGGACGATCTTCGCGTAGCGGGAGAGGTTCGCGGTCGCCGGCACGAAGGCGTCGAGGCCCGCGAGGTAAGCAGGACCGCCGACCTGGTCCAGGCGACCCTCCTTGCGCAGCTCGTCCGCCAGGGTGATGACGTCGATCGGCTCGTTGCGGTTGGCGAGCTCCAGCATCGCGCCGAAGACGCGCCGGTGCGGCTCCCGGTAGAAGTCGTCCGCCTGGACCACGTCGAGCACGTCGTTGAGCGCGTCGTTCGTCAGGAGCACCCCGCCCAAGACGCTGCGCTCGGCGTCCAGGTCCTGCGGCGCGAGGCGCGCGTTGAGCATCGTCGACTGCGCCGCCCCGGTCGCCGCCGGCAGGACGCCATCGCCGGGCGAGGGCGGGGAGCTGTCTGCCGGCGTCCCCGTCGATGGGGGCTGGGCGGCGGTCGATGGCGCCGGCGTTCCCTCCGGCGGCAGAGGCGGAGGCTGCTGCAGTGGGGCGGCGCTGCCGCCTTCCTCGGTCGGTTCCAGACCCATGAGCGCCATCTACCGCCAGGCCTTGTGGACCCGCCAGCCTTCTGACGCGAGAGCATGCATCTGCGGATGGATGGGGAGGTTTTCCGAAGAGGTCGCGCTCCGACCGGAATCGGCGCGCGGTGCGGAGGAGAGACGGAGCCGACCGCGCGCGAGACCGGAGGCGTCAGGCGAACGGGTTGCGGCGGACGATGGTCTCCTGCCGTTCCGCGCCGACGCTGACCACCGCGACCTCGACGCCGGTCAGGCCCTCGATGCGCGCGACGTAGCTCTTCGCGTTCGTCGGGAGCGAGTCGTAGTCGCGCAGGCCTGCGAGCGGCCCCTTCCACCCGGGATGCTCCTCGTAGATCGGCACCGCCCGCGAGAGCGCCTCGGCGTCCGCCGTCAGCTCGCTCATCCGCTCGCCGTCGACCTCGTAGCCGACGCCGATGCGCAGCGTCTCCAAGCCGCCCAGCACGTCCAGCTTGGTCAGCGCGAGCGACTTGAGCCCGTTCACCCGCGCCGCGTAGCGCAGCACCACCGCGTCGAGCCACCCGCACCGCCGCGGCCGGCCGGTCGTCGCGCCGAACTCCGCCCCCGCCTGCCGGAGGTAGGCGCCCGTCTCGTCGGAAAGCTCGGTCGGAAACGGCCCGGCGCCGACCCGTGTCGTGTACGCCTTGGTGATGCCCACCACCTCGTCGATCGCGGTGGGACCGATACCGCTGCCGGTCGCCGCCGCCGCTGCCGTGGTGTTCGACGAGGTCACGAACGGATAGGTGCCGTGGTCGATGTCGAGAAGCGTCCCTTGCGCGCCCTCGAAGAGAATCGCGCGCCCCTGCCGCACCTCGGCGGCGAGCGCGAGCGAGGTGTCGGCGACGAACGGCGCGAGGCGCCGGGCGTGCTCCGACAGAGGTTCGAGGATTTCGTCGAGGTCGAAGGGCTCGTCGCCTAGCGCCGAAAGCTGGCCGTTCGCCTCCACCAGCCGCTCGCCGACGAGCCGGCCCAGCCGCTCTTGCCGCAGCAGATCGCCCAGGCGAATGCCGCGCCGGGCGATCTTGTCCTCGTAGCAGGGCCCGATGCCGCGGCCGGTGGTTCCGATGGCGCCACCCGCGCGCGCCCGCTCGCGCGCCCGGTCGAGCCGCCGGTGGTACGGCATGATGACGTGCGCCGCCTGCGACAGCTTGAGCATCGATTCGTCGGTCAGGCAGCCTTGCGCCTTCAGCCCGTCGATCTCGGTGACCAGCAGCTCCGGGTCGAGGACGACGCCGTTTCCGACCAGGCAGAGCTTCCCTTCGTGCATGATGCCGCTCGGCACCTGGTGGAGCACCGTCTTCTTCCCCTCGACCACCAGCGTGTGCCCGGCGTTCGGCCCGCCCTGGTAGCGCACCACCACGTCCGCGAACCGGGTGAAGCGATCGACGATCTTGCCCTTCCCTTCGTCGCCCCACTGGGCCCCGACCACCACCACGTTGGGCATCAGCGCTCCCGCTATCCGATACCGTTAGAGCTAGCCATCGGGCTCACCGGCGCCGCGCTCCCGCGTGCGGCCGGGCGCTCCCCCCGGGCCTCGCGCCCGCGGGCTTGTCGAGCCAGGTCAAGATACGCGAGGCCACCTCCGACGGGGAAAGGCCGCCGGTCTCGATGGTCAGCTCCGAACGCGCGTAGGCTGGCTCCCGCTTGCGCAGGAGCGCCGTCAGCTCGGTCAGCGCCTGCGGGCGGCGATCCATCGGCCGCTTGTCGCCCTGCCGGAGCACGCGGGCGAGATAATCCTGCGGCCGCGCCTTCAGCCACACCGTCCGCGCGCCCGCGAGCAGGAGTCCGAACGTCTCCGGGTCGCTCACGAGCCCCCCGCCGGTCGCGATCACCGCCGGATCCTCGTCGCTCAAGGTCTCCCGTAGCGCTTCCCGTTCGTAGCGCCGGTAGACCTCCTCGCCATGGACCTCGAAGAGCTGCTTCAGCGGCAGCTCCGCCCTCTGCTCGACCAGGTGATCGAGCTCCACGAAAGCGCAGCCGCGCTCCTTCGCGACGAGCCGGCCCACCGTCGTCTTCCCCGCGCCGCGCACGCCGACCAGCGCCACCTTCAGCCGCGTCTTGCGCGCCCGCGCCTCGATCACGTCCGCGAGCTTCTCCTGCTCGTCGGCGCTCATGCCAACCAGCAGCGCTCCCAGTCGGGGAGTCGGCACCCAGTTGCCGGCCACCATCTGCGGCACGGTGAGCTCCAGCGCTTCGGCCAAGGCCGACAAGGACTCGAGCGACGGATTCGCGATCTCCGCTTCCACGTCCGCCAGGAAGCGCTCGCTCAGCCCGCTCAGCTCGGCCAGCTTCTTGCGCGACAACCCGTCCTCGCCCCGGGTGCACAGGAGCGTCTGCGCCAGGTTGTGTAAGAGCTGCCGGTGCGGGTGCGTCTCGGGAAAGGTCTTGGCCATGGCGGGGCCTCTTTTTCGGCGCGTCGAGCGCGGGTGGCAGTATACTGCATAATCCTGCAACCGGTCGAGCCGATGTGCAACATACTGCTAGCCGCGGGGAATGCCTCGAAAAAGGACCCCCGGGGCGGAGGCCGGATGGTTCCCGAGTCGTTCGAGACGCACCCCAGCCGCTACCGCCACTGGCGGGCGACCTTCGACGGCGCGTGGTGCCGGCTGGCGCTGGACGCGCGGGAGGGCGAGCCGCTGGTCCCGGGCTACGCGCTCAAGCTCAACAGCTACGACCTCGGGGTGGACCTGGAGCTCGCCGATTTCGTTCAGCGGCTGCGCTTTTGCCACCCGGAAGTGAAAGCGGTGATCGTGACCGGTGCCAAGGAGCGGGTGTTCTCGGCCGGGGCGAACATCCGGATGCTGGCGGGGTCGAGCCATCCGTTCAAGGTGAACTTCTGCAAGTTCACCAACGAGACGCGGCTGGCGATGGAGGACGCGAGCCGGCACAGCGGCGTCAAGTTCCTGGCGGCGGTGAACGGGACCTGCGCCGGGGGCGGGTACGAGTTGGCGCTCGCGTGCGACGAGATCGCGCTGGTCGACGACGGCCAGAGCGCGGTGAGCCTCCCGGAAGTGCCGCTCCTGGGCGTGCTGCCGGGCACCGGCGGGCTGACGCGGGTGGTGGACAAGCGGCGGGTGCGGCGCGACCGGGCGGACATGTTCGCGACGCTGGTCGAGGGCATCAAGGGCAAACGCGCGCTCGAATGGGGCCTCGTCGACCGGCTGGTTCCGAAGAGCCGATTCGAGCAGGCGATTTTCGAGCGCGCGCAGGAGCTGGCGGCGAGGACGGACGAGACGCCGCGCGGGCCGGCGATCGAGCTGGAGCCGCTCGATCCGCGGATCGACGGCGACCGCATCGCCTATTCGCACGTCGAGCTGGCGATGGACCGCGTGCGCCGCCGGGCCGATCTGGTCGTGTCGGGGCCGGCGGGCGAGGAGGCGGCAGCGCTTGCGGACATCGTTGCAGCGGGGTCCTGCTGGTGGCCCTTGCGCGCGTTCCGGGAGCTGGACGACGCGCTCTTGCGCCTGCGCTTCCACGGGGAGGAGGTGAACGTCGTCACGCTACGTACGCGTGGGGACATCGAGAAGCTCTTGGCGGTCGACCGGACCCTCGAGGAGCTTCGCCAGGTCGGGCTCGTTCGAGAGGTGCTCCTCCACATCGCGCGGACGTTGCGGCGGCTCGACCTGACCGCGCGTTCCTTCTTCGCGGTGGTCGATCGCGAGAGTTGCTTTGCGGGACCGCTCCTGGAGCTCGCGCTGGCGGCGGACCGCACCTACATGGTCGATGACGGCGCGACGCGGATGGCGCTCACCCCGCTGAACTTCGGCGCGTTTCCGATGAGCCATGGGTTGACCCGGCTGGCGCAGCGGCTGGCGGACGGGGACGGCGATCCGGCGCGGCTCGCCGATCGCGAAGATCGCTTGCGCGCCAGACGCGGTGAGCTGCTCGGCGCCGCTGCTGCCGACCAGGCAGGGCTGGTCACCGTTCGTGCCGACGACATCGACTTCGACGACGAGCTGCGGGTCGCCGTCGAGGAGCGGGCGAGCCTCTCGCCGGACGCCTTGACCGGGATGGAAGCGTCGCTGCGCTTCGCGGGAACCGAGTCGCTTGCGACGAAGATCTTCGGCCGGCTCTCCGCCTGGCAGAACTGGATTTTCACCCGCCCCAACGCCACCGGCCCCACGGGAGCGCTGACGCGGTACGGCGCGCCCGAGCAGGCGCAGTTCGATCCGCGCCGGACGTGAGGGGACGGAATCCCTCGAACGGGTAGCGGCTGGGCAAGAGCTGAGGAGAAGCGCTGATGACGATCGACCTCGAATCGAAGATTCCGAACAACGTCGACCTCGCCTCGGACCGGAAGCTCCAGCGCGCGCTGGAGGCTTGGCAGCCGAGCTTCCTTTCCTGGTGGCGCGAGATGGGCCCGGACGGCTTCCAGGACGACGAGGTCTACCTGCGGACCGCGGTCAGCGTCAGCGCCGACGGCTGGGCGCATTTCGCCAACGTGAAGATGCCGGACTATCGCTGGGGCATCTTCCTCGCGCCGCCGGCGCGCGAGACCATCGGCTTCGGCGACCACCTGGGCGAGCCGGCGTGGAACGAGGTGCCGGGCGACCTGCGCGCGGCGCTGCGGCGCATCGTCGTCACCCAGGCGGACACCGAGCCGGCGAGTGTCGAGCAGCAGCGGCGCTTGGGCCACTCGGCGCCGTCGCTGTACGACTTGCGCAACCTCTTCCAGGTCAACGTCGAGGAAGGCCGCCACCTGTGGGCGATGGTCTACCTGCTCCACAAGCACTTCGGCCGCGACGGGCGCGAGGAAGCGGAAGGGCTCTTGGCCCGCCGCTCCGGTGATGCCGACCGTCCGCGCATCCTCGGCGCGTTCAACGCCCGCATCGACGACTGGCTGAGCTTCTTCATGTTCACCATGTTCACCGACCGGGACGGCAAGTACCAACTGGCAGCGCTCTCGGAGTCCGGCTTCGCTCCCCTGGCCCGGACGACCCGGTTCATGCTCACCGAGGAAGCGCACCACCTCTTCGTCGGGGAGACCGGGGTCGACCGCATCGTGCGCCGGTCGGCGGAGCTGACCCGCCTCGACCCGAACGGTGACGCCCGCGCGCAAGGCGGCATCGATCTGCCGACCCTTCAGCGGTACCTGAACTACTGGTTCTCGCTGTCGCTCGATCTCTTCGGCGGCGAGGTCTCGACCAACGCGGCGGACTTCTTCGCGAGCGGCTTGAAAGGGCGCTATCGCGAGAGCGAGCAGGCGGAGCACCGGGCGCTCGAGCAGGTGGTGCGCCTCGAGACCTTCGAGAACGGCCGCGTCGCCGAGCGCGAGGTGCCGCTGCGCAACGCGATGAACGAGCAGTTGCGCGACGCCTACGTCGAGGACTGCGAACGCGCGGTGGCGCGCTGGAACAAGACGCTCACCGGGAGCGGTGTCGGCTTCCGCTTGAAGCTGCCGTCGCGCCGCTTTCATCGGGCGATCGGTCCCTTCGCTCATCAGCCGTTCGACCCGGACGGGCGGCTCGGGTCGCCGGACGACTGGGCTGCCCACCTCGACGACTTCCTTCCCTCGGAGTCGGACCGCTCCTTCGTGCGCGCGTTGCAGCGGCCGGTCCACGCCCGCGGGCAGATCGCGCACTGGATTTCGCCGCCGGCGAAGGGCATCAACGGCCAGCCGTTCGACTTCGAGTACGTCCGCCGGGTGTAGAACAGCTCCGTGCGGGAACTCGCCGTCGCCGCCTTCCTCTTCCTCTTGCTGAGCGCGACCGCTCTCGCTATCCGGTTCGCCTCCTGGACGACGCTGCTCGTCTCCGGCGGGCTCCTCATCGGAGGAGGGTTGCTCTTCAGCCTCCCCTGTGCCGTGCGGTACCACGTGCTCCTCTATCGGGCGCTCAGGCCGCGGGGCGCGCTCGACCGGCGCTGGCTCTTCAACCCGACCGGGCATCACGAGCGGCTGACCGAGGTCGAGCGCCGCGGGGTGATGCCCTGGTTCTATGCCGGCGCGGCGGGGTGGGGCGTGACGATGGTCGGCTGCGTCCTCGCCGGAATCGCCGCGGTGATGTCACGGTAGATCGCTAGCCGCTCGCGCCAGGTCGGCGGTCGTCGGACCACGCGCGAGCCAGCCGGCGATAGTTGGCCGGATGGTTGCGCGCGGCGCCGAAAGGAAGTCGATCTGCCAAGCAGGAGCGCTCCAACCCAGCAACTCCTCGAGAGCGCTCCGCTTCCGCCCGAGGGCTACTGGTTGCAGCAAAGCACCGGGTGACACCACGTCCAACTGGAGTTGTAGGCGGCACCGGTGGTGTACGGACAGGGGTCTGCGTTGCTGAGAATGAAGCCGGCCGTTCCACGGTAGAACCACCCGCTCGGACAGGGCGTGTTCTTGAAGAAGAGGCACATCGGACCGGTGCCTCCGTTGAACGTCATGGTCGCTCCGAGGTTCAGGTTGCCGTTCACCGTGAGCGGGCTGTCGATTCGCGTGCCGCCGGTGAAGTCTCCGCCGTAGTTGATGGCGAGGGTGTCGCCGGCGTCTTCGACGAGCGCGCGGCCTCCGTTGCCGCGACCGGAAGCGACCGCCGTGATATCGAAATCAG
>JAJYLH010000077.1 GCA_021787845.1 Myxococcales bacterium | reverse complement strand
GCTGCCATCTTCGGAATCGAGCAGTGGACTTCCGCTTTTTCAGCTACCGGCCCAGACCGCGAAAAGCCTCGCCGCATGCGGCCCAACGCCTGACGCCTCGCCTCTCATGCGAAACTAGGGCTAGCCGAGGAGTGCCGAGCCGCCACTGAGCGTTCGCAACTCTTGGTCACCACGCACTCGCCCTTTTTTCTGAACGGGTTGCGGCCAGAGGAAGTATGGATCCTCTACCGCGACGAGCGCGGACACACTCAGGCGATGCGGGCGTGCGACGTTCAGGGAGTGAACGAATTCGTCGAGACTGGCGCCAGCCTCGGGAGCCTGTGGCTTGAAGGTTATCTCGGCGGCGACCCCTACGATCCTGCCAGCGCCCCGATGCCGCGGAGCAAGACATGAGCACGGTGCAGCACCTCGAAGTCATCGTCGAGGAGCCCTCGACGCAGAGCGCGCTTCAACAGCTTCTTCCGCGCATCTTGGGGCCGATCACTTTCCGAATCCACGCGCACCAAGGGAAGACGGATCTTCTGTCCATGCTTCCCCACCGGCTCCAAGGCTACGCTCGATTTCTACGTTCCAACTCGCGCATCCTGGTCGTGGTCGACCGAGACGACGATGACTGCACCAAGTTGAAAGCTCGCATGGAAAAGGCGGCGCGTGGCGCTGGGCTACCGACGCGCAGCACGAAGCCCAAGGCGTGGACGGTCGTCAATCGCATTGCCGTCGAGGAAATGGAAGCCTGGTTCTTTGGCGACTGGAATGCGGTCAAGGCAGCGTATCCGAGGGTCCTGGCCAACGCTGACGCCAAGGCGAAGTACCGCAACCCCGATGCCATTCGCGGAGGCACCTGGGAAGCCCTCGAACGGCTTCTTCAGAAGGCGGGTTACTTACAACCGGCTTGCGCAAGAGCGAAGCGGCGCGCGCCATCGCCGTGCACATGGATCCCGCCCGCAACCGCTCGCCGAGCTTCCAGCAACTGCGCACGGCGCTGGAGGCGCTGAGGTGACGATGTTCACGCTGAAGGGTTATCAGGAGAGGGCGCTTGGTGCAGTGGAGACGTTCTTCCGCCACGCGCGCGTCGTCGGGCGCGAGCAAGCCTGGACGAAATCGATCTCCGAGCTTGGGCAGGCGCCTCGTCTGTACGACCGGTCGGCCTTGGGCGAGGTCCCGGCGGTTTGCGTGCGCATCCCGACCGGCGGCGGGAAGACCTACCTCGCGGCGCACGCGGTGGCGCGCATCGGGCAGGTGCTACTGGACTCTGACGCGCCGGCGGCGCTGTGGCTGACCCCGTCCGATGCCATCCGCACACAGACGCTGGCGATGCTCCAGACGCCCAGCCACCCCTGCCGGCTCGCGCTGGAGAGCCACTTCGGCGATCGGGTCCGCGTCTGCGCGCTCGAAGACCTGCCCACAGTCGGGCCGCAAGAGGTCGGTGCGAGCGCCATCATCATCGTGGCTACGATTCAGTCCTTCAACGTGAGAGACAAGACCATCCGCAACGCCTACGCCTTCGACGAGGGTTTCTCCGCCCACTTCCAGAGCCTGACTCCGTAGCAACTCCCAGGGCTCGATGTTGTGACGGAGGAAGATCTCGTCGCGCAGCCATTCCTGAAGCCTTCTGACTTGGGTCGCGTGAAGACATCGCTCGCAAACTTCCTCGCGTTGATGCGACCGATCGTCGTGGTCGACGAGGTGGTGCTTGCCGATCCGGCTTCTCCAATCCGCTACGTCATCACCGTGGAGGCGCTCAAGGAAGGCTGGGATTGCCCGTTCGCCTACGTGCTGTGCAGCCTACAAGACATGAAGAGCGCGAAGGACGTCGAGCAGCTTCTGGGACGCGTCCTGCGGATGCCGGGCGCCCGCGCGCGAGCGCAACCGGAGCTGAACAAGGCGTATGCGCACATCGTGGCGCAGAGTTTCGCTCAGGTGGCGAACCAGCTCGTCGACCGGCTCGTCCAGAACATGGGATTCGAGGCCTACGAAGCTGCGCTCGCGATCGCGCCCGGCACCGGTGAACAGCCCGAGCTACTCGCTGCCCCGCGCACGCCTGCGATCGATGAATCCTGGGTATCGCTGCCGATGGTGCCGAGCGCGCCCGTTCCCGCAAAGTTGGCCGACACCTTGAAGATCGTGCCGACGGTCGGCGGCGGCGGCACCGCGATCATTCAAGGCGAGATCACCGACGAGATCGCGGCGCTCCTCGTGGAGAACATCCCAGCAAGACAGAAGCCCCAAGTCGAGGAGGCCATCGAGCAAGCGCGCATCCGGCGGCAAACGCAACAGGCCCCGGGCGCGCGCGGCATCCCGTTCGCTCCCATTCCGCAGCTCTGCATGACGCTCGACGACGCGCTGCAACCCGTGGAGAAGAGGCTGCTCGCGGTCCTTGGCGAGTTCGATCTGATGGACGAGCCCATCGTGCTCGCGGGTTTCTCGGCGCGGGAGAACGGCGACGTATTCGAGATCGACGTGGCCGATGGCCAGGTGCGGTACGCGCTCGGGCCGACGGCGCAGCTTCATCTCAACGAGGTGACGACGAGCTGGACCGAGAACGATCTGGTGCGTTGGCTCGACCGCGAATGCCGGCAGCAGGATGTCCCGCAGGCATCGATGCTGAAGTGGATGATCAAGACCATCCAGCATCTGCGAAACGAACGCGGCTTCACGTTGACCGCGCTCATCCGCGGACGGTACCCGTTGAAGGAGGCGGCGTTGCGCGAAATCGAGCGCCGGCGCAGAGTGGCCATCGCGAAGGGATTTCAGACCAAGCTGCCGACGTTCATCGCGTCGCCGCTGCTCGAGGACAGGTTTCAATACGGGTTCTACTTCCATCCGACGAACTATCCCGGGCGCCCGCCGTTCTACCGCGGCCGCTACCGATTTCGGAAGCACTACTACGGTGTCATCCACGACCTGCGCGCGACAACGGAGGACGGCCAGCCGACCGAAGAGTTCCTTTGCGCCCAGGCCATCGACGTGCATCCCAAGGTCAAGCACTGGGTCCGGAACGTCGAGCACGAGGACGCCTCGTTCCGCCTGCCCACCTCCGGCGACTACTTCTATCCGGACTTCGTCTGCGAGCTCCACGCTGGAAAGCTCTTCGCCGTCGAGTACAAGGGCGAGCACCTCGCGTCTGGGGACGATGCTCGTGAGAAGGCGCAGATCGGTCACCAGTGGGAAGCGACGAGCCACGGGCGCTGCCTCTTCCTCATGGCCACCAAGCGAGACGACCTCGGCCGTGATGTTCGGCAGCAGATCGACGCAAAGCTCTCGAGCGCCCAGGCTATCTGACCGCATCGGGCGTCGGTCGACAGCGGGTGACGCGACCACGGTCCCGGCTCGTCTCGGTTCCCTCCGGCGCATGGCACTTCTGCCGGGCCTGCGCCCTGACATCGAACGGGTCGATGGCCTCCGATAGAAAGAATTGTGGTCGACCGCGCTCGGTGCGCGAAGCTACGGTAGATTTGCTCGACTGGCGCTCCACGACCCGTCGAGCTTCTCGCGCGAAGGGATGGCGCCCGCGGCGCCAGCTCGTGTCTGGCAAGAAGAAGCATCCGAAGACCAAGGCGGGGCGATACATCACCGCCGACGATGTCCAGCGGGCCAACGACTACGCAGGGCAGGTCGCGACCTGGGTGGGTTCGAAGACCGACGCGCGGCAGGCGACGAAGAGCGAGAACCTGGAGGAGAAGATCCTCTGGACTGCGGTCGACGTGTTCTTCGACGACTTCGCCGCGGCGGCAGAAGCAGTGTTCGAGAACGACCCGGTGGGGCGGACGGCGGCGCTGGCGCTGATCCCCCGGAAACCGGAGCAGCGGCACGGCCCGAACGGTCCTCCCGGCGGTGGTCCTCCGGGTGGCGGCCCGCCGCCGAGCGGCCCGTAGACCCATCGCAAGGCCATGGTGTGACTGCGTCGCCTGCCGGCGATCTCGACGTAGTTCGCCCACGCGCTCGAGGCAAGACGGCGGACGCAGTCGTCCGTAGACCCGGCCGCAAGGCCATCGCGGGTGACTGCGTCGCCTTGGCGGCGCTCTTCACAGAGCTCGCCGACAAGATCAAGGACAGGACGGCGGTCACGCAAGACGAGCTCACCGACGGCCGAGCTGGAATCGATGCTCCAGCTCGAGATCCAATCGCGTGCCACGCCGAAGAAGGGCAAGACTCCGAAGCCGCTCGCTGAGGCGCACGACGTTCGAGACCGGATCTGGACGCTGTACCTCGGGTCGTGGGACATCCTCTGGAGGGCGGGTGCTTACCTCTTCGGCTATGACCAGATCGACGCCGAAGTCCCGCCGCTCAGAGCGCATGTGGCCCATAAGACCCAGCAGGCGCCCGGAGACAACCCGCCGGCGACGAAGCCCCTCAAGGGCGCGGCCAAGAAGAAGGCTGCGAAAAAGGCGGCCGCCGAGAAGAAAGCGGCCGAGAAGAAGGCAAAGGAGACGCAAGAAACCGCAAAGGGCGACACCGACCCGGGCGACACCAAGCCCGAGCCGATCGCGCCCTGATCGGCCCGCACGTCGAGGCCTCCTGGCGCACCGGGGCACGCCGGGAGCGCCTCGGCAAGACCGCCGGGTCACGTCAATGCTGCTGCACGACCCCCGATGAAATCGCCCGCGCTTGGCGCACACCGGCGAGACCACCACCTACGCCTGCGGCCCGCCGCTGATGGCGGCGTAGCTCCTCTCGATCCTTCCGGCAGCTCTTCCGCGGGCGCTTTCAAGCCGCCCGCCGGGAGACGTTCGTCTCGACGCCGGCCCAAGGCGCTCGACTTGACGCTTCCGGACAGCACCGGTTCCCGCCTTCGCCCAGAACGATGCCGACCACGACCGCCAGCGACCTCGACCACGACGCCACCGAGGCACGGGTTCGCACCCGGGGACCGCTTGGGCTTTTTACACGTCCCGCGCTCCGATCGATTGCCAACCTGAACGAACCCGATACCCCATTTTCGGCGAGGGTCGAGCTGCGGCGCGTCCGCCCAGCGCACGAGCCTGTTGACCACGAGCGAAGACGACGGGTAGGCTCGTGCGCCATGAGTGACCGATCAGGCGGTTGCAAGCGGCGGGGGCTTGTCCCCCCTCCGAAGCGCTTGTTTGAACACCCATGGCTCGTGCGCAGTGAAGCATCTTCGTTGGCGTCACTGCCGTTGACAGGTTTCCGATGCAGGCTGTGCCAGCGTTGTCCGTGACTCGCTCCGAGCCGGTCTCCCGCGCGGCGAGGATTCCCCTTCTCGCGTTACCTTGGGCGTGGGCGGCCGCCGCTCTCGCTCTGGCCGCTCACCGGCTGCCCTACGATGACGAATGGTTCGAGATTTCGCTCGCTCACGCCGACCCGCACCACTTCTCGGCTTCGCTGGCGGCCGACGTCCACCTGCCCTGGGTCGCTCTGCTGGACCGAGGCATCGTGCACCTCGCGCCGGGCTTTCTCCCGCTCGTGGTGCCGCGGGTCGCCGCGAGCGCGCTCGCGCTCTTCCTCGTCGCGTCCCTCGTCACGCGACGCCGGCTCGCGCCCTGGTGGGCGGTCGCTCTCGCGGCGTTCCATCCGGTGCTCCTCATGTATGGCGGCGCGGCGCGCTGGTATCCGTTTCTCTTCCTCGGGCAGGCCTTGCGAGCGTGGGCTCTCTGGGGAGCCGACGCCGGGACCGTCGGCGCCGACGGGGCCTTGCTCGCCGGCGCGCTCGTCGGAACCCTGGCGGGTTACTTGGACCTCCCCTTCCTCGTCATCGACGGGACGGCGTGGCTCCTGACGAGGAGCGGCACCCGCGCGCGCGTCGTGGTGGCGGCGTCGTGCGCCGTCCTGGTGGCGGGAACTCTGCTCACGCCCCTGAGCCACCCGGCAGGCCGCCTCGTTTCCATCGCCGCGAGTCGATTCCAGCTTTCTCTCACGGCGTTCGTGGAATGGCTCGGTTTGGGGTTGGCGGGCGAAGCTCATCCGGGCTGGCCGCTGACCCTGCTCGCGCTCTTGGTCCTTCCCGGGTTCGCCGCCGCCGCCTGGGCGATCATCCGCCGGCGCGACGGCTTCTCGCGATGGCTTCTCGCCGTTGCGCTGGGCTGGTGCGGCGCCACGCAGGTCGGTGTCTGGCACCCGCGATACAGCCTGCTGGTCTGGGCGCTCTTCACCGCGGCGATGCTGGGAGGGCTCGCCGCACCGGGCGCGCGCCGAACGGCTTCCGTCGTCGCCGCTGGCTACCTGGCGCTGGGACTCCTTCTCACCGTCCGGGGCGACCACTTCCTGAAAGGCGACCTGAACTCGCTGCCGGCGGCCGCCCGGGCTTCGCTGCTCGAAGACCCGGCCGATCTCGTCATCGCGCCTTACCCGCGCACCGCCGCGCAGGTATCGAGCGTCTGGCGCCCGGCCGCACCCGTCGTCGCGGTTCCCTTGATACAGCAGTACCCCGACCGCGACGAGCAGATGAGCTCGCTGCGCGCGGCGCTCGCGAGCGCGCGGCGCGTGGTGCTGATTACCGTCCCGGACCGGAGCTGGCTGAGAGTCACCAACCCGCGAGTCCGTGCGGAGCTACGATCGCGCTGCCACCTCGTCGCGAGCCACGAGGCCGTCGAAGACCCCTTCTGGCCGCTCAAGCGATGGTTGTCGAAAAGCACCGCGCGGTATCGCTTCCGGTCGGAGACGTGGGACTGCCCGCGGGCTCGATGAGCCTTGGAGCCGGTCATCGGAAGCCCGGTCCGGTCGGGGTCATCGATGTTCACGTAGTGCTTGCCGTCGTACGCGACGCGAACCACGAGCCTCGCATGCTCCAGCGCGTTCGGCGCAGCCGTCAAGGGCCTGTTCATCCGACCCGTAAGCACTTCGGGATCCTGGCGCCGGCGGCGAAGGAGCGCACACTCGTGGTGCCCGCGCCGACGAAGCACCGAGGCTCGGCCTGCGAGCACCACCACGACGAGCCGACACCGAGCACCGCTGCTCCTCTGCCGCAGGCCGAGCCAGTGCCGAGCGAGGCCGCTGCTGCACCGCCGAAGGCCGAGCGGCTCCTCTGTGCCGAGCTGTTCCGCCGAACCTGGGGCGGTGACGCGCTCGAATGTTCTCGCTGCGAGGGACGCCTGCGCCCGATCGCCGCACTGCACGACCCCGATGAGATCGCCCGCTACCTCGCCCACACTGGCGAGGCCACCACCTACGCCTGCGGCCCGCCGCTGATGGCCGCGTAGCTCCTCTCGATCTTCCCGGCGATCTCGAACGGGCGCTTTGGAGCAGCCCGTTGGGAGAAGCTCGTCTCGACGCCGGCCAGAGGCGCTCGACTTGACGCTTCCGGGCAGAACTGGTACGCTCCCTCCCCGTGAACGATGCCGACCACCATCGCCAGCGACTTCGATCACGACCCCACCGAGGCCCGAGTTCGCCCCCGCGGGCCGCTTGGGCTTCTTACACGTAATCGCGATTGGAGCGACATGCACGCCAGGTTCATGCACTCTCTTCTGCCATTGCTCCTCCTGCTGCTCGCGAGCCCGGTCACCGCGCAGACGCGGAGATTGGTCGAGTCGCCGGAACGGAGCGCCCGCCAGATTGCGCTCGGCGACGCCCATGCGCGCAACGGCGATTGGCGCGGCGCATTCAACGCCTACTACGAGGCCGTCATCCTCGATCCGGGGAGCGGGCGGGCCCGTTTCGACTGCGGCCTCATGTATGCGAAACTGGGTCATCTGAACCTGGCCATCCGGGCGTGGAAGTCCGCGCTCCAGGCCGACCCGTCCCTCACCCGCGCGCAAGAGGAGATCGACTGGGCGCGCGCGCAGCTTGGCGCGCGGCAGCGCACGGCCTTGCCGCCGCAGGAAAGACATCCAGGGCCGCGCCCTGCCGGTGCGAAGCCGATCCAGTGGGCGGGAGGCAAGTACTCCGTGTTGTTCTCGCGCAACGGTAGCCAGATCTTGCAGACCTGGGTCTTTCATCCCAATGGAACCTGCGAGTTCGTCTCGTACAATACGACCGTGGACGCATCGGGCGGCTCCAAGTGCGTCTACAGACTCTTGCGAGGCGCCATCGAAGTGCAGAATGTCAAGAGCTACACTGCGTGGGCGGTGCCCACCACCGGGCCGACCTACTATCATCCGAAGGCGCTCTATGGCGGCACCGGTGGCGGGGGCAAACCCGAGCGGCACACCTTCCGGATGATCGGGAAGCACGGCAGTGAGGGCATTGTCATCGACGGCACGCGCTTCAGGCCCGACAAGCCCGGTGCGCCCTATTGATCCCGACAAGCTCCAGGGGTTGATCCATAGAAGTGGACACCGACTGAAAGGCGGGTACGGTGTCGAGCATGGGCGAGCAGACGGAGCAGCGAGGGACGCTTGCGCCCATCGCGGTGCTGCACGACACCGAGGAGATCGCCCGCTATCTGGCGCACACGGGCGAGACCACCCCGCTCATGGTAGGCTTTTCGAATCACGCCTGCGGCCCGCCGCTGATGGCCGCGTAGCTCCTCTCGATCCTTCCGGCAGCACTTCCGCGGGCGCTTTCAAGCCGCCCGCCGGGAGACGTTCGTCTCGACGCCGGCCAGAGGCGCTCGACTTACAGTAAGTGCCTGCGGCGCGCGGCTCTTGACTCTCGTTCCGTGGCTCCTTCTGGTTGCAAAGTCCGCGAGGTCGTTGGCCGTGGTGAAGCTGTCGCCTCGGCCGGTGACGAGGAGCGCCCGAACCGGGTCGTCCTGGTCCTATGCCTGCATCTCGTCGACCAGCGCCGAGTACATCGCCGGGGTCAGCGCGTCCTTCCGCTCCGGGCGGTCGATGGTGAGCGTTCGCACGCCGTCGTGGGTCTCGAGGAGAAGGTTCCGATCGTTCATGGGGAGGGCCTCGAAGAGGAAGACGAGCCGCCGGGCACACGAACTGCCCCACCGCTCGACGCACGACGAAAGCCGGCGGCAGCCATCCGCGCGCGGCAGCGGACGTGCTAGGAGTGCGCGCATGACGCTGCCCTCGTTCTCCCGCTTCCGCGAGCTGTTCTTCCACGACGAGGCGCTCGGCCTGTCGGTCGACGTCTCGCGCATCCACTTCGCCGACGGTTTCTTCGCCGCGCACGAGGCGGACGTCCAACGCGCGCTGGCGGCGATGCGCGCGCTCGAGGGCGGCGCCATCGCGAACCCGGACGAGCAGCGGATGGTCGGCCACTACTGGCTGCGCGCGCCCGAGCTGGCCCCGACGCCGGAGATCGCGGAGGCGATTCGGACGACGAACGCGCGCATCGCGTCGCTCGCCAGGAGCGTTCATGCCGGGCACCTGCGCCCCCAGAGGGCGTCGCGGTTCGAGAACCTCCTGGTCATCGGCATCGGCGGCTCGGCGCTCGGGCCCGAGTTCGTCGCGTCCGCGCTCGGGTCGCCCGCCGACCGGATGCGGCCGTTCTTCCTCGACAACACCGACCCCGACGGCATCGACCGGGTCTTCGACGCCCTCGCTGACCGCCTCGACCGAACGCTGACCGTCGTCATCTCGAAGAGCGGCGGCACGCCCGAGACGCGCAACGGAATGCTCGAGGCGAAGGCGCAATACGAGCGGTTGGGGCTGACCTTCGCGCGGCACGCAGTGGCGGTGACGGGAAGCGGCAGCGCTCTCGATCGATTTGCCGTCGAGCAGGGATTCCTCGACCGCTTTCCGATGTGGGACTGGGTCGGCGGGCGCACGAGCGAGCTGTCCGCGGTCGGCCTCCTGCCGGCAGCGCTGCAGGGGCTCGACATCGACGCACTGCTCGCGGGCGCCCGCGCGATGGACGAGGCGACGCGCGCGACCGAGACGATGCGGAACCCGGCAGCGCTCCTGGCTCTCGCATGGCTCAGCGCGACCGGCGGACGCGGCGCGAAGGACATGGTGATTCTGCCGTACAAGGATCGGCTGGCGCTCTTTTCCCGCTACCTGCAGCAGCTCGTGATGGAGTCGCTGGGAAAGCGGCTCGACCTCTCCGGCCGCGAGGTGCACCAGGGCATCGCGGTCTACGGCAACAAGGGCTCGACCGACCAGCACGCCTACGTCCAGCAGCTTCGCGACGGGCTCGACAACTTCTTCGCGACGTTCATCGTGGTGCTGGCCGATCGCGACTCCGCGCGGCCGCCGGTCGAGGTCGAGCCCGGCGTCACCAGCGGCGACTACCTGAGCGGCTTCTGGCAAGGCACCCGGCGGGCGCTCTCCGAGTCTGGACGCGAGTCGATCACGGTCACCCTCGACGCGCTTTCGCCGCGGTCGGTTGGCGGGCTCATCGCGCTGTACGAGAGGGCTGTCGGTTACTACGCGACCTTCGTGAACATCAACGCCTACCACCAGCCGGGCGTCGAGGCCGGGAAGAAAGCGGCGGCGGCGGTCCTCGAGCTGCAAGCGCGCGTCCTCGAAGCCTTGCGCGGGTCCCAGAAGGCGCAAGCGCTGGCGGACATCGCGGCAGCGGCGGGCACCGACGACCTGGAGACGGTGCTCCACCTCCTGCGCCACGCGGCGGCGAATCCGGAGAAACGCGTCGAATGCGTGCCCAGCGCGGGCACGAGCCTCTTCGATGCGACGTGGAAGACCCTCTGACCTGGATCGCGCGCGCCGGGGCAGGTACGCTTTCGCGCTCCTTTCGAGGTGTCCGATGTGCTCTGGCGCCCGCGGCTCGTGGTTCGCAATCGCCCTGGCCGTCGCCCTCGCGGCCTGCTCGTCTCCCAGCTCCCAGACGGCCGACGCCGGTCGGGTGCCCGACGCAGGCTCGGCCGGGGACGGCGGGGCCGACGGCGGCGCTCCCGCCAAGCCGCAGGCCATCGGGGGAGCGTGCCAGCGCGACGCGGACTGCCTCTCCGGCCACTGCGACCGCCAGACCGCGTCTGGCTACTGCACCGAGGCCTGCGCGGTGAACACCGACTGCCCCGCCGGAAGCGCCTGCGAGCAGGTGACGCACGGCTCCGGCTACTGCGTCCGGCTCTGCCAACGTGATTCCGACTGCCGCACGGGCTTCGCCTGCAAGCCGATCTACGTCGAGTGCCTGCCGCAGCCGGGATGCCAGTCGAACCTCGACTGCCCGCACCAGCACGCCTGCGACTCCGGCACCGGGCTGTGTGAGGGCGCTCTCGGGAACCAGGCCGACATCGGCGAGATGTGCCGGCAGACGAGCGACTGCGGCCAGGGCCCTCGGCCCTACTGTCTCTCGCCGCAGGACGGCTTCCCGAACGGCTACTGCACCTCGATGTGCCACACCGACAGCGAGTGCGGACCGAGCCACCTCTGCGTCGGCGGCCTCGTCAGCGGCAACTCCGGCCTCGCCTTGTGCATGGCGAGCTGCGCCAAGGACAGCGACTGCCGCAGCCAGTACGTCTGCGCTACCGGGGAGCAGCGGCCCTTCTGCGCGCCAGCCTGCCACTCCGACACCGACTGCTTCCAGAACGGCGAAACCTGCGATGCCTCGACCGGGCATTGCTCGGCGCCACCGGTCCCGGACGGCGGCAGCGCTGACGCGGGGAGCCCCGATGGGGGCGGGCCCGACGCGGGCGAGGTCGACGCCGGCTCGCCCGACGCGGGCGGCGGGTACACCGGCGGCTATCCGGCGCCGCATCCGCGGGTGCCGCAGGTGATCGACTCCGGCGGTCCGGTCCTCGGGTCGCCGAGGTTCGTGCCGGTCTTCTTCTCCAACGACGACATGGCCGAGGTCGCGGCGATCGCCGGCTTCGACGGGGCGGTGGGCAGCAGCGCTTACTGGAAGGCGACGACCGAGGAGTACGGCGTCGGTCCGGGGGCCGCCACCGCTCCCGTGGTGCTCGACGAGGTGGCGACCGGGAGCCTCGTCGACAGCGGCATCCAGACGTGGCTCGCCAGCGACATCCAGGCCGGCAAGCTGCCGCCGTCCGACGCGAACACGCTCTACGTCCTGCACTATCCGGCGAGCGTCACCATCTCGTTGCAAGGCCAGCTCAGTTGCGAGGCCTTCGGCGCGTACCACTCGGAGGCCAAGCTCGCCGATGGCACCTCGACCAGCTACGCCGTCGTCCCCCGGTGCTCCGATCCGAACGGGAGCGCGGTCGACGCGGAGACCGCGAGCGAGAGCCACGAGATGGTCGAGGCGGCGACCGACGCCCTTCCCTTCTCGCACCCGGCCTGGTCGTCCATCGACGACGCGCACGTCTACTGGCCCTACGCGCTCGGCGGCGACGAGCTCGCAGACCTGTGCGCGCAGGAGCCGGGGGTGTTCGTCAAGCTCCCGGACTTCCCGTACGCCGTGCAGCGGAGCTGGTCGAACGAATCGGCGAGCGCGGGGAAGGACCCGTGCGTGCCGGAGACGCCAGGCGAGGTCTTCTTCAACGCGGTGCCGGAGCTGCCCGACCAGGTGCAGTACGACCTGGGCGGCGGCCACTGGGTGGCGACCTTGGGGGTAGCGGTGCCGCCGGGCGGGAGCCGTACCATTCCCCTGGACCTCTACAGCGAAGCGGACACTGGCGGGCCGTGGCGCGTGAAGGTGGTCAGCGCCTCCTCGTTCGGTCAGGGTCCGGGCACCTTCACCTACACGCTCGACCGGTCGACCGGCGAAAACGGCGACCGGCTCATGCTGACCGTCCAGGCGTCCGCGCAGGCGTCGCTGAGCGGGCCGGACATCTTCTACGTCGTCTCCGAGAACGCCCAGCGCACGACCTACTGGCTCGGCCTCGCGGCGAGCGAATGACCCGAGGGCGCCGGCCGGCAGCGTGACCTCGCGCACCGCGGATCGGACCGATCGGTCGGATCGGTCTTCTCCGCCGCTTCGGCGGACGGAGGTGCCCGCGCGGCGTTATCCTCGGCGGTAGGCTGGCGACGGCCGGGAGCGGCGCGTGGGCGACGACCCGAAAATCCCGTCAGGGCGGCTGCGACGCCTCGCGAAGATGGCCTCGCTGACCGCACGCACAACAGGAGGGCTGGCGGTCGGCAAGGCGAAGCAGGCGCTCGGCGCGGCACGCGACTTCGGCCCCGAGAAGGAGGCGGCGAGGAAGGTGTTGGAGACCCTCGGCACCATGAAGGGCGCCGCGATGAAGCTCGGCCAGCAGCTCGCGATGGAAGCGGAAGCGCTGCCGCCCGAGGCGCGGGACATCGTGGCCAAGCTCTTCGCCCAGGCGCCGAGCATGGCGTATCCGGACATCGCCCAGGTCGTCGAGGAGGAGCTCGGCGAGCCGCCGGAGAAGGCCTTCGCGGAGTTCTCGCCCGAGCCCATCGCTTCCGCTTCCCTGGGGCAGGTGCACCGCGCCCGCCTCCACGACGGCACGCTCGTCGCGGTCAAGGTGCAATACCCGGGCGTCGCCGAGGCGCTGGTCGCGGACCTGAAGAACGCCGGGATGTTCGTCCGGGCTTTCGACAATCCGGTCGGGCGCGTGTTCAAGGACATCGATCCCAAGCCGTACTACGAGGAGATTCGCCGGGAGATCGGCGCGGAGACCGACTACGTCCGGGAGGCCGGGTTCGCGGACGAGTTCGCGACGCTGGTCGCCGACCTCCCCGAGCTCCACGTGCCGCGCACCTATCCCGCCCGTTCGACCAAGCGCGTCCTGACGATGGAGTACGTCGACGGCGTCCCCCTGAAGCGCTTCGCTGAATCGGAAGCGGACCCGGCGAGCCGCTGGCGTGTCGGCCGGCAGCTCACCCTCGCGGTCCTCGCGCCGTTCGTGCGCGACTGCGTCATCCACGGCGACCCGCATCCGGGCAACTTCCTCGTCCGGCCCGACGGGCGGCTGACGGTTCTCGACTTCGGCGCGGTGAAGAAGCTGACGCGCGAGTTCGTCGCCGGCTTCTGGGCGCTGATGGAAGCAGAGATCGACCGCAACGAGCCGGACTACGTCGCGCTGCTTTCGGGCGCGGGGTTTCGCATCAAGGGCGACCTGGAGAAGGCGCGCGGGTCGATCCGGACGATTCACGACATCGCGGCGCGTCCGGTCCGCGGCGACAGCTACGACTGGGGCGCCTGCCGAATCGTGATGGACATGCGCACGACGATGATGCACGCCATGCGGGAGATGCTCCGCATCCAGCCGCCGCCGGAGAGCATGCTCTTCTACCGGGCCATCGCCGGGCTCGCGAACAACCTGAAGATGTTGCGGGCGAACGGCCCCTCGCGCGCGGTCGCCGCCGAGCTGTGCGAGCTGCGCCGCGCCCGCCTCCGCCTGGAATCGACCGGGTGAGAGCGTTCGTCCTCGCGCTCGTGCTTTTCGTCGCGCCGTCGATTGCGCGCGCGACGACGCGCCACCTCGCCGCGAGCCTCTTCGGCGAGACCGTGGGCGAGGTCCGTCTGACGCTGAGCGGCAGCGCTCTCTCCTACCGTTCGGAGCTGCACGTCGTGCGAGGTCGCGTCCGGCTGCGCGAGACCGCGTTCATCGAGGCGCGGTTCGACCCGAAGACCGGCGCCCTCCTGCGCTCGACGGCGCAACGCTGCCGCGGTCCCGACGTTCCACACGCGCGGCTCGCGTGTTCGCGACCGATTCGCCGCGGCCCCTCGGACGCGGTGCCGGCGATCGCGGCGGAGACGTTTCTCGCGCGCGAGCCCGGGGGGAAGCGGAGCTGCCTCCACGTCATCGACGAACAGAGCGGCGAGACGGGCGACGAGTGCGCGACGGTCACCCGTGCGGCCGATGGATCGATGACGCTCATCGGAACGAAGCTCGGCCATCCGTTTCGTGCACGGGTCGTCGCGGGCCTCCTCTCCTCGCTGACGCTGCCCGACGAGGGCGCGCATTTCGTGGCGACGACGGGACCCATCGAAGTCTCGGACGACGACCTCTTCGCGGCACCGATTCCGTTTCGCGGGAACCCGGCAGCAGCGCTGCGGAGGGGCGAGCTGCGGCTGAAGGTCGTCGCGCCGCCCGAAGCGCTGGCACGGCTCGCGCGCGTTCGGGCGCCCGGGCAGACCGTCGTCACCCGTGACGCGGGCGCGCTCGCCGTCGACCTGCATCAGGTCGCGCTTCCGCAGTCGCGGCGCGTGCGGCGGCTCTTGACGCGCGTCGCGTTCGTGCTGGCGCGCGCGCGCGACCCGCACATCGATTGCCAGACCGCGACGGCCGCGTTTCTCGAAACCGCGCGACGGCATCGCTGGAATGCCCGGCGCGCGATCGGCATCGCCTTCGTCGACGGGCGCTTCGCCTTCCACGAATGGGCGATCCTCGAGACCGCGTCGGGCGCGATTCCGGTGGACCCGCTGCTCGCGCAGGTTCCCGCGGACGCCGGCCACCTCCAGCTCTCGGGCGACGACGGGTCGGTGGGCGACCTCCTCGTCACCTTCCGCGACGGGCTGTCGCTCGTGGTCGAGTAGAGCGAGAGCGGCCCCGCTCATCCCTCGACTGCGCTCGGGATGAGCGGAGTGGAACCGGCGCCCCCTTCGATGCCGCCGGCCCTTCGATGCCGCCCGCGCCCGACGTCCCTACGCCTGCGCGGGCGCGTGCACGTGTGCGCTCCGGGCGACGCCCCTCGTGACGCCCTCGACGCGCGCCAAGAGCTCCTCGCCGATGGCTCGCATCATCGCGGCGCCCTTCGAGCGCGGCGCGTACTCGAAGATGGTCTCGCCGTAGCTCTGGCATTCGTCGAGGTGGACCGACTGCGAAAGCACGGTCTGCGCGACGACGTCGGGGAAGTGGGCGTGGAGCTTACGAATGACCTCGTTGCCGATGGCGGTGCGCCGGTAGAGCGTCGGGACGACCATCGAGATGCGCGGGTGGTCGCGGCCGTGCTCCTGGTGCAGCTCGGCGACCGTGCGCGCGATTTCCGCGGCGCCGTCGAGCGCGAGGTAGGTCGTCGCGACGGGCACCACGAGGTCGGTCGCGGCGAGGATGGCGGTGGTGACGAGGAGCCCGGCCGACGGCGGCGCATCGATGAACGCATAGTCCCAGCGCTCCTGCCCCTCGTCGAGGCGGCGGTCGAGGCGGAGCGCGCGCTCGCGGTCGTAGGCCACCGCCAGCGGGAACTCCGCGAGCGCCTTGTTCGCCGGAATCAGGTCCAGCCCCTCGATGGCGGTCGGCCGCGCCACCCGATCGACCGGCAGCTCGGGATCGAGCAGCCAGTCGTACACGTTCGGCCGCGCCTCCCGCGCGTCGATGCCGAGCGACTTGCCCGCGTGCCCCTGGGTGTCGAGGTCGACGAGCAAGACTCGCCTCCCCGCGCGGGCGAAGTGCGCCGCGAGGTTCACGGCGAGCGTCGTCTTGCAGGTGCCGCCCTTCTCGTTCACGAACGCGATGCGTTTCATCAGGGACCTCCTTCGGTCGGAGGTTCCAGTACCAGAAATCTAAAAGCGTAGCAACCCGAAAAAGAGCTTCCACGTCGAGAGCGACTATCGCGAGGACCCGAGCCGCTCGGCGATGGCGTCGACCTTCTGCGACAGACCCTCGAAGATGCGCTCGACCTCGTCGAGGCGGTCGTTGAGCTTCTCCAGGTCGGCGGTGGTCGGCACGTGGAGCGCCTCGAGGGCGGCGACGAGCTGTTTGTCGAGGAGGCCCTTCGCGGAGATCGCTTTGGTGACCGCGGCCTGGAGGGTGGAGATGAACCGCTCGTTGGCGATGAGCTGGCTCGCGAGCTTGCCGAACTGCTCTTCGCCGGTGGCGAGCATCTTCTTGAACGTCGGGTGGTCGGTGATCATCGAAAGCGCTCCTGCCCTGCCGCGGCGGCTCCCGCGAAGGCCGCGCATGCTGCCACGAATGGCCAGCGGCAGCGAGGGAGGCCAAGGTGACGGTGGAGCGGATCGGACCGATCGGACGGATCCGACGGATCGGCCTCGTCGGCGTGCTGAATGGCGGAGCCCCGCGCGCTTTGGCTCCGGCGGGACGAGGGCGACCTCGCGACCCGGATGAGCCACGACCTCCGGGCTCGCCACCCCGAGACATTCGTGCCAGCATGCGTCGACTTCTCACCGAAAGGCACCCGCCATGAAACGCGTCCTGGTCCTCCTGCTCACGACCTTGGCCATCGGCTGTTCGCACGCGCCCGTGCTGGTGACAGTGAAGGCGAACGGCGTGGCGCCGCCGATCGTCCTGTCGAGCACGCCGCCGCCGTCGTCGACCGTGCTGCGCGCCTTCGTCCTGGGCGACGCCGGGCGCGAGGGGTCGATCCGCCAGACGGTCGACGCGGCGATGCGCGTGAGGCTGGCGTTACGGCGCGTGAAGACGGTGGTGCTGATGCCGGGCGACCTCTTCCATCCGACCGGGCTCGGGACCGACTGCGCCAGGGCGCGCGAACGGGTCGAGGCGGAGTACGTCTCGAAGTTTCCGGGCGTCCAGTTCTACTCGGTCGCGGGCAACCACGACCACGGCGAGATTGCCAACGAGGCGCGGCCGAAGCTCGCGCACCGGGTGGCCTACTTCGACTGCCGCTATCACGACCTGCTCGAAGACGAGACGGGCTGGCCGGCCTCCTGCGCGTGCGTCAAGGATTGGAGCTACCTGACCGGCCCGGGTCTCGCGGGCTGGGCGAACCTGGGACCGGTGGCGCTGGTCGGCTACGACTCGCAACAGGCGCTGGTCGATGCCAGGGACGTGGCCGGCGCGTTCGCCAACGCCCTCGCGGCGGCGCCCAAGGGCGAGCCGGTTCTCGTGATGGGGCATCATCCGTTCGTCAGCTTCGGACCGCACGGCGCCGGCCAGGTCCGGACCGACGGCGACCTCAAGTCACGGGCGTATCAGGCCTATCTCACGGCGGTGGAACCCATCGTCGAGAAGAACGCACCCAGGATTGCGCTCCTCCTCTTCGGACATGATCACATGATGGAGTTCGTGCCGGGGCATCCGTCCGAGCTGATCAGCGGGGCGGGCGCGAAGATGACGCACCTCTTCGCGAAGCCGCCAGCGCCGGATTTCGCGGTCGATCGCACGCCCGGATTCGCTGAGCTCGACATCGCCCAGGACGGCTCGATGGACGTCACCGTCTTCTCCCGTGAGCCGCCGCGGACCTTCCACATCCCGCCGCGCTGACCGAACAGGAGACGAGGTCGTGAAGACCCGAGCCGTTGGGCAGGACTGCGCGCCGAAAAGGGAGAAGGCGGGCTGGTACCTCTTGCTTCCGTGCCGTTCGGCGCGACGTTGTGGGTTCCTTTCTACGACAAGCTCACGCCCGAGCTCGCCGGCATCCCGTTCTTCTACTGGTATCTTTTCCTGTGGGTCGGTCTCGGCGCCCTCGTCACCGCCGTCGTCTTCTTCGCCACGCGGGAGCGCTGAGCCCGATGGTGAATTGGCCCGCGCTGGTCGTCTTCGTCCTGCTCTTCGGGCTGGTGACGGTGCTCGGGTTCGTCGCCTCGCGCTGGCGCGCGGGAAACCTCGACGCGCTCCACGAGTGGGGGCTCGGCGGGCGCCGTTTGGGCACCGTCGTCACCTGGTTCCTCCTCGGCGGCGATCTCAACACGGCCTACACGTTCATCGCGGTGCCGGCGGTCGTCTTCGGTGCCGGCGCGCTCGGTTTCTTCGCGATGCCGTACACCATCATCGCCTATCCTTTCGTGTTCGTGGTCATGCCGCGGCTGTGGAGCGTGTCGCGGCGGCACGGCTACATCACCGCCTCCGACTTCGTGCGCGTGAACAGCAGGGTACGGGCAGCCGCCCCACAGATCGCAGTTGATTACCCTGAGCTGGCGATGAGGTACGAGCGATTATGCCACGACACTGGGTCGGATGGTTGAAGCAGAGCGCCATCCGTCAGCCCTTGGCTCCAGCGCGAACGACGGGCTCTTCCGCGTCTCACCGCGTCCGCGCTTTCGCCGGGCTTTCCGGCACTTGCTATCCTGGTCGCGTCGGTTGGCTGCACGCCGAACCTGGCGGTCCCGGCGCAGGCGAAGTTGACCTGTACCTCAGCCACCCAGTGCCCGGCCGGGTTCAGTTGCGCGACGACTGGCTACTGCTCCGCCTACTTCGGGATCCATCGGAGCCAGGCGCGTGACCCGGCCGAGCTGGCGCACGAGCTGCAGAAGATGTACGGCCCGAAGCTCGCGGTCGACCACCTGATGGTCGTCCTGCCCGGCCTGAAGGACCCGCTCGAGCTGGACTTCGAAGGCGGCAAGGTCAAGTCCGCCCGTACGAGCGGCCACTCGGCGGGCCGCATGAAGATGGCCCTCAACCGCGCCCTGCATTGAGCCCCCGACATTGATGTGGCAGTGCCCGGCCGCGGCAGGGCATTGCCCGCGCCGGCGGCCTCCGGTACCCTTGAGCGCGGGAGGTGCGCGATGGGAACCCGGGTCGACTTCGACGAGGCACTCGCGAACAAGGAAGAGACGAAGCGGCGGGTCGCCGCGGGCGAGCAGCTCGACGTCTACATGGACGGCGTGCCGTTCACCTACTTTCGCAGGCCGGAGGACGTCGACGGCTTCGAGCCGCGGCGGAAGAATCCGGAGGGCGAGCTTCGTGCTCGGCGCGAACCCGTGAGCGCGCGTGTCGTGCGCGATCGTCCGCGGGAGCTCACCGACGACGAGCGCCTGCGCATCCTCGACCTGGACGCCCTCGACGAACTGGATCTTCCGGAGGCGTTGCCGTACGACGAAATTGTTGGCGCTATCGAGGATGGACGGCTTTGATCATCGTCGACACGTCTGTTCTCGCGTTTCTTTTCTTCAAGGACAAGCGGCTCACGCCAGCGGTGAAGCGCGCGCTTCGCGCCAACCCGCACCTCTTGGTGCCCCCGCTCTGGCGTAGCGAGTTTCGTAGCGTCCTGCTGAAGTACCTTCGCGGGCGGAAGATCGACCAGGCGACGGCGAGTGACCTCTTCGAGCAAGCGCGTCGTCGATTCGAGCCGTTCGAGGCAGAGCCCCAAACGGCGCGCGTTCTGCGGCTCGCGAAGGACTTTCGCCTTAGTTCGTACGATGCCGAGTTCGCGGCGCTCGGTGACGAGCATCGAGCGCTGCTCTTGACGAACGACGGTCGTTCCCTGGCGGATAAGTTGCCGGCCGAGCGGGTTCTTCGGCTCTCCAGCTTTACGTATTGAACGCGGTCGTCACTGGCGACTCTGACTTTTCGGCTGGTTCCTCTTGGGCTTCTCCGACCGCGACGAGCCGGAAGGGGACGCTCGAGAAGCCGCCGTGCCTGCTCGTGCGCACCTGGAGGCGCGGCGACAGCTTCTCGAGCAGCTCCTGGAAGACGGACCAGGACGGGTCGACGAGAAGCGCGGCCTCTCCGTCCAGGCTGAGCGAGATCTCGGGAGCGGCGAAGAGGTAGTCCTTGGCGGTGCCCTGCTCGTCCTTGGCGACGAGGTGCAGGGTCGGGCTGAGGGTGAACTTGCGCGTGCTCATGGCTCGTCCTCGTGGCGTCGCTGCGCCGTGGTGACTCCCTTCCGGGCGATCTCGCGGTAGTGCTCACGCCCCCGGCGCTCGAGCGTCGCGAGACCTCCGCGGCGGCTGACCTCTTGGCGCTGTTCGGGCGACTGCGCGGCGAGTCGCGCGTCGGCGAGCTTGAGCTCTCCTCGGACGTGTCGAGCTTCGACGGCGCGCTCGCGAAGGCCTGCGCGCGTGCGAAGGTGAAGCGCTTCACGGCGCGCCACCTTCGGCACACGTTCGCGTGCGAGGTGCTGCGCGCGGGTGCCGAGCTTCGTCAGGTGCAGGCGTGGATGGGCCACGCTTCCATCACCACGACCGAGCGGTACCTCCACTTCATCCGGCCGACCCAGCCGCCGGCGCCCGTCTGATGAGCTCGGGCATTGCCAGGACCTCGCGTCAGGCGTCGCGGGGTCGTCGCCGTGGCTTCAACTTCACCATCCGACTGAGCGACGAGGAACGGGCGGCAATCGAGGTGCGCCGGCGAGGCAGTGCCAGTCCGCGGACGCTCGGGCACTGGCTCGTGTGGGCCGCGCTCCATCGAGGAGGCAGTGCCACTCCGGAGCAGCTCGCCCTCGATGTGGCAGTGCCCGGCCAGGTCGGGCATTGCCGCGGCGCCGACCTTCCGGTGTGCGAACGCGTGATTCTCGACCTCTGTGCAGACTGGGTATCCAGACACCTCAGGTGTCTTGGTCCCCGATCCGCTCACCCTGAGGTGCCCGCGCCCACGGAGCATGAATGGAGCACGGCAAGCATGCGCGGGCCTCGAAGGGCGAGCGCGAGGG
>JAJYLH010000076.1 GCA_021787845.1 Myxococcales bacterium | reverse complement strand
CGGATCCGTGGTGTATCGGGCCCGGCGGAACGCACCTTGCTCCCTCGCAGCCTCTCTCCAGCCCGGGGGTAGCAGCGTCTCAATGACTTTCCACTCGTCGTTTGCGGCAGGTCCCATGGGCCGCAAGGCGTACTCGCGCTCGCCTCCCGTGTCAAGTTTTAGGTTAACGCATATGGGGGACGCCCGTGCCACGAAGTCGTGCTACGTGGCGCCGAGAATCTGCGCGCGGCGCGAGCCTTTCGCGGCTTAGTAGATCAGGTTCGAGGCACACCGCCGCCCCCGACATCTCATGAACGGTCTTCGATCAACGACAGAAGCGCGAACCCGGCGTTGTAGTGCTTCTGCACGAACATCGGTGCGCGCTCGCGCCAGAGCGTTTCGGCCACGCGGTCGGCGGTGGGAATCAGCATCCGCTCGTGCTCGCAGACGAAGTCGTCGACTCGTCCGAGGTCTCCCGTCGTCTGTAGGTTGACTGGGTATCCAGACACCTCAGGTGTCTTGGTCCCCGATCCGCTCACCCTGAGGTGCCCGCGCCCACGGAGCATGAATGGAGCACGGCAAGCATGCGCGGGCCTCGAAGGGCGAGCGCGAGGGTGGCACAGGCTGTGCCGAGCCCTCACGGCCCTTCGAGGGCCGGGCACGAGGGCGGTGGCAACGAGCGAGGTCCGTGGGCCCGGCCGCCTCAGGGCGAGCGGGAACGACAACCTGAGATGTCTGGATACCCAGCGTAGGTTGAGACATCCGCAGTGGCGGGCGCACCGGTCCTTGATGGTGCAACAAGCGCAAATCGGGGTCTTCGCGGTCGGTCTCCTGGTAGTACGCGTCGCGCCGGACGGCGTCGAGGCCGGTAAAGACGTCGCCGATGGCGTACCGGTCGTCGCGCCCTTTGTGCGGAACGAGCTGCACGCACGGGTAGAGTCGTCCATCCGGCGCCACCGAGACCTGGCGCACCCCCAGATTGCACTGGATGCCGCGCGCCCCCCGGCCTCGGATGTGGGTTTCGATGTTGAGGTCGAACGGCGAGAGGTAGAACTTCTCTTCCCGCCGAGCCTTCTCGAGATAGAGCTCGGCCATGGGCTCGTATTGGCGACCGAGCTCGGCGAGCCCCGCGTCGGTCCAGGCGCCGGCGTAGTTGAGCTGGAAGACCACGTAGCGAAAGCCGATCTCGAATGCGTGGCGGACGCTGGCGGCGGCGTGATGGACGGTTTCCGGGGTGGAGATGACGATGGCCGGCGAGTATGGCTTCTGGCGCACGAGCGCGCGGGCGCGTTCCGCGACGTGCGCGTAGGTTCCGTGGCCAGCGAGGTTCAGTCGATGCCGGTCGTGCGCGAGCTGGACGCCCTCGAACGAGAGCGACACCGAAAGGTCCTCGTATACGCACAGGTCGAGAAAGTCGTCATCGAGAAGCACGCCGTTGGTCGTCAGCTTGAAGTGCGGAATCGCCCGGCGCTTGGCCGCCGCCGCCCGGGCGAAGGCGACTCCTTCCGCGATGAGATCCTTGCGCAACAGCGGCTCGCCGCCGAAGAACACGATGCCCGGGGTCGTGCCCGTCAGCGGCCGGCGTTTCATGGGGTCTTCCGAGTATGAGGGGACGAACGATCGGAACTGGTTGGACGCCCAAGCGGTCGGGGGTGGAGAGGTCGGCCGGGGCCAGCGTCGTGGTCGAGCTCGCTGGCAGGGGTGGTCGGCATCGTTCTGGGGTGCCGCGCGTCCGCGCGCCTCGACACCACCCCTGGCGACCGGCGCGCGCTCGCGAGCGGCCTCGGGGAGGCGAACGCCGGTGACGTCCTCAGCGCCGCTGGACGCTCTCCGGCCCGCCGTGCTAGCGTCGCCGCATGAGACGTTGGACCCTCGCCCTCGCCCTCGCCGCCGCCTGCTCCTCGCCCAAGCCCGACCCGCACTTCCCGCCCGGGTTTCTCTTTGGCGCCGCCATCGCCGGCTTCCAGGTCGACATGGGCTGCCCGACCATCCCCGCCGAAAAGTGCGATGATCCGAACAGCGACTGGTACCAGTTCGTCACCGACCCGAGGATGCTCGCCATCAAAGATCAGATCGGCCTCTCCGGCGACCCGCCCTCGGACGGCCCCGGCTTCTTCGAGCTGTACCCGCAAGACCTGGCGCGCGCGAAGAACGACGCCAAGCTCGACGCGGTGCGGCTGTCCATCGAGTGGTCGCGCATCTTCCCGACCAGCACCGTCGGCGTCAACGGCTACGACGCCCTCAAAGCGATCGCGTCGAAGGACGGCATCGCCTACTACCATCACATCTTCGCGACGATGAAGGAGCTCGGGCTGACCCCGCTCGTCACCCTGAACCACTACACGCTTCCGACCTGGATCGACGACGGCGTCGGTTGCCATCTGGACTTCAATCACTGCACCAAGCGGGGCTGGCTCGACCCGCAGACGGTGACGGAGATCGCGAAGTACGCAGGCTTCTGCGCGCAGGAGTTCGGCGGCGAGGTCGACTTGTGGGCGACCGAGAACGAGCCGCTCGCGGTGGTGATTCCCGGCTACCTCGCCCCCAGCCCGGAACGGCTGAACCCGCCGGCCGTCTGGCTCGCCGGCGGCGGCACCGATGCGAAGATCGTGATGATGCACATGATTCAAGCTCACGCGGCGATGTACGACGCGGTCAAGCAGCGCGACCGGCAGGACGCGGACGGCGACGGCATCGACAGCCGGGTCGGGCTCGTCTACAACATGGAGCCGCTCTATCCGAAGGACCCGACCAACCCCGACGACGTGTCCGCCGCGAAGAACGGCAACTACCTCTACAATCAGATCTACCTCGACGCCACCATCCAGGGCCAGCTCGACGAGAACCTCGACGGGCACGAGGTCTACCATCCCGAGCTGGCGAACCGGATGGACTTCCTGGGAATCAACTACTACTCGCGCACCGTCGTCGCGGGCCTGCACGGACCCGACGTCCCGAAGTTCTCGCCGCTCTTGAACATCGACCCGCTGTCGATCCAGGAGGAGGCGTACCCGCGGGGCATCTACGAGATGGTGAAGTTCGCTTCCGACCGCTACCACGTTCCCATTATCATCACCGAAAACGGCACCGGCGCCAGCGGAGACGGAGAGAACCAGGTTCCCTGCCTCGTCCAGCACCTCGAGTGGCTCAAGCGCTCCATCGACGAGGGGGCCGACGTGCGCGGCTACTTCTGGTGGACCCTGATGGACAACTACGAATGGAACCACGGCATGGGGCCGTACAAGATGGGCCTGTGGGCGGTGAGCAAGCTCGACCCCGCCAAGCCCCGGACCCCGCGACCGATCGTCGGCGTCTACGCTCGCATCACCACGAGCCGCGAGATTCCCAGCGACCTCGCCGCCCAGTTCCCGATCGGCAACCCGTAGCTCGCCGCGACGATCGGTCCGATCTCGTGGGATGCGAGCGCAGCATCGGGCCCGCGGGGACTTTCAGGTCGCGTCTGCCCAAGGCTTTCTCCGCCGCCGAAGCTTCGAGCCGCCTCGAGAAGCGCTACTGTTCTCGCCGATGGCCGCCGCGCCCGACGACGCCCCCCGCACCCGCCTGTCGCGCTGGACGCTCGCCCGCGTCTTCGGCCGGTCGCTCTTCATCCTCGCCGGCTTCAACCCCCGCACGATGCAGGCGCTCGGCTTCTCCTACGCGCTCTATCCGGCCCTCGCCCGGCTGTATCCGGATCGCGCGGAGCGCCGAGCGGCGATCGAACGACATCTCGGCCTCTTCAACACCCATCCCTACTTCGCCGCCGCGATTCTCGGCGCGACCACCCGCGTCGAGGAGCGCATCGCGGCCGGCCTCGCTCCCGCCAGGTCCGCGACGATGTTCCAGGACGCCCTCGCCGCGCCCCTCGCCGCCATCGGCGACGCTTTCTTCTGGAGCGCCTTGCGACCCGCGTGCGCCCTGCTCGCCGCGTTGACCGCGCCTAGCTTGGGCCTGTGGAGCCTCCTCGTCTTCCTCGGCCTGTACAACGCCGTTCACCTGCCGACCCGGGTCTGGCTCTTCGTCGCCGGCTACCGCCGCCCGGCGGGCCTCGTCCAGGCGATCGCAAGGGTGCGCTTCCCCGCCGGCACCCAGCTCGTCAAGTGGGCCGCGGCGATCCTCGCCGGAGCGGTCGCCGCCGAGGTCGCCCTCGTCGCCGGCCGCCTCGCCGGCCCCCTCTGGTTCGCCGGCGCTGGCGCGGCGACGCTTCTGACGCTCCTCGTCTCCGACCGTTCGGGCCCCTACCTCGTCGCCTATGCGGCGCTGGCGCTCCCGCTGGCCGTCGCGTTACTCTTATCGTTGACTTAGCGCAAGCGACCCGCGGCGGCCCGCGTCGAAGAGCCGGACACCTCGATGATCCAGCGGCAGGAGCGAACGGTGACGGTGGTGAACCCCTTGGGCCTGCACGCGCGCGCCGCCGCCCAGCTCGTCAAGGTCACCGCCCGGCTCGACTGCGACGTCACCCTCGAGTGCGACGGGCAGGAGGTCAACGGCAAGAGCATCATGGGCGTCTTGACCCTCGCCGCCGCGCAAGGTGCGCTCGTCAAGGTGACCTGCGAGGGCGAGGGCGTCAAGGACGCGCTCGACCGCATCGCGGCGCTGTTCGAAGCGGGCTTCTACGAGCTCGGCGGGAAGACCTAGGTGACCGGAGGCGTCAGGCTCTCGGGCGTGCCGGCCTCGCCGGGCGCGGCGGTCGGCCGGGCGTTCCTGCTCGACAGCCGCCGGGTCCAGGAGCCGCGCGAGCACATCCCGCCCGAGCGCGCGGCGCAAGAGGTCGCCCGCCTCCACGACGCCATCGCCCGCTCCGACCAGCAGCTCGCCGAGATTCGCGGCAAGCTCCTCGGCCAGCCGCAGGAGCATGCGCTCATCATCGAGGCGCACCGGCTGATGCTGACCGACCCGACGCTCATCGGCGGCGCCGAGGCCTTGATCAAGAGCGACCTCGTCAACGCCGAATGGGCGGTGCGGCGCATCGTCCGCCGGCTCCGGACCGCCTTCGACGACATCGACGACCCCTATTTTCGCGAGCGGCAGAACGACGTCGACTACGTCGGCGACCGCATCGTCCAGAACCTCCTCGGCGTGCCGACCGAGCTGACCGAGCCGCCGCCGGCCGACGCGGTGCTGGTCTCGAACGACCTCTCGCCCGCCGAGGCGATGATGCTCCTCGGCAGCGGCCATCGCATCGCCGGCATCGTCACCGACCTCGGCGGGCGCACCTCGCACACCGCCATCGTCGCGCGGGCGCTGGAAGTACCAGCGGTCCTGGGGTGCGAGAGGGCTAGCGAGCTCGTCGGCCAGGGCGACCTGATCGCGCTCGACGGAACGGCCGGCCTCGTCGTCATCGAGCCGAGCGAGCAGGACCTCGCCGAAATCGAGCGGGCCGCTGGCGAATACCGCGAGGAAGAAGAGCGGGCGCTCGCGACCAAGGAGCTGGAGGCTCGCACCACCGACGGCATCCAGGTGACCTTGCGCGCGAACATCGAGCTGGTCGAGGAGGTGCCGAGCATCATCGCCCACGGCGCCGACGGCGTCGGGCTCTACCGGACCGAGTTCCTGTTCTTGAACCGCAAGGAGCCGCCGACCGAGGAGGAGCACTTCCAGACCTACCGGCGCCTCTTGGAAGCGCTGCCGGGCCGCCCGGTGACCGTGCGCACCTTCGACCTGGGCGGCGAGAAGGCGCTGGCCGCCCGGGCGAAGCCGGAGGTGAACCCCTCCTTGGGCCTGCGCGCGGTGCGCTACTGCCTCGCGCACCCGGAGCTCTTCCTGCCGCAGCTTCGCGCGCTCTGGCGGGCGAGCCCCTACGGCGAGCTCAAGGTGATGTTCCCGATGGTCAGCGGGGTGAGCGAGCTGAGGCGGGCGCGGGCCTATTTCGAGCGGGCGCGGGAGGAAGTGGTCCGGGACGGCTACAGGGTGGCGAAATCGCTCCCGCTCGGCATCATGGTGGAGACGCCGGCCGCGGTCGAGGTGGCGGACCTCTTGGCGAAGGAGGTGAGCTTCTTCTCCGTCGGCACCAACGACCTGATCCAGTACACGCTCGCCATCGACCGGACCAACCAGGACGTCGCCTACCTCTACCAGCCGTTGCACCCGGCGATTCTGCGGATGCTGGGACGGGCGGTCGAGGTGGGGCGCCAGCACGGCATCGACGTCGCGCTCTGCGGGGAGATGGCCGGCGACCCCGCCTACACGCTGATTCTCCTGGCGCTCGGCGTCACCGAGCTGTCGATGGTCGGCAACTCGATTCCGCGGGTGAAAGAGCTGCTGCGGCGCACCAGCTCGAAGGAAGCGAAAGAGCTGTTCCAGAGCGCTCTCGCCCTTGCGGGAAACGACGAGGTCGAGGCCTACGTCCGCCACGAGATGCGCCGGCGCTACCCCGACCTCTTCGCCCAGCCGGCCGAAGCGCACGCCGGGTGACGCCGGTGCGGTCGCTGCGAAAGCGCGGACGGCCTGCCGCCACCGCCGTCACCTGCCCGTACCGCAGTGGCAGCGGTTCGGTCGCTCCCAAAAGCCCGGACGGCTCTGCCGCCACCGCCGTCACCTGCCCGTACCGCCGTGGCAGCGGTTCGGTCGCTGCGAAAGCCCGGATGGCCCTGCCTTGCCCCAGTAGGACGGACGGTCCGGTCGCGTGTCGCATCCGCGCGAACGCAGAAACGATCGCGCGGCCGTCCGTCCGTCGTTCCAGAGCGATCGGTCAGGGCAAGCGATGAGGTGGCAGTGCTCCCCGCCGAGTCACCGATTCGCTCGGGAACGTCGGGCGGCCGTCCTCGAGCGCCTGTCGGCGCCAAGGCCCGACCGTCCAACCTACTGGCGCCGCCTCCGGGCGACGTGGGCGAGCCCCTGCGCGTTCAAGTCCAGGTCGAGCGTCATCTTCTCGAAGAAGAGGCGCGCGGTGGCCGGCCGCCGGTGGGCCTCGAACCACGCCGAGTAGTGGCGCAAGAGCTCGGCCCGGCAGAAGGCGTCGAGGTGATCGTCCGGCTCGCTCGATTCGACCGCCCGCTCGAGAATCGCCTCGCTCTGGTCGAGGTGCTCGACGAGCTGCGCGGCCGCCTCTTCGAGCCCGTCCGCTCCGCCGAAGTGCGTCAGGTACGCCCGGGTTCCGTCGCGGGCAATGCGCCGAACCGAGGCCCGCGCCGCCTCGGCGTCGAAGTCGGTGGGGCTCGTCGAGGGGAAGAAGAACCGCCCCTCGCGTTGCAGCGCCGGATAGCAGAGGCCGAAGGCGTCGCCGGTGAAGACGGCGCCGGTGGAGACGTCCTGCACGCACAGGTGGTGGTTCGCGTGCCCGCGCGCGTGGAAGATGTGCCACTGGCCGGCGCCGAACGGGAGGAGGTCGCCGTCTTCCACCGCCCGCATGCGCGCGGGATCGGCCGGCGCAATCTCGCCGTACATCGCCCGAAACCGCTCCTCCCCGTAGACCGCGGTCGCGCTCTGGACGAGCCGCGACGGGTCGCCAAGGTGCCGGACCGCCCGCGGGTGCGCGAGCAGCGTCGCCTCGGGGCACCGTTCCAGGAGGGCGGAAGCGCCGCCGGCGTGGTCCAAGTGCGCGTGGGTGACGACGATGTACCGGACCGCGTCTGGCGCGAGACCTCGGGCCTCGAGAGCGCCGAGGAGAAGCCGCAGCGCTTTCGCCGTGTTGGTCTCGACGAAAGCCGCCTCGCCCCCGTCCACGACCAGGTACGCCGCCGCCCGCTGGGGCGCGAGGTACTGGCAGTCGATGGTGGTCGGCTCGAACACGCGAGGCCCCCTTCCGGCAGCAGAAGCTAGAGGGCGCTCGACAGCTCGCGCTCGAGCGTCTCCACCGCCTTGCGAAAGTCGGGGTCTTCTTCCATCAGCTTCGGTACCCGCTGGACGGCGTTGATCACCGTCGAGTGGTCCTTTCCCCCGAACTTGCGGCCGATTTCCGGGAACGACTCCTTGGTCAGCTTTCGCGAGAGGTACATCGCCGCCTGCCGCGCCCGCGCCAGGTGCTTCGTCCTCACGTGCCCCTTGATGTCCGCCACGCTCACCTTGAAGAACTCCGCGCACTCCTTGATGATCTGCTCGGAATCCACCGGCTCTCCGCCGTTGTGGAGGATGGACCGCAGGACGTCCTTGCACACATCCAGCGTCACCGGCCCCTTCATCAGGCTGGAGAACGCGGCGATCTTGGTCAGCGCCCCTTCCAGCTCCCGCACGTTCCGGCGGATGTGCTCGGCGAGAAACGCCACCACCTCGTCCGGCAGCTCGAGCCGCATCTCCACCGCCTTCGAGTGGAGGATGGCGCTCCTCGTCTCCAGCTCCGGCGGCTGCACGTCGCCGATGAGCCCCCACTGAAAGCGGGAGCGCAGCCGCTCCTCGATGCCGTCCAGGTCCTTCGCCGGCCGGTCGGAGGAGACGATGATCTGCTTGCGGGCCGCGTGGAGGCTGTTGAAGGTGTGAAAGAACTCTTCCTCGGTCGCCCGCTTGCCGGCGAAGAACTGCACGTCGTCGATCAAGAGCACGTCGCAGTCCCGGTAGCGCTTGCGGAAGGTCTCCATCTCGTGCCGGCCGATGGCGACGATCAGGTCGTTCGTGAACTTCTCGCTCGTCGTGTAGCGCACCACCGCCGCCGGGTGCTCCCGGACGACCTGGTTTCCCACCGCCTGCATCAGGTGGGTCTTGCCCAACCCCGGCCCGCCGTAGATGAAGAGCGGGTTGTAGGTGACGCCCGGCCGCTCCGCCACCGCCTCGCAAGCCGCGTGGACGAACTGGTTCGACGAGCCGACGATGAAC
Source organism: Myxococcales bacterium (assembly GCA_021787845.1). Taxonomy (GTDB): domain Bacteria; phylum Myxococcota; class Myxococcia; order Myxococcales; family JAJYLH01; genus JAJYLH01. Next base: position 12,640 of record JAJYLH010000076.1, on the reverse strand, counting down.
GTGTCGAACCGGTACCTGGAGTCGAGAGCGCTCACGCTACCCTGCGGCGCAACCGCCTCCTTGGCCGCTGGTGAGCTGGAGCCCTTCTCCGCTCCCGGCCGGCTCTCCCGCCCCGGCACCGCGATCTTCACTGGCTCGGGGGCGGCGCAGCCGCTTTCCGGCGGCGATGCCGCTCCCAGCTCGGCCGGCTCCACCACCTCGAGCTGCACCTTCACCCGCCGGTTCAAGACCCGCAGCAGCTCCTCCTCGAAAAGCAAGAGGTAGGTGTCCTGCACCTGCTTCAAGATGAACTCGTTCGAGTAGCCGAGGCGCAGCTGCTCCGAGTCGGCGTCGGCGCCGACCACCCGCGCGGTCTGCACGTAGGTCCGGAAAGCGTGCGCGCTCATCCGCTTCTTCAGGGCTTGCACCACCTGCGAGAAGCCCTCGGCGGCCGAACGCTCGACGGGCAGCTCTGGCGGCGGCGCGGCGGGACCCCGCTGTGGAGAGCCTGTGGACAACGGCGCGGACATCGGCTTAACCACCCGGATTTACTTACGAATTTCGCTCCTCGACCGACGGCCACGCCCCATGGCATCCCTTTGGAGAGCTCGGGACCCTAGCGCCCGGCTGATCGGTGTCGGAGTCGCGGTCGAGACCCTACCGAACATCGTCGCCGCCGATCAAGGACGATCTGTATCTGCCCGTGACGACTAGCGGTTCTGGGCGGACCCCTCGGTCCCCGGGCGGTCGGCGAAGCCCTTCAATGCCGAGCGGCACCGGTGATGCCCACCCCGAGCGGCATCTTGTGCGGGTAGATCGGGAACGTCTCGTCCAGCCGGGAGCGGGGCTCGCCGTCGATGCCTTCCGCGAGAAGCAGGCGGCCAGCGTCGACGACGACGCGCACCCGTCCGCCGGGGTCCAGGCCGAACGCGGTGACCCAGTAGCGGCGGCGGGCGCGATCGACCGCGAGAACCAGCGCCCCCGGGCCCACCCCTGGCGGCGCCACCAGCACCGGCTCCAGCGCGTCCGGCACCACCGCCACCCGCGTCGGCAGCGGCAGCGCTCCTCGGGAGCGAAAGCCGAGGTGCCGCACTGCTGCCGGAAGGCGCAACCGCAGCGCCTGTACGTCCGCGGGGTAGGCGTGGTCGCGAGCAAAAGCCCGGTCGGCGGCGAAGGCGGTCCGGGCGACCGCGGCGGTCAAACCGTCGGTCACGCTCGGCCGCCGCGGCGCGCGGAGGAGGCGGGTGGCTCCGACCGAGGCGCCGGAGAAGACGAGGAGCAGGGCGTAGCGAGCGAGGCCCACGCGTCTCGAGCGGGCGAGGCGGCGGACGACGTCGGCCACGCCCAAGGCAAGCAGGAGCGCTAGCGCGAGCCACAGGTAGGGGAGCGACAGGTTCGGGGCATAGCTGTAGCGGCCCAGGATAACGGCAGCGGAAGGGATGAGCTTGGGCGCCAGCGCCACGAACGCGAAGAGGGCGAAGGCGACGTAGACGAGCCCGGCCGCGAGCTTCAGCTTCATCGACGCGGTCTAGTAGCAGATCGGCCGGCCGCGGCGGGACACGGCGCGTCGGCTCGCCCGGCCGGTCGAGCGCTCCCCGGCGGGGCTCGGCCAGCGCTATCGTCGGGCGCCGGTGGGCGAACCGGTCGCCCGGGCTTGGGAGGCGAGCGAGTTGGAGCCGATGGAGACCCTCGAGGCGCGCCCGCGCGCGCTGGACGATCTGGCGGCGCGCGCCATCGCGGGAGAAGCGGTGGTGGTGACCCCGGCCGACTCCAAGGTGCACGAGCTGGACGAGGTCGCGACGTTCGTCTTCGAGCGTTGCGACGGCGCGCGAACGGGCCGGGACCTGGTGGACCTGGTGCTCGAGACCTTCGAAGTCGATCGGCCGACCGCCGAGCGCGACGTGGCGGCGCTCTTGCAGACCTTCGTCGACCGCGGGCTGGTCGAGCTGCGATGAGCCCAACCGCCAGAGCGGCCCGTCGTCCATCGCGTCCGACGACACGCCCTCGCGGCGACGGAACCCCCGCTTCGGAGCTGCCTCGCGTTCGGCTTCGCGGGTGAAGCCGCGCCCGCGCTCGCGACACTCTTGGTTCTCATGGGGCTTTCCGCCTGCTCGATGGCTTGGCGGGACGAGCGAACGTCGCCCAAGCCCGCCCGCCGCTCCTCCGTTGACACGACGCGCAGCCGGCCGGTACAAACGTCGCTTTCCGGCCGGCCGGAGCGGGGCGCACCCACTTTCGTCCGAAAACCGCCGGAGCAGGTGGACACCACCCTGGGGGGCCGGATGGCCGCGCCATCTGGAGCTTCGAGCGCCGCGCCCCGACGGTGCGGGAGGGACTATCGATGCCGCTCGTCAAGCGTCTTGCCCGGGTGCGCTCCTTCGTTCTCGCTGGCCTCATCGGGTGCTCGCTCGCCGGCTTGAGCTGCACGCCGTCGAGGACCTCTTCGACCCTCGCGATCACCGTGCCGGCGGCGGGCCAGACGTTCAACCTCGCCGACGACACCGACACCGACACGCCGGGCGTCCAGCTCGTGGCGCTCGTCCAGGCGACCAAGCTCGACGGCCGGACCGTCACCCTCACCGCGCCGGGGAAGAAGACGGCGACCGGCGTCGTCGACAAGAGCGGCGTCGCGAAGATCACCTTCACCCTGACCGCGTCGGGCAGCCTCGTCGCCACCGCGAAGGATGCGAACGGCCTTCCGGTGACGAGCAAAGCGGTAGCGGTCGAGCTCGACGCCTCGCCGCAGGCCTGCCGGTTCCTGAGCCCGACCGACGGGTCGACCCTCGGACCCTCCGACAACGTCTCCACGAACGGCGGCTTCGCGGTCGACGCGAAGGTGCACTGCGTCGGGGTGGAGCTCGGCAATGCGGTAGCGCTCTCGGTCGACGGCGTGAGCTATCAGAGCGCGACGCTCGGCGGCGGCGGAAACGCGAGCTTCGCGGACGTCGAGCTCGCCGAAGGCGCGAACACGCTCGAGGCGGACACCCAGACCAACGCCGGAGTCGCGGTGAAGACGACCGAGACGGTGACCGTGAAGACCGGCGCCTGCCGGGTTCTCCTGTCGCCGCCGACCGGGACCGTCTTCAACGCCCGCGGCGAGGGACCGAACGCGGTCGCCGACCTCACCCCCGGCCCGCCGATGAACGCGAACCTCGAGATCACGACCGACGCGGCCTGCGCCGGCGCGACGCTCACGGTCGACAGCGGCGGCACCGCCCTCGCCACGACGACGATCCATTCGACGAGCACCACGGTACCGGTGGTGCTCCCCGACGGGACGGACTCGGTGCGGGCGGTGCTGAGCGGCTCAGGCAAGGGCGCGAGCCCGCTCGCGGTCTACACGGTCGACTCGGTGGTGCCGACGGCGGCCATCACCTACCCGGTCGACGGGCAGCAGCTCACCGACCGGGACGACAAGGACTCGGCGACCCCCGGCCTCCAGATCGAAGTCGTGGGGAACGTCACCGGCTTCGACGTGGCGACTCCCGACGTCAGCCTGGTGCTCGACGGCGGGACGCCGGTTCCGGTGACCCCGGACGAGGCGGGCGCCTTCACCGTGCTCACGACCGGCGCGCTCGCCGACGGCGGCCACACGCTCGTCGTGAAGCTGGCGCGGCCGAGCGGCACCACCGCGACGAGCCCGACCATCCACTTCACCACGAGCTACCTCGGCGCCGCGCTGCGGATGACCTCGCCGACCGACGGCGAGAAGTTCCCGCTCGCCATGGACGCCGATGGCGACCCGACCAACGGCTACCAGATCGACTTCGCCTTGGCGGGCACGAACCTCCAGAACGCGAGCGCCACCGTGCAATGCGGGGTCGCGGCCGGCTCGGTCTCCCTCGACGGCAACGGCCAAGGCACCGCCCGGCTCACGTTCTCGAACGTGCCCTGCCAGGGCGAGACCGTCACCTGCTCCGCGACGGCGACCGCGGCCAACAACTCCACCTTCTCGACGCCGCCAGTCCAGCTCTTCATCGACCCGACGCCGCCGGTCGTGCACCTGTTGACGCCCACTCCGGGTTCGGTGCTGCCCTCCAACGTGGTGGAGGTGTCCGCGACCACCGATTGCCCGGGCGAAACCCAAGTCGCGACGCTCCTGCGCGGCACCGACGTGCTGGAGCCGTCCACGCCGGTCACCGCCAATTCGCTCGACTTTCCCAACGTGACGCTGCCCGCGGGCGCTTCGTCGCTCAGGCTCGAGGTCAGCGACGCCGCCGGCAACACGACACCGGTGCCGTTCAGCGTCACCGTCGATTCCGAGGTGCCGCAGCTCCTGTTCGTCCAGCCGCCGCAGAGCGACAGCGCGGTGACCTGGACCCGAGCCGACGACGCCGACGGCGACCCGAGCAACGGGTTCCAGCACGACGTCGCGGTTGAGCTCGACAACAAGCCGGCGCCCGCGACCATCGAGCTGTGGATGGCGAGCAACGATCCGAGCCAGGGCGATCCGACGAACTGGATTCCGATTCCCGACCCGCAATCCAACGTCGCGCAGACCGTCAGCACCTCCGGTCACAACGTCGCGACCTTCCCCAGCGTCACGATTCCGGAGGGCGCGTGGATCTTGAAGGCCTGCTCGACGGGCGCCGTCAACACCGGATGCACCGAGCAACAGGTCGTCATCGACACCGGGTCGCCGACCTGCCTCATCACGCTGCCCAAGAGCGGTGCCGACCTCGGCCCGACCGACGACCTCGATCCGGCTCTTCCCGGCGTCCAGACCAACGTCGTGGTGGGCACCAGCGCTTCCGGCTCCTCCGCGGGGGTCACCCTCGACATCCAGGCACCGGATTCGACGCACACCTACCCGAGCACCGTCGTCGTCGGCGGCACCGCGACCTTCCAGGACGAGACCTTCGCGAACCAGGGGCCGTATACGCTCCAGGCGACCTGCACCGCTCCTGATGGGACGAGCTCGCAGAGCGCGAAGGAGACGGTGTGGCTCCAGTTGAGCGCGCCCACGCCGACCATCGACCAGCCGGCGGACGGCGCCGTCTTCAACGCCGCCTCACCGGACCAGAGCACCGAGCCCGGCTTCCAGACCACGGTCGAGGTCAGCGCCACCGCGGGACAGAACCAGACCTTGGCGAACGCGAGCCTCGCGGTGTCCGTCGACTGCGGCCAGGGCCAGCCGACAGTCTATCCGTGTGATATTCCGCCGAGCGCCGAGCCGCAGAGCACGGTGACCGTCGCGTGCCTGGTGACGCTCCCCGACATGTCGGCCTGCGTGCTGACGGCGACCTTGACCGACGGCGCGGGCAACCAGAGCACGTCGGCGCCCTCCAACGTCACCGTCGACCGGACGCCGCCGATGGTCGTGTTCAACGCGCCGCCCGACAACTCGCTCTTGGGCAAGGCGCGTGACGCCGACCCGAACGCGACCGGGTTCCAGCTCGACCAGGTGAAGGTCACCGTCACCGGCGGCGTGGGGCTGCCGACGCTCGACGTGGGCGGCCAGGTCGCGACCTGCAGTGGAGCGCCGTGCGGTGCGACGCCGACGACGGTCGCTCCGGGGGTCTTCGCCTGGACCAACGTCGACGTCGCCGAGGGCCAGAACACGCTCCACGTCTCCGTTTCCGACGCGGCCGGGAATCAGGGGAGCGCCGATGACCACGTGACGGTGAAGACGACCGGGCCAGTGGTGATGATCGATTCGCTCATCAACGGCGAGGTGCTCTCGCTCAAGAACGACAGCGATTCGAGCAAGAGCGGGATCCAGGTCAACGTCGGCCTGACCGGGCAGGACCTGGTGAGCGGAACGACCATCTACATCTGCTCGCCGCAGGCGCCCTCGGCCCGACCGCAAGGCCCCTGCGGCTCCGGCGCTCGCGTGCTCGCGAACGCCACCTTGACGAGCGACATCGCGGTGGTGCCGGACGTGAGCCTGCCCGACGGGAGCGTGACGCTCTTCGCGGTGGCGGTGGACCAAGCGGAGAACGCCTCGGCGCCCAGTCAGACCGTGACGGTGACCGTCGACTCGACCCGGCCCGAGGTGACGAGCCCGATCCTCATCGAGCAGGTCGCCGCCAACGGCACCACGACGCCGCTCGATACGCAGAACGGGACCGCTACCTTTGGGCAGAAGCAGTCCTCCGGAGCGGGACCGCTGTTTGAGACCAGGCTGGTCGCGACCATCACCGATGCGACCGGCGAGTCGGTGCAGGGGCTCAAGGCCGAGTTCTTCGACACGAACCCGGCGTCGCCAAGCCCGCTCGCCACCACCTCGACCGACCAGAGCGGTGCCGCGACCGCCGACGTGAGCCTCCCGGACGGAGGCCACGAAGTCTACGTCGAGGTCAGGGACAAGGCCCGCAACGTCGACTCGACGCCGCCCAACCCGATACCGGGCGACACGCCCACCCTCCTGAACTTCGCGACCGAGATGAAGGCGCCGGTCGTGACCATCGTCTCCCCGACCGCAGGCAAGCTCCTCGTCAAGGACGACGCCGACCCGAGCACGCCGGGGCTCCAGTTCAACGCGCAGGTCTACAGCGACGCCTATCCGTCGACCGTCTACCTCGCGCTCGACAGCCCGACGAACGTCATCGGGAGCGAGGCGCTCGCCGCGAACGGCACCGTCACGATTCCGGTGACGTTTACCGACGGGAGCCACACGCTCTACGCGATCGTCACGGACGCCGCGGGGAACACCACGACCGCTCAGGTCTCGCTGCTCGTCGACGACACGCCGCCCATCATCACCATCACCGCGCCGCTGAACGGCGCGATGCTCTCGACCGACGCCGACCCGTCGACGCCGGGCTTCCAGGCGGACGTGACCGTCACCTACAGCCAGGTGGAGACCGGCCAGCCACTGCAGATCCTGGTGAACGGAAGCACGTTCATCAATGCCGAGACCGACACCACCGGGACCCTGACGAGGCCGCTGACGTTGCAGCCGGGGTCCAACCAGACCATCGCCGCGCAGACCGTGGACGTGAACGGCAACCCGGCGAGCTCGACGGTGACGGTCAGCGTCGCCGGGACCGCGCCGGCCATCTCGTTCCAGAGCAGCGACAACCCGATGTACTTCGGCCTCGCGGACGGCACGACGCCCGACGGCGCGAGCTGCGACGTGTCGATTCCGGTCAACGGCACCGAAGGGGCCACGGCGACGCTGCTGATCGACGGCAGCCCTTTCGAGAACACGGAAACGATCACCAACGGCGCGGCGACGTTCGCGGGTGTCACCATCGCGAGCGGCGCCACGGTCTCCCTGCAGCTCGAAGCGACGAAGACCGGCGACCAGACCGGCTACTCGGAGGTGCGCCAGGCGACGTGCGAGCTGACCCGGCCGACCGTGTCGCTGACCGCGCCGACGGGGAGCACGCTGACCTACGTCGCCTACGGCAACCCGGGGAACGTCGCCGGCGCCATCGCGAACAAGGTGCCGGGCTCGACCCTGGATGCCGACTTCACCCTGCAGGTGACCGGGGCCGACGGCGGGACGGTAGCGCTCCTGGATGGCGCCAACACCGTCGCGACGATGCCGGTCAGCGGCGCCGGCGCGAGCGTGACCTTCTCCAACGTGACGCTGGCGCAGGGCTCGCACACGCTCGTCTTCACCGCGAAGGACCTGGCGGGCAACACGGGCTCGACGCCGGCGGTCGCCGCGACGGTCGACGTGATTCCGCCCGGCCCCGCGAACGCGACGGCGAAGATCCTCGACTACCGCCGGAGCCTGATCGAGCTCGACTTCACCGCGCCCGGCGACGACGGCACGAGCGGCAGCTCGGTGACGGGCTACCAGGTGCGGCGGTCGAGCGCGCCGATCACCGACGGGGCGAGCTGGGCGGCAGCGACGCCGGTGAACCCGCCGAACCTCGTGCCGCCGCCGTCGATCGCCGCTCCGGGGACGCTCCAGGCGCTCACCGTCACCGGCCTTCCCTTCGAGCAGACCTACTACTTCGCGGTCCGGGCGTTGGACGCCGTGGGAAACCTCGGGACCGTGAGCTCGACGCCGACCTCGGCCGACCTGCACCTTTCGCGCATCCACCTCGCCATTCCCGCCGGCGGCTCGAACTTATCGCAGGTGCAGGCCGCGATCGGCGACCTCGACGGCGACGGAATGGACGACCTCGCCGCCGCCTCGTCGAGCGCCAACTCGGGCGCCGGCGAGGTCGACATCTATTACGGCAGCACGACGCTCGCCTCCTCGACCTCCTGCGCCTCCACTGCGGGCTGCGTCGAGCTCGTCGGACCAGCCGGCTCCGACTTCGGCTCCTCGGTGGCCATCGGCGACGTGAACGGCGACCATCTGCCCGACCTCATCGTCGGGGCCGATTCCGTGACCGCGCCGGGAAGCGCGGCGGGCACCAAGGATGGCGCGGTCTACATCTACCTCTCGCACGCGAACGCGCGGCTGAGCTCCACCAGCAAGCCCGACGTCACCGTCTACGGGAAGCTCTCCGGCAGCGATGCCGCTTCGGGTAGCACCGGCATCGGTGACGAAGTCGTCGTCGCCGACGTGTCTGGCGACGGGACGGGCGACCTGTTGGTCGGCTCGCCGTACGAGAACGGCATGAGCGGAAAGGTATACGTCTTCGCTGGACAGGCGAGCTGGCCGGCCACCGAGTCGACGACGGCCAACGCGCTCGCGACGATCACCGTCGGGACGACCTACACCTTCGGCTTGCACATCGCCGCGCTCGGGGATTTGAACGCCGACCACCACGACGACTTCGCGGTCTCCGGCTCCTATGGGGCAGGACCGCATCCGGTGTACGTCGTGTCGGGCGCGCTCGCGACGGGCGCGGTCGCGGTCAACCAGATTTCTGCCATCGTGGCGCCTCCGACCGCGGTCAGCGGCGACCACTTCGGCTACGACCTCGACGCCGGCGACGTCACCGGCGACGGCGCCAAGGATCTCCTGATCTCCGATTATGCGAACCCCACGCCGAGCACCGGCTGGGTCATCGACGGCGCCACGATCGGCCAAGCGCTTCCGGCCGCTCCGCTCGCTGGCGGAACGACCCCACCCGCGGTGCCGTCCAGCGCCGACCTCGCGACGCTGCCGTTCGACTCGAACGGTTACGTGCTCCTGCGCGCGCTTCCGGATGTCAACGAGGACGGCCTCGAGGACATCGCCGGCGCGGTCGTGGGCAGCTCCGCCACGAACCAGGTCGAGCTCTTCTTCGGGCGCGCGACGGACAAGTGGCCGGGCTCGTCAGGAGCGGTGACGCCGAGCGTGACGATTGAAAGCACCGGCTCGCCCGAGGCCACCAACTTCGGTGTGCGGGTCGGTGCCGGGTACCTGGTGACTCCCAACTCCGGGTCGAACAGCCCGCGGGACCTCGTGGTGCTCGACTCGGGCGGCACGGCGACGGTGCTTTCGAACCCAGCGAGTCCGTGACGAGAGGCGTTGGACATGAGCGACATCCCCCAGGCGGACGAGCGGCGGAAACTCGAAGAGCCGCCCCGCCCAGAGAAACCACGCCGGCCGTACCGGACGCCGCAGGTCGTGACGCGGCCGCTCTTCGAGCGGATGGCGCTCGGTTGCCCGTCGCCTTGGCTGGGAAACCCCTACTAGCCACCGCCGCGACCACCGACGTCTCGTTCCCGATGGGTCGGGTAGCGGTAGCGCTTTCGCTGGACGCGGCGCTCCAGGCGGCGGTTCCGGCGAGCTGGCGGCAGGAGAGCCGGCCCCTGCCGGAAACGGCGCGGGTCGAGGTGCACCTCGTCGCGACCGACGACCCTCCCGGACTGGACGACGCGCACGGCTTTCGCGATTCGCAGTTCGCGGGCGGCGGCTGCCGGCTTTCGCGCGCGCGCGTCACGCGAGACTTCGAGCGCGTCGAAGGCGAGTGCGTGGCGCACCCGGCGGCCCTCGCCCGGGCGGTGCGCTTCGCGACCGAGCCCCTGCTCGCCGCGCACGGATGGCTGCTCCTGCACGCGTCGAGCGTCGTCGTGGGCGGGGGCGCGCACCTCTTCGCCGCGCCGAGCGGCACCGGAAAATCGACCTTGGCGCGGACGCTCGTGGCAGCGGGAGCGGAGCTGCTCGGCGACGAGGTGGCGTGCGTCGGCCCGGAAGGCGTCGCGGTCCATCCCGGTCAAGCGCCGCACGGCGCGCTCGGGAAGGTGGTGCCGCTTTCGACGATTCATCTGCTCGGGCGAGGCGAGCCGGGCACGCAGCCTGCCGGCGTGGCGGAGGCGACGGCCGAGCTCTTGAGCCAGGCGATGGTCTACGAGGACGACCGGGCGGCGCTCGACCGGGCGATGGCTCAGGTGGCGGATCTCGTGTCGCGCACGCCGGTCGTCCGCACCCGGGTGCCGCTGGGAATAGGAGCGCTGTCGCTCTTCGGCTTCGGAGCCGGTGGCCGATGACGCCGGAGGAGCTCCCCGAGCCTCAACGTCGCGCGCTCGAGGCGGGCATTCCCCTGCGCGCCCACGTCGTCCTCACCCACACCTGCAACCTCGCCTGCCTCCACTGCTACCAGGCCGAGCACCAGAGCGACGACCTGTCGCTCCGGGAGCTCGAACGTGTCTTCTCGGAGATGGCCGCGCTGGGAACGCTGTTCCTCACGCTCGGCGGGGGCGAGCCGCTCGCGCGCCGCGACTTCTGGGACGTGCTCGCTTCCGCGCGCCGCGAGAAGTTCGCGGTCGACCTCTTCACCAACGGCACCCTCATCGACGCCGCTGCCGCGCGGCGCCTGAAGGAGCTGGGCGTCGTCAAGGTCGCCTTGAGCCTCCACGGCGAAGCGCCGACCCACGACGCGTTCGTCCGACGACCGGGAGCGTTCGAAAGGGTCCGGCGGGCGATCGATCGGCTCGCTGTGGAGGGCATCGCGACCGAGGCGAAGACGAACGTGACCGCGCTGAACCATCGCGAGCTTCCCGGTCTCGACGAAATGCTGGGCGGCAGGCCTCTCGTTCAGCTCAAGCGGGCGTACCACCTCCACGCCAAGGACGACGGGGAAGCGGCGGCGGTGCGGCTGCGCGTGAGCGAAGCCCAGGAGCGGACGGCGGTGCGGGCGGAGGTCGCGCGGTGCTCGCGCGGCGAAATCGAGGCGATCTTCGCGCGAGCGGCGGCGGCGCAAGCGCGCTCCTCGGAAGTGCTGCTGCCCTGCCAAGCGGCGAGAACGGCGTTCTCGCTGCTGCCGAACGGCGACGTGACGCCCTGCACGGTGACCGGTGGGCTGGTGATGGGCAACGTCCGGCAGCGGCCGCTCGGGGACATCTGGCGGGACAGCGCGGTCGGTCGAAAGTTTCGCGGCCTGTCCCACGCATCGTTCGAGGCGGAGCACAAAGAGTGCGCGAGCTGCGATTTCCGGAAGGTGTGCGCGCGCTGTCCGGCGCTGTCGCACGAGGCGACGGGCTCGCTCTCCGGCCACAGCGCACAGGTATGCCAATCGACCTTCGTCCGTTGGACCGAGCTGCGCCGTCGCGCCGACGAGCTCGGGCTCGCCTGTCCCGTGTGAGATGGCCGGGCCAACGCCGCCAGGGGCGAACGACGAGACGCGCGAGCACGCCGCGATAGCGCTCGCGATAGAGCTCCTGAAGGCCGGCCGGGCGATTCAGATCGTCGTCGGCGGCACCAGCATGTGGCCGCTCGTCCGCGACGGAGAGCGGGTGCGCCTGGACCCGGCGGCAGCGCCGCAGGTGGGCATGTTGGCGGGCGTCGCGCGCGACGGACGGATCGTCGTGCACCGAATCGTCCACTCGAGCGACGAGGCAATCGAGCTGCGCGGCGACAACCTCGAAACGTCCGACGGCTCCCTCCCGAGGTCCGGGATCCTGGGCGTCGTCACCGAACGCTGGACGCGGTCCGGCCGCGAAATCGACCACCGAACCCGGCTGCGCCGGTTGGCCGGTCGGGCCGTTGCGTTCGCCTCGCCGCGATGCCGGTGGCCCTGGCGGCTCGCCCGCGCGATGGCGGTCTGGATGCGATAGAAGCGTCGTCGCACCGTCCCCCCTCGCCTCCGGAGCCGTTCCCGATGGACGCCAGCATCAGTTGCCCGTTCTGCCACCGGCCGTTCGAGCTGAGCGCCGCGGTGCAGGAGCAGATTCAGGCCGAGGCGCGCCGCCAGTCGTCTGCTGAGCAGGAGCGCTTACGGGCAGACTGGGAACGGCAGAAGCAGGAAGAGCTCCAAGAGAAAGAGCGTCAGCTGGAGTCCGCGCGCCAGCAAGCGAACGACGCGATGATGAAGGAGGTCGAGCTCCTTCGCCGCGAGCGCGAGGTGGACGAGAAAGCGAACCAACAGAAGCTCGAGCTGGAGCGAAAGCTCGCCGAAGAGACCGCGCGCATCCGCGAGTCGGCGAAAAAGGAGGCGGACGAGCGCGCGAGCCGCGAGCTCGACGCGAAGCTGCAGCTCAAGGACGAGGAGCTCTTGCGCGCGCAGAAGAAGGCGGCGGAGGCGACGGCGAAGGAGGCGGAGCTGCTGCGCCGCGAGCGGGAGCTGGGCGAGAAGGCGAGCCAGCAGGCGTTGGAGCTGGAGACGCGGCTCGCCGAGGAGCGGGAGCGGATTCGGTTAGCGATGAAGCAGGAAGCGGACGCGCGGGTCGATCGGGAGCTCGCGGAGCGGTTGAGGTTGAAGGACGAGGAGCTCTTGCGCGCGCAGAAGAAGGCGGCGGAGGCGACGGCGAAGGAGGCGGAGCTGCTGCGCCGCGAGCGGGAGCTGAGCGAGAAGTCGAGCACGCAGGCGTTGGAAGAGGAGACGAG
>JAJYLH010000016.1 GCA_021787845.1 Myxococcales bacterium | reverse complement strand
GCCGCAAGGGGTACCCCTCGCGCGTCGATGTGAACGCAGGACGCCGCAAGGGGTACCCCTCGCGCGTCGATGTGAACGCAGGACGCCGCAAGGGGTACCCCTCGCGCGTCGATGTGAACGAGGTGCGCCTGAGTGGGCACCCCTCGCACATCGATGCGCACGCGGAACGCCGCGAGGGGCACCCTTCGCGCGCCGATGCGAATGAGGTGCGATGAACCCGAAGAGTACGAGCCCGGTGCGAAGATGAATCATCGCGCGCCCTCCCGAAGGTACTGCCGAGCGGCCTAGCAGAAACGGGCGAGCGGCGCAACGGGTGCCAGGCGATGAAGACCGCGGCCGCCCAGGCACCGGCGCAGGCAAGAGCACCAGACTTGACGCTTCCGGGCGCGATCGGTACGCTCGGCGCGCCAGAACGATGACGACCACCCCCGCCACCGAGTTCGTCCACGACGCCACCGCCGCCCCCGTTCGCACCCGGGGACCGCGTGGCCTACCCGTACCTCCGGAGCCTTCGTGTCCCGATTCCCCCTCGTCCCGCTCGTCCTGCTCGTCTCTCTCTCGGCGCTCGTCGCCTGCGCGCCCAAGCCGTGCACCGTCCACACCGCGAGCGACGGGAGCGTCACGCTGTCGTGCCCCGACGGCACCTCGGCGACGCTTCGTGACGGCAAGGACGGCAAGGACGGCCAGAACGGCGCGACCTGCACGGCGAGCGCGAACGGTGACGGCAGCTACACGCTCACCTGCCCGGGCTCATCCCCCATCACCATCCATGACGGAGCGAGCTGCACGGCGAGCGCGAACGGCGACGGCAGCTACACGCTCACCTGCCCGGGTTCCGCCCCCGTCACCGTCCACGACGGCCAGCCCGGCCAGAACGGTCAGGACGGCCAGGACGCGGCCCCTTGCAGCGCGACGAGCGACGGCGCCGGAAACGTGACCATCACTTGCCCGGGCAGCGCTCCGGTCACGGTCCACGACGGAACGAACGGCCAGGACGGCAAGAGCTGCACCGTCGCCACCGACGCCCACGGGGTCGTCTGGATCACCTGCCCGGACGGAACCGCGGCGGCGATCAGCGCGCCGGTGTGCGGCAACGGCGAGGTCGAGACGGGCGAGGTCTGCGACGACGGCAACCAGGTCGGTGGCGGCTGCTCGGCCGACTGCCGGGTGCAACAGCTCGCCAACCTGGGCTCGTCCGCCCGCATCTCCAACGTCGCCGTCGCCGGCAACACGCTCTACGTCCTCGGCATCGCGAACAACAACGCCTCCGAGGAGTTCGTCGACTCGTTCACCCTCGGCAACGAGACCGGGACCCAGCTCGCGTCGAACGCCACGTTGGGCGGCGGCCTCGCGGCCACGAACGACGGCGTCTTCTTCACCCAGGAAACCCCGCCGGCGCTCGAGCACGTCGCCGCGACCGGCGGCGCGCCCAGCGAGGTCGCGGTCGGGGCGGGCGGGCTGTTCTTCGACCTGGTCCAGGTCGGCGACACGCTCGTCTACAACGCGGTCGACAGCACCGACCCGTCGAACACCGGCCTCTTCGCGGTGCCGGTCGCCGGCGGCCAGGCGTCGAAGCTGTCGGACCAGGAGGTCTACAACCTCGAGACCGATGGCACGACGATCTTCTCGGTGGGCAACTCGAACGAGATCTATGCCCAGACGCTCCAGGGCAACGCCGCGGCCATCTACCAGGCGCAGGCCGGGTATCACCTCGAGCAGCTCCTCGCCGTCAACGCCACCGACGTGTTCGCCGTCGTCGACGGGAGCGGGTCGTCGACCCCGCCCAACTACGTGGAGATCCCCCGCTCGGGGGACAGCGCCCAGGTGCTCGCGCCGGTCAGCGTCCAGAGCTCCGAGATGGCCGCCGACGCCAGCAACCTCTACGTCTGCGACGGCAGCCCCACGAGCCTGCGCGTCATCCGCACGAGCGACGGCCAGGCCCATTCCGCGGGCCAGGACTGCAGCCGCTACGGTGTCGTGCGCGTCATCGGCCCGGCGCTGTACTGGTCGAACGGTGGCCTGCTCTTCCGCGGCGCGCTCGGCAAGCTCTAGCGGAATCGGGAGTACCCCGGCTCCGCCGCGGCTGCCGAGGTTCGACAGTTCCGGGAGTCGCAGCCCCAGCCGATTCGACCCGCGAGCCCAAACACGAGCCTTCGACCCGAAGCGCTTCGACCTCGAAACTGGGAAACGAGTTTTCGACCCGAAGCGCTTCGACCTAAAGGTTGGGTACCCAACGTTCGACCCGAAGCGCTTCGACCCAAAGTTTGGGTACCCAACGTTTGACCCGAAGCGCTTCGACCTAAAGTTTGGGTACCCAACGTTTGACCCGAAGCGCTTCGACCTAAAGGTTGGGTACCCAACGTTTGATCCGAAGCGCTTCGACCTGGAAACTGGGAAACGAGTTCTCGACCGGAAGCGCTTAAACCTCGGAGCTCGAAAACGAGTCGTCGACCCGATGCGCTTCGGCGCTCCCGCCGGGGCGTAATTCATCCAGGCGCGAGGAGGGGCGCGCGGGTGCGAGGAAGGGCGGTCCGACCTTCGCGGGACGAGGTCAACGAGCGGAAAGTGCTTGTCCGGTTGACGCAAGTGCCCACCAGGCCGGCCCGCCGCTCCCTGACGGTCGCGGTACGGATCAGGCTGCCGCGTGCGCGAGTCGGGAGTCCGTACCGCGACCGTCAGGGAGCGGCGCTCTTGGTCAGCGACTCCGACTTGCGTCAACCGGACAAGCAGACGAGCGGAATTTCCGGCTCTTCGTCGAATCCGTCCGAAGCGGCAGGAGCCGGGCACGGAAGTGCCCGGGCATGGCGCGGCGCGACAATGCGTTGCGACAGCGTTTGCGGCGCAGCGCGAAGGAACTGCTATCCGGGCACTCCCGCGCCCGGCTCCCCGCATCGGGTACTACCGGCGCTGGCGTGTTCCGCTGGGGGACGGCGCCGGGGCTCAGTACGGCGCGACAAC
Source organism: Myxococcales bacterium (assembly GCA_021787845.1). GTDB lineage: Bacteria > Myxococcota > Myxococcia > Myxococcales > JAJYLH01 > JAJYLH01. The sequence goes on along the minus strand of JAJYLH010000016.1, from coordinate 87,426 downwards.
GCGTCGCGACAGCGTTTGCGGCGCAGCGCGAAGGGACTGCTCTATCCGGGCACTCCCGCGCCCGGCTCCCCGCATCGGATGCTGTCGGCGCTCCCCTACGCGGCTCTTCCCTCTCCCGCAGGCATTCCACAGGCGGGGACGCGTGTGCCCCAAGAGGATGGAAGCCGGGCCCGAACCTGAGCGAACCGGAAAGCCCGTCACGTCTCTTGGCGCGTCGCTGATGAAGGCTCCGGTGGAGAAGCCTGAACACCACGTGCCCGGCGTCACCGGACACAAGGTCCAAGCGATCCGCTGCGACGAGGAACGTCCGTCGCTCCTCCGCCAGCATCGTCGCGGCGGCTGCGCCGTCGGGGTCTGTGCCCGGGCAGAGCAGGAGCGGTCTCGGCCGGAGCCGGGGGAGAGCCCTCCGTCGCCGGGTAGGAGCGGAAGCGAGCACCGGGCGGTGCCGGGCCGTCTACTTCTTTGAGTCGTCCTTCGGCTTCGCCTCGGCGCCGGCCGGGGCGGGCGCCGCCGGATGGTGCCGTCGCCCGGGGTAGCGAGAATGCTGGTAGGAGAGGATCGACGAGTAGGTCGTGCGGACGTCGGCGTTCGTCTGCGCCCGCGCCTTGATCTGGTGTACGACCGGACATTCGGGAGTCCGGCTCCAAGTGCGCGAACCGGATCGGCACGCTTCGATCGCATGGCCAGTCGGGAACTTGGGCCGCCGCCCTGATGCGTCTATCCTGCGTCCGATGCGCATCGCCCACCTGTCGGCCGAGGTCACACCGTTCGCCAAGACCGGCGGGCTCGGGGACGTCGCCGGCGCGCTCCCGATCTTCCAGGCCGCGCTGGGGCACGAGGTCGCCGTCTGGATGCCCTACTACCGCCAGGTGCGCGAATGGCTCGAACGCCATGACGAGCCGCCGCGGTCCCTCGGCGACCCGCTCGCGATCGACCTCGGCTTCCGCACCTACATCGTCGCGCTCCTCGCCACCCATCTCCCGGACAGCCGCGTTCCCGTCTATCTCGTCGCCCACGACCCGTTCTTCGACCGCCCCTCGATCTACGGCGCGTCCAATGGCGAGGACGACGGCTATCTGCGCTACCCGCTCTTCGTGCGCGCGGTCCTCGAGGCGATGCGGCGGTTCGAGCTCGTCCCCGACGTCCTGCACGCCCACGACTGGCACGCGAGCCTCGCGCCGATGGCCCTCGCCTGGGACGAGCCGCGCGACTGGCACTTCGAGAAGACCGCGACGGTGCTGACCGTCCACAACGCCGCCTTCCAAGGCATCTACCCGACCGAGGCGTTCGTGCACCTCGGCCTCCCGCCGCAAGCACTCTCGGGGAACGGCGTCGGATGGGAAGGGAAGCTGAACCTCCTGAAAGGTGGCGTCGTCGCGGCGGACGCCGTCACCGCGGTGTCACCGACGTTCGCCCGCGAAATCACCACCAAGGAGGGCGGCTTCGGCCTCGATCAGATTTTGCGCGGGCGCGGGGCGGACCTCACCGGCATCGTCAACGGCATCGACCCTGGCGTGTGGAACCCGGCGGTCGACCGGCGGCTGCCGGCGCGCTACGACGCGAGCCATCTCGAAGGCAAGCGGGAGAATCGCCGCCACCTCTTGATTCGGGCGGGGATGGACCCGGACGACCGCGACCTCGTCGTCGGCTCGGTCGGACGGCTCACCTGGCAGAAGGGTTACGACCTCGCCTTCTCGGTCATCGACCAACTCGTCGCCGATGGCATCCGGTTCGTGTTCCTGGGGAGCGGCGAACCGGCGTTGGAGGCGGCCATCTTCGCCGCCGCACACCGGGCCCCCGGCCGCGTCTGGGGAGACGTCGGGCTGCAGGAGGACCTCGCGCACCTCATCGAGTCGGGCGCGGACGCGTTCCTGATGCCGAGCCGCTTCGAGCCCTGCGGCTTGAACCAGATGTACTCGCTCGCTTATGGCACGCCGCCGATCGTCCGCCGGGTCGGGGGTTTGGCGGATACGGTCGTGCCCTACGACGGCAAGAACGCCGAGGTCGCCACCGGCTTCGCCTTCGACGCCCCCGACGCGACCGCCTTGAAGAACACGGTGCTCTGGGCGCACCAGTGCCAGCGGCATCCGGTGCTCTGGAACAAGCTCATGCAAAACGGCATGGCCCAGGATTTCTCCTGGACCCGCTCGGCCGAGAAGTACCTGGACGTCTACCGGCGCGCGATTGCCCACAAGAGCACCGCAGGGTAGACGGCAAACTGGGTATTAATCGTTGCGAAAGTAGTCGCAGTCGGAGTCTCGTGGCACAGGCGTCCTCGCCTGTGAAAGCCACAACGAAGGCTACACGGGCGGGGACGCCCGTGCCACGACTGATGATGTGAGGTGCAGATACTTTCGCAACGATTAATATCCATCTCTCTCCGGTTGATGCGGCGGGCGGAACGCCCCCTCCCCAACCCCTCCCCCGCAAAGTGCGCGGGAGAGGGGCTTTGACTGTGCTCTATTTCGATTCCCATTTGAAACAGCGCGGAGCCTCTTTTCCTCCCTCTCCCGCGCTCTTGCGGGGGAGGGTCGGGGAGGGGGTGGCGCGGCGCCCATCCCTCGACGAAGTTCATCCTGAACTCGCCGAAGGGCTCGGGATGAGCGGGAATCTCCGGCAAAGCGTCTTGGACCAGCAGTTCCTGGTCTACTCTTCCGCTAGCCCGCGGCTGTGGGGGTGGCGGACATCGGTGCCCTTGACCATGTAGATGACCATCTCCGCGACGTTGGTCGCATGGTCCGCCAGCCGCTCCAGGTGCTTCGCGACGAACATCAGCGCCGTCGCCCGGCGGATGTTCTTCGAGTCCTCCAGCATCAGCCCGACCAGCTCGTTGAACACCTTCAGGTAGACCGCGTCGACCAGCTCGTCGCCCTTGAGCACCACCTGCGCCGCGGAGGGGTTTCCGTCGACGAACGCATCGAGCGCGTGCTTGAGCTGGGCCTGCGCGAGGTCCGCGAGCTTGACGATGTCGGCGTACGAGCCGAGCTGCGGCGCCGCGTTCAGGTCGACCACCCGCTCCGCGATGTTGACTGCGAGGTCGCCCATCCGCTCCAGGTCGGTCACGATCTTGAGCGCGGTGGTGATGAAGCGCAGGTCCGACCCGGCCGGCTGCCGCAAGGCGAGGATGCGCCGGCAACAGTCGTCGATGTCCACCTCCTCCCGGTTGATCTCGGTGTCGTCCTCCTCGACCTTGCGCGCGAGCGCCGTGTCGCGCTCGACCAGCGCCCGCACGCTCGACGCGATGGCGAGCTCGACCTTCGCGCCCATCGCCAACAGCTTCTCGCGCAGCTCACGCAGCTCGTTCTCGTAGATCTTGTCGGTATGCGACGGCATCGCTCCTCCCTCCATCCGGTCGACGCACTGTTCCGCGAGATCGTAGGGCGGGGGCCTGTCCCCCGCCGGGGTGACGGCGCAGAAACAGCGGGGGACAAGCCCCCGCCCTACGACGATCGACCGGCAAGTATGCGTCAACCCCGACAGGCATCGCTCAACCGAATTTGCCGGTGACGTAGTCCTCGGTCCGGCTCTCCTTGGGGTTCGTGAAGATCTGCTCGGTCGGGCCGCACTCGACCAGCTCGCCCAGGTAGAAGAACGCCGTCAAGTCGCTGGTGCGCGCCGCCTGCTGCATGTTGTGGGTGACGAGCACGATGGTGTAGCGCTCCTTGAGCTCGTGAATCAGCTCCTCGATGCGCGCGGTCGCGATGGGGTCGAGGGCGCTCGCCGGCTCGTCCATCAGGAGCACCTCCGGCTCCACCGCCAGCGCTCTCGCGATGCAGAGCCGCTGCTGCTGGCCGCCGGAGAGCGCCAGGGGCGAGCCGCCCAGCCGGTCCTTCACCTCGTCCCACAGCGCCGCCTGGGTCAGGCACCGCTCCAGCACCTCGTCGGTGTCGCGGGGGAGGCCGTTGAGCTTCAGCCCGGCGATGACGTTGTCGCGGATGCTCATCGCCGGGAACGGGTTCGGCCGCTGGAAGACCATCCCTACCCGGCGGCGCAGGAGCACCGGGTCGACGCTCCCGCCGTACACGTCGTCGCCGTCGAGCAGCACCCGTCCTGCCGCCCGCGCGCCCGGCACCAGCTCGTGCATGCGGTTCAGGCAACGCAGGAACGTCGACTTCCCGCAGCCGGACGGGCCGATCACCGCCAAGACGCCGCGCTCGGGGACCTGGATGCTGACGCCCTTGACCGCGTGGACGCGGCCGAACCAGGCGTCGAGCCGGGCGACGTCGATCTTGACGGCGGCGGTCACGAGGCGCCCCCCAACCGGTTGCGCGACAGGACCCGCGCGCCGAGGTTCAACAGCCCCACGAGGAGCAGCAGCACCAGCGCCGCCGTCCACGCCTTCTGGTGCCAGTCGCGAAAGGGGCTGATGGCGTAGTCGTAGATTTCCACCGTCAACGACGCGGTCGGCTGGTCCGGCGCCAGGTTCCAGTACTGGTTGTTGAGCGAGGTGAACAAGAGCGGCGCCGTCTCGCCCATCACCCGCGCGACGGAGAGCAGCACCGCCGTCGCAATCCCGCCGAGCGCGGTGCGCAGGACGACGCGGAGGCTGGTCTTCCACTCGGGGACGCCCAGCGCCAAGGCGCCTTCCCGAAGGCTTCGCGGGACCAGGCGGATCAACTCCTCGCTCGCCCGCGCCACCGTCGGAATCATGATCAACGAGAGCGCGACGCCGCCCGCCAGCGCGGAGAAGCGCTTCATCGGCAGCACCACCAGCCCCCAGGCGACGATGCCGATGACGATGGACGGCACGCCCGCCAGCACCTCCGAGGTGAAGCGCACCGTCCGCCCAAGTCGCCCGTCGCCCTTCTCCGCCAGGTAGACGCCGGCGCCGATGCCGACCGGCAGCCCTATCGCACAGGCGATGGCGACGATCATCAGCGTCCCGACGATGGCGTTGCCGACTCCCCCTCCGGGGACCCCCATCGGCGTCGGGAGCTGGGTGAAGAACTCCGGTGACAGCCCGGCGACGCCCTTCTTGATCACCAGCCACAGGAGCGACACCAGGGGCACCAGCGCGACCACCACCGCCAGCCCGCAGACGACGGTCATCGTCACGTTGACGAGCTTGCGCAGGCGAAACCGTCTCACGCGAGCTTCCTTTGCGTCCGGCCGACGAGCAGCCGCGCCAGGCCGTTGAGCGCGACCGCGAGCCCGAGGAGGACGAGCCCCAGCCCCGCGAGAGCGCCGGTGTGCAGCTTCGTCGTCGCCTCGGCGAACTCGTTGGCGATGACGCTCGGGAGCGAATAGCCGACCGCGAAGAGCGAGGCGTGGATCGAAGGCGAGTTGCCGATGACCATCGTCACCGCCATCGTCTCGCCGAGCGCCCGCCCCAAGCCGAGCAGCACCGCTCCGAAGATGCCTGCCTTGGCGAAGGGGAGCGAGGCGATGCGCACCGCCTCCCACCGGGTCGCGCCCAGGGCGAGAGCGCCCTCCTTGAGCGGCGCCGGTACCGTCTTCAGGACCTCGAGCGAGACCGAGGCGATGGTGGGGAGGATCATGATCGCGAGGACCACGCCCGCCGCGAGGAAGCCCAGGCCGATCGGCGGTCCGCGAAAGAGCGGGAGGAAGCCGAGGTACTTCGCGAGAAACGGCTCGACCGGGTCGCGCAGAATCGGCACCAGGACGAACAGGCCCCAGAGGCCGTAGACGACGCTGGGAATGCCGGCGAGCGTCTCCACCGCGAACGACACCGGCCGGCGCAAGGCCCGCGGCGACATCTCCGCGAGGAAGACGGCGAGCCCGACACCCACCGGAACCGCCAGCACGATCGCGACCGCGCTGGTGACGAGCGTTCCGTAGATGAACGGCAACGCTCCAAAGGAGCCGGAGACCGGATTCCAGTCGGTGCCGAGTACGAAGTGGACAGGACCGGTGGCGGAGAGCGTCGGCTGCGCGAGGTGCGCGAGGGAGACGACGATCACCCCGGCGACCGCCAGGAGCAGCCCGCCGAAGGAGACCAACGCCGACGCGTACGTCCGGTCGCCCAGGTTCAACGCCCGCAGCCGAATCGCCGGCGACGGCGCGGCCGCCTGCTCCTTCCCAAGGCTCGCATCGAGGGGCGCCGGCGACATCCGACGGCATCCATCGCGCGCCTCGGTGACGTTTCGGTGACGAACGGGCGAACGGTCGGTGAACCCGGGCTGGCACGGGGTGCGGAGTCGCCGAGCGCGGGCGTCCATCCCGAGATCCGGCAGGGCTTCAGGCCGCCGGCAGCTTCTTCTCGGCGAGACGGCCGCGCAGGGCGCCGACGACCATCCGGATCGCGGTCTCGTTCGCGCCCCCGTGGGGGATGATGATGTCGGCGTGCCGCTTCGACGGCTCGACGAAGCCCAGGTGCATCGGCCGCACGGTGCGGAAGTACTGCTCGACCACCTGGTCCAGCTCGCGCCCGCGTTCCTTCACGTCGCGCATCAGCCGCCGGATCACCCGCACGTCGTCGTCCGCGTCGACGAACAGCCGCACCTCGCACTCCTTGCGAATCGCCTCCAGGGCGAGCACCAGGATGCCCTCGACCAGCACCACCGCCGCCGGGTTCACGGTGACGCTCCCCGGCCCGCGTGCGTAATCCGAGAAGGAGTAGGTCGGCTTCTCGACGCTCCTGCCGACCTTGAGCGCTTTCAAGTGGCTCACGAGCAGGTCGGCGTCGAACGCCTCCGGGTGGTCCCAGTTGAAGGACTTCTTCTCCTCCAGCGACAGGTCGCTCAGGTCCCGGTAGTAGCTGTCCAGATCGAGCAGCGCGACCGACCCGGCCGCGTCGGACAAGCCTTCGACGATGCGCCTCGCGACGGTGGTCTTCCCGGACGCGGTGCCGCCGGCGATGCCGATGACGAGTGGGGCGACGCTCATCGGCGGCGAGCCTACCAGGGACCCGAGCCGAAAGACCTCGCGGCTCGCTTCGCGGCTTGTGCCCTCGCGCGCGCCGATGCGATAGTCGGCGCCCCTTTCGAGCGGGGCGGTTAGAAGGCGCATGGGAGATAGCCGAGAGCTCGCCAGAATCGCCGTCGAGGCCCGCGCCATCGCCGAGGAGGCCCGACAGCCGCTCTCCACCCCGCACCTGCTCTTCGCGCTCTTCACCGTGTCGAACCCGGCCGAGCTGATGCTCAAGGCCCGCGGCGTCGACGAAAAGCTCCTCCTCGCGCGCCTGAAGGAGGTGCCGGTCGAAGAGCCGCGGGCGTTCGAAACGCTGCTGGAGAAGGCGCGCTCCGTGGCCCAGGGCACCGGTGCCGCCGAGGCGCAAGCGCTCCACCTCCTCATCGCGCTCGCGACCACCAAGAGCACCGGCGCTTACGACCTCCTCGCCCAGGTCGTGCCCTCGACCGCGGCGCTCGCGAGGGAGGCATTGTCTTACGTCGTCGGTCCGCTCCCGCGGCGCTTCCTTCCGCGGGTCGAGGCCGAGCCGCCGCCCGCGGCCCCGACTTCGCCCGCTCGGCCAGCGCATTCCACCTCGACGCCATCCCAGCAACCCTCCGGCTCGACGGCTGCGGCGCCGGCCACCGTGACCGCTTCCACCCTCCCGCCGGCGCGGCCGACCAGCCAGGTGAGCGTGCTCGACCCTCCCGAAACCGCTGCCACCGAGCAGAAGCGCAACAGCCGCCTCTCCAAGGTCCGCCGGCTGGCGCAAGGGCTGGAGGCGGAGGCGAGCTCGAGCCCGTTCGTGCTCTCGCCCGAGGAGCTGCCTTACCTCGCCTCCCTGGGGCGCAACCTCACCGAGCTCGCCTTCGCCGGGCGCATCGATCCGGTGATCGGTCGCGACCGGGAAATCGACGAGGTGCTGGACGTTCTCGGCAAGCGGCGGGCGAACAACCCGGTGCTCGTCGGGGACCCTGGGGTAGGCAAGACCGCTGTCGTGGAGGGCGTGGCGCTGGAGCTCGTCCGGCAGGCGAGCCTCGGCCAAACCCCGCGCATCATCGTCGAGCTGGACGTCGCCGGGCTCCTCGCCGGGACCGAGCTGCGCGGGTCTTTGTCGGAGAAGCTGAACGGCATCAAGGACGACGTGCGCCGGGCGCAAGGGCGGGTGGTCGTCTTCATCGACGAAATCCACACCCTCGTCGGAGCCGGGAAGACCGGGGAGGGCGCGCAGGACGCGGCGAACGAGCTCAAGGCGGCGCTCGCCCGCGGCGAGTTCCCCTGCATCGGCGCCACCACCTTCGCCGAGTTCCAGCGGTATTTCGCGCAGGACTCCGCCCTCGAGCGCCGCTTCGTGCCGCTCGAGGTCGATGAGCCGTCGGTCGCGGAGACCATCGAGATCCTCCGCGGCCTCACCGAGCGGTACGCGGCGCACCACGGGGTCTCCTACGACGAGGAGGCGGTCGAAGCGGCGGCGCAGCTCTCCCATAGGTTCATCCGGGACCGGGCGCTGCCCGACAAGGCGGTAGCGCTCCTGGACTACGCCGGCAGCCGGGCGGCGCGCTCGCCCGACAAGCGCGTCACCCGGGACGAGATCGCCAAGGCGGTCGCACGCATCGCCCGGGTTCCCGAGGAGCGGGTGCGCACCTCCGATGCGGCACGGGTGCTGCACCTCGAGGAGGCGCTCCAGAGCCGGGTGGTCGGCCACCGGGCGGCGGTCGAGCGGGTCGCGCGGGCGGTTCGCCGCAATTTCGCCGGTTTTTCCGGGCAGCGTCCGCTCGCCTCGTTCTTGTTCCTCGGGCCGACGGGCGTCGGGAAGACGCTCCTGGCGAAAGGCTTAGCGGAAGCGGTCTATGGGGGCGGCGACGCTCTCGCCCGGGTCGACATGAGCGAGCTGTCGGAGGGGCACTCGGTCGCGAAGCTCGTCGGCGCGCCGCCGGGCTACGTCGGCTTTGGCGAGGGCGGCCTCTTGACCGAAGAGGTGCGCAGGAACCCGGCCAGCGTGGTGCTCCTCGACGAAATCGAAAAGGCCCATCGCGACTCGCAGCAGCTCGTGCTCCAGCTCTTGGACGAGGGGCACCTGACCGACGGCCGGGGCCGGCGGGTGGACTTCACGAACGCCATCGTGGTGCTCACCTCGAATTTGGGCGCGGAAGCGTTTCGGGAATCGGGCGAACGGACGGTGGGATTCCTCGCCCGGTCGGTCGCGCCGGCCGACAGGGCAGCAAGAGCGCTCTCGCTCGCCAAAGAGGCGTTCTTGCCGGAGCTGTGGAACCGCATCGAGGAGAAGTTGGTCTTCGAGCCCTTGTCTCGCGACGACCTGAAGCGGGTGGCGCACCTGGTCGCGGCGGAATCGAGCGACCGGCTCTTCGAAGACAAGCAGATCCGCTTCTCGCTGGACGACAGCGCTGTCGACCACCTCCTGGAGCACGGCGGGTTCGACCCGCTCCTCGGTGCGCGGCCGCTACGGCAGGCGCTCGCGCGGCTCGTCGAGGCGCCGCTCGCCGAGCGGATCCTCAAAGGCGAGATGCGGTCGGGCGATCGCGTCCGCATCGTCGCCCGCGGCGAACGGCTCGACTTCGAACAGCTCACGATCGTCGACGCCAGCCGCTCGCTGGACCGGGAGCCGCCGTGAGCCCCGGCCTCGCGCGGGTCGCCATCCTCGGCGCGGGTCGGGCCGGATGCGCGCTCCACGCGGCGCTCCAGGCTCGCGGCTACCCTCTGCTGCTGTGGACCAGGTCGGAGGGCACCGCCGCTGCCGCCCGGCAGGATGGGTTCTCGACTCTGTCAGGGCCGCTGCCTGGCTCGCTGAAGGAGGCCGAGCTCGTGTTCCTCGCGGTCAACGACGGCGCGGTCGGCTCGGTCGCCCAGGCGCTCGCCCGGGAGAACCTGGTCCGTCCCCGAGCGGTCGTCGCGCACCTCGCGGGCGCGCTCGACCTCGAGCCGCTCGAGCCCCTCTCTCGGCTCGCGAGCGTCGGCTCGCTCCATCCGCTGGTGCCGATCGCCTCCCGGCGAGCGACGTTCGAAGGAGCCGCCTGCGCCATCGAATCGTCGGACGCGAGCGCGGCGGCGCGGCTGGAGGCGGTCGCGCGCGACCTGGGGCTCTCGATCCTCCATCCGACGGGCGACCGCGCCCGCTATCACGCCGCCGCCTGCTTCGTCGGCAACTACCCGCAGGTGCTGATGGAGGCCGCGGTGCGGCTGCTCCAAGACGCCGGGCTGAGCCGGAACGAGGCCCGCACCGCTCTCGGTCCCCTGCTGCGCGCCGCCGCGGAGAACGCCATCGGCCGCGACGGGGTCGACAGCTTGAGCGGACCGGTCCTGCGAGGCGACACCGAAGTCGTGGAGCGGCACCTCGCGGCACTGCGGTCGAACCCGGCACGGGAAAGAGTGCTCTCGCTCTACCGCGCCGCTGCTGCCCTCGCGGCCGAGATGACCGGCGAGCGCGCCGACGCCATCGCCCGGCTGCTCTAGCGAAGAGCCGCGTCGGCCGCCGCTCCGACGAGTTGAAGCCCGCTTGGCCGCCGGCCCTTCGAATGCTAGCGTGGCGATTCTCCGGTGCCCCGGGAGGGAGGATGCCCCGTTACGTCATCGATCGCCTGATTGGCGAGGGCGGGCTGGCGCAGGTGTATCGGGCCCGGGCGCTCGGCGACGCGGGGTTCGCCCGGGTGGTGGCGGTCAAACGGCTCCTGCCGGAGCTCGCCGGCGATGCCGCTGTCCAGCAGCGCTTCATCGACGAGGCGCGCATCGCGGGCTCCCTGCGGCACCCGTGCATCGTCGGGGTGACCGACTTCTTCCTCGAGCGTGGCGTCCAGCATCTGGTGATGGAGCATGTCGACGGCACCTCCGTCGAGCGGCTGTGCGCGCGGGGGCGGGGCGGACGGTTCGTGCCGCCCGCGGTCGCCGCGCAGATCGTCCACGAGGTGGCCCGGGCGCTGGAGTACGCCCACCGCGCGGGCGTCCTCCACCGCGACGTGTCGGCCTGCAACATCCTCGTTTCGCGGGAAGGCGAAGTGAAGCTCGCGGATTTCGGGCTCGCCGACGCCCGCGACCGGGTGAGCAAGACCGTTCCCGGTGACCTGACAGGGAAGCTCGGCTACCTGTCGCCGGAACGGCGGGCGGGCGCGCCGGCGACGCCGTCCGACGACCTCTACGCGCTCGGCATCGTTCTGGAACGGCTGCTCGTCGCGGCCGATCCCCGGGAGCGTTCCAGGCCACCGGGACCAGCATTGGCGAGCATCTCCGCCGCGCTCACCGAGGACCGGTCGACGCGCCTTCCCTCAGCGGCAGCGCTCTTGGAATCCGTGCGGCCGCTCAGATGCGCGACCGCGGAGGAGGTGGCGCTCGTCGTCCGAGCGAGCGCTGATCCGCCTCGGGCGCCTGGGCCGCCCCGGCCGTATTCCGCGGAGGCGCTGGACGAGTCGACCGCTGGCTCCAACGAGCACGAACGGACCACCGACCCGGCCGGGAGCGGTTCCGTCGAGCTGACGCGCTCCCGGATGCCGACCATCCTCGACGACCACCCGCTCTGGTCCAACGGACGAACCCACGAGCTGCCGGCCATCGCCCCCCGGCGGCGGTCCCGGTGGGCGGTCCTGGTGCCGGCGGCGGTCGCGCTCGCGCTCGCGGGCGCCGCGGTGGCTATCGTCTTGCAGTAGCGCTGCTGCCCGGAGACCGCACTTTTGTTGGCGCGGGACCCTGCCCGCCGAAGCGGTTGTCTTCCGCGCTCGCGGGTCGCCGTCGCACCTTCGCGCACCGCCAAAGCACCGGCCGAACGGCATGCACGCCTCGAGGCCGGCGGACCCCCTTGACACGTCCACTCAGTGGCTGGTATCGGTTGGACGCCATCGAGCAGGCGGGCGCGGAAAGGCTCCGTCGAACAGCATCTCTTCGAGGGAGCGGCGGGGGCCGGAGGAAGGCTTGGAGCCGCTGTCGAGCGAGGAGATGAAACGGCTCGAGCGGGCGCACCCGGAAGGGCTGCCCGCCGCGGTCATCGTCGAGCTCGTCGGGTCCCTGGGGGCGCCGCTCGCGGAGGCGACGTTCCGCAAGTACGTGCAGCTCGGGCTCTTGCCGACGAGCAAGCGGGTCGGGCGCAAGGGCAAGCACAAGGGTTCGCACGGGCTCTACCCGGCGGCGGCGGTGGGTCGGCTCCTCGAGATTCGGGCGCTGATGGACGCGGGCCTGACCCTCGAGGAGATTCGCCGCTCGCACCTCGCCTTCGCCCCGGAGATCGACGGTCTCAAGCGGGGCTTCGAGGCGCTCTTGGGCAAGCTCGAAGAGGAGCTTCTGGCGCGTGGCCGCCCGGCGGCGCGGGTGAAGACGCTCCGGGGCCAGGCCCAGGCGCTGGTCGCCGAGCTGGACGGCGCCGTCCGGGACCTGTTGCCCCCGGTCTCGGGCGCGGCGGCGGAGCACGACCCTTCGGAACTCGCGCGTCAGGCGGAGCAATCGCTGAGCGGGAGGCATCCTGCCCGGCTGAGCGCTGCCGCTCGGCGTGGTCAGGAACGAACCGGTGCGCGCAAGTAGAGCTGTTCGTGCGAGGAGCTTTGCGAACATGGGTGATCCCAAGCTCACGAACTCCGAAGGCCCGGCCACGCCGGCCCGGTCGGGCGCCGACCCGGCGGACGACCGCGTTCGCGGCCACACCTTGTCGCGCAAGCAGATGACGCGGGAGCTGCGCCGCCAATTGCGCGAAGGGGTGGTGGACCCCGAAGAGCAGAAGCTGCGTGGCGAGCTCGAACGGATGCGGCCGAGGACGCGTGCCGACTGCGAGGGCGGCGCACGGCCGTGCCTCTTCGTCAGCTGCAAGCACCACCTCTACCTCGACGTGAACCCGCGCTCGGGGTCGGTCAAGCTCAACTTCCCCGACAAGGAGCTGTGGGAGCTGGCCGAGACCTGCGCGCTGGACGTCGCCGATCGCGGCGGCGTCACGCTGGAAGAGGTCGGGGTGATCATGAACCTGACCCGCGAGCGCGTGCGCCAGGTGGAAACGAGCGGCCTCCACCACCTGCGGGTCCTGGCGGACGACCTGGATCCGGACCTGGACGACCGGCTCGACGCCGAATAGCACCGCTGCCGGTTGGCACGGTCACTCCGGGCCGAGGGCTCTCCCTTGGCGTTGACCTGATGTTCGCCCGGATGATTCTTCCGCTCGCCCTTCTCTGAAGCGGCCGGGATCACGGACCGTGGTCATCGCTCCTTCCCCGGTGGCCCTCGAAGACATGTCCTGAGCCCAGCCGGAGGGGTCTTGGAAACTCGGCAAAGCCTGTTCGCGCCCGACCTTCGAGGCCCGCGCGCAACGTCCAAGCACCAGTCAGGGCACTGGGCGCTCGGCACCTCAGGGCGCGCGGAGAAGCTTCACGGTCGACCTCGGGTCGATGCACGTGGGAGGGCTCGCGCTTCTTCGCTAGTCCGCGCCGAACTTGTCGTTTTCGAAGTCGTCGCCGCGCTTGCCGCTCGCGTATTCGCGCAGGCGGTACTGAATCTTGCGCACGCTGATGCCGAGGATCTCCGCCGCCCGCGCGGTGGAGCCGCCGACCTTCTCCAGCGTCCGCAAGATCGCCTCTCGCTCGATGTCGTAGAGCGACAGCCCGGGCACGATGGCAGCGGCAGCGCTGTCGGTCGGCGCCACCGCTCTCGGCCCCCGAAGCGTCTGCGGCAGGTCGTCGGTCATCAAGAACGGCCCCTGGGCGAGGACCACCGCCCGCTCGATGACGTTCTCGAGCTCCCGGATGTTGCCCGGCCAGTCGTGGGCCAACAGCGCGTCGAGGGTGCCGGGCCCCAGCCCCCTCAGGTCCTTGCCGTAGCTCTCCTTGTACTTGTCGATGAAATGGGAGATGAGCGCCGGGATGTCGCCCTTGCGGCGCCTGAGCGGCGGCAGGGTCACCGCCACCACGTTCAGCCGGTAGTAGAGGTCCTCCCGAAACCGCCCGGACGCGACCTCGCCCGCGAGGTCCCGGTTGGTCGCGGCGACCAGCCGCACGTCCACCTTCAAGGTCTGCGTCCCGCCCACCCGCTCGAACTCGCGCTCCTGCAGCACCCGCAAGAGCTTCACCTGGAGCGCCGGGGAGATCTCCCCGACCTCGTCGAGAAAGAGCGTCCCCCCGTCGGCCAGCTCGAACCGTCCTTCCCGGCGCCCCACGGCACCGGTGAAGCTCCCCCGCTCGTGGCCGAAGAGCTCGCTCTCCAAGAGCGTTTCCGAGAGCGCCGCGCAGTTGATCTTGACGAACCGCTTGTCCCGCCGGGTCGACTCCTCGTGCAGCGCCTGGGCGATGAGCTCCTTGCCGGTCCCGCTCTCGCCGAGAATCAGCACCGTCGCCCGGGTCGGCGCCGCCCGGCGCACGACGTCCAACACGCTCTGCAGCTCCGGCGCCTCGCCCACCAGGTTCGGAATCCGGTAGCGCTCCCGTACCCTTTCCCGGAGGCTCTCCCAGTCGAGCGCCAGCCGTTTCTTCTCCAGCACCTTCTCCAGCACCACCGCGACCGCGCTCACGTCCAGAGGCTTCAGGAGAAAGTTCTCCGCCCCCGCCCGCATCGCCTTGACCGCGGTCTCCACCGTGCCGAAGGCGGTCATCATCACGAACGCCGCCTCGGAATGCTGAGCTTTCGCCCTCTCGAGGAGCGTGAGCCCATCCATCCTCGGCATCCGCACGTCCGAGAGCACGACGGCCGGCTCGAACGAGCTCAGGAGCGCGAGCGCCTCCTCGCCGTCGGCGGCGCTCGCGACCTCGTAGCCCTCTTCGCCGAGCAGGGTCTCCAACGCCTGGCGCGCGTTCGCCTCGTCGTCGACGATGAGAATCCGGTCCTTGGCCATCTTCGAGCCTCTTTCTGCCCGCCTCTCGGCGGATCCCGCTGGTCGCTCAAGACCCGCCCTCGAGCGCGGCCGCCCGCCGCCTGGCGCCCTTCACGTCGCGGGCCATCTTCGAGCGCTACCCTGGCGCCTGGGCGCCCAGCAGGCACGTCAGGCACAACCTCGCCTCGGGCACCGCCAACAAGCGCTGCCGCCCGATCGCCCGGCCACAAGACTCGCACTTGCCGTAGGCGTCCCGGTCGATGCGCCCGACGGCCGCGTCGATCTCCTCGAGCTCGTGCCGGTCCCGCTCGGAAAGCCGCAACGAGAGCTCCACCTGGAAACGCGCCTCGGCAAGCCCCGCACGCTCCTCGCCCGTTTCCCGTCCGGGTCCGAGCCGGATGAGCGCGCTCCTTCGCTCGAGCAGCCGCCGCCGGGCCTCCCGCTTCAGCTCTTCCATGGCGCACTTTCCTTCCCGAACGAACGTCAGCTTGGCGAGCCGCCCGGGCTCCCCGAGTGCACCGCCCGCCACACCAACACCCCAGCGGCCAGAAGCGCGACGCCCCGGCGCAAGCCCGCGCCCCAACGGGCCGGGACCCGCGACGTCCACGCCGACTGCGCCTGCGCGAGGCCCAGCGCCGGAACCGCGCCGAGCCCGAACGAAACCGTCACCAGCGCTCCCCGCGCCATCGACCCCGCGACCGCCGCTGCCCCCAGCGCGGCATAGAACATCCCGCAGGGCAAGAGCGGGGTCAGCGCACCGATTGCACCTGCCCGGACCGGGGGCGCAAATTTTGCGCCGAGCTGGACCAGGGGACGGCGCGCCCGGTCGAGAAAGGGCACCGGGGGCAGGTGGTCGCTCCAGGAGAAGGCGGTTGCGACCAGGACCGCCGCCATCGCCCAGGGAAGCAGCGGCGAGGTCGTCAGCTTCAAGAGGCCCGAAGCCCTGGCGCCCAGGCCGCCGGCCAGCGCCCCGGCGATCGCGTAGGCCGCGAGGCGGGCGAGCTGCCAGGCGAGCGCCGCCGAGATCGATGCCCGGGCGCCCGGGCGCGCGCCCGCCGCGGCGCAGGCGAGCGGACCGCACATCCCGAAGCAGTGCCCGCTCGCGACCAGACCGGCGAGAGCGGCCGCCAGCGCCGAGGGAGCCAGGGTCATCGTCATCCGTCCACCATTTGCAGCAACAGTCGTGCCGTCCTTAAGAATCGGGGTCCGATGGCGGCCAGGGACTCTCCAGGAAGCTGCCCGCACTGCGGGACCGAGGTCCTGGCGGGCGCGCGGGAGGCGCCCTACTGCTGTCGCGGCTGCCGCGAGGTGGCGCGGCTGCTGACGGACGCGGGGCTTTCCCGCTACTACGCCCTGTCGCCACGGAAAGCGGCACCGGTGCCGCCACGCCCGGCCGCCCGCAGCCTCGACTGGCTGACGCCGCTCGTCGCCAAGGCGCAAGAGAGCCCCGGAGCCTGCCGAATCGAGCTGGACGTCCAAGGCATCCACTGCGCGGCCTGCGTCTGGCTCCTGTCGGAGGTCGCCCGGCGGCGAGGCAGCGCGAGCTGCGCGGTCAACGCCGTGGTGGGAAAAGTCTCGCTCGCGTGGAAGCCGGGCGCGTTCGACCCCAAGGGCTACGTCGAGGAGGTGGAGCGCTTCGGCTACCTCTTCGGTCCGGACCGGAAGCGGGCGGCGGCCGCGTCTCGGGGGCTTGTCGTCCGCATCGGGATAGCGGCAGCGCTTTCGCTGAACGTGATGACCTTCCAGGCCGCGTTCTACGCCGGGCTCTCGCCGGCGCAAGGGGTGCTCTTCTCGCTCTTCACCAAGCTCGCCTTCGCGCTCTCAGCGGTAGTGGTCCTGGTCGGCGGTAGCGTCTTCTTCCGGTCGGCGTTCGAGGGGCTGCGCCAGCGGGTCTTGCACCTCGACCTGCCGATTGCGCTCGGCATCCTGCTGGCGTTCGGGGTCTCAGCGCTGGAGGCGATTCGCGGGCGCGGGGACCTCACCTACTTCGATTCGGTGGACGCCTTCGTCACGCTGATGCTCGTCGGGCGCCTCTTGCAGGAACGGCTGGTCGAGCGAAACCGGCGCTACCTCCTGGAGGACGTGGGCGTGGACGGCCTTGTCGTGCGCCGGCTGGAGGGGGGACGGACGGCGCTCGTCAAAGCAGCAGCGCTCCTGCCTGGTGACGAGGCGCTGATCGCGCCGGGCGAGATCGTGCCGGTCGAGTCGACGCTGCTGGACGAGGCGGGAAGCTTCTCCCGCGACTGGATCACGGGAGAGAGCGAACCGGCGCCGGCACGGGAGGGCGAAGCGGTCGCGGCGGGCTCGGTCAACGCCGCGTGGACGGGCGCGCGGGTGCGGGCGCGGGAAGCGTTCGCCGATTCGCGGCTGCGGGCCCTGTTGCGCTCGCGGCGGGATGAGGTGGGCAATCGGGCGAAGCTGCTGTCGGCGTTCACCCGCTTCTACGTTCCCGCGGTCCTCGGCGCCGCTGCCGTGGGGCTCGCGATCTGGTGGCACGCCGACCGGACCGTCGCGATCAACACGGCGGTAGCGCTTCTGGTGGTCACCTGCCCGTGCGCCATCGGCATCGGGGTGCCACTCGCCTACGAGCTCGCGTTCGCGTCGCTTCGCCGCGACGGCGTCTTCGTCCGCACCGGGGTGCTCCTCGATCGCCTCCCGCGGGTGCGCCAGGTCCTCTTCGACAAGACCGGCACCTTGACCCTCGGGCGGCTCGAGTTGGCGAGCCCGCGGGCACTGGACGCGCTCGGCCCCGAGGCACGAGACGCCGCCTTCGACCTCGCCTCGCACAGCAACCATCCGGTCAGCCGGGCGCTGGCCGAGGAGCTGGGGTCGCGCGGCGCCCACCTCGACCCCGAGGCTCGACCGGTCGAGCGGCCAGGGGAAGGGCTCGCACTCGCCAGGAACGGTCACCTCTACCGGCTGGGCAGCGCCTCCTTTGCCGCGCCGGGAACGGCCGCGTCCGGCACCCTGCTCACCCGCGACGGCACCGTGCTGGCCGAGCTCGAGATTCGGGAGCGCTTCCGCCCAGGGGCACGGGAGCAGGTGCGCCGGCTTCTCGAGCTGGGGCTGAAGGTGCGGATGTTCTCGGGGGATGCCCCGGCCAAGGTGGCCGAGGCGGCGATGGCGCTGGGCATTCCGCCGGCGTTTGCCCATGGCGGGCAGTCGCCGGAGGACAAGGCCGCGGCGGTGGCGGCGCTCGACCGGGGCGACACGCTCTATCTCGGCGACGGCGTGAACGACGCGCTGGCCTTCGAGCGCGCGACGTGCACCGGCACCCCTGCCGTTGACCGTCCGGTGATGCCCGGGCGGTCGGACTTCTTCCTCCTCGGCGACGGCCTCGGCGGGCTGTCGAGCCTGTTCATGACGGCGCGGCGCCTTCAACACGCGGTCTGGCGCAACCTCGGCCTCGCGCTCGTCTACAACGCGCTCGCGGTCGCCGCCTGCTTCGCGGGGTCGATGACACCGCTGCGGGCAGCGATAGCGATGCCGCTCAGCTCGCTGACGGTCATCCTCGTCACGGCCTGGGGCATGCGGCGAAAATCGACCGAGACGGTCGAGGAACCGCTCCTCGCGACGGAGGCCTCATGAACGTCCTGGCCGCGCTCATCTTCATCGGCCTCGTGCTGGTGGCGGGCGCCCTGCTGCTCTTCGCCTACTCGCAGAAATCTGCGGACCATGAGCACGCCGAGCGGCTGAGCCTGCTGCCGCTCGACGAAGACGACGACCACAAGCCCGAGTAGCGGCCTCCCGTCGAGCTCGCCCGGTAGCCCGCCCTGGCGGAGACGCCGGTTACGATGTCCAGTCCCTCGCAACGCCTGCGCAAAGATTGCGCGGGCTGTCACGCTTCCGACTCACCGTCGGCCCTGGACATCAGACCGCAGCCACAAGGGCGCTGACCGTGATAGCCGATCGCGCCGCCCTGCCCTTCGCGACAGGAGTCCCGGACCAACATCCTTTGGAGGCGCTCGATGGCCCAAGAAGCCGTGCTGGAAGAGAGGCGCATCGTCTACGACGACGGGACCGTCCGCCAGTTCATCGGCGCGTCGATCGTGTTCGGCATCGTCGCGATGGCGGTCGGCCTGTGGTGCGCGCTCGAGCTGGCGTGGCCGGGCTTGAGCTTCGGCATCCCCGAGCTGACGTACTCGCGCCTGCGGCCCTTGCACACCAACGCGGCCATCTTCGCGCTCGTCGGCAACATGATGTTCGCCGGCATCTATTACTCGACCCAGCGCCTGACCAAGGCGCGGATGGCGAGCGACCTGCTCTCGAAGATCCACTTCTGGGGCTGGCAGGCCATCATCGTTTCCGCGGCGATAACTCTGCCGATGGGATTTACCCAAGGGAAGGAGTACGCCGAGCTCGAGTGGCCCATCGACATCGCCATCGCGGTGGTGTGGGTGGTCTTCGCGGTGAACTTCTTCTGGACCCTCGCCAAGCGCCACGAGAAGAACCTCTACGTCGCCCTCTGGTTCTACATCGCGACCATCGTCACGGTGGCGGTGCTGCACATCGTCAACTCGTTCGACCTGCCGGTGACCTTCTTCAAGAGCTACTCGGTCTTCGCGGGCGTGCAGGACGCGCTGGTCCAGTGGTGGTACGGCCACAACGCGGTCGCCTTCTTCCTGACGACTCCGATTCTCGGCATCATGTACTACTTCATCCCCAAGGCCGCCGACCGGCCGATCTACTCCTATCGGCTCTCGATCGTGCACTTCTGGGCGCTCGTCTTCATGTACATCTGGGCCGGACCGCACCACCTGCTCTTCACCGCTCTCCCGGACTGGATCCAGACGCTGGGGATGGTCTTCTCCATCGCGCTCTGGGCACCCTCCTGGGGCGGGATGCTCAACGGCCTCTTGACCCTCAAGGGCGCGTGGAACAAGGTCCGGCAGGACCCGGTCCTCAAGTTCCTGGCGGCGGGCGTCACCTTCTACGGGATGGCGACCCTCGAGGGCCCGCTGCTCTCGATCAAGAGCATCAACGGCCTCGCCCACTACACCGACTGGATCATCGCCCACGTCCATGGCGGCACCCTCGGCTGGAACGGCCTGATGGCCGCGGGCGTCTTCTACTGGCTCGTCCCGAGGCTCTATAGAACTAAGCTCTATTCGAAGAAATCGGCGGACGCGCACTTCTGGATGGCCACCGTCGGCATCCTTCTCTACATCGTCTCGATGTGGTCGGCCGGCGTCACCGAAGGGCTGATGTGGCGGGCGATCAAGCCGGACGGGTCGCTCCTGTACCCGAACTTCCTCGAGACCATCCTCGCGGTCCGGCCGCTCTACATCGTGCGCGCGGTCGGCGGCGGGCTCTACCTCTCGGGCTTCGTCCTGATGGGCTGGAACCTGGTGAAGACCGCCCTCGCCGGCAGGCCCGTCAACGGCGAGGTGAAGGTGCTGGTCGAGGAGCGCGCGCGGCCGGCGGCGAGCCTTCCGGACCTCCTGACCGGACGCCCGGTGGTGCTCGCCTCGATCGGCGTCGGGCTCACCGTCGTCCTCGGGCTCGTCAACGTGCCCACCGCGATGGTGGTCTTGACGCTCCTGTTCGTGCTGGCGATCGTGGTCTACCTCTTCGCCGGGAGGCAGGACCCCACCCGTCCGGCCTGGCACGCGCTGCTCGAGGGGCGGCCACTCGTCTTCACCGTCTTGACCCTGGCAGCGGTCCTGGTGGGCGGCGTGTGCGAGTTGGTGCCGACCATCTTCGTCAAGAGCGCGGTGGCCGAGACCGGTCCCGGCCAGCAGCCGTACACCGCGCTGGAGCTGGAAGGGCGCGACGTCTACCTCCGCGAGGGCTGCTACCTCTGCCATTCGCAGATGATCCGGCCGTTCGTCTCGGAGAAGCTGCGCTACGGCGACCCGTCGACGGCGGCGGAGAGCAGGTACGATCACCCCTTCCAGTGGGGCTCCAAGAGGACAGGACCGGACCTGGCCCGCGTCGGGCTGAAATACCCGAACCTCTGGCACTACACCCACCTGATGAACCCGCGGTCGACCAGCCCCGGGTCGATCATGCCGTCGTTCGCCTACCTCGCGAAGGACCAGGTCGACCTCTCGATCACCCCGAGGAAGCTCGAAGCGATGCGCACCCTGGGGGTCCCCTACACGAAGAACGAAATCGCGAACGCGGCGGCGTCCCTGGAGGCCCAGGGCGACTCCATTGCCAAGGACCTCGCGAGCCAGGGGGTGAAGGTCGCACCCGACAGCGACCTCGTGGCGCTCATCGGCTACCTCCAGCGGATGGGCAAGCAGACGCAGCCGAGCCCGGTCCTCGCCGCCTCGAACGTGCCGGCGCCGATGAGAGCTGCGGCCATCCTACCGAGCGGCACCGCTCTCGCTGGAGGCCGCTGATGTTTCGCGACCTACATGTCGAGCCCGGCCCGATGGGCCTGTTTCTCTTCGCGTTCGCTTTCTTCCTGACCGCGTTCGTCTGGGCGGTGGTCCGGGCGCTGCGCCGCCATTCCGCCGACGACCCGGATGCCTTGCTGCCGCTCACCGGGGACACGCAAGCGCAATCGACTGGCGGCACCGAACCCGATGGCCGGCAGCCCAACCGTTCATCGGCGCCGGTCTCGATGAGCGCATCCGCCGCGACGGGAGCCTCCCATGGCTGACACCCTGGCAGACAACGGCGCCGTCGCGCCCGCCGACGGACCGGACACCGGCCACGACTACGACGGCATTCGCGAACTGGACAACCGGCTGCCGAACTGGTGGCTCGCCTCGTTGGTCGGCGCGATCGTCTTCGGCTTCGCGTACTGGACGTACTACCAGGTGTTCCACGCCGGGCCGACAGAGATGGCCGCGTACCACGCTGAGCTCGCCCAGGCCGAGCGGGCGGCCAAGGCGCTTCAGGCGGCGCACCCGCTCGACGACGCGACGCTGGTCGCGATGTCCAAGAAGCCGGCGGTGGTCGCCGCCGGGAGCGCCACTTTCCACTCCACCTGCGCCGCCTGCCACGGGGCCAACGCGCAAGGGCTCATCGGCCCCAACCTGACCGACGCCTACTGGATTCACGGCGGCCGGCCGACCGAGATCCTCCACACGGTGACCAGCGGCGTTCCTGCCAAGGGGATGCCCACCTGGGGACCGGTGCTCGGCGCGACGCGCGTCCAGCAGGTCGTCGCGTACCTCTTGACGATTCGCGACACCGACGTGCCGGGCAAGCCGCCACAAGGACAGCTTTACCAGACCGCGATCGCGCCGGGAGGGAAGTAGCCAAGTTGCCGGCCGCATTGCCGCCCGTGCCCAGCCTCGACCGGCTCGCGTCGATCGGCCGCGACGGCTCCCACCTGTCGATCGAACCCGCGGACGTGCGCGGCCGGTTCGTCCGCTGGCGCACCGCACTCGACGCCATCCTCATCGCCATCTACCTCGGGCTGCCGTTCGTCCGCATCCACGGCCACCCGGCGGTGCAGCTCGACATCGCGACGCGCCACTTCTTCCTCTTCGGCGGCGACTTCAACGCCCAGGATGGCTTTCGCCTGGTGTTCGTGCTCCTCGCTCTGGGCGCCTCGCTGCTGTTCGTGACCGCTCTCTATGGGCGGGTGTGGTGCGGCTGGGCGTGTCCGCAGACGGTGTTCCTGGAAGGCGTCTTCCGCCGCATCGAGCGCTGGATCGACGGGCCTCGCGCTACCCGCCTGCGCCTCGACCGAGCGCCGTGGACCCTGCCGAAGCTCGCACGCCGCGCGCTCAAGCACACGGCATACACGCTCATCGCGCTGATCCTCGCCCATGCGTTTCTCGCCTACTTCGTCTCCTTCCCGGAGCTGACCGAGATGATCCGCCGCGACCCGCGGCAGCACCTGACGGCGTTCGTCTGGACGATGGCGATCGCGGGCGGGCTCTACTTCGACTTCGCGTTCTTTCGCGAGCAGATGTGCATCGTCCTCTGCCCCTACGGCCGCCTCCAATCGGCCCTGATGGACAAGGACTCGCTGATCATCGGGTACGACGAGGGCCGCGGCGAGCCGCGCGGGCGCCTGACCCGCGCCGAGCGGAAGGGCACGCGCTGGACGGGAGCCCCGAAGGGGGACTGCGTCGATTGCGGCCGCTGCGTCGCCGTCTGCCCCACCGGCATCGACATCCGCCAAGGCTCGCAGCTCGAATGCGTCGGCTGTGCCCGCTGCATCGACGCCTGCGACGACGTGATGCGCAAGCTCGGACGCGCCCCGGGCCTCATCCGTTATGACTCCGAGACCGGTCTCGCTGGCCAGAAGCGGCGTCTCCTCCGGGGACGGGTGCTGGTCTATGGCGCGCTGGTCGTCGCCGCTCTCGGGGGGCTCGTCGCCTCGACCGCCTGGCGCGCTCCCTTCGAGGCGGACCTGATGCGCATCGAGGGTGCCCCGTACGTGCTCGACGGCGGCGTCATCCGCGACGAATACGAGCTGCACCTCGTCAACAAGGACTCGGTCCCCTCGCGCCTGCGTCTTTCGGCCGAGGCGCCCGCGAGCCTTCAACTGACCATTCCGCAGCGCTCGATTCGGCTGGAGCCGCTGGAGGATTTCGCGGTCCCGATCATCGCGACCCTGCCGCGCGCCGACTGGAAACGGTCGTTCGAGTTCGAGCTCATCATCTCCGACGCCGCGTCCGGCCAGACGCGGGAAATCGACACCCAGTTCCTGGGGCCGATGCAGTGAACGAAGCTCTGGCGCGACGCCGGCGATTGGCGTTCGTCGGGAGGCTCACCCGAGCTTCCGCGGCGTCGCTGACGGGCTCCGCCGACGCTGCACCCATCCTACTCGGCGCGCTGGCTCCGCTCGCTTCCCTTCGCCGCTCCTCGTCCCCACAAGAGCAGCACCACCAGCCACACCGAACCGATCTGCAGCGCGTGGTAGCCGAGCGCGAACGCGAGCGCGTCCGCCCGCGGGACGCCCAAGCCGCTGAGCGCGAGCACCGCCGCGATCTCGAAGGTGCCCACGTTTCCCGGCGGCGCCGGCGCGGCGAGCGCGACGCTGACGGCCGCGAGCAGAATCAACGCCGTCAACCCCGTCGCGGGCAGGTGGAACGCGGCGAGGGTGACCCAGACGGTCAGCGCCTCGAACCCCCAGGACAGGACCCCCCACGCCACCGCCTGGACGAACGGGCGGAGGTTACGCGCGGCGGCGAGACCCGCCCGCAGCTCGTCGAGCTTGCGCGCGAGCCACCGGCGCCTGGGCAGCGGAGCCGACCGGGTGGCGAAGAGCACCGCCGCCGCGAGGGAGCCGACCGCGAGGACCAGCAGGACATCGGCAGCGCTTCTGGCCCACGCCGGCGACCCCGGCCACAGCCCGACCAGCGCGAGCACCGGCGCGAAGGCGATGCCGTTGACGGTGTGGTCGAGCACGACGCTGCCGGCGACCGAGGCTCGCTTGAGGCCGCTTTCGCGGGAAATCCGCTCGATGCGCGCGACCTCCCCCAGCCGGGCCGGCAAGAGCGCCGAGAAGGCGAATCCCGCGGCGAGGGCGCCGAACGCCTCCCCGCGCCCGACCGCCGCGAGCGGCCGGAGCAAGGCGCGCCAGCGCATCGACTGGACGAACACCGCGCCGACGTTCACCAGAGCCGCGACGAAGAGCAGGCCCGGGCGCGCCCGGACGAACGCCCGCCCGAGCTCCCGCCAACTCAAGGTCGCCGCCGCCCAGGCCGCGAACCCCGCCGCCAGCGCCAGCGCGACCGCCGTCGCCCAGCGCGTCCTGCGCCCCCTGGTCGCCGCGGGCGCCGAGGCCGGCAGCGGGGTCAGGCCGCCGCTCCCACCGAGCGGTAGACCTCCAGCACCTCGGCACCGATGCGGGACCAGTCGTACCGGGCCGCGGTCCGGCGCCCCTCCTCTCCTAGGGCGGCTCGCGCAAACGGATCGTCGAGGAGGCGGGCAACCGCCTCGGCGAAGAGGACGGGATCGGCGCTGTCGACCAGGAGCCCTTCCTTCCCGTTCGTGAGCACGTCGCGAAAGCCCTCGATGTCCGAGGCGACGATGGGGAGCCCGGCCGCCATCCCTTCGAGCAGGGTGATGCCGAAGGAGGCGATGGTGGTCGGACAGACCAGGACCTTGGCGCTCGCGAAGAAGTCCGCCCGGTCGTCGTGACGGGTCCCGAAGAAGCGCGCCCGCGCGCCGACCGACCGCGCCTGCGCCTCCAGGCGCGCCCGTTCCGGACCGTCGCCCACCACCACCACCTGCGGGTCGCGTCCGGGCGCGAAGTATGGCCAGGCCGCGAAGAGCCGGTCGAGCCCGCACCGTGGCTCCAGCCGGCCGATGAAGAGCAGCACCGGTCCGCCCACCTGGAGCGCTTCCAGAGGGCGTCCGCGGCTCCACTCGGCGACGTCGACCCCGTTCGGGACCACCTGGAACCGCGCGCGCACGTACGGCGCGAGCGCGCGCACGCACGCGGGACTGACGGCGAGGTGGACGTCGTAACGATCGACGAGCCCCTGCCAGGCGCGCTTGAGCGCGAAGAAGGCCGCGGACTTCGGGAAGTTCGTGTGGTGGGTGGCGACGAGGGGCAGCTTCGTCGCTCGGGCGGCGAGGACCGGGAGCACCGGCGAGAGCGGAGCGTGCACGTGCACCAGGTCGAAGCGGTCGCGGGTGAGGAGCGACTTCAAGCGGCGCCCGACGTCGGCGCCGACCGTGACCCGCCCGACGCTGCCGTTGGCCTCGACCGGCAGCGACCGCCCGAGCCGGACGACACCGCTCTCGGGTACCCGCGAGCCGGGAACGCGCGAGGTGATCACCGTGACCTGGTGCCCGCGCCGCCGCGCCTCCCGGGCGAAGTGGAACACGTGCTCCTGCACTCCGCCCACGGTCGGCCGGTAGTACTCGGTGACGATGGCGATTCTCACCGGCGGCGCTCCCGCCGAACGGCCGCGCTCAAGCCGACCAGGAGGGTCGCTCCTCCCGCGACCCAGGCGTAGGCGTTCTGGAGCAAACGCTGGACGGGACCGGACCGGCTTGCCGGTGGCGCTGGCGCAATCGGCGCCGGCTCCGGGCCGACCATGCGTTCATGTTCGAGCGCCGCCGCAGGCATCGACACCCCCGGGCGCAAAGGTACGCATCGGCGGGCGGAGGCAAGAGGCGCCTCTTCAGGTCAGGCGGGGGACCGGGCCGATCTGCGTGCGCTCGTCGCCGCCCTCCTCGGCGAGTTGGGCGATCCGTCCGTCCGCCCGCCGCAGCCGGCGGCACAACTCCCGGTTCACGTTCTGCAGCACCAGGACGTAGGCCTTGACATCCTCTCGATATAGCTTATACAAATCCATGTTCGACAGCTCGAGCAATCGGGTGGGGCCCTGGGCGAGGGCGGTCTCGGGCCGCGGCTGCATCTCGATGAGGGTGGTCTCGCCGAAGAAGTCGCCGACACCCAGGCGCAACAGCTTGACGGGATGCCCGCCGTCGCCGGTCCTGGTGAGCAGCACCTCGCCGCGCTCGATGATGTACATCGACCGGCCGGTATCGCCCGCGCGAAACACGACCGCGCCGGCAGAGAGCTCGTGCGCCACCAGCCGCCTCGCCACCCGGTCGAGCGCGGCGTCGTCGAGGCCGCCGAAGAACGGCGTTCCGACGAGGAAGGACTTCAGGCTCTCGATCGTCGGCTCCATGGTCCACCTCGCGAATCCCGCCGCCGCAGGGCAATAACACGCCTCGCCCGGAACCGGACTTTCAACGCCCGGCATCGAAGTGGAACAACAAGACTCGCCGGCGGCCGCGAGCCCAAGGGCAGGCACGCAGGCGAACGTGGAATCGGCCGGTCGAGGCCGAAGTTGACGGCGGGGGGCCAACCTCTTTTTCGGAGAGCCAGGGAATGCAGGTCGGTCGCAGGACGGGTGGAGTCGGGACGCGGCGGCTGTTGGTCGCCGGGCTGATGCTGGGCATCGCTGCGCTGGGCATCGACGCTGCCGTGGGGCATCTGCTCTCGGGGGACACCCCGACCCGGCCGCAGTGGATTCCGATCTTCGTCGCGCCGGCGACGTTTCTCCTGCTGGGGATGGCGCTCGTCGCGCCGGCGGGACGTCGCCTCGAGCGGTGGAGCTTGTCGATCGCGGGCTGGTCGAACGTCGTGCTCGGGCTCGCGGGGACGGTGTTCCACCTGAAGTCGCTCTTCTCGAACTTCCGGGGCGGCGAGGCGGTGAGCTGGCACAGCTTGCTCAAGGCGCTCTCGGTGGCGCCGCCGACGTTCGCCCCGGCCGGGTTCGCGGCCATCGGGCTCATGGCGCTGCTCGTCGCGAGCCCCCGGCTGGTGGTGCGCTGGGAACGGAGGACGGCTGCCGCGCGGGAACCGGCGGTGACGCGGGTCGGCTCCTACGCTGCCGAAGAGGGGTAGCGTAGCCGCAGCCACCTGTGCTCGTCGGAGCCGGGGACGCGAAGGGTCCGGCCGGGTAGGGTCGATCGGCACGTCCGCGGAGGTGCCGCGACGGCCAGGTCCCGTCCTTTGCGCGCGGCTTGACTTTGCTGGCGCTGGCCGGTATGAGCGCGTTTCTCTCGTCGCCCGAATTCGCGGGCGCGAGTTCTGGCCCGTGCGCCAGGGCGGTCTTTCGCAAGCAAGAGCCGTCCAGCGGCGAGGTCGGTCGGACAGACGATGCCGGTTCACTACGATCAGCAGAAGCAAGGGATCATCGAGAAGTTCAAGCGGCACGACGGCGACACCGGGTCGCCGGAGGTGCAGGTCGCGCTCTTGACCAAGCGCATCGACTACCTCCAGGAGCACTTCAAGACCCACAAGAAGGACCACCACTCGCGGCGCGGGCTGTTGATGCTCGTGGGCCAGCGGCGGCGGCTCCTCGAGTACCTGAAGAACAACGACCAGGTGCGCTACCGGCACCTGATCGATCAGCTCGGCCTGCGCAAGTAGGGAACGAGAGGACCAGGGGGTCGCGCGCCGGCGCGGCCCTCTCGAGCCTTGGGAAAGCGCTCCCGAGGTGGCGGAATGAGCCGCCGCGAAGGGAGCTCAAAGCCGGCGGCCGGAACGCCCGGAAAGTGGGCGGTGTCGGTCCCTCATCGGAGCGGCGAAGCGTCGTGCGTCGCCGTTGCGATCAGGAACTGAAGCCACCTCTTCCCGAGCCGACCGGCGGGTCTCTTCGAGAGGCTCCGCCATCATCTCTGGTCCCGAACAGCGGGGCCGGCCGGCGCCATGAGCGCGCCGGCGGGAAGGAAATCCGCACATGGCACTGAAGCTGGAAGCGAAGTCCGCGAGCGTCGAGCTCGGCGGGAAGACCCTGACCATCGAGAGCGGCAAGATCGCCAAGCAGGCCGACGGGAGCGCTGTCGTCCGGTACGGGGACACGGTGGTGCTGGTGACGGTGGTCGCGGCGAAGGAGAAGCGGGAGGGGCTCGACTTCTTCCCGCTGACGGTCGAGTACCAGGAGAAGCTGTACGCCGCCGGGAGCATCCCCGGCTCGTTCTTCCGCCGCGAGGGGCGGCCGACCGAGAAGGAGACCTTGAGCGCCCGCATCATCGACCGCAGCTTGCGGCCGCTCTTTCCCGAGGGCTTCCTGAACGAAATCCAGATCATCGCGACGGTGCTGTCGATGGACGGCGAGAACGAGCCGGACGTGCTGGCGCTGACCGCCGCCTCGGCTGCGCTCGCGACGAGCGACATCCCCTTCCACGGGATGGTCGCCGGCGTCCGCATCGGGCGCGTCGACGGCGAGCTCGTCGCGAACCCGACCGCCGCACAGCGCGCGAAGAGCGACCTCGACCTCGTCATCGGCGCCTCGGAAGAGGCGATCGCGATGGTGGAAGGCGGAGCGCAAGAGCTCCCCGAGAGCGCCATCGTCGAGGCGCTGCTCTTCGGCCACGCGGAAGCGAAGAAGGTCATCGCCGCGCAGAAGGAGCTGGTGGAGAAGCTCGGCGGGAAGAAAGAGCCGAGAGCGTTCCAGCCCTTCGTGCCCGACGCGGGCGTGAAGGCGAAGGTGTTCGAGCTCGGCCGCGGCAAGGTGCGGGCGGCCTTCGACGTCGCCGACAAGCAGGAGCGCTATCGGACCCTCAAGGCGCTCGGCAAGGAGCTCATCGAGGCGGTGGTCGCCGACCCGGCGTTCGAGGGCAAGGAGAAGGACGTCAAGGCGGCGTACGAGGAGCTCAAATACGTGGCGATGCGGGAGATGATCGTCCACGAGAAGGTGCGCATCGCCGGGCGGCCGCACACGGTGGTGCGGGACATCGCTTGCGAGGTCGGGGTCCTGCCGCGCCCGCACGGGTCGGCGCTGTTCACCCGGGGCGAGACGCAGGCGCTGGTCACCACGACCCTCGGCACGAGCGAGGACGAGCAGCGGGTCGAGTCGCTCTACGGCCAGAACTTCAAGAAGTTCATGCTCCACTACAACTTCCCGCCCTACTCGGTCGGCGAGACCAAGCGGATTGCCACCGGCCGCCGCGAGGTCGGCCACGGCGCTCTCGCCGAGCGCGCGCTCCGCCAGGTGATGCCGCCGGAGACGGACTTCCAGTACACGGTCCGCATCGTCAGCGAAATCCTGGAGTCGAACGGCTCCTCGTCGATGGCGACGGTCTGCGGCGGTTGCCTCTCGCTGATGGACGCGGGAGTGAAGATCAAGGCGCCGGTCGCCGGCATCGCGATGGGCCTCATCAAGGAAGGCGAGGACGTCGCGATTCTGACGGACATCCTCGGCGACGAAGACCACTTGGGCGACATGGACTTCAAGGTCTGCGGCACCAGGGACGGCGTCACCGCGCTGCAGATGGACATCAAGATCACCGGGGTGACTAAGGAAATCCTGGAACGGGCGCTGGAGCAGGCGAAGGAAGGCCGGCTGCACATCCTGGGCAAGATGGCGGAGGCCATCGCCGAGCCGCGCGCGGAAATCAGCCCCTACGCGCCGCGCATCACCAGCATCCGGATCTCGCAGAACAAGATTCGCGACGTCATCGGGCCGGGCGGCAAGGTGATCAAGGACATCGTGGCGCGGACCAACACCAAGATCGACATCACCGACGACGGCGTCGTCAACATCGCCTCCGCCAACCAGGAGCAGGTCGACAACGCCATCTCGATGATCAAGGCGCTGACCCAGGAGCCGGAGGTCGGGAAGATCTACCTCGGCACCGTGCGCAAGGTGACCGACTTCGGGGCGTTCGTGGAGATCCTGCCGGGGACCGACGGCCTGTTGCACGTGAGCGAACTGTCCGAGAAGCGGGTCAAGCAGGTCACCGACGTCGTCCACGAAGGCGAAGAGGTGCTGGTGAAGGTGCTGTCGATCGACCGCACCGGAAAGATTCGCCTCTCACGCAAGGAGGCGCTGGCGGAGAAGACGGCACAGGCGACCGCCGGAGCGCCAGCAGCGACCAACTAGGCGGCATCCGCGTAGGTCAGAGTCACGAACCGGGAGCTTCGACGATCATTCCTTGCCGATCCGGTTGACACACTTGCTCGTTCCACCGCTCACCCTGATCTACTAAGCCTCGAAAGGCTCGCGCGGCGCGCAGATTCTCGGCGCCACGTAGCACGACTTCGTGGCACGGGCGTCCCCGCCCGTGAGCGCTTGGGGACCTGCCATGCCAGCGGGTTCGACTGGGCTTTCACGGGCGAGGACGCCCGTGCCACGATTCCGATCGTCTCCAAGGTCGAGCTTGGGTTGCGGGCGTCGGCCCGCGCTAAGGGGAAGCCGGCGCTCTTGGCCGGCCGGACTCGAAGGGCGAGCGCCGTGCCCAGGTCAGTCGTCCATCCTTCGAGTCCGCTCGCAAAGAACGCTCGCTCCCCTCAGGATGAGCGGTCGTCCGCGCGCAAAGAACGCTCGCTCCCCTCGGGATGAGCGACTGGGGCTGAGGTGTGTCAACCGGATAGGCATGGATCATTCATGATCAGCGAAGCTCCCGGGGGGCACCTTCGGATCGGCGTGGGCGGGTGCGTCAACCGGATGGGCATGGTTCGAACTGCGTGCGCGTGGGCACCTCATAGAAGGGCGCGCGGCAGCGAGGAGTGAGGCCGAATCACCAACCACCTGAGCGAACCGGACAGTCCTTCAATCCATGCCTATCCGGTCGACACACTTGGAGCCGGACACATCAGTGTCCGGTCGGATGCGGCGTCCCGAGCCAACTCGGGCGCTGACGTTCCCGGCTCCAACGTCCGGCAAGTGTGTCGACCGGACAGTCCTTCAATCGAATCACGGCCGGACGAGCATCGCCCGTGGAATCTCGGCGAGCTTGGTCGCGACGACGGCGGTGTAATACAGCGCCTCGCCATGGACGCTTTGCCGGTGGCGGTAGCGCACCTGGGCTTCGAGGCGAACGACCTTGTCCCGCACCATCCGGCGGACGAGCTCGCTGAAGCCGTGCGTGTAGCGCTCGTCGAGGAACTCTTCCTTGATGTTGAACGCGAGCAGGCCGCCGACCGGGACGAACCGGACCGCGTTGAAGTAGGCGAGCGGCGGGATGTCCCCGAACCCGAGCGCGGCGACGCACGTCAACACCTCGGGGCGCGCTCGAGAGAGCTCCTCGATCACGTCGTCGGCCGGCCGGGTCAGGTCGGCGACCAGGTAGTTCCGGTAGAGGCCGGGCCGGTCGCGTTGGGCGGCCCGCTTTGCTTCCGGGAGGATGTCAATGCCGACGATCGATTCCGCGCCCGCTTCGCGCAGCTCCTCGCCAACCAGGCCGTTGCCGGCGCCGAGGTCGAGGGCGCTGAACGCGCGGGGCATCCCGCCATCGTGGCGGACCATCCGCAGCAGGTCGACGACGCGGCGGGGCGAGTCGCAGCCGAGTAGGCCGTAGAACAGGTGCTCGTAGAGCCCGGGGCGGTCGTAGATGTCGCCGTAGTCATGGAAGCGCAGCCGGCGCCAGCGGCCGTCTTCGAGGATTTCGCACCATTCGGCGTCTTGCGGGAGGTCGGCGTCGAGCCGGGGAAGGCGACACCGTTCCGCCCACTGGTCTTGGAGGAAGTCGGAGCAAGCGGCCGTATGTTTCATCTCACCTCCTGGCAAAGCGACCGGGCCTGTCGCGCATCCCGATCGGAGTGATGCTCCCGGCGTCACGCGGAAGCGAGGCCACCCTATCACGTCGGGCGGGGAACGCCACCCCGAGAACGGCGAAAGCGTCCGCGCCGTCAGGGCTCGTGCTCGATCGATTCCGCAGCGAGCGACAGCGCCGGGTCGTCGAACGTGCGCCGCGTGCGGGTGCCGCCGCGAGCCAGCCGGAAGCGGTGACGGCCGGTGAGACCCGCCTGAGGAACCACGGGCGCGGCAGGCGCTCGGGCCCCGGGCGGCGTCGCCCCGTGAACCGCGGGTGGATGTCGGCGTTCTTTGCCGGCTGGAGGGAACCCAGGGCAGGTGGCAGCCGGCGCGGACGCCAAGTAGCTCCCCGATGGAGCCATCCCATGCCTCGGCGGAGGCCTCGGACCACAACCATGTTGTCCTCGGACCACAAGCTCGGATACCCCCCATGCCTCGGCGGAGGCCTCGGACCACAACCATGTCGTCCTCGGACCACAAGCTCGGATACCCCCCATGCCTCGGCGGAGGCCTCGGACCACAACCATGTTGTCCTCGGACCACAAGCTCGGATACCCCCCATGCCTCGGCGGAGGCCTCGGACCACAACCATGTCGTCCTCGGACCACAAGCTCGGATACCCCCCATGCCTCGGCGGAGGCATCGGACCACAACCATGTTGTCCTCGGACCACAAGCTCGGATACCCCCCAGGCCTCGGCGGAGGCCGGCATGGGCCGACAACGAGTGCAGTCTCGGGCGGAGACTCACCCCGTGATTGGCCGTGTACGCGAGCCTGCTGGGCGGACATCCATGAGTCTTGGCGAGTGCCTCATGGCTCCCCCCATCTCCAGGATGCCTTCGTTACCAGCCCCCCAAGAATCAAACGGGAGGCGACCATCGCCTCCCGCCCGCCGCCCGCCAAGGCTCAGGGTTCTACTTCGTGCTCTCCGTGCTGGGTGGAGCCGGAGGCGCCGGATTGTTCGGCGCGGTGGCTCCGTGGTGTCCCGGGAAGGTCGGCGCGATCTCGTTCACCACTTCCTGCAACGAGGGGTCGCTGGCGGCGACCACCTTGGCGATGCCGTAGAGCAGGAGGAGCTGGTTTTCGAGCCAGCCGCGCCAGGTCAGCTTGGTGTCGGCGAAGAGCGTGACCAACTGGTTGATGGTCTGGACGGCCGGATTGAGCGCATCCAGAGCATTCAGGACCAGATTCACGCGCAGCGCGTCGACCTGGGCAGCCTTGGCGACCTCCGGGTGAGCCTCGACCGCCCGCATGAAAGCGGGCGCGACGTTGATCAACCCGTCCCGGGGCTTCGGCATCCGCTTGCGCTGGATCTCGGTCAAGCGGTTGGCGTGCTTCTCGAACAGGTTCTTGATGGTGACCAGCGACGTGACGATCGTCTTCATGTCCGCCGCGAATTCGCTGGCCACAAGGTTGGGTTGGATGACCATCCTTTGCACCTCCTCGGGTCGCGATCATCGCGGCCACGGGTCAGGTCGAGCCGTGGCGGGACGGCATGCGCGAGCGTACAGCCAGGCCCCGGACCATGTCAAGTCCGCGGCCGGCCGGCCGGCACGTCGCTTCGCTCTGTGGCCAGGCGTCGATGCCGGAGCCGGGATCGGCGGGCGTCAGGCCTCGTGCTCGATCGATTCCGCAGCGAGCGACAGCGCCGGGTCGTCGCCGGAGATCTCCTCCAGCATCCGGCGTTCGGCCGGCACCGCGAGCAGCGCGGCGACGAGCGCGGCGGCCGCCATCAGCGCTGCGCCGACCAGATAGCCGGCAAAGACCTCGCTGCGCTTGCCGCTCCCGATGAGGTGGGCGAACAACGCCGGCGCGAAGGACCCGCCGACCGCGGTGCCGACCGCGTAGAAGAGCGCAATCGCCATCCCCCGCAGGTCGACCGGGAACAGCTCGCTCACCGTCAGGTAGGCGGAGCTGGCCGCGCTCGAGGCGAAGAAAAAGACGGCCGACCAGAGGAGCGTCTGTGTCGCCTCGGGTGCTCGCCCGTCGCGGGAATCGGTCCCCAGGCGGGGAACGACTCCGCATCGTGCCTGACAACGACCGGCAGCGGCCAGCGCGACACCGGTGTCACACTGCGGCCCGTTCGGGCCCGCCAGCGGCTCGATGAATCCGGGGAAAGAGCCGCGAGTGATGGCGCTCACGCCTGGCGCGGGATTTGCTATCACACCTCCCGTCACCTCGGAGGAAACGATGCGCCATCCGTCTTCACGCCACGCTGCACGGCTTCTGCTACCCGTCCTGACGCTCGCGCTCGCCTGCGGCGGTTCTTCGCCCTCGGCGTTGGACAAGGCGGCCTCGAGCGACGGCGGATACTCCACCGGCGGCCCCGCCGGGTACAGCGGCTGCATGCAGGACAGCGACTGCCCGACCGGCCTCGTCTGCCAGAACAACCAGTGCGTCGACAGCCAGGGCCTGCCACCCGAGCAGGAGAGCAACAACACGTTTCTCCAGCCGCAGACCTCCGACCACTTCGTCTTCGTCCTCTCGCCCGACGCGAGCACGGTAGCGATCATCAATCCGACGAACCTCGCCATCACTTCCGTGGTCCTCCCGACCGAGCCGCTCGCCCTCGCCGTGGTGCCGCACCAGGACGCCGCGGTCATCGTCTCCCACACCGGCGCGGCGGTGAGCTTCATCCAGGTCGAGGCCGGGAAGACCACCCTGCGCTCCCAATCGACGCCACGGCACTACCCGGCGGTGGCGCTCTCGCCCGACGGCAAGTGGGCGGTGCTGTGGACGCCCGATGGCGCGCACCCGGACGCCGGCGCCGAGGGCATCGTCGGCTTCGTCGACGTCCAGGCGCTCCAGGCGGGCACCCCAGCGCCCGTCATCGAACGCGCAGCCGGCCGCCAGCTCACCGACGTCTATTTCCGCGTCTCCGGCGGCGTCGCGACGGACGCGGTCCTCGTCGGCCAGGACGAGGTGGCGGTGATGCCCTTGGCCGACCCAGCCTCGGTCCCGGTGCCCGACCGGGTGGCGATTCCCGACGGCTACACCGACCTGTCCACCCGCGCGGCGGTCGCCCCACCCGACGGCCAGACCGTCCTCCTCCGCTCGCTCGCCACCAGCGCTCTCGCTGTCTTCGACGTCCAGAGCCGGTCGTTCACCACCCTCTCGCTCCCCGCCCCGGCGACCGACCTCGACCTGGCGGCCGATGGGTCCACCGCGGTGGCGGTGATCCGCAGCACCTCGCAGGTGGTCTGGTTCCCGCTCCCCGGCGCGCTGACCGATTCGTCGCTCGTCAAGACCGCCACCATCGAGCTCCCAGCCGAGAACTGCCCGTCCAACGAGACGCCGCCCTGCGTCGCCGCCGCCGGCCAGTCGGTGCTCTCGCCCGACGGCACCGTCGCCGCCCTCTTCACCAACGCCCGCGACACCAAGAGCTTCGCCACCCTGAACCTCGCCACCGGCGACATCACCGTCTTCTCGCGGCTCGAGAAGCTCGTCGACACGCTCGGCATCGGCCCTGACAGCCACAGCCTCGTCGTTCTCCACAAGCCCCAGCCCAATTCGACTGCCGCCGATCCCTACCAGCGGTGGGCGGACCCGCAGCAGGGCTTCAGCGTAGTCGATTTGGATCGCGGCATCGCCCAGACCGACCTGACCGGCAGCGTTCCCCCCCAGCAGTTCGTCTTCGCCGCCGACGGCCAACACGCCGCGGTCACCTTGAGCGACGACTCCCAACACGTCTACCAGGTGGAGGCGATCGATCTGTCGACGCTGGTCGCGACGCCTCTCGACCTCGCCTCGGCCCCACAGTATGCGGGAGCGCTTCCAGGCAACGGCGGCACTGCCGTCTGGGTCACGCAGAAACATCCGGCGGGCCGCATCAGCTTCGTCGACCTCGCCGCGGGCACCGTGCGCACCGCCACCGGCTACGACCTCAACTCGGAGATTTCGCCATGAACGCCCGTCACCTCTCGCCCCAGCGCCGAACGGCAGGGCCGCTCCTCGCGCTCGCCGCGCTCGTCGCGCTCGCCTCCTGCCGCACCCGCGCCCCGCTCTGGTCGCAGTCGCTCGACATCGCCGGGCCGCTCGCAGTCAACGGCGAGCTGGCGTTCTTGAACCGCACCACCGCCATCGTCACCCTCCTGGACCCCTCCGGCTCGAAGGCACCGGTCTCGGTCAACGTCACACACTGGCCGCGGGCGTTCGCGGTCGCCGGCACCAACGTCGTCGTGGCCGGCGGCACCGGCGCCGCCCCCGAGCTCGACATCGTTTCCGTCCCCAGCGGCGACCTGCGTTCCCTGGCGCTTCCCGGCGCGTACGATCGCGCCGCCGTCAGCCCCGACGGCAACCTCGTCGTCCTGGATTACGACCCGTCGAAACCACCGGCGCCCGGCGGGCCGGCCGCCCGCAACAACGATCAGCTCTCGGTGGTCGACCTCGCCGCCGGCAAGGTCTCCACCTTCGCCCTGCGCACCGAGGCGCTGGCGCCCGAGCAGATTGTCTTCTCCCCCGACGGACAGGTGGCCGCAGTGGTCCTGGACGGCGCCATCGCTCTCGTGGAGCCGGACAATACCGACCAGCGGGTGGTGGTGCCGCTCAAGCTCCCCGACGGCACCGTGCTCCAGCCTGTGCAGGCGGCCTTCGCCCCCGACGGCGCCTACCTCTACGTGCGCGCGCGCGGCGACGACGACGTGCTCTCCCTCGAAGTGGACAAGAGCGCTTCCGGCCTGACGAGCGCCATCAACTTCCTCTATTTCCCCGGCGGCGCCGGGCTGCAGGACATCCTGGTACCGCAGGGCGCCGGTTTCACGCGCTACGTCGCGGCGCTCTACACGACCAACACCGTCACGCTCGCCCTGCTCGACGCGACCGGTGACACGTCGAAGACCCACTCGACCCAGCTCTCCCAACCGGCCACGACCCTCGGCGACTTGGGGAACGGACAGCTTCTCGCCTACGCCGACCCGGCGCTCGCCCCCGGCGCTCCGACGCGCTACCTCGCCGGCTGGGAACCGCTCCTCGACCGCCTCGATCAGGACGTGCTGAGCGGGCAAGTCGCGAAGAGTCCCCTCGTCGGGCCCGGCATCGCCTTCTTTCCCCACGACGTCGTCAACACCTCCAGCGGAAGCACCGCGGCGCTGACCGCAGTCCGCCTCGAGGACGACGGTTCCCGGCTGCGCTTACGCCTGGCGCCCATCGTCCTCGGTGGCGGCGCGAGCGCCCTCGCGATGGATGCCGCGAACGGAATGCTTCTCGTCGCCGTGGACGTGCCGCGCAAGGATAGCGGCGCCGCTCCCGATCCCAATGACGACCAGAACTTCGACGGCGACACCGGCTCGCTCGTCGCGGTGAACGCGGACAGCCTCTCCTTGGGCGGCGCCACGCTCGACGACACCAGCACCGCCGTCGGCTTCGCCGGCGCCTACGTCTGGGCCCAACATTCGAGCCCCTTCGGCGACATCACCTTCGTTCCCCTCGCGCACTTGGACCGCGCGCACGCCCGACGCGTCACCGGCTTTCTCGCGAGCCACTTGACCGACACCAAGGAGGCCACCTCGCCATGATTCGCTTCCGATTCTTCGCCCTGGCCGTCCTCGTCGCGACGATTCCCGCTCTCGCCCGCGCCGCGACGCCTGACACCACCGCTCCCGCCGAGACGTCCACGCCACCCAGCACGGCTGCTGCTCCAACCGCGCCGCCCGCGAAGGCTCCCGCTCGGCACGCGGCGCCGAAGAAGAAAGCTGTCGGCGCGCAAGCGCCGGCCACGGCCGCGGCGGCCCCTGCGAAACGACCGGTGACCGAGACCGGCGCCGCCCGGACGCTCTCCACTCATGCCCGAAGCGCTGCCGCCAACCGATCCACCGAGCGAGCTCCGGTGTCGTCGACCGTGGCCCGACCGGTGCCCGTGCCCGCGCCGCTTCCACCCCTGCGCCCGCGTCCGGCGCCGCCTCCGGTGTGGTCCACTTTCGGCATCCGCCTCGCCGGCGGCGTCGTCAACCCGGTCGACCCCGCGGCGGACATCGTGACCGAGAACGGCACCCTCGGCGGGTGGAGCGCGGGAGTCGACTGGCACCCATCCCGGGTCCCGGCGCCCCTCGCCTTCCAGGTCGCCTACGAGGGCGCCGCTTCCAACGCGTCTCTCTTCGGCACCGGTACCGCCTACCTCACGCGCCATTCGCTCGCCCTCGGGGCCCGCTGGCGCCTCGTGCAATTCGGCGGGGCGCAGGTCTACGGGCGCGGCGCGCTCCTCTTCGACGCCAACCATCTCGCGCTCGACGACAACGACGGCGGCGCCGAGCTCGCGGACTGGGCGTTCAGCGCAGGGCTCGGCCTCGCCGCGGGCGCGCAGTACACCTTCGGCGACTCGGGAACCGACCGCGGCTTCGCGGTCTTTGGCGAGATTGGCTGGGCAGAACGGCTCTCGCCCTCCTTCGACGCGCTGACGCGAGCGGTGCAGGGAAGCCCCAAGCCCGCGCCGGTCGAGAACGTCCCGGTGGACGTGGGCTCCTTCAACCTGTCGGGCCTCTTCTGGAATCTCGGTCTCGGATACCTCTGGTAGGCGGGGCTCCGGCACCGAACCCGCCTACCCCTCGAATCCACGGCCGCCGGCCAGCGGCAGCCGCGCCTGCTAGACCAGCGGGTCCGCGGGGCCTCGCCCGCTTGCCTTCGGCGCGATCCGTCGTTACCTGAAAGCGCTCCTGATGGCCGGTGGAGGCGGCGGAATGAGCACCCATCTGACCGTGACGCCGGCGCTGCGCGAGTACCTCGTGTCGGTCAGCCTGCGCGAGCCGCCCCTGTTGCGGCGGCTGCGCGACGAGACCGCGCGCCATCCGCTTCACGCGATGCAGGTCGCGCCCGAGGAGGGACAGCTCCTCGCCTTCCTGGTCAAGCTCCTCGGCGCCCGGCGGGCGATCGAGATCGGCGTCTTCACCGGGTACAGCTCGCTGTGCACGGCGCTCGCGCTCCCGCCCGGTGGCAAGCTGGTCGCCTGCGACATCAGCGAGGAGTTCACCGCCGTCGCGAAGCGCTACTGGGAAGCGGCAGGGGTCACGGGCCGCGTCGAGCTGCGTCTCGCTCCGGCGCTGGAGACGGTCGGCGAGTTGCTGCGAGCGGGGCAGGCTGGCACGTTCGATTTCGCGTTCATCGACGCGGACAAGGCGAGCTATCCCGCTTACTACGAACGGTGCCTGGAGCTGGTTCGAGCGGGCGGGCTCATCGCCTTCGACAACACGCTGTGGGGCGGGAGCGTCGCCGAGCCGGACCGGCCCGACGACGACGCCGACACCCTCGTCCTGCGCGCCCTCAACCGGATGCTCCTGAAGGACGAACGGGTCGACCTGAGCCTGGTGCCCATCGCCGACGGGCTGACGCTCTGCCGCAAGCGATGAGCGAGCGGACTCGCGATTGTCCGATGGCACCCGGCAGCGCTCTCGATCGTTGAAAGCGCAGGCGACAAGCCGCACCGGTTTCGAGGGCACCTACGCTGACGGCGGCGGCTGGGCTTCGAATCGCACCGGGACCAGGCGTCCGGTCGATGTCTCGCGCGCGCCCACCGCCAGCTCGCCGGCGGCGTCGAGGACGATGGTGAAAGTCACCTGAACTGTTCCCCTGCCCGCCGGTAGCGGTCCTGCTCTCGCCACGCCCAGGAAGTCGTTGTCCTCCGGCCGACCGCGGTCGCCCTGGAGGAGCTGGAGTGAGATCTCCCGGTCGGCCGGGCGCACCTGGAGCGCCGCGTAGGTCCGCTCGGCGGGCAGAGGCGTACCCCGCTCGACCAACCGCCGCGGGCTCGCTCCTTCCAGCCGTGCCCACACCGTCGCGCCCAGCGCCGCCGCTCCGCCGGGCCGAGGACCGTCCCCCAGGAGCGCCGCCCCCAAAGCCGCGCTCTCCGGCACCGCCGTCACGTCCATCGCCAGCCGCTGCCCCAAGAGGTGCGCGACCACGGGCCACCTTCCCGCCGCCCCGCCGAGCAGGAGCGCATCCACCTCCCCGGACCCCCAGCCCAGGCCGCCGAGCACTTCCTGCACGAGCCGCGCGGCCCGCTCGATCACCGGCGCCGCGATCGCGTGCAACCGCGCCCGCGTCAGCCGTTCCCGCAGCTCCGCCTTCGCCAGCCCCGTCGTCATCAGGTCCGGGACCACCACCTCGGTTTCCAACGCTTTCGAAAGCTGCGTCCGGGCGACCGCCGCGGCCTGGCGAACCCGGTGGAACAGCGCCGCGTCTTCCGGCACCGCCACCTCGGCCCGCTCCTCGAAGTCCGACAGCAGGGCTGCGACCAGCCCCAGGTCGACGTCCACGCCGCCCACCTCCGGGGCCGACGCGGTTGCCACCAGCGACCCGGACTCGACCACCGCCGCCTCGATGCCCCCCTCTTCCAAGTCGAGCACGAGCAGGCGCTTCTCCCGCCGCCCTGCCGCGAGCGCCAGCGGCGACGGCACCGTTCGTTCGACCACCAGCCCGGCGCGTCGCGCCGCTTCCCGGAGCTCCTTGCGCGCCACCGCCGAGACCGCCGACGGCAACGCCAACGCCGCCCGGGTCACTTCGACGCCCAGAGCCTCGGAGGCGCGCGCACGAACTTCCCTGAGGAGACTCTCCACGAGAGCGCTACCGCTACGCACGCGACCGGCGAGCAGGAGCCCTGCCATTCCCCCCGCCGCGGCGACCGCGTGCGTCAGCTCCCGGCGCTCGAACGGATCGATCGCCCGGGTCTTCGGCCACGCCCCGAGGAGGCTGAACAGCCCGCGCGCTCCGGGAGCCCCGGCCGCGAGCGCTTCCTCCGCCGCGCGGCCGTAGACGAGCCCGCCCCCGTCCTCCGCGACGCACGCCGGCATCGCCCCGCCTTCCTCCAGGGGCACCAGGCACGCCCGGCGGTCCTCGCGCACGGCCGCCCGCACCGAGCCCCAGTCGAGCTCGAGGCCGATCACGGGCGCCGCCATCGACGGCGCCGGCGTGGGCGTGGCGCTCGCCGGTGTCATCACGGGCGGCGCTCGGGACGGAGCCCGCGCCAAGCGGCGATCATCGCCCGACGCCGGCGAGGCCCGCTTCAGCGTGGCGGCCAAAGGGCCGAAGAGCCGTTCCGTCTTCTCCACCGGCTCCGGCTGGACCGGTGACGGCGCCGGCCTCAGGCCGAGGGAAGCCATCATCAGCGGGGTCGCCTCCCCCGCTTCGGGAGCCAGCGGTTCGAGGGAGCGGGCTTTCAGGACCGGCGAGGCGGCGGCGGACCGGCCAGCGTTCGGCTCCTCCGCCGGCGGCGCGGTCACCACGAGCGGGGGCCAGTCTTCCGCGGAGGCCCCCGGCACCGGTGCGGCAAGGCGCCCGGCGGCGCGCTCGGCCACAATCGCCGCGACGAGTCGCTGGCTTTCGACGCCGAGCTCGCCGACCTCGAGCCCCATCCCGGCAGGGTCGGCGCCCGTTCCCGCCGCCCGCACGTACCGAACGACACCGCTACCGCTGAGCGCCGCCTCGCCGCCTCGCAGGGTGATCTCGAAGGACAGCCGCGTCCCGAGCGGACGCGGATCGCGCGACCGGACGAACAGGCCGGTCGCGGTCACGTTCTGGCCGAAGCGCTCGACGAACTCGCGCTCGGTCGCGAACGCGAGACGCATCTTGAGCGCGTCGGGCCGCGGGCCGTGCCGCTGGGAAGAGTCCCACGCCAAACGTTGTGCTCCCAGCGGTGGCGGGCGACCGGTGCGAGAAGCCCAGGACGAGACGATGTCGGCCCGGAGGGCGCCGAGCCAGCGTCTCGGGGTCTCGCGAAGAGCGCCTCCGCTTTCTTCGAAACCGGCCTGCCGGCCTGACGAAGCGAGCGCTATCCCGCTCGATCAGGAACGGTGGACGGCAGCGCCGCCGCTGCTCGTTCAACCGTGGCGGCGCCCGGCGGAGAGTTTGCCGCTTTCACCGGGGCGACCGCAAGCCGCAGGAGGACGCTAGCCGAGTGGCGTCCGCGGGCAATGCGGCAGCGCTACCGGGAGGCGTCCGGCGCGGCGGCAGGCGATCGGTCGCGCGATTCCGAGTGGGCGGCGTCGCGACCACCGATGACCCACGCCGCCGCGATCAACGCACGAAGCGCCAGACGACGACGGCGACGGCGAGCGCCAAGAGGAACGCCACCGCCCAGACGAGCCCCGCGGAGCTCTTCGGCGCCGGCTTCGAAGCGGGAGCGTTCGGCGTCGCGCCGGTCGCCGGCGCAGCCGCTGTTCCCTCGGGCTCGGCGAGCCCCTCGGTCGTGGCAGACGCCCCGTCGCGTTCCTGGCCGAGCCGCTCCTCGAGCTCGCGCAGCTCCCCCGCCAACCTGGAGAGCGCGTCCTTGGCGCCGTTCAGATCGACGAGCAGGGGCAGGTCTCCGGCGGCCACGGCGGAATCAGCCACCGGATTCAGGGCGGCGGTCCAGGTCTCGGCGTCGGCGGCGAGCGCGGTGACGCGGTCGTGCTCGACCCGCGCACGCGGGGCGCTCGGGTCCGCCGCGTCGGCCAGGGCGCGACCGGAGGTGACCGCGACCAGCACCCGGGCCCGGTGTCCGGCACCTTCGCGAAGCTGCCGAGCAACACCGGCGTCGAGGCCCTTGTCCGCTGCCGCTGGTATGGGTGGCTCGGTCGGCGGCGCCGCGGGCGCCTCTTCGGTTGCCGGGACCGCCGGCGTTCCCGCCGGCGGCTCGAGCGCCAGATTCTCCAGCGACGCAGCGAACGACGTCAGATCCTTCGCATCGCTCGGCTCGGCCCGCTCCGCCGGCGCCAGCACCGAGCCGCCCTCCGCGGGCGGCGGGGCCTCCGCGGCGACTGGCGCTTCTGGCGGGGGCCCCTTCGGTGCGGACTCCGGCAGCGCTCCCGCAGAGTCCTCGGGCTCGCCCCGGAGCATCTGGAACGCCCGCCGCTCGAAGTCACCGAGCTGGCGGGCAATCTGTTCGGCGGCGCTCTCGAGGGGCGTCGGAAGGCTCGAGCCCTCCCCGGGGGCGTCACCCGCGGACAAGAAGCGCGCGACCGCTTCCACACAGGCGTCGAGGGGCTCTGGCGCCGCCGGCCAGCAAAGCCGCTCCGGCTCGGCGCTCGCCGGCGGGGCCGCCGCGGCCGTCACTGGCGCCGGAGACACGTCGGCGCCCGGCTCGACCGCTGCCGCGGAACCGCTCGTCTCCGCCAGAACGGAAGCGCTCTCGCCCTGCTCGGGCTCGGCGTCGAAGTCGGGAATCACCGGCTCGAA
Organism: Myxococcales bacterium; assembly: GCA_021787845.1. GTDB lineage: Bacteria > Myxococcota > Myxococcia > Myxococcales > JAJYLH01 > JAJYLH01. The sequence continues at coordinate 44,733 of JAJYLH010000016.1, read as the reverse complement.
GCGGGAGGCTTCGACCGTTCCCGCCGGCCAGCCGTCCGCCGCCTCCGCCTCCAGGTCCGCCGGCGCGGGCGGCGGTTGCGGCGGGCGGACGATCTCCCGGAGCGCTGCCGTCTCCTCGGGCGTCATGGCCAAGAGCCGCAGGGTCGCCTCCGAGCCCTCGAAAGACACGGTGCTCGTCAGGACCCGCCCGAACAGCGATAGCGGCGCCTGCGCGCCGCGCCCGAAGACGAGCTCGACCAGGTCGTCCTCCGTCAGTGCCGGCGAAAGCCTGACGAGCAGCGTCTGCTCGCCAGCCTCGATCACCTCCGCCTCGCGCGCCGCGTCATCCGTCTTCACGACCACCGTGCCGGTGGCGCTCGCGCGCGTCTGCTCACCCGAAGCGGTGCCGGCGAGCTCCTGGAGCCTGGACGCCAGAACGCGCGGCTTGAGGGGCGAGGGGGCGACGTCCGCGAAGCCCAGTCGCAGCGCCTGGCCCCGGTGGTCGAGCTGGCTTTCCCCGACAATGACCAGCGTCGGGACGTGGCGGGGACCGGAAAGCGACTTCAAGGCCGCGTACGCGGTGCTGTCGGAGAGCCTGGCGCCGAGCAGGAGCGCTCCTGGGAGCTCCCGGTCGAAGGCGGCGCGCAGGGCGACCAGGGACGGGAAGGTCTCGAGCTCGAGCCCGCTGCGGCGCAGGGGTTCGGCGAGCGCCGCGAGAAGCTTCTCGTCGGCGGCGAAGTAGATGGGGGTCGATGGCATCGGCGGATGGTCCAGAGGGCCGGCGGTCCGGCAGGCGTGGGCGGCGCGTGGTTCGTCGGCGGAGTCTACCGGGAACCCGCGCGCGGCGGCAAAGAGGTCCCTTGTCCTTGGTCCGGCGCGGCGGGCATCAGTGCGCGCCGGCTGGCTCCCTCGGCGCGCCGCGATCGTCGGATGCGGGTTTCCGGTCGGCGAACGGAAGGCAGAGCGACCGCGGCGGCGGGGCGCGGCGCGAGCGGCCCTGGGGGATGCGGGCGGGGCCTCGGGCGAAGGGCGGGCTGTCGACGAGGACGAGTTGGGAGGGCGTCGTCATGGCTGAACATCCGTACAGCGAGAGCGGTCGGCCGTCAAGAATTCGCACCGCGACGCCTTCGCGTCGGCGAAGCCGGCGCGAGCGCGAGCAGGCCGAAACGGTCCCTGCCTTGAGGCCGTGCGGAAGAGGGCTCGTGCGAGCGTCGCTGCGCCGTCAATGGCACCAGCCGATTCGCGGATCGCCATCACGCGAAGGAGCGGCCTCTGGTCAAGAGGCGGGCGCGCCGCGTTCGATGCGCGCTATCCACGGCGCGAGCAAGCGGGCGCAGTCGGCCGGATGGGTGAAGTAGGGCACGTGCCCAGCGCCGGGCAACACGTGCACCGGCGAACCGACCGGCAGCGCTTCCGCCAGGCGGAGGAGTGTCGAGACCGGCACGAGAACGTCGCGGGCGCCATGGATGGCGACGCACGCGAGCCTCGAGCCCGCCAGGCTCGGAGGCGGGCGTTCGCGCCCGAGGGCGAAGGCCCGGTGCCAGACACTCCAGCGCTCGACGGCGGTGGTCGGGACGATCCGTGGCACGTCGGCGCGGCGGACGGAAGAGGCGGCGGCGAGACCAGCGGCGAGGGCTCCCGGCCGGCCGAAGGCGGCGATCGGACCCATCGCGAAGAGGAGCCGGCCCCGGAACCCGAGCTGGGCGGGATCGGTGAAGGACCCCAGGAACGCTGCCCCTTTCACCGCGCCCGCCGCCGCGAGGTGGGCGGCCACCATTCCCCCGAACGAGCTCGCGACGACGGCTTCGACCGGGCCGACCGCCTCCATCACCTCGCGCGCCAGCGCGCCCGCGCCCGTGCCCGCGCGCGCTCCCTCCGGGTACTCGACGATGACCGGCCGAGCCCGCGTCGACAGCGCCGTCGCGAGCGTTCGAAAGCCCTCGCCCCGCGCCCCCAGGCCAGGCAGCAGAAGCACCCGGGGCCCCCGCCCGGCCGACTCGACCACCGACACCCGCTCGCGCATTCGATCTTTCTCCCCGTCCCGGAACAAACGCCGATGCTGGCGCGCTCCGCCCCGGACTTGCACCGGGAAGCCAGACGCGTGTCCATAGCCCATCGAGCCGGGGGTCGCGCGGCCGCCTGAGCCCAGGCCGGCCAGCGCCGGCTTCCGTGCTAAAACGCCGGGTCCCCGGCGCGGGAGGTCCCAAGATGAAGTCGCGCGTCCGTTCCCGGCTCGTCCTCCTGCTTTCGCTGGCCGCTGCCGCCTCGTGCGCCCGCACCGACGTGTTCGCGCCGCTCCACCCGGCGGTCTCGCTGTCGCCGGCCGCCGCCACCGTCGAGCTCGGCCGCTCGCAGAAGTTCACGGCGACCACCGAGCCGGCCGGCAGCGCCGTCCGATGGTCGGTCGTGACCCCGGCGAGCGGAACCATCACGCAAGACGGCATCTACACCGCGCCGGACGCGCTCGGCGCCGGCGCATCGATGGCGATCGTCGACGTGCGCGCGACCCTGACCGCCTACCCGACCATCCACGCCGACGCCAGCGTGACGGTCGTCCCCCACGGCTCTCCGGCAGCGGTCAAGCTGGTCGCGATGTCCGGCGGCAACCAACAGGTGCCGCCGGCGACCAAGCTTCCCGAGCCGCTCGTCGCCAAGGCCGTCGACGCGCACGGGACCGGCGTTCCCGGCCTGGTGGTCACTTTCGCCTCCGCGGGCGGGTCCTCCGAGCAGTCGGTGACCGACGCGAGCGGTCTCGCCCAAGCGGACCCCGTGAGCCCGACCGCGACCGGGCCGGTCATCACCACGGCGAGCGGCGGAGGCCTGGAGCCGATTTCCTTCACCGACGTCGTGGTCTCGGGGCCGGTGGCCAAGCTGACGGCGACCGACGGCACGGACGCCGGGCGGGTGGGCCAACCCATAGCGGATCCGCTGGTGCTCTCCTTCGCGGACGCCTGGGGCAACCCGGTGCCCGACGCGCGGGCGGCGGTGACCTCTCCGGCCGGCGCGACAGCGGCAGCGCAGGCGGCGTCCAGCGGCGCTGACGGGATGCTCGACTACGCGATCACCCTCGGTCCGACAGCGGGGACGCAGACGTTCGCCTTCGCGGCGGTCGCCGACCCGAGCGTCACCACCTCCTTCGATTTCCAGGCGCACGCGGGCCCCCCGGCGAGCCTGGTGATTTCGAGCGGCGACGCGCAGAAGGGCCCGGTCGGGACCGCGGTTCCGCTGCCGCTGGTGGTCGAGGCGCTGGACTCCGGCGGCTTTCCGGCGCCGGGCGCGACCTTGACCTGGTCCACGCCCGACGGGGGGACCTTCGCCTCCCCGCCGGATGCCCAGACCGGGCTGGATGGCACCGCTTCCGCTCACTTCACGCTGCCGACGACCGCGGGGCTCGTGCGGGTGACCTGCTCTTCGCCGAACCTCGCCGGGTCGCCGGTCACCTTCGCGCTCCAGGCGCAGGCCGGCGCGGCCCAGCGCCTGGAGCTGGTGGCGGGCGACGGCCAATCGACGACGGTCGGCACCCGGTTCGGGGGCGCCTTCTCGGTGCGGGTGACCGACGCCTATTCGAACGGGGTCGGCACGATTCCGGTCCACTTCGAGGCGGTGACCGCGGGGAGCGGGTCCGTTTCGCCAGCGGACGAGCTGAGCGGCGCGGCGGGCTTGACGCAAGCGATGCTGACCGCCGGCAGCGCTCCCGGCTCCATTCAGTTCCGCGCCTGCTCGTGCGGGTCGACGCGCTGCGCCGCGCCGGCGCCCGGAGCTTCGCCCTGCTCGGCGAGCGCGCAGCTCTTCGGCTCGCCGATCACGATCACCGGAACCGCGGTCGCCCCCATCACGCCGACGATCGAAGCGTTTTCGGGCGGGGGACAGGCGGGCGTCGCGGGCTCCCAGCTCCCGCAGCAGCTCGTCGTGAAGGTGACGCCGCCAAGCTACGTGGGCGTGGTGCAATGGGCGGTCTCCGTCGGCGATGGCACGGTGATCCCGGCGACCAGCGCGATCGCAGGCGGGCTCGCCTCGACGACGGTGACCTTGGGCTCCCAGGTCGGCCACCAGCAGTTCTCCGCGTCTCTCGCGGGGGCGGTCGGGAGCCCCGTCTATTTCGACGAGACCGCGACCCGCCGGCCGGTAGCGCTCCTGAAGGTCATCGCCGGTGACGGCCAGCAGGGGGCCCCAGGGGTGGCGCTGCCGGCACCCTTGGTGGTGCTGGCGCTGGACTCGATGGGGCAGCCGGTCGCGGGTGCCCCGATCACCTTCGCGGCGCCGGGTGACGGCGCGGTGAATCCGGCGAGCACCACCACCGACGCGAACGGCCAGGCTCAGACCCAGGCGACCCTCGGCAGCGCCGAAGGGACCCAGTCGTTCACCGCGACCGCCGACAGCGGCGCGACGGCTTCGTTCACCGAGACCGCGGTCGGGAGCGTCGACACCCTCTTCCTCAAGATCACCGGCGGGCAGGGCCAAACCGCCCAAGTCGGGCAAACGCTCGCGCAGGGGCTGGAAGTGACGGTGACCAACGGGCTCGGCCAGCCGGTGCCCGACGAGACGGTGAGCTTCACCGCTCAAGCCCCCCTGGCGACGGTGGCGGCGACCCAGTCCTCGCCGGCGGCGGCGACCCTCTCGGTCGCGACCGACCAGAACGGCAAGGCGAGCGTCATCGCGACCCTGGGGCAGACGCAAGGCGCGGAGCAGTTCGTCGCGACCCTCGCCGGGGCGCTCGGCTCGCCCGCGACGTACACGGAGACCGCCACCGCTGCTCCTCCCGACCACCTGGAAATCGTCGGCGGCGACGGGCAGAGTGCGCTCGCCGGCTCGGCGCTGCCGAAGAAGCTGACCGTCCGGGCGGTCGACCGGCTCGGCAATCCGAAGTCCGGGGTCGCCATCGGCTTTCGGACGTCGGACGGGGGCAGCGTCGGCACCCAGAGCGCGACCACCGACTCGAACGGGCTCGCGGCGACGACCGCGACCCTGGGGCCGAAGGTGGGCCCGGAGACCTTCTTCGCGGACGCGAGCGGCCTTCCCTCGGCCGTGTTCACCGAGAACGCTACCGCTGACCTGGACCGCATCTCCCTCTCGCCGCAGGGCCTGGTGGTCGACACCCAGGCGAGCGTGCGCTACAGGGCGACCGCCATCTACACCGACGGAACCGAGACCGACGTGACGGGGGAAGTGTCGTGGAGCTCGTCGGATTCGGCGGTCGCGACGGTCAGCGACGCTCCCGGGTCGAAGGGCGTCGCCAGCGCGCTCGAAGCGGGCACCACGAACATCGTCGCCTCGTTCGAGGGGAAGACGGGGCAGACGAGCCTGACGGTGAACGCGGCGACGCTCTCGAGCATCGTCGTGCTGCCGGCGTCGCCGACCTTGGTCGTCGGGTCGAGGCGGGCGTTCAGCGCGGTCGGCACCTACTCCGACAAGTCGGTCAGCACGGTGACCGAGACGGCGACGTGGACGAGCACGAACCCGGCGGTCGCGACGGTGAGCGACAGCGCTGGGTCCAAGGGGCAGGTCACGGCGGTCAGCGTCGGCACCGCGACGATCAGCGCGACGGTGGGAGGCGTCACCGGCCAGCAGCTCGTGACGGTGGAACAGGCGCCCCTCGTGCAGCTCGAGGTGACGCCGGCGAACGTCGCGGCGCCCGCCGGCACCGGTTTCGACTTCCACGCGACCGCGACGTTCCAGGACGGGACGGTGGAGAACGTGACCCCGGTCGCGACCTGGTCGTCGTCGGACACCTCGCTACTGACCGTCGAGAACGCGCCGGCGCAGGCGGGGCACGCGACCTTCCTCGCGCCCGGGACGGCGGACGTGCGGGCGACGTTCGACGGGATCACCGCGAAACAGGCGGTGACCATCACCACCGCGACGGTGGTGTCGCTCTCCATTCGCCCGACGCGGGTGCCGCGGCTGACCGTGCACGACATCTTCCAGCTCGGCCTCATCGCCACCTACTCCGACGGGTCGATCGCCGACGCGACCACGCTCGCCACCTGGACCTCGAGCGCGCCGCAGGTGGCCGACGTGTCCAACGCGGTTGGCTCCCGCGGCGAGATCACCGCCATCGGCGCCGGCACCGCCACCATCACCGCGCAGCTCGGCAGCGTGACGGCGAGCGTCGACGTCCAAGTGCAAGACGGCTCGCTCTCCTACATCCAGATCGTGGTGCCGGGGGGCGGCGGCGGTCCCGGAGGGGGCTGGCGGCAGAACGCGAGCTGTCCGGTCGGCGGCGTCCTGCAACTGCGCGCGTTCGGCATCTACTCGAATAACTGGCAGGCGCCCGCCGACATCAGCGACCAGGCGGCGTGGAGCGTGGCGGACACCTCGGTGGCGGTCGTCGGCAACGGCCCCACGCTCGGCGGCGTCGTGCGCTGCCTGAAGCAGGGGCAGACCTCCGTCACCGCGGAATACGAGGGCAAGACGAGCTCGGTCACGCTGACCGTCACCGCTGCCGCCCTCACCTCGATGGAAGTCGCGCCGACGTCGGCGACCCTGGCCCAGGGCGACATGCGGCCGTTCTACGCGACCGGCGTCTACTCGGACGGCTCGCGGCGCGACCTGACGTACCTCGCCACCTGGACGAGCGGCGACACCTCGGTGTTGACGGTGTCGAACGCGCTCTCCTTCCGCGGGGAAGCGACAGCGCTCTCGCCCGGCCAGACGACGGTCACCGCGACCTACCAGGGCGTGAAGGGTACGGCAGCGGTGACGGTGACCGACGCGACCCTGCAGCTCATCGTCGTCACGCCGGCGAACTCGGTTCAGGACCTCCAAGGCGGCGGACCGATGGGCGGGCGCACGCGGTTCGTCCAGTTCAGCGCGACGGCGGTCTACTCCGACGGCACGACCAACGACGTTTCCGCCCAGTCGCTCTGGACGACCTCGGACGCGTCGGTGGCGGTGGTCGCGAACGATCCCCAGCACCAGGAGAGCGGCTGGGTGGAGCTCACCGGTCGCGGCCAGTGCGAGGTGGAAGCGACCTACGAAGGCAAGAACGGCAAGACGACGCTCACGGTCCGCTAACTTGGCGCGGCTGGCGCCCGGACCGTTTCCTCGAGGCCAAGCGGGTCGAAGGAACCCCACCAGATGACGTCGACGATCGGCACACTGAAGCGCTTTCTCTTTTCGGCAACGCTCTTGCTCGCCTCGGCGGCGGCCGCGACGACGAGCGGCAGCGCTCCCGCGAGCTTCCCGGACTCGGGGGTCGCGCTGGGCGGCGGCGCCGGCTACGGACGAATCATCGCGCCCGAGTCGGCGAGGCCGGGAACGTTTCGGCTCGGGCTCCGGGGAAACTTCTTTCGCGGCGCCTCGTTCCCGGTGACCGGCACCGATACCGACCTGTACGGCGAGCTGTCGGCCGGCTACGGTGTCTGGCGCGATCTCGAGCTGTACCTCGACTACTCGAACGGCTCGAACCAGAACACCGCGGCCGACCCGCAGCTCGTGCAGGCCGAGGGCGATGGGCTCATCGGTTTGAAATGGGCGCGGGCGCTCGGGGACTTCCGGGCCGGCGGGGACCTGCGCTTCGACCTGAAGAACGGGGTCGGCGCCGACGTCTGGAGCTTGAGCGACTCGACGGTGTTCCTCCGGGCGCTCGGCGGATTTGCGCACGCGATCGGCGGGCACCGGCTCGAAGTCGACGCGAACGCGGGCGTCGCCCTCGGCAAGGCGCAGGATGCGTTCAACGAGCAGATGACGCCCGCCCTGCTCTTCGGAACCGAGCTGAGCGGCTACGACCGCTTTCTCTTCGCGGTCGGCGCGCATTACGATTTGGGCGTCGCCTCGCCGTTCTTGACCCTCGACCTGGACCTGCCGCTCGGCGTCGCGAAGAGCGCGTTCTCGGCCGGGAACACCTCGGCCTTCGGCGCGGCGGCCAAGCGCCTGAGCATCGGCGCACGCATTCGAGCCGGCCATTTCGGGGCCTTCGACGTCTTCGCCGACGTCGCCGGCGGCAACGGAGTCCAAGGCTTTGCCGCGACGCCTCCGTGGAGCTTGGGCGCGGCCTACTCCTTCGTCTTCGACGCAGGGCTCTACCGGCTTCCCCCACCGCCACCGCCGCCGCCAACCACGGGGCACCTGGGCGGCACCGTGGTCGACCAGAGGACCGGCAGGCCCCTGGCGAAGGCGGTGGTAACGGTGGCTGGAGCGAGGGAGCCGCCGGTGGCGACCGGCGAGGACGGCCACTTCCTCTCGCGCGCTCTCGCCGCAGGGAGCGTCACCCTTCACGCCGAGCGGCAGGGCTACGAGCCAGCGACCGGCTCGGCCGTGGTGAAAGCGGGAGCGCTCTCGACTACCGAGCTGGCGATGACCGCGGTGCCGCCGCCCCCGGCGGCGCCCCCTCCCCCTCCACCGCCGCCGCCTCCTCCGCCGACCGGGTTCGTCGCGGGGAAGGTGACAGCGCTCAAGGGGAGCGTTTCCGGTGTCGTTCGGCTCATCGGTCCGACGACGATGGAAGCGCCGCTGTCGCTCGACGGCTCCTTCAGCGAGCGGGTGGCGACCGGGCACTACGTCGTGGCGATCCTGCCGGACCACCAGCTCGCCCGCGATTTCTCGGTCGACGTGGGGGCGAACGTGGTTTCGCTGGTCACCGCGCAGCTCGCTCCGAGGCCGGCGAAGGATCTCTTCCAGGTCGCCCACGACCGGATCGTTCCGCGCAAGGCGCCGGCGCTCTCCGAACGGAAGCCGACGGTGGCCCGCGCCGACTCGCCGTTGCTGGTGGAAATCGCGGACTACCTCGCGCGCCATCCGGACACCGAGCTTGCGGTCCAGGTCGACTCGGGTCCGGCGCGACGGCGCGGCGACGACCGGCTGAAGTGGACCCAGCAGCGGGCGGACGCCTTCCGCAAGGCGCTGCTCGCCGACGGCGCTGACGTCCACCGGGTGGTCGCGAAGGGGATGGGCCTGAAAGACCCACTCTACCCGATGCTCTCGCGCGACCGGAAGAAGAACCAGCGGGTGGAATTCGTGCTCTCGAAAGTCGCGCCGCCGGTCGCGCCGTCGATGAAGCCGCGCGAGCCGCCGGCGCCGGCCGATTCGCTCAGCCTGCCGGCGCTGCCTGAGCAGCCTTTTCCCGCCGAACAGCCGCAGGTTCTGCCACCCGGGGGGACGTCACCCCGCCAGCACTGAGGCGTCGCGGTCGCGGATCGGACGGATCGGACGACACGTCGGCCAGCCTGCGCTTCGCTTGCGACGCCGCGCGGAACGGGGTGCGCCGTCGGCCCCAGACGCTGGACCCGGGCGCCGCCGGTGTGCTATTCTTGAATTTTTCGGGCCGGAGGTCCCCGGATGCGGGTGCGTGGGTCGACCGGGCTGGCGCTCCTTCTGGCGCTGCTGCTCCTCGTGCCCCTCGGCGCGCGGGCGGGTGACGACGGGCCGATGCCCGGCACAGGCTCCCCCCCCTGGGATGGCGTGACCTGGCGGCCGATCTCCGACCCGGTGACCAGCCTCCACTTCGAAGTACCGATGCTCGGATTCCGCGTGGAGAAACGGCACCTCGCCCGTCCTCCGCTCGGCGTTGTCACGGCCACCTACGACATCTCGGGTCCGGAAGGGCAAGAGGTCGGCATCGACGTCTTCGACAATCCTCAGGGGCTCGGGCTCCACGACTTCTTCGACCGCTATCTCTCGTTCATGCGCGATGGCGGCGCGTTCGTTTCCGACGGGACGGTCGGCAGGAGCGCTCTTCCTGCCATCGTGATGGAGCAGCCGGTCGCGCCGGGCATCCTTCCGCAGGCGGCCACGGTCTGCGCGCTGGGCGGAAGAATCATCCGGGTGACGTGCCTGAACGAAGAGAATCGGCGGGCGGGAGAAGTGTACGTCCGCGTGCTCGACACCTTGACGATCGAGAAATCGACGATGCCGCGCCCGAGCGCGGTGGCTCGCCCCTCGGCGCCGCCGCCGGAGGGCGCGCGATGAGGGCGCTCGCCGTCGGGCTCCTGGCGGCCGCGCTCCTCGTCCCCGCGCGGGCCCGCGCGGACTACTGCTGTGGCAACAACTGCGACACCTGCCAGTGTGCCGGGAACGATCCCTATCCCTGCTGCGACAACGGCGGGAACTGCACCTGGTGGGCGTGGGAAGAGGCCTGCTGCAACTGGCATCGAGCCCTGCCGATGTGGGGCAACGCCACCGACTGGGCCGGCAACGCGCGGGTCGACGGGTACAACGTAAGCGGCGCCCCCAGCGTCGGAACCATCGCCAACGAGCACGACGGATACAACGCCTGTAGCGGCCGCTACAGCGAATACGGCCATGTCGCCTGGGTGGACGGGCTGACCGGCGGCGGCGTCCACGTGATGGAACAGAACTGTTGCGCCGGCTGCCGGGGCAGCGCGATACCGGATTGGTATCGAGCCTGCTACTTCAACAACGGCTACATCGGCCTGCCCGGCCAACGCGAGTGCAATCCCGGCGACCAGCAGGTCCAGGGCTGCGGCAACTGCGGCACCCAGAGCCGCTCCTGCGACTCGAACGGCAACTGGGGCGGCTGGAGCGGCTGCGGCGGCAGCGGCCCGTGCAGCCCCGGCCAGGGCCAGACGCAGGGTTGCGGCAACTGCGGCTCCCAGCAGCGCTCCTGTGGGGGCAACTGCCAGTGGAGCGGGTGGGGAAGCTGCAACGGGCAGGGCGAGTGCGCTCCTGGTCAGGTGCAGCAGCAGGCCTGTTGCGATTGCGGCACCCAACAGCGGGTGTGCGACGGCGCCTGTCGCTGGGGCGCGATGAGCCAGTGCGCCGGCCCCGATCCGGCGGGAACGCCCGCGTGCTCGACGGGCAAGCTCGGCGTCTGCGCGGCCGGGACCGAACACTGCGTCGGCGGCTGCCTCGCCTGCGTGCAAACCACCCAGGCTTCGCCCGAGAAGTGCGACGGGCTCGACGACGATTGCAACGGCAAGGTCGACGACGGGTCGCCGACGACGATGGGCAACCCGCCGCCGGCGTTCGCCGCGGCCATCGTCGACGCGTCCTATCCCCGCTGGCTCGCCGCCGGAGTCACTTCCGAAGCCTGGGTCGAAATCGAGAACGTCGGCGCCTCGACCTGGAAGGCGGGGGCGGTCTCGCTCCACGCCGACGCGACCGACGCCGGGAAGCCGAGCCTCCTCGAACCACCCGACGGCTGGCCGGCCTACGACACCGCGGCGGTCCTCGACCAGGACGTCGCACCGGGCGACGTCGCGGTGCTCCGGTTCCCGATCCGCACCGCGTCATCGCAGGCGGACATCGACGAGAGCTTCACCCTGTCGAACCCGACCGGCCAGAGCATGGACTGCCCCGACGCCACCCTGCCCGTCTCCATCGCCACTGTCGGTTTCAGCTCCGCCACCGACCCGCCGGCCGCCGCTCCGAGCTCGGCGGCGAAGACACCGAGCGGCTGCGCTTCCGCTCGGGGGGGAGCATGGGCGCTCCTGCTCGCCTTGGCGCTCTTCGGCTTGCGGCGGCGCAGGGCGACCGACCGGCTTCCATAGGCGGCTCTCATCCGCTCGACGAATCCGGTCCGTCGCCGGACTCGCTCCCGTCCAAGAACAGATGCCGTGCCCAAGCGAAGAACCGCTCATTCCGAGCGGTCATCCCGAGCGCCAGGCGAAGGACGAGGAACGAGCGGTTCTTCGCGCGGCGCGCCCATCCTCCGACTGCGCGCGGGATGAGCGGAAATCTCCGGCGCGGCGTGTCGCGGACGGCAGCGCCCCGGACTCGAGCCCTTCGCCGTGCGGGCCGGAGGGCATCCGCTGCCAGCGGCCGGCGTCGTCGATTCAAGACGCCCCGCGCGCCTTCGCTTCCCTCGGAGCGTCCGACTGACTATCGTGGCGCGCTTTTCGCGGTGCGGAACGCGCCGTCGGAGGGCCTGGCGGAGCATCTCGGTGCTCCCGCGCGTTATGCGAAGCTCCACGCATTCGGGCCGACGTGATCGCTCGGATGCCAGAGCGGACGCCGTCCGGGCGAGCTCGAAGGCCGGCACCCCGCTCGAGGGAACGACGATGACACCGGGCTTTTTCGCGCGCCTCGCGCTGGCGATCGCGACGTGGTTCCAGATTCTCCTCCACCCGCGCTTCGCGGCGGACGTGCTTGCGCTTCGCGAGAAGAAGGCCGTACGCCTGGAGCCCTCTCTGGAGCCGAAAGCGCTTGACCCAGGCAAGACCGCAGCCGCTGCCTTAGAGCCCAAGCCCAGAGCGGCCGACCCAGCGCCCGCCTTGCAGATGCTCGCCATCCTCCAGCGGGAGGGGCGGTTCGTCGACTTCCTCGAGGAGGACATCTCGCAATACGCCGACGCCGACGTCGGCGCGGCCGCGCGGATGGTCCACGACGGCTGCCGCAAGGCGCTGGGGGACTACCTCGCGCTCGAGCCCCTGCGCGTCGAGGGCGAGGGCGCCCGGGTAGTCGTCGATCGCGGCTTCGACCCCTCGGCTGTCCGGCTCACCGGCAACGTCGCCGGCGACCCGCCGTTCGCGGGAACCCTCCGGCACCACGGCTGGCGCGCGAAGGAGGTGAAGCTTCCGCCCCTCGCGTCGGGCGCGGACGCGCGGGTGCTCGCGCCCGCGGAGGTGGAGCTGTAGATGGCCCCGCGAGCGACGCGCGTCGTCGGCATCGACCTCGGCACCACCAACTCGGCGCTCGCGCTCGCCGCGGCGCCGGAAGACGAGCGCGACCTCCAGCAACCCGAGGTGCTGCCCGTTCCGCAGCTCACGAGTCCCGGGTTCGTCGAAGCGAGAGCGCTCTTGCCGAGCGCGCTGTACCTCCCGAACGCGAACGAATTCAAACGGGAAGCGCTGGCGCTGCCGTGGGGCGAGAGCGGATTCGAGGTCATCGGCGAGCTGGCGAGGAACCATGGGGCGCTGGTGCCGGCGAGGCTGGTGTCGAGCGCTAAGAGCTGGCTGTCGTTCGCCGGGGCCGACCGGCGCTCGCGCATCCTCCCCTGGAATGCGCCCGCGGAGGTGGAGAAGGTCTCGCCGGTCGACGCGAGCGCGCGCTACCTCCGGCACCTGTCGAAGGCGTTCGAGGCCGCGACCGGCGCGACGCTCGGCGACGCCGAGGTCGTTCTCGCGGTCCCGGCCTCGTTCGACGCGGTCGCGCGCGAGCTGACCGTCGAGGCGGCGACCCAGGCGGGCTTCCAGCCGACGCTGCTCGAAGAGCCGCAGGCGGCGCTCTACGCCTACCTCGCCCGACACGAGGAGCGCTGGCGCCGGGAGCTGCAGGTCGGCGACGTGGTGCTGGTGGTCGACGTCGGAGGCGGGACCACCGACCTGTCCCTGATCGCGGTCGGCGAAGAGGACGGCGACCTGGTGCTCCATCGGGTCGCGGTCGGGGACCACTTGCTCCTCGGCGGCGACAACATGGACCTGGCGCTCGCGCACGCGGTCCGGGCGAGGCTCGCCGAGCAGAAGCGCTCCCTGGATGCGTGGCAGTTTCTCGCGCTGACCCACGCCTGCCGCCAGGCCAAAGAGCTCCTGCTCTCCGACTCGAAGCGCCAGACGGCGCCGATGGTCGTTCCGGGCCGCGGCAGCGGTCTCGTCGGGGGGTCGATTCGCTGGGAGCTGTCGCGAGCGGACGTCGACGAGCTCCTGGTGCGCGGTTTTCTTCCCCCGGTCGGCGTCGACGAACATCCGAAGCAGGCGCGGCGCACCGCGCTGACCGAGCTGCACCTGCCTTACGCGTCCGACCCGGCGATCACCCGCCACCTCGCCGCGTTCCTGTCCCGGCAGGCGGGCGCGCTCGCGAAGGTCCCCGGCAGCCGTCCGGTCGAGGGGCGGCGCTTCGCCCATCCGACGGCGGTCCTGTTCAACGGCGGAGTGATGAAAGCCGGCCCCCTGCGGGACCGGCTGGTCGAGGTGGTCCGGGGGTGGGTCCGGGACGACCACGGCGCGGAGGTCAAGGTGCTCGCCGCGGCCGACCTGGATCTCGCCGTGGCCAAGGGCGCGGCCTACTACGGGCTCGTCCGGCGCGGCCGGGGCGTGCGCATCCACGGGGGGACCGCGCGCGCCTACTACGTCGGCATCGAGTCGGCAACGCCGGCCGTGCCGGGAGTGGAACCCGAGGTGACCGCCGTCTGCGTGGCGCCGTTCGGGATGGAGGAGGGAAGCGATCCCGTCAAGCTCGAACGCGACTTCGGGCTGGTCGTCGGCGAGCCGGCGCAGTTCCGGTTCTTCGACTCCAGCGTGCGCCGGGACGATCGGGTGGGCGCCGAGACGAGCGGCGGCGACCCGCTGCTGGAGGAGCTGGCGCCGATCGAGACGACCCTCGAGGCGCCCGGCGCGGTCGGGCGTGTTCTGCCGGTCCGCCTCCAATCGCGGGTGACCGAGGTGGGGACGCTCGCGCTCGAATGCGTCGAGCGCGACGGGGACCGCCGGTGGAAGTTCGAGCTCAACGTGCGGCCGACCGAGCAGGGGTGAATGGCGGACGCGCGCTTCATCGTCGGCATCGACCTCGGCACCACCAACAGCGCCGTCGCGACCCTCGATTCCCGCGCGAGATCGCGACGGGTCGAGGTGCTGCCGATTGCGCAGGTCGTCGCCGCGGGCGAAGTCGGTGCGCGAGACCTGCTTCCGAGCGCGCTCTACCTCCCTGGAGAGCATGAGCTATCTCCCAGGGCATTAGCGCTTCCGTGGGGCGAGCCGCCGTTCGCGGTCGGCCACTTCGCGCGAGAGCAAGGCGCCCGGGTTCCCGGCCGGGTGGTGACGAGCGCAAAGAGCTGGCTGTGCCACGCGGGGGTCGACCGGACCGCGCCGATCCTCCCTTGGGGCGCCCCGCCGCAGGTGCAGCGGCTGTCGCCGGTCGACGCGAGCGCGCGCCTGCTGGCGCACCTGAAAGCTGCCTGGGAAGAGCGGTACCGCTCGCCGCTGGCGGACCAGGATGTCGTCCTGACCGTGCCCGCGTCGTTCGATGAGGGCGCCCGCGAGCTCACCCTCGAGGCGGCGACCCAGGCGGGCCTCGCCCAGGTGACGCTGCTCGAAGAGCCGCTCGCGGCCTTCTACCACTGGCTCGAAGGGCACGAGCAGAAGCTCGACGAAGCGCTAGCTGGGGTCTCGCTGGTGCTGGTGGTCGACATCGGCGGCGGGACCACCGACCTGACGCTGATTCAGGCGCGGCACGACGAGGACGGGCTGCGGCTCGACCGGGTGGCGGTCGGCGACCACCTGCTGCTCGGCGGCGACAACATCGACCTCGCCCTCGCGCACCTCGCCGAGAAGCGGCTTTCCTCCGGCTCCCTGGATGCGGCGTCGTGGGGAAGCCTGGTTCTCTCCGCGCGCTCGGCGAAAGAGGCGCTGCTCTCCGAGAACGCTCCCGAGACCCGATCGATCACGATCCTCGGCCGGACCGCCAAGCTCGTCGGCGGCGCGCGCAAGGTGGAAGTGACGGCGGAGGAGGTGCGGCGGCTGGTGCTGGACGGCTTCTTCCCCCTGGTCGCCCGGGACGCGCGGCCGGAGCGCAAGTCCGGCTTGCGGGAGCTGGGGCTCCCCTACGCGAGCGATCCGGCGGTGACCCGGCACCTCGCGGTGTTCCTCGCGCGCCAGCTCGGGCCGACCCAGGGTGTGGATGCGGTGCTGTTCAACGGCGGCGCTCTCACCCCCTGTCTGGTCGCCGACCGCCTCGTCGACCAGCTCGAGGCGTGGAACGCGTCGCGGCCGAAGGTGCTCCCGAACGAGTGGCTGGACCTCGCGGTGGCACGCGGCGCTGCGCACTTCGGCCTGGCGCGGCGCGGCGAGGGTCTGCGGGTCGGCGGCGGCTCGGCACGGGCGTTCTTCCTCGGCGTCGGGACCGCGAGCGGGCACCAGGGCGTGTGCGTGGTCCCGAAAGGGCTCCCGGAGGGCGTGGTGCTGCCGCTCGCCGGACGCGACTTCAAGCTCACGGTCGGCCGCCCGGTGCGCTTCGAGCTGTACTCCTCGACCGGGCGCAGACCGGCGAGAGTCGGGGAGCTCATCGAGGTGGAAGGCGCCGACGATCTGGTGCGGCTCCCGCCGATCCAGACCGTCGTGCGTGCCAGCAGCGGTGCTGGAGAGCTTTCGGTCCGGGTGGAGGCGGGCGTCACCGAAATCGGAACCCTGGCGCTCTGGTGCGTCAGCGGCGCCGACCGGCTCAAGCTCGAGTTCCAGCTCCGGGGCGGGTCGTCGGATCGCGCGCTCTACGAGACCGCTTCTCTTCCCCGCCGGTTCCAGGACGCGAAGGACCTGGTCGAGAAGTTCTTCGGGAAGAAACCGAGCGACGTCGACCCGCGCGAGGTGAAGGGTCTCGCGCGGTCCTTGGAGAGGATTCTGGGCGAGCGGGAGGCGTGGACGCTCCCGATGCTCCGCGAGCTGTGGAGCGTGCTCTGGGCCGGTGCTCAGAAGCGCCGCCGGAGCGTGGACCATGAGAAGCAATGGCTGATGCTCGCGAGCTACTCGCTCCGGCCGGGCTTCGGGGCGGCGCTCGACGACTGGCGGGCGAAGGAGACGTTCACGATTTTCCCGCAGGGCCTCCAATTCCACCAGGACAAGGCGCAGTGGGACCAATGGTGGATTCTCTGGCGGCGCATCGCGGGCGGACTCGACGAGGCGGCGCAGGCGAGCCTGTGCGAGAGCGCGCGGCCGTGGCTCGCGCCGGTGCCGGCCGGCAAGAGCCGGCCGCGGCCGAAGGGACCGAGGGTCGAGGGCTTCGAAGAGCTGGTGCGGCTGGTCGCGTCGCTGGAACGGGTTCCGGTCGGGCTCAAGCGCGAGGTGGGAGGCTGGCTCTGGTCGCGCATCGAATCCGGGCAGCCGGGCGGCTCGAGCTTCTGGGTGCTCGGGCGCTTGGGAGCGCGGGTGCCGTTCTACGGCAGCGCTCACCTGGTGCTTCCGACCGACGACGTCGAGGAATGGATCGAACGGCTCCTCCAACGGGACTGGTCGGCCGCGAAGGACGCGCCGTTCGCGACCGCGATGCTCGCGCGCGCGACGGGCGACCGCGCGCGCGACGTGTCGCAGGCGCTGCGCGGCCGCGTGATCGAGCGGCTGGAGGCAGCGAAGGCGAACGCCTCGTGGACGGCCATGGTCCGCGCGCCGGTCGCCCTGGCCCAAGCCGACGAGCAACGGCTCTTCGGCGACAGCTTGCCAGCAGGGCTCCAGCTCGTCGAGTGACGCCCGCCGATCGGACGGATCGGACGGATCGGTCGGATCTGTCTGATCGGTCTGATCGACGCGGGCGCAGGGCGCCGGTCTTCGCCGACTGCGTTAGATTCTACGAGATGCCGCTCAAGCCCCACGTCCGCCGCCGCCGGGCGCAGAAGGCACTGGTTCGCGAACGCATTCTCGACGCCGCGCGCTCGCTCTTCGCGATCGAGGGCTTTTCCGCGGTGACCATGCGCAACATCGGCGCTCGCTGCGAGTACACGCCGAGCGCCATCTACAAGCACTTCCCGAACAAGGAGGCGATCGTCGACGAGCTGCGCCAGGACGCGCTCAGCCGGCTGGCGCTGGCGATGACCGAAGGGGTCGACGCTGTGGCGGAGCGCTTCGGTGGACCGCTGGCGGCGCTGAGGGAGGCGTCGTGCCGGTACCTCGCCTTCGCCGCGAACGAGCGGGCCAGCTACGCGCTCGCCTTCGGCGCCGCCTCACCCGACGGCAGCGGTGGCATCCACCCCCGGCCGGTCATCGAAGCGTTCGCCGAGCTGATTGCGCGGCGGCGGCAGGAAGAGCCGGTGGAAATCCACCCCTTCGACCGCGACCACGCCGCCGTCCTCTGGCACGCGCTGCACGGCCGGGCGCTGGCGCCGCGCGAGCCGCAGGCCGAGGACGTGACCTTCGTCGACCTCTGCCTGGGCGCGTTTCACCTGGGCGCGAGGTCGGAGTGAACCGATGCTGGCGATGGTGCTGCGACGCCCGAAGACGGCGCTGGTCCCCGAAAGCCGGCCGGTACCGGTGCCGGGCCCCGGTGAGCTGTTGATTCGGGTGAAGGCGTGCGGCGTCTGCCGGACCGACCTCCACGTGGCCCGAGGCGAGCTGGCCCGCGCCCAGAGCCCCATCGTCCCCGGCCACGAAATCGTCGGCGTCGTCGAGCGCCGCGGCGTGGGCGTCGAGACCCCTGAAGGCACCCGCGTCGGCGTCCCCTGGCTCGGCTACTCCTGTGGGAACTGTCGCTTTTGCGCGTCCGGCCGGGAAAATCTCTGTGAGAACGCGCGCTTCACCGGCTGCGACCTCGACGGCGGCTTCGCCGAGTACGCCGTCACCGACGCACGCTTTGCGTTTGCGCTGCCGGAGAGCTACGACGACGTGCACGCGGCGCCGCTCCTCTGCGCGGGGCTCATCGGGTACCGTTCGCTCTCCTTCACCGGTGACGCCAAGCGGTTGGGCATCTATGGCTTTGGAGCGGCGGCGCACATCGTGGCGCAGGTGGCGCGGCACCAGGGGCGGCGGCTGTTCGCGTTCACCTCGCCGAGGGACCTGGTCGCCCAGGACTTCGCCCGCTCGCTCGGCGTCGAATGGGCCGGCGACTCGACGGTGATGCCGCCGGAGCGGCTCGACGCCGCCATCGTCTTCGCGCCGGTCGGTTCGCTCCTGCCGCTCGCGCTCCGGGCGGTCGAGCGCGGCGGGGTGGTGGTTCTGGGCGGCATCTACATGACCGACATCCCGTCGTTTCCCTACGAGCTGCTCTGGGAGGAACGCACCGTCCGCTCGGTCGCGAATCTGACGCGCGAAGACGCCACCCGTTTTCTTGCGCTGGCGCCCCGGGTGCCGGTGGTCACCCGGGTGGTGCCCTACCCGCTTTCCGCCGCCAACGACGCGCTCGACGCCCTCCGGCAGGGCAAGCTGTCGGGCGCTGCGGTCCTGGTCACCTGAACCGGCGCCGGAAAGTTCGGTGGGTAGGGAGAGCGACAGCGAAACCCGTCGGACCGCCGTCGCTTCAGGCGATAGGTTTCGCTCCGCTTCACCGATCCGGCGGGTTCGCGACCATCGCCTGGGTCGGTCGTCGCCTCGGCTCCCGCTACAGCCGTTCCGGGTCGGGGTAGGTCGCGGGAAGGCCGCTCGGGCCGTGCAACACCTGCTCGCGCTTGATGCCCTGTCGGTCGAGTACGCCGCTGGAGGCGTAGACCGGCGCGCCCGTGGACACGGCGACCTCGAGGGCCTCTTCGGGGCTCGCGTCGACCGCGAGCTCGTGCCCGTCGCGTTCGATCACGATGCGGCTTCGAGCGGCGTTGGCGCCCAGCGCCTCGACCTCCACCCGCACCACCTTGCCTCCCAGCCGGTCGATGGTCCGGTCGAGCAGCTCCGCGGTCGTGGTCTGGGCGCGATCGTCGGGCGCCATCCGCAGGCCGTTTTCGATCACCCGCGCGTCGCTGGCGTTCATGAAGACCGGCAGCACCCATTCCTTCGACGGATCCATCAGGAGCGCGACGCTCGCGGTCTCGCCGTCGGCGACCACCACGTCGGCCACCGTCACCGGGACCAGACCGGAACCTGCCGGAGGCCTCGTCCGGTCGGCCGTTCCGGCGGCGAGCAAACGCTTGGCGAGCTGCGGCGCTGCTGGCATCCGGTAGACGGTCGCGGTCGCCAAGGTGGTCACCGAGGCGAACGCGAAGGCGACGAGCAACACCGGAAACAGCCGGCGCTCCCAGGCGCGCTCGTCCAGGATGGATCGCGAATCAGCTCGATTCATCGGCGGCCCCCCGGTGCTGGCGCGCCGGCCCCGTTTCGGGCGGCGCTCCCACCCAACCTTGGGCCGTCCCCGGTCCCGGCGGAAGGGGGCCTCGTCCACGCGCCGAGCGTGCGGCCCCAAGGGACCGGTCGCTTCGCTCCGTTGACACCGCCGCACGCCGCGCCCGACACTCGCCGCCAGGCGTTTTCTCGCCAATGAGGCGCTCTGGCGCATGTTGCTCGTCATCGACATCGGCAACACCAACACGGTCTTCGGCGCCTATGACGGCAGCCGTCTCGTCCATCACTTCCGACTCGAGACCTCGACCCGCCGCACCGCCGACGAGCAAGGAATCCTCGTCGAGCAGCTCTTCGCCCGGGCGCACCTCGGCCTCCACGAGTTCAAGGCGACGATCTGCTCGAGCGTGGTGCCGCCGGTCCAGGCCGCCCTCGACCGGATGGCGCAGCGCTATCTCGGCCACCGGCCGCTCTTCGTCGGGCCGGGCATCCGCACCGGGATGCCGATTCTCTACGAGAACCCCCGGGAGGTCGGCGCCGACCGCATCGTCAACGCGGTCGCGGCCTACGAGAAGTGGCCGCAGGGGCTGATCATCGTCGACTTCGGCACCGCCACCACCTTCGACGTCGTCAGCCCCAAGGGCGAGTACCTGGGCGGCGCCATCAGCCCGGGCGTCGTCATCTCGACCGAGGCGCTGTTTCTCCACGCCTCGAAGCTGCCGCGGGTCGAGTTCGTGCAGCCGGAGCGAGCGGTCGGGCGCAACACCGTCGCCAGCATGCAGAGCGGCCTCGTCTTCGGCTACGTCGCCCTGGTCGACGGAATGTGCGCGCGGTTACAGACCGAGGTCGGCTTTCCCGTCAGAGTGGTGGCGACCGGCGGGCTCGCGGGGCTCATCGCCTCCAGCTCGAAAGCGATCGACGTGGTCGACGAACTGTTGACGCTCGAGGGCTTGCGGTTGATCCACGAGCGCAACCTGGGGGCGAGCGAACGGTAGACGGTCTTCTTCGGGAGGTGGCGTGGCGCTGGAGCAGCAACGGAACCTGGAACCGGTGCCAGCCCAGGAAAGCGGCACAGCTCTGGAGAAGCGGTCCCGGAACCCGGCCGAAGAGGCCCGCGCCCTGCTCGATCGCGCTTTGGCCTGCCCGAGCGCTCCCGAACGGCTGCAGCGCTTTCGCGAGGCCTACGAACGCGACCTGAACGACCCCTTCGCGATGAGCTACTACGGGCGCGCCGTCGCCGAGGTGCAGCACCAGTACCAGCAAGGCATCGTCTTCTGCGAGGAAGCGGTGCGGCGGATGGGGCCCCACCCGGACCTGCTCGTGAACCTCGCCCGGGCGTACCTCGCGGCGAAGAACAAGCGGGAGGCGGTCCGGGCGCTCCGGCGGGCGATGGCGAGGGGCGTGAGCCCTGCCGCCCAGGCGGAGCTCGTCGCCCTCGGGATCCGCCGCCGCCCGGTGATACCGTTCCTGCCCCGCGGTTTCTTCCTCAACAAGTACCTCGGCCTGCTGCGGCATCGGTTGCTCCATCGTCAGAGGTCACGCGACGACGGGACGCGGCCGATTCCCGCCGAGCTGGGACGGCTTTCCGGCGACGTGGACGAAATGCGCCGTTTGCTCTAGGAGTTCCGCCGGAGGAGGACGCGAATGACCGGCGGACGAGACGACCCGACGACGGCTCCGGCCGGCGACCAGGAGCGCTGCCTGATACCGCTCAGCGCTTTTTCCCCGGCGCTGCAGCGGAGCATCGACCCGAACAGCCCCCTTCCGGCCCGGATGATGGCGGCGAAGGGCATCCTGCTCGCGAGCCCCCGCGACTACCTGACCGCGCTCTACGTCTTGACGTTCGACCCCGACCCCGCCGTTTCGCAGACCGCCCGGGCGAGCGCGCCCAAGACCGAGCCGAAGGTGTTGACGGGGCTGCGCGACGGCGACTTGCACCCGCTGGTGCTCGACTTCTTCGCCGAGGCGCTGGCCGGGCAGGACGCGCTCCTCGAGCTCATCGCGCTCAACCCGGCGACGAGCGACGGGACCATCGCCCGGATCGCCGAGACCGGCGGCGCGCACCTCGTGGACCTCATTGCGCAGAACCAACTGCGCATCCTTCGCGACGACCGCATCGTCCGTGCCCTGGTGCAGAACCCGGCCACCCGGGCGGTGACCAAGGATTCCGTCCTCGATTTCTGCGTCCGCTCCGGGTTGGTGCTGGCGGACGTGCCCGCATTCGAGGCGGCGCGCTTCCGCGTTTTCGGAGCCGACCCCGCCGCGGCCGCAGCCGAGCGGGAGCAGAACGAGACCGCCGGCGCATTGCTCGACCACTTCGGGGAAGCGCTGTCGGTAGAAGACACCGCTCTCGGTGAACAGCAGCGCGTCACCCTGGCGCAGCGAATCCTGCGGATGAGCGTCACCCAGAAGATCAAGCTCGCGACGCTCGGGAACAAGGAGGCGCGGACCTTCCTCCTGCGCGACGCGAACAAGCTGGTGGCGCTGGCCGCGGTGCAGAGCCCCCGCATCACCGACGCGGAGATCGTGGCGCTGTCCAACAGCCGCACGCTCCAAGACGACGTGATGCGCTGCATCACCGGCAACCGGGAGTGGCTCAAGATCTACGCGGTCAAAGTGAACCTGGTGAACAACCCGAAGACGCCCGTCCCCGTGTCGCTGAAGTTGATGGAGCACCTGAACGCGAACGACGTGAAGTCCCTCGCCCGCAACCGCAACGTCCCCTCGGCCGTCCAGGCGCTGGCGCGCAAGATGGTGCTGAACAAGGAGCGCCACTCGGACTGAGGCGGTCTGGCTGACGAGCGGGCACACCGCCCGAGCCAACCGGGAATCCAGGGGTCGCAGGTCGACCCGACAAGCCCCGCGCGAGCCCTTTCCGGTCGGTCCGGGAGCCCGAGCGCCTGCCCTACGCGGCTTGAACGCTCGGCGCTGGCCGGGAGTCGGTCCGCTTCGGCAGCCGGATGACGAACGAGGTGTTGAACGGCTCCCGGTCCTCGATAGCGATGCTGCCCCCATGGGCCTCCACCGCCAACCGGCAGAAGTAGAGGCCGAGCCCCCAACCCGCCCGGGCGTCGCGACCCTGCTGGTACTTGTCGAAGAGCTGTTCCCGCTGCGCCGGGTCGATGGAGGCGCCTTCGTTCTGGACGATGAGGCGCACCTCGTCTTCGCTCGCCTCGACCGAAATCCGCAGGCGCTTCTCCGGCGGGGTGAACCGAAGGGCATTGGTCACCAGGTTCTCGAGCACCCGGCGAAGGAGGCCGAAGTCGGCGGACAACGGCGCCTCGTCCAGCGCGACCACCTCGACCTGGACCCCGCGGGGCGCGGCCAGCGCCCTCGCTTCCTCGGCCAGCTCCTCGACGAGCGTGCGCGCGTCCACGTAGGCGTTGTGCAGGACCAGCCGCCCCTCCTCGAGCTTGGAGATCTGCAGGATGTCGCTGGTCATCGCGTTCAGCCGCATCGCGGTGCCCAGCGCCTGGTCGAGGGCCTGCCGGTACGCGAGGGGCGCTTGCGCTTGCTCCAAGTAGTTGCGCACCAGGTCGACGTAGCCGACCACCACCGTGATCGGCGAGCGCAGGTCGTGGACCAACAACTCGGTCAAGCTCTCCTTGTCCTTCTGCAGCCGCTCCAGGCGGTCGTTCTTCTCGCGGCTCTCGTGGAGCACGCTCTCCGCGTCGCGTCGAGCGGCCTCCTGCTCGGCGCTGTTGCGCCGCTCGATTTCCCGAGCGATTTCCGCGGCGGCGAAACGCGCGACGATCTTCCTCATCCGATGCATCAGGGCGACGCTCGCCCCCGCCACCACGACGAGGCTGAGGATGAAGACCACCGCGGGAAGCTCGTGGACGGCGGCCTTCTTCATCAGGAGGGCCTCGCCCGAAAGCCCGACCACCGTCGCCACGAGGACCGCCGACGGACGCAGGGTCAGCCCATTCAACACGATCACCATCGCGAAGAGGCCGACGCTGAATCCGGCGATGCCCAAAGGGTCGCTACTGACCGGCAGCGCTCTCGCCTGCCCGGCGAGGACGAGCCCAGCGTCGATCACCGCCAGGGCCGGCGCGAGATGCTTGGCGAAAGGTCGATGTCGCAGGAGATAGGCGACCCCGGACGCCGCGGCGTGCATCGCCACCGGCGCCAGGTACACCTCCCACCAGGCGCTCCGGTGCAGCTCCCAGGCGAGGACGAGCAGCACCAACACCGAAACCGAGATGACGCCGCGCACGTTGGCCGCGGCGACGCTGGCTTGGGCGCGCTCCTCCTCCATCGCGCGAGCGAGGGCGTCGCGCAGCGCGCCGGGCCTCAGAGGCGTGTCGGACCCCGCGGTCACACGCGAATCATTCCGGCAACGCGGGCCGATGTCCAACCCGCGGCCACGGTCGAACGAAACCCCCGAGCCGCCTCGAAGGCCGGGCGCCTCGCCCGACACACCAGTCGCCGGCACGCCTGTCGGGCACGATCCCCGACCGCTGGCCTTCCCGGCCGGTGGCTCACCCCCAGCGGGCGCTCAGACAGACGCTCGTGCAGCGCCTCGACGTCAAGCTGCACCGCCCTCACCGGTCGGTTGGGCAAGCTCATGGCAGGAGCGGTGCCGGCTGGCGCTGTTCAGGCGCGACGGGAGGCGACCCCGACCAGGAACCGCCAGACGCAGAACGCGGCGAGGCGCGCGGTCTTCCCGTTCTCGTCCTGCGGCGGCGACAGCTCCATCACGTCGAGGAGCCGCGCCTTCGGGTGGCGGCCTACCGCCTCACAGAAGCGGCCCAGGTCAGCGGGAGCGATTCCGTCTGCCGGTGGAGCGCTGGTTCCGGGGGCGTCGGACGCGCTGGCGACGTCGAGGTCGACGCTGACGGTGAGGAAAGCCGGCTCCCCCTCGGGGCTCCCCGCCGTCGCTGTCTGCTCCGATGCCGCCTCGGTGAGCTCGCTTTCGAGCAACGATGCGACCGACGGCGCTTCGCGCAAGCGGTCGAGGGAGACCACCCGCCCGCCTCTGGCGCGTACGAGCTCGGCGTGCTGGCGTGAATTGTGCTGCGGCTGGATTCCCAGCTCGACGAACGCGCCGACGCGCCGCCCGAACCGGTCGAGGAGACGGCGAAACGGCGTGCCGCTGGTGATGACACGCCCGTCTCTGAGCGGCCGCACGTCCAGGTGGGTGTCGACGTTCACCACCGCGCCGCGCCCGGAATGGGCCTCGAAGACGCCAGCGTGGCTCGCGTAGGCGAGGTCGTGCCCGCCGCCGAGGAAGACGACGATCCGCCCCTGCCGCGCGTGCTCGGCGACGACGCGCTCGACTTCGGCGTGCGTCTCGTCGATGTCGGCGCCGGGCAGGACGTCACCGGCGTCGAAGAGCGGCAGCGCTTCCAGCTCCCCGTTCATCCCGGTGGTCAGCCGATAGAGCCAGCGGCGAATCTCGGTCGGCCCGAGCGACGCGCCGGCGCGTCCGCCGGAATTCGCGACCCCGGCGTCGTCGGCGCACCCGACGAGGCACACCCGGGCACGGTCGGGATCGTCGACCAAGCGGCGGCCGAGACGCGGGTCGTCGTCGGTGCCGCGAACCGCGAGGCGCCGGTCGAGCGGCCGCATCGGCATCAGGACCCCCCTCCCGCCAAGCGGAAGCGCTCCCCATCGGCGACCGCGCGCCCTTCCTGCACGAGCTTCCTGAGCTCGGCGAGCAACGATCGTGTGGCCATCGGATAGGCGGATTCGGCGACGTCGGTGTACACGTGGGGCACCAGCGCTCCTGGAGTCGATGGGCCGCACGCCGCGAGCGCGCGCAAGACTCGATTCTCCCGTTCGACCCGGTGCGCGAGGGTGGCGTCGAGAAGGCCTGGCCCGTCGGGCAGGACCGGCCCGTGCGCGGGAAAGATCGCGCCGACGCCGAGCGCTCGCACCTTTCGCAACGACGCGACGTAGTCGCGCATGTCCCCTTCCGGCGGGTCGATGATGACGGTGCCGACGCCCGCGACCAGGTCTCCGGCGAGCAGGGTCCCGGAATTCTCCTCGAGGAACGCGAGATGGCCCCGGGCATGCCCCGGGGTATGGATCGCCCGCAAGCTGAGCGACAGCGCTCCCTGCAAGCGAATACGCTCCTCTGGCTCGATGACGCCGTCCACCGGGACCTCCCCTTCCAGGCGCTCGGCGACGAGGCGATGCGCGCGCACCGGAACGTCCAGCTCGCGGCGCAGGGCCTCGACCCCTCCGACGTGATCGGCGTGCTCGTGGGTCAGGAGGATTTCGCGGAAGACGCGCCCTTCCGACCTCAGCCCATGGCAGAGCTTCGCGAGCTTCGCCTGTTCCTCACGGTACGGGCTCCCCGGATCGACGACCACCAGCTCCTCTTCCCCGACGACGGCGCAGTTCGTGTGCGTCGCCGGCGGCAGGGTCGGGGTCTTGAGCGGAACGAAGAGGATTCCCCGCTGAAAATCGATGCGCTGCCCGACGAAATCGATCGCGTCGGCCGGCGTGACCATCCGCGCGAGGCAAGCCGGCGGCCCCGCGTCCCGCAGGCACTGGAGCAGGTGCTTCGCCGGTGGGTGCAGGAGCGCTTTCGCCCGGGACCATCGGTTCAGGGCTTCGTCCGGGGTCACCCACTCGCCGTCCACCAACTCGCCCGGCCACACCTCCGCCACCTGGTCCGGCGGCATCCGCGCGAGAAAGAAGCGGGCGTCGAATCGCACGGGCGCGAAGTCCGGCGTCAGCCAGCGGCCCGCGGCATCGAGCCGCGCGGGGTCGAGCCGCGCCCCGAGAGCGCGCACCGCGCCGGCGAACGCGCGCTCGCCCGCGAGGAGCGCCCGCCGTTCCCGTCTGGCGGCAGCGCTGTCGAAGGGCGTCGAGGCGAGCAACACCCCGGTCTCCTCGAACAGCTCCCTGAGCGCCGCGACGCGCAGCGCCTCGGTGCCCAGAGCCGCCGCCATCGCCCGGTCGCCCGGGTCGAGGCTCCCGCCCGGAAAGGCGTAGAACCCGCCGCCCAGCGACACTTCCCGGCCGCGGCGGACCCAGAACGTCTCTCGCCGCCGGCCGGCCTCGCGCACCAGGACCACCGCCGCCGCGTCGCGAACCGTGCTTCCCATGGCGACCTCAGCCCCGTCGACAACCAGCAGCCATCGTCCGCCCCGGCCGACGCGGTCCTCATTCCCCCTGCCTGGCGGGACCGCTGACGCTGAACGAGAGCGGTACTTCCAGCTCCGCCGGTTCGCCGTCGGGGGGCGGCGGGAAGCGCAACCGCTTCGCCGCCGCGAGCAAGCATCGATCCACGTTCGCGTTCTGCAAGGCGTCGTCCTCGACGCGCGGCGCGATGACGGTGCCGTCCGCCTCCACCGGCACCGCCAGCAAGAGCTTCCCCGCCAGGCGCGGAATCTTCTCGCCGTGCCGATAGGCGCCCGCCGCGGCCCGGTCCTCCACCCGGCGGACCTCGTCGTCGAAACAGTGGCTGAAAAGTGGTCGCTTCGACCGAACCAGGGCCGCGGCCGCGCGCGGCCAATCCGGGCTAGGCAACACCGGTGCCGCTGCCAGCTCGAGACCGCCCTCCGACCGCACCGGTTGGGGAGCGGAAGCGCAGCCGCACAGGACGATCGCGAGCCAGAGCGCGCGAGCGCTCATCCCTTCAGGGCGCTCGCCGCGATGACGATGCGCTGGATCTCGCTCGTGCCCTCGTACAGCTCGGTGATGCGCGCGTCGCGGGAGTGGCGCTCGACGTCGAACTCCTTGGAATAGCCGTAGCCGCCGTAGACCTGGAGCGCCCTGTGCGTCACCCGGTGGCTCATCTCGGAGGCGTAGAGCTTGGCCATCGCGCTCTCCTTCGAGTGGCGCACGCCCTGGTTCTTGAGCAGAGCCGCCCTCCAGACGAGAAGCCTCGCCGCGTCGAGCTCGACCGCCATGTCCGCGAGCATGAAGGCGATGGCCTGGTGGTCCGCGATGGGCCGGCCGAAGGTCTTGCGCTCCTTCGAATAGGCGAGCGCCTCTTCGTACGCCGCGCGCGCGATGCCCAGCGCCTGCGCCGCGATGCCGATGCGCCCGCCGTCCAGGGTCGACATCGCCACCTTGAAGCCGCTGCCCTCGCCGCCGAGGACGTTCCGCGCCGGGACCTTCATGTCCTCGAAATAGATTGAACAGGACTGGCTCGCGCAGATGCCCAGCTTCCGGTCGGGCTTCATCCGCACGAACCCCGGAGTGTCGGTGGGGACGAGGAAGGCGGTGATGCCCTTGTTGCCTTTCTCCGGCGCGGTCATGGTGAAGAGCACGATGGCGTCCGCGACCGGGCCGTTCGTGATCCAGTTCTTCGAGCCGTTGATCACGTACTGGTCGCCCTTCTTGACCGCGATGGTCTTCTGGGCGGCCGCGTCGCTCCCCGCCTCCGGTTCCGTCAAGCCGAAGCACCCCAGCCTCTCGCCAGCGGTGTAGGGGAGCAGGAACTCCCGCTTCTGCGCCTCGGTGCCGTACTTGAGGACCGGGTCGCAATAGAGCGAGTTGTTGACGCTCATCGTGACGCCGGTGGAGGCGCAGCCGCGAGAGATCTCCTCCATCGCGAGGGCGTAGGCGACGTTGTCCATCCCCGCGCCGCCCCATTCGGTCGGCACCGCGATCGCCAGGAGACCGAGCTCCCCCAGCTTCTTGACCGCCTCGGCCGGGAAGCGATGCTCCTCGTCCCACTTTCTCGCGTGGGGGATGAGCTCGTTGGCCGCGAATTCCCGGCACATCTCGCGCAGTTGCGACTGCTCCGGGGACAGCTCGAAATCCATCTGGTGACTCCCTTCGACGAAGCCTCGCGGACGAACGTCTAGCGCAGAAGCGCACCCCGAAGGAAGCGTCGGACGGCTCGACCTTGCGCCGCCTCGCCCCCGCAAGGCGCCAGACGTTCAGGTCGCGGGGCGATGGCGCAGGCGCGCGCTCCAGGCGACCCACAAGAGCGAGCCGGTGAGGGCGGTGAAGACGTAGCTTTCGGTCCACACCCAGAGGCTCACCCACAGCGCGTTGCCGACGGCGAAGAGGAGGAGATCCGCCCAGCGGGAGCGCTTCCAGTCGGCGAGCAGCGCCGCGACGCAGGCCGCGTAGGGCAGCCCCACCTCGGCCTGCCGGAGAATCGCCGGTCCGTGGCGCGCGATGTCCGGCCACTCGGTGACCACGATGGCGGCGAAGATGACCACGGTTCCGATGGCGAGGACCAGCACCGCTGCCGCCGCCGCGTCCTTGGTGGTCCGCGCCAGATCCCGGAAATCCTCGGTGTGCAGGTCGACCAGCGCCTCCAGCGCGGTGTTCAGAATCTCCGCGAAGAAGACGAGCAGCACGCAGAAGATGAGCGAGACCTTCTCGGCGAGATGGAGGGGGATGCCGCTGCCGACGAGGCCGACCAGGGTCGCCGCCACCACGTGAATCTTCATGTTCCGCTGGGCGCAGGCGGTGAGGACTCCGTCCCAGGCGTGCCCGAACGAGCCAGCGAGCCCCGGCCGGCGGGGAACGGGCGGCGGCGCGGACAGCGGCGGGACCGGCCTGAGGGCGCTCATCTCGGGCAGGAACGCTAAGCCGAAAGACGGTCCGCGGCCACCTTTGCGTCTATTCGCGCGGCCGCCTTTGCGAGGGTCCGATTCCCTTCCTCCGCCCCGAGCGGGGCGGCGCACAGGCAAAGCCGGCCGGAAGAACCGCCGCCCGCTCTCAGGCGGCGTCGCGCTCGAACGGGACCACCCGCACACAGTCGCGGCCGTCCTGTTTGGCCTGGTAGAGGGCGCGGTCGGCGGCGACCAGCGCCTCTTGCAAGCTGAGATATCCCTCGCTGCGCCCTACGCCAGCGCTGCAGGTGACCGTCACCGGTCCCGCTCCTGGAATCTCGACCGGCTGCTCGGCGAAGCGCTGGCGCACGCGTTCGGCGAGCAGCACCGCTCCCTCCAGGTCCGTCTGCGGCAGGAGCGCCACGAACTCCTCGCCGCCGTAGCGCGCCGGGATGTCGTTCATCCGCACGGTCGTCCGCAGAATCAAGGAGAAGCTTCGCAAGACGAGGTCACCCGCCGCGTGCCCGTGGCGGTCGTTGACCTCCTTGAAATGATCCAGATCGAACATGACGATGCCGAGGAGCGCGCCGTGGCGGCGGGTGCGCTCCCATTCGACCTCGGCCTGGTCGAGGAACGCGCGCCGGTTGAAGAGGTTCGTCAGCGAGTCGGTGACCGCCGCCTCGCGCAGCCGGCCGGTGAGCGACGCGAGCTCGCGCACCTTCTCGACGTAGCGGCGATTGAGATCGTCCAAGCGTTCGCAGAGCGGCGGCGGGAGGGCACGCGGCCGTCCGACGAGCACCAGAAGACCGCTCCCGTCGGGCGTGACAGTGACCTCGAGCTCACGCGCGGGCTGGCTCAGGAACAGGGTGAACGGCTCCGGCGCGGACGCCTGGCCAGCGAGCGCCCGCTCAAGCGCGTCGCGCGAGAGGGCGTCGGCCAGGTCGACCAGGCACTGGCCGACCGGCTCGACGCCCAGCGCCGACCGGGCCGCCTCGTTGCCCCACTGCACGACACCCCGCGGAGTGAGCACCGCCACGACATCGTTCGACCGTTCCAAAGCTGACGCGAAGGACGCGCCGAGTGCGGCGTGCGCCGGAGCCGAAGCTGCCATCGTGCTCATTCGCGAACACCCCCGCGAGCTTCCGCTTTAGGGACTATTCCGCCAAGGGTAGTTCCTGACAAGGCTTTTTGCGCTCGCGACCCGGCTCCGGGTGATCGGGCGCCGGGAACGCTTCCTTCGAGCGCCGCCAGGGCGCGAAAGTGCTTGACGGTTCGGAAGGCGCATGGTGCGCTCAGCGGCCGATGACGGTCGGGCCGCGACGCGCGCTCGCGCTCTTGCTCCTGGGCGCCTCCTGCCGCTGCGCGCCGCCGCCGGGGCCTGCCCACTGGCGCACGATCGGGCCGGGCCTCGAGTACGCCTCCGCCGACGCTGGCGACACGCTCTTCCATCTGGTGAGGGTGGACCTCACCCGAGAACGGCTCCAAGTCGTCGACGCGCGCAACGCCGTGCGGCAGGTCGCCGAGGTGGCCGACCTCGCCCGGGAATCCGGCGCCCTGGTCGCGATCAACGGCACGTTCTTCGACGAGCGGCGCCGGCCGATCGGCCTGGTGGTTTCCCAGGGGCGCGAGCTCAACCCGCTCCACCGCACCCGCTGGTTCGGCGCCCTGGTGGTCCGGGAGGTCGGGGGCTTCCAGCAGGCCGAGGTGGTTTCCACCGAGCAGCTGCTCGCGCTCGGCGCCCAAAAGCGCTCTCTGTTATCGGTTGCCCTCCAGGTGGGCCCGCGCGCGGTCGCCGGAGGCCGAGCGCTCCCCTTGAAACGGCAGCGGGCGTCGCGCAGCGCGGTGTGCGTGCAGTCGCCGACGCGGATCTTGCTCCTCGCGACCGAGAACGCTCCGGTCGACGCCGGCGACCTGGCGCGGTGGATGGCGGAGCCCGCCGACCGGGGGGGGTTCGGCTGTACGTCGGCGCTGCTGCTCGATGGAGGCCCTTCCGTTCAGCTCGCGGTCCACACCGCCTCGTTCGATTTCGACCTGCGTGGCGGCTGGGGAGTGCCCAACGCGCTCGTGGTGCTGCCGAGGTGACGAGCTCCGCGGCCGCCTGCCTCGTCTAGCCCTCGGCCTCGTCCGGATGGTGCGAGAGCCCAACGCGGTTGCCGTCCGGGTCGCGCAGGTAGAGCGTCCAGCGGGAGCGGTGGACGACGGCGACGCCGCTCTGCTCGAGGTGCGCTTCCCACGCGGCCCGCTCGGCGGCATCGATGCGTAGGGCGACGAGGTGCCAGCCGGCAGCGCTGTCGTGGAACGGGCGCTCACTCGGCCGCCCCGCGTTGGCGCTCGCCTTTTCCAGGGCGATGAAAACGCCGCCGCCGTCGGCGAGCCAGACCGACCGGAGGGAGCCGTCCGGCTCCGGCCAGCGCTGGAGCACCGGGAGCCCGAGGACACCGTTATAGAAGCGTTCGGCGGCGGCGAGGTCGGTGACCTGGATCGCGACGTGGTGGGTGCCTTTCACCTTCGGCATCTTGGAAAGCCTTCGCCCTTGGGGCCGCCTGCTCGAGGAGCTTGCCCCGGCCGACGTTTCTCGTCAGACTGCGCGGCCCTTTCGACGGGCTCGAGGCAGGCATTTTTCGCCCGACCGGTCTTCGGTTCGGCGCACGGTGAAAGAAGAGCATGATTTCTCGCGAGAAGCTCCGCAACATCGCCATCATCGCGCACGTCGACCACGGGAAGACGACGCTCGTCGACCACATGCTCAGGCAGGCGGGCGTCTTCCGGGCGAACGAGCAGGTGGTCGAGCGGGTGATGGACTCGAACGACCTCGAGCGCGAGAAGGGCATCACGATTCTCGCGAAGAACGCGTCGGTCCGCTACGGCCCGTACAAGATCAACCTCGCGGACACGCCGGGGCACGCGGACTTCGGCGGCGAGGTCGAGCGGGCGCTGAGGTTGGTAGATGGGGTGCTGCTCCTCGTCGACGCTGCCGAGGGGCCGCTACCGCAGACCAGGTTCGTCCTCCAGAAGGCGCTCGGTCTCCACCTGCCGGCGGTGGTCGTGGTGAACAAGATCGACCGGCTGGACGCGCGGCCGAAGGAGGTGCTGGACGCCATCTACTCGCTCTTCATCGACCTGGGCGCCGACGAGGATCAGCTCGGTTTTCCCATCCTCTACGCGATCGCGAAGCAGGGGCGCGCGTCGACCTCGCTCGAGACGCCGGGCACCGACCTGAAGCCGCTCTTCGAGGCCATCGTCCACACCGTCCCGCCGCCGCCGGAGAGCACGACCGGTTACCCTGGGCTGCAGCTCTTGGTGCAGAACCTGGACTACGACGACTACGTCGGGCGGCTCGCGATCGGGCGCATCACGAGCGGCGTCATCAAGAGCGGCCAGGCCGTCTCGTTGATGAAGGACAACGACGTCGTCACCCGGGAGAGAGTGCAGAAGCTCTACGGCTTCGAAGGGATGAAGCGGGTGGAGCTGCCCGAGGCGGGCGCCGGCGAAATCGTGGTCGTCAGCGGCATCGAGGACCTGCACATCGGCGACACCATCAGCGAGGTGGAGCTTCCGGAGCCGTTGCCGCGCATCCACGTCGACGAGCCGACGATGTCGATGGTCTTCCGGGTCAACGACGGTCCTTTCGCCGGGCGGGAGGGCAGGTACGTCACGAGCCGCAACATCCGCGAGCGGCTGATGAAGGAGGCCTACCGAAACCCCTCGATACGGGTCTTGGACACCGACAGCCCTGACGCTTTCCAGGTCATCGGGCGCGGCGAGCTGCAGCTCGCGATCATCGTGGAGACGATGCGGCGCGAGGGGTTCGAGCTGACGGTCTCCAACCCGGAGCCGGTGACGCACGAGGTCGACGGCGCGGTGCACGAGCCGATGGAGCTGCTCGTCTGCGACATGCCGGACAGCGCGGTCGGCTCGGTGACGGAGAGGCTGGGGCCGCGCAAGGGGCGGATGGTCGACATGGCGCACCTGGGCTCCGGGCGGGTGCGCATCTCGTTCCGGATTCCGGCGCGCGGGCTCATCGGGTTTCGCACCGAGTACATGACGCTCACCCGCGGCGAGGGCATCATGAGCTCGCAGCCGGACGGGTACGAGCCGTGGCAGGGAACGGTCCCGAAGCGGGTGAACGGCGCGGTGGTGGTGGAGACCGAGGGCGAGGCGACGGCGTACGACCTCTTCCACCTCCAGGAGCGGGCGACGTTCTTCATCCCGCCGGGCGTCTCGCTCTACCAGGGGATGGTCATCGGCGAGCACGTCTATCCGGCCGACATCGACGTGAACGTGGTGCGCGGGCGCAAGCTCACCAACATCCGCGCGGCCGGGCGCGACGAGAACGTCATCCTGACGCCGCCGCGGGTCCTGAGCCTCGAGGAAGCGCTGGAGTG
This sequence comes from Myxococcales bacterium, assembly GCA_021787845.1. Classification (GTDB taxonomy): domain Bacteria; phylum Myxococcota; class Myxococcia; order Myxococcales; family JAJYLH01; genus JAJYLH01. Next base: position 11,319 of record JAJYLH010000016.1, on the reverse strand, counting down.
GATCAACTCCGACGAGCTGGTCGAGGCGACGCCCAAGAGCATCCGCCTGCGCAAACGGAGCCTCGACAAGGGCGTGCGCTACCGCGAGCAACGGGAGAAGAAACGCGACGCCGGGCTCCTGGGGTAGCGGAAGGGCTCCTGCTCCCGACTCAAGCGAGCCGGGCGCACAGGGCGTCGAGCCGGTCGACGAGCGCGCTCCAGGCGGGGCTCTCCCGCACGACCGAGCGATGCATCAGGACGGGGAGCTGCTCGGGACCGCCCTCGACCTCGACCGCGATCATCCCCGGGCCGGGCGGAACCGTCTGGAGGACCACCTCGGGGAAGCCGGTCGCCGCCAGCGCCGCGAACAGCGCCTGCACCTCGTCGAGCGACAGTCCGCGCTCGACCACGGTGCGCGCGCCTCCTCCCCAGCGCTCCAGGCGAGCGACACCGGCGCCGCTGACCGTCAGGAGCGTCTCGCCCTCGGGCAGGCGTTTGTGCCCAGAACGGAAGCGAAGCTTCAGCTCGGGGGGCGGTTGGGACAAGAGCTTGGACCACGGCACGGAAGACAACCTCGAGGGCGACCACGCTATTCTAGGTCACCGCATCGCCGCGTGGAACACGAGCGAGCCGCCGTCGGCGCTGGCGCAGCCCGCCGTCGCCGTCCAGGCGCCGAGGCCGGGGTTCACGTCGTAGCCCGCATCGAAGTCCTGGGTCACGCTCGAGCAGTCGAACAGATACATCCGGTCGCAGTCGCAGTTGAGGTGCCAGTAGTCCGTCGAGTGGGTTTCCGACACCTCGGTGTCGCTGGTCAGCGGTTGCTCTCCGTCGGCGCCGGGGTCAGCGGATTGTCCGTGTGTCCCGGCTGCGAGGTGTCGCCGAGAACGATGGCGTAGCGGCCGCCGGCACCGGCACGTCCTCGAACGTGTCGTCCCACAGCGGCGTCTCCAGCGGGTCCACGCCCGCACGGTTCTTCCACAGCCGGACGCGCAGGGCTGACGACGCCCTCGACCGGCACGTCCTGGCCGTCGAGCAGATAGCCCATCTGCGTCAGCGTCAATTGCGGGACGGCTCGCGCCGACGGGATGACGGCGAACACCAGAATCGCAGCCACGCGCGCCCCTCGGACTCATCTCATGGAAAAGGAGTGTCGCCCCCGAGCTGGCCGGGGCGTCAACCGCCCGTTTCGTGGCGTCAGGGCGCGCCGCAGACCTGGCGCAGAAGGTCCAGCTCCTCGAGAGCCTTGCCGGCCCCCATGACGACCGCGCTCAGCGGATCCTCGGCGAGGAACACCGGCAGCCCCGTCTCTTCCCGCAGGAGCTGGTCCAGGTTCTTCAACAGCGCGCCGCCGCCGGCGAGGACGATGCCGCGGTCGGCGATGTCGCCGGCGAGCTCGGGCGGCGTTCGCTCCAGGGTCAGCTTCACCGCCTCGACGATGGTGTTGACCGGCTCGGCGAGCGCGTCGCGGACCTCGTCCGAGCTGACCGTGAGCGTGCGCGGCACGCCGGCGACGAGGTCGCGGCCCTTGACGTCCATCGTCAAGACTTCGCTCGTCGGATAGGCGTTGCCGATGCCCATCTTGATGAGCTCCGCGGTCCTTTCGCCGATCAACAGGTTGTACTTGCGCTTGACGTGCTGGATGATCGCCTCGTCCATCTTGTCGCCGCCGACCCGCACGCTCTTCGCGTAGACGATGCCGGAGAGGCTGATCACCGCGACGTCGCTCGTGCCGCCGCCGATGTCGACGATCATGTTGCCGCTCGGCTCGGTGATCGGCAGCCCCGCGCCGATGGCCGCCGCCATCGGCTGCTCGATGAGGTACACCTCCCGGGCGTTGGCGCTCTCGGCCGCCTCGCGCACCGCGCGCCGCTCCACCTCGGTGATGCCCGACGGGATGCCGATGGTGATCCGCGGCTTCACCATCGTCTTGCGGTTGTGCGCGGTCATGATGAAGTGCTTGAGCATCGCCGCGGTGATCTCGAAATCCGCGATGACGCCGTCCTTCATCGGCCGGATGGCGACGATGTTCCCGGGCGTGCGCCCGAGCATCTCCTTCGCGTCCTTGCCGACCGCGAGCACCTTCTTCGCGCCGCGCGCGTCCTGCTGCACCGCCACCACCGACGGCTCGTTGGAGACGATGCCGAGGCCGCGGGCGTAGATGAGGGTGTTCGCCGTGCCGAGATCGATCGCCAGGTCGCGCGAGAAGAGCTTGTAGATGCCATTGAACACGGTGTTTTCTTTGCCCTCCGACCCCGGCTAGGGTGCCTTTGGAACCTAACACGCGAACGAGCGCGCCGTATACCCGAAGCCGGGCCGCGTTCTTGGCGCCTCGTCGCCTCCCCGCCCCACCGCGACACCGATGCCCGACCTGCCGGCGCCTCCACGTGTCCGGCACGCCACGCGTCGCCTCGCTAGGCTCCCCGTTCGCTCGCCGCAGGAATCGGTCGGCCGAGCGCGTCGGACGCCTTCACCGAGAACGCTCCTCCACGCGGATCGCGAGCCTCTCTCGCGAGCGCTTGAAGGCCGGCGCGACCTTGCGGCACGGGCAGTGCAAGAGGGCAAGAGCGGAGCGGCAAGCCCGGCTCCGTCGAGGAGGGCCTTTCGATGCGGTGGCTCACTCCAGAAGCGCTGGCGCTCGGCAGGAGGATCGCCCTGCTCGCGGTCGCGCTGGTCGCAATCGCTCAGATGATCTGACCTGTGCCTCTTGCGGGGAAGGCGCTTCGTGCCTTCCCTTTCCGTCGGGAGGGGGGCGAACATGCGCAAGTACATCGATTGCCGGGAGCATCCGGGCGAGGTCGAGTGCTCGTTGAAGGTGAGCGGCACCGAAGACGAGGTGCTCAACACGATCTACGACCACGCGATCAAGGTCCACGGCGAAAAGCCCTCGCTCGAGCTGCGGGCGCAGCTTCGCGGCGCGCTCAAGGACGAGGAAGAGCCGGTCCCGCGGCGTGGGCCGCCGGGCGCGAGCCCGCATCAGGCGATGTGATTTCCTCGGGGCGGGGAAACGACAGGGCGGGCGACCGGGAGTCTCCGATCGCCCGCTCTTCGTCGCCGTCCGCTAAGCAGCAGCGCTGCCGTGGAGAGTTACCCGCCGCTGGCGGCCTTGCAGGTGCCGCTCGACGAGTCGCAGGTGAGGCCGTCCGCGCACTTGAACTCCTGGCCGTCGCAGTACTTGCCGGCGGCGATGCCGGTGCACGCGCCGCTGGCGCAGCCCGTGCCACCCACCGCGTCGCCCGTGCAGTCCTCGACCACCGGCTGGTTCCACGCCGTGCAGTCCTCGACCAGGTCGTTGCCGGAGCAGGCCGGGGTGAAGGTGTTGCCGTCGCCCGCGTAGGTGCAGGTGGCGGTGCCGCCGGAAGCCCGGCAGCCGGTGTCCATGTCGCACGCCATCGTCAGGTCGACGGTGCTGCCGGAGCCGCAGGCGTAGTAGCCGGTGAAGGAGGCGCACATCGCGCCCTGCGGCAGGACGCACGCCGCCGCCGAGCCGACGGTGCCGCACTTGCCGGCGACGGTGTTGCCGTTCGCATCCTGGCCCACCGTCGTGCAGTCCTCGGTCTGCAACGCGCCCGAGCTGGTGTCGCACCACTCGTGGGTGTCGGTCGAGCAGTCGCCCGCCGCGGTCACGTTCCCGCAGGGCTTGACGCAGGTGCCGGTGTTGTTCGTGTCGCACACGTCCGGATCGGCGCACTTGAAGAGCTGGCCGTCGCAGTTGCCGCCCTCGGGGATTCCGACGCAGGCGCCGTTCTGGCACCCGGTCCCGCCGACGCTGGTGGCCTTGCAGTTCTCCTCGAGGATCTGGTTCCACGGGGTGCAGCTTCCGATGAGCTCGTCTCCGTCGCAGACCGGCGTGAACTGGGCACCGGCGGCCGGAGCGGTGCAGGTCTGGGTGGTCTTGGTGCAGCCGGTGTTGACGTCGCAGGCGAGCGAAAGGTCCGCGCCGCTCGCACTGCCGCAGGCGAGCACCGACTGCCCGTCGGAGCACGTGGTTCCTTCCGCGACCGCGCACCAGGCCCCGAAGCTGCCGAGGTCCGCGCAGTGGCCGGAGATGGTGTTCCCGTTCGCGTCGGTCCCGAGCGCGCCGCAGGAAACGGCCGCCAGAGACTGGTCCCCGGTGGTCGGGTCGGCGTTGCACCAGACCGCGGAATCGCCCGCGCAGTAGCCGGCTTGATCCACGCTCCCGCAGGGCACGGTGGCGCCGGTGGCCGGCGTCCCGGTCGCCTCGGCGGAGCCCACCGATTCGCCGGCCGAGCTCACCGCCGTCACCTGGTAGTAGTAGGCGGTGCCGTCGGTCAGCGCGGCGTCGACGAAGTTCGTGCCGGTGAGGCCGGTCGCGATCTTGGTCTTGGTCGACAGAGCGCCGGAGGCGGAGCCCCGATAGACGTTGTAGCCGGTGATGGCGGTGCCGCCGTCGTCCGCCGGTGCCGCCCAGCTCAAGGCCACCAGGGTGTCGCCGGCGGTGGCGGTCAGCCCGGTGGGCGCCGCCGGCGCGCCGACGCACTGGCCGGAAGCGCTACAGCTCTTCCCGCTCGCGCAGGTGCCGCACGAACCGCCGCAGCCGTTGGACCCGCAAACCTTGCTCCCGCACGTCGGGGTGCAGTTGTTCTTCGGCGAGCTGGTACAGGCGAAGAGCATCGCGCCGGCAATTGCCGCGGCGGCGATCGCCAGCGAACGCAGGATGGAGGACGCTTTCATCGAGAACCTCGTGTGCGCCTCTTCGGCGCGGTGGAAGGACCTTGCTTTCCGAAGCCGGACAGCGTGTAGCAGTTGGCGCCGCACCTAGTCAAGGGCCGCGAGCCCCGCTCGCCCATCGGGGATGCGACGGCCCGTCCGGCGGCCGGATCGCGGGAGCTCGACAGGCCGACGCCATCGGCGGGTCCGACCGCGCCTCGTCGCGAGGCCGGCCGGGAGCCGCTCCACGCGACAACCCTCGCTGCCGTCGCCGGAGAACGGAAGCGCTGGCGGGTGGCGCCGGAAAGGAGAGCAGGACCGCTGGCGACGGGGGCCTTACGCTGGAGATCAGATCATCTCGACCAGCACCGCCATGCCCTGGCCGCCGCCGATGCACGCCGAGCCGATGCCACGCTTCGCGCCTCGCCGCTTGAGCTCGTGGAGCAGGTGGGCGGTGATGCGCGCCCCGCTCGCCGCGAGCGGATGGCCGACCGCGATCGCGCCACCGTCGACGTTGGTGATGTCGCGGGGGAGCTCGAGCTCCTTCTCCACCGCTAGGTACTGCGGCGCGAATGCCTCGTTCACCTCGACGAGGTCGAAGTCGGACAGCTTCGCCCCGGCCGTCGAGAGCGCCTTGCGAATCGCCGGCGCGGGTCCGATGCCCATGAAGTTCGGATCGACCGCGGCGATGCCCCAGCCGGTGAGCCGGCCGATGGGCGTCAGGCCCTTCTTCTCCGCGAACTTGGCGCTCGCGACGACGAGCGCGCCCGCGCCGTCGCAGATGCCGCTCGCCGCACCCGCGTGGATGAGGCCGTCTTTCTTGAAGACCTTCGGCAGCTTGCGCAGGCTCTCGAGCGTCGTGGTCGGGCGCGGGTGCTCGTCCTTGGCGAAGAGGGTCGTCCCTTTCCTCGAGACGATCTCCACCGGCGCGAGCTCGGCGTCGAACCGGCCGGCCTCCTGCGCCGCCGCGTGCCGCTTCTGGGAGAGCACCGAGAACTCGTCGACCTCGTCCTGGGTGACGCCGTACTTCGCGCCCAGGTTTTCCGCCGTCACCGCCATCGGGGTGTTGCAGTAGGAATCGGTGAGGCAGCTCCAGAGGGTGTCCTCGAAGGCGACGGGCTTGCCGAACGTCGCGCCGAAGCGGGTGCCGCGAACCGCGAACGGCGCCTGGCTCATCGACTCGGTTCCGCCGGCGAGCACGCACTCCGCCTCGCCCATCAGGACGAGCCGCGCGGCCTGGACGATGGCCTCGAACCCGGAGCCGCAGAGCCGGTTGACGGTCAGCGCCGGCCGGTCGATGGGGACCCCGGCCTTGAGCCCCACGTGCCGCGCGCAGTAGATGGCGTCGGCGCTCGTCTGCAGGACGTTGCCGAAGACCACCTGCGCGACATCGTTCACCTCGACCTTGGCCTCGGCGAGAGCGCTCTTGGCGGCCACGACGCCCAGGTCGGTGGCGGAGAAATCCTTGAGCGCGCCGCCGAACGTTCCGAACGGGGTGCGCTTGGCGGAGAGAAAAACGATGTCCTGGGGAAGCGGTCTCATGGGGCACCTCGGGTGAAGGAGGGCGAAGGCCGCGCGGTCCCGCCCTCCGGGTTCAGAGCCGGCGGACCATCGGCCGAAAGCGGCCTCGCGGTCAAGCGGGATCGCTTCGCCGCGCCAACGCACGTCGCCCGGCTCGAAGGCGACGCCTCCTCGACCCTGGCGCCCATCCGGCACCGGACAACAGCGGCCGCCGGCGCGGCCAGACGCTTGCCAGAGCGGATGGCGGTCGGCTAGGGTCGCGCGCGTGCGAACGACGGGCCTCGCGGTTTCCGAACCGGGCGACGACGACGCGCGTCTGGTCGAGCGGCTGCGGGCGCGGGACAAAGCCGCGTTCGCCGCGCTCATCGACCAGCACCACCAAACGCTCGTGCGGCTCGCCCTGGCCTACGTGCACGAGGAGGCGACCGCCGAGGAGGTCGCGCAGGAGGCGTGGGCGAGCGTCATCAAGAACCTCGCCGGGTTCGAGGGGCGGTCGTCTCTGAAGACGTGGATCTTCCGCATCGCGGTGAACGCGGCGAAGACGAGGGCGGCGAAGGAGAAGCGGTCGACGCCGTTTTCCGCGCTGGCGCCGGAAGAGCCGGGCGACGAGGTCGACCCCGCGCGGTTCAACGACAGCGGCATGTGGTCGGCGCCGCCGGCGGCGTGGACGGCGGACGACCCGGAGAAGCGCCTGCTGCGCGCGGAAGCGATGGAGGTGCTGGCTCGCGCGCTCGACGAGTTGCCGGCGGCTCAGCGAACCGTGGTCACGCTCCGCGACGTCGAGGGCGAGGACGCGCCGACCGTCTGTAACATCCTGGGGATCACCGAGTCCAATCAGCGGGTCCTGCTCCACCGCGGCCGGACGCGGCTGCGCAGGGCTCTCGAGGAGTACGCGTCGGAGCGGTCGCCATGATGAGATGCCAGGACGTCACCCATCTCGCGACGGACTTCCTCGACGGCAGCCTCCCTTGGCACCGGCGAGCGGCGTTCCGCATGCATCTCCTGATGTGCCGCTACTGCCGCACCTACCTCGACCAGATGCGCGAGACCCTTCGCCGGTTGCGCCGCCTGCCGCCCGAGCCCGTGCCGCCCTCGACCAAGGAAGATCTCCTGCGGCAGTTCGAACAGCAGTGACGGGCGTTCCGGCTCGCTCAGGTTCAGTGTCGGTTCTTCTCCCGTGACACGGGCGTCCTTGCCCGTGGATGCTCGGCCGCCGCGGCCAGGCCATGAAGTCCCGCTGGCCTTTCACAGGTGGGGACGCCCGTGCCACGAGAGAACGGCACCTGGCACCGCGCGGCCCGGCGCTCGTGCCATCCTGCCCACGGTCGATCAGCCGCCCCCGTGCCTGTCTCGAAACCCGTGTCTACCTTGGCTTTCGGCGCCTCTCTTCTTCACGGCGCGCCGGAGCTAAGGACGATGGCCCCCTCGCTCAAAGGCCCGAGCACTCCGAAGAAGCCGCCGCTCGGCACGCCGTCCGCCACACCGCGCATCGGCGCGCTGCTCGTGTGGATCGCGATCGCTGTGCTCGGCTTCCTGCTCCTGCGCGGCATGTTCGAGGATGCCGGCACCCGCAAGGTTCCTTACAGTGTTCTCAAGAGCGCCATCGCGACTCTGCCCGTGCAGCAGGTCACCCTCTCCGAGCACGAGGTCCGCGTTCAGTTCTCGAAGCCGGAGCCCGAGGGCCAGCTCGCGCCCGGCGCGCCAGAAGCGAGCGCGGTCTGGGTCGCGAACCGGGTGTCCAACGACCCGGAGCTGGTGAAGCTTCTCGAGCAACGGCACATCACCTACGGCGCGACGAGCTCCAGCGGGCTCCTCGGCATGCTCGCCATCTGGGTGCTCCCGCTCCTACTGATCTTCGCCTTCTGGGCTTACCTCTTCCGCCGCACCTCGATGTCGATGGGCCAGGGCCCCCCGGGCGTGATGAGCTTCGGCAAGACCCGCGCGCGCGTCTACCTGGAGCAGCACACGGGCATCACGTTCGCAGACGTCGCCGGCGTCGACGAGGCGGCGGAGGAGCTCAAGGAAATCGTCGAGTTCCTGAAGACGCCGGAGAAGTTCCGGCGCCTCGGCGGGCGCATCCCGAAGGGCGTGCTCCTCGTCGGACCGCCGGGAACCGGGAAGACCTTGCTCGCGCGCGCGGTCGCGGGCGAGGCGAACGTGGCGTTCTTCTCTTTGTCCGGCAGCGAGTTCGTCGAGATGTTCGTGGGCGTCGGCGCGGCCAGGGTGCGCGACCTCTTCCAGCAAGCGGCCGCCAAGGCGCCGTGCATCGTCTTCATCGACGAGCTCGACGCGATCGGCAAGACACGGAACTCGGGCGTCGTCAGTGGCCACGACGAGCGGGAGCAGACGCTCAATCAGCTCCTGGCGGAGATGGACGGGTTCGATCCGCGCGCCGGGCTCATCGTGATGGCGGCGACGAACCGTCCGGAGATTCTAGACCCCGCGCTGATGCGCCCGGGGCGGTTCGATCGGCACGTGCTGGTCGACCGGCCGGACAAGCGGGGGCGGGAGAAGATTCTGGAGATCCACGCGCGCGACGTGAAGCTGGGGTCGGACGTGAAGCTCAAGGAAATCGCGCAGCACACGCCGGGTTTCGCCGGCGCCGATCTGGCGAACGTGGTCAACGAGGCGGCGCTGCTCGCCGGCCGCGCCGCGCGCGACCAGGTGACCATGCGCGACTTCAACGAAGCCATCGAGCGGGTGACGGCGGGTCTGGAGAAGAAGAGCCGGCGCATCAACGAGAAGGAAAAGGAGATCGTCGCCTATCACGAGTCGGGGCACGCGCTCGTGGGAACCTTGCTGCCGCACTCGGAGCCGGTGCACAAGATCAGCATCATCCCGCGCGGGCTGTCGGCGCTCGGCTACACCAAGCAACTGCCGCTGGAAGATCGGTACCTGATGAGCGCGGAGGAGCTGTCCGACAAGATCGCGGCGCTCCTCGGCGGCCGGGCGGCGGAAGAGGAGATGGTCGGCACGATTTCCACCGGCGCCTCGAGCGACCTGAAGCAGGCGACGGAGATCGCGCGGCTGATGGTCTGTGAATACGGCATGAGCGACGCGGTCGGGCCGCTCGCGCTGCTCGATCATCAACGCAGCATGTTCCTCCAGAACCACGGGATGCCGGCGGCGGAGACCGGACTGTCGCAACGAACGGCGCAGCTCATCGACCAGGAAGTTTCACGCCTCGTGCACGAAGGGCTGCGGCGCGCCCGGTCGGTGGTGACGTTCAACCGCAGCTATCTGGAGAAGCTCGCGGCGCGGCTACTGACCATCGAGACCATCGAAGGCGACGAGGTGCGCGACCTCTTGCGCGGAGCCATCGTGCCGCCGAGCATCGTGCCCGAACCGACGCCCATCGACCTCGACGAACGCCGGCCGCCGGAGGCGTAACGGGCCACCGGACAGACGGGATGGCCTCGGAGACCGCACGTTGGACGAACCTCGCGGTCAATCGTCCTGCGCGAAGACCTCGGCGGCCGAGCTTGCCGCCACCGCTCGCCGCAGCCAGCGAGCGAGCACCGTTTCGTCGGTGCAAGCGAGGACCTGGCCTCGCAGTTCATCGGGCACGCTGACGCCACGCGCCTGGAGCACGTCGAGAATGGAAGCCGCTCGACCTCTCGCTTCGCCTCTCGCTTCGCCGATGGCCAGCCCCTTCGCCTCGCCTCTTCTTTCGATGATGGCCGCAATCTTTTGCGAAGTCTCCTCGTAGAGCTCGTCCCAGTTGATGGCCATCTCCGCCTCCAGCGCCCGCCACACGGCCTCGGAGACCGCGCGTCGGACGAGCGTAACATACTTTCGGCGCCGCGGCTCCGGCACCTGGGCCACGGCGAGCAGCGCGGCCCGCGCCACCGCCTCGGCCGACTCGGCGTCGCGACCGAAGGTGAGCACCGACAAGAACGCCAGCGCCGGCCACGAGCGCGCTTGAGCCGGCTCGGTCACTCGCGGAATCGACGCGGGGCCGAGGACAATCGGCGTGAACCGCGAGCCGAAGCCGAGCTCGATGGGCTGCCGCGCCCAAACCGCGGTGGCCGCATCGGGTGTCACGACGAGCACCGCCGCCGGGCAGCGATGGCGCGAGCGCAGACTGGCCGCGTAGAGCGGCCACGAGTAGCGCTTCTTCTCGTCCGGCCGGAGCTGCATTTCGAGCGCGAGCGCCAAGACCGGCTGGCCTTCGCGGCGCAGGACGACCGCGAGGTCGGCGACCAGGTTCACCTGCGCGAGCGTCGAGTCGATCACCTCGATGTCGCTGAACTCGGGCACCTCCAACCCGAGCCGGTCTCGCACGAGGTCGACCACGAGCTTGGGCTCGTCGCGAAAGACTTCGATCAGTAGCTCGTGCGCCGTCACGCCCATCGCGCCGACCCGCGATGCACGTCCCGGACCAACCTCGAAAGCGCGCTGCCAGGCCGTTTCGAAGACCCAGCTCTCTGGGCAGTCTCAAAACGAGACGACCGAGTCCCATTTCGAGACCGGACGAGCTCGCGCGGCAAGGAGCTGCCCTCTCATCGCAAGTCGCAGCCGCGCGCGGAAGTGCGTCCGCGTCTTGAGCGGGGAAGCAGGGGTTTCGAACGAACCATGCCCATCCGGTTGACACACTTGGAGCCGGACATGTCAATGTCCGGTCGGATGCGGCGTCCCGAGCCAACCCGGGCACTGACGTGCCCGGCTCCAACGTCGGGCAAGCGGAGAAAGGCAACACTTCAGGTACGGTGCGCGGGTCCCGATCCTCGTGCTCGCGAAGACCGAAGAACGGCGGCGAAAGCGGCGGTAACTGGCATTCCGGCCACGAGCGCCGCGGGGTCGGTAGGCCGACGAATTGCGGATGAAGCGCGTCCACAATACGCCACGCGGGCTCACCAGAGCCCTGCCAGTCGAACGGCCGTCTCTCGCGCATGCGCCGCGACGAAACTCGTCGCCACCGCGACAGCACTCATCCTCGCCATCGTCGCGCCCTCGCGCCGGGGACGTCAAGCTCCCATGCCCATCGCCAAATTCGTCAGTGGTTCCGCTGGTGTTGCAGTTGTGTGTCGATTCTCAAAACCTTTCCCCCCGTACTTCCAAAACTTTCCCCCCCTGCGTGACGCGGACGTGATGATCGTCAGTTGGCTCCCTTTTGTCCAGCGGCGAGTCTGGGTTTGAGCCTGGGGCGGT
>JAJYLH010000015.1 GCA_021787845.1 Myxococcales bacterium | reverse complement strand
ACCCTCGCGCTCGCCCTTCGAGGCCCGCGCATGCTTGCCGTGCTCCATTCATGCTCCGTGGGCGCGGGCACCTCAGGGTGAGCGGATCGGGGACCAAGACACCTGAGGTGTCTGGATACCCAGTCGTGGTAGAGCAGGTACATCACAGTATCGGCGTTCTCTCCGGTCAGGTTCCGGGTTTCGAAGGTGTAGGGTAGTCCCGCTGTCAGGTAGTCAGCAAGCCAGATGAAATCGCCAACGCTCGGCTCCTCCTGATACGCGACCGTGGCCGACGCGGCTGCAGGCAAGATGGCGAGGACGATGGCGAGGGCAAACAGCAGGGTGACTCGTTTCATGGTATTTCCTTGTGCGGACCGAGCCGCGTCTGAAAGAACTGGTACTTGAACTCCGATTCCCTCTCGGCACGTTGCGGTGGAGAGAGTTGCTGCCATGCGGCCTGTTTCGCGGCCACCGCATTGAGGTAGTCATGCTGCGTGTGAATCTCCGCTGGCGTCGCCGACACCCGGTCCGACTCAAGCTTCGCCGCGAGGTTCAAGAGCATTAGGTAGCGACGGTCTGCCTCCGCACGATGCGCGTCGTCCGCGTGCACGTACGCTTGCATCGCGCCCGCGATTAGCTGCGAGAGATCCTCCGGCGGGTGATGCCGGAGCACGTCTTCCTCTTCCGGAGTCAAAGGCACTAGCGCCCGTTTCGCGAACTGCGCCGTCGGCGAGGGCCCCTTCTCCCAGACGCCGACGGCGTCACGCCCATTGTCCCGCGACAGCACCTGATGGTAGCGCTGCGGCTCTCCGGTCGACTTCTTCAAGGTCGGAAGTGTGCTCGTAACCGAGACCGGCGCCGTGGCGCGAGAAGTGGTCGCCGAACTCGTGGATGGAGCCTGGCCCGCGCCGCGCCCCGCGAGCAGAACGGCACCGGTGACGAGGAGCAGGAGTGACCCACCAAACACGAGGACAATCCGTCCGCGTAACGTGTAGGGCACCCAAGCGGTCCCCGGGTGGGAACCCGGGCCTCGGTGGCGTCGTGGTCGAGTGTCGCTGGCAGTCCGAGTCGGCATCGTTCACGGGCAGGGAGCGTAGATGTTCTGTCCGGAAGCGTCAAGTCGAGCGCCCTTGGCCGGCGTCGAGATGAACCTCTCCCAGCGGGCGGCCTGAAAGCGCCCGCGGAAGAGCTGGCGGAAGGATCGAGAGGAGCTACGCCGCCATCAGCGGTTGGCCTCGGGCGTAGGTGGTCGTCTCGTCGGTGTGGGCGAGGTAGCGGGCGATCTCCTCGGGGTCATGCAGCGCGGCGATCGGGCGCAGGCGTCCGTGGCAGCGAGAACATTCGAGAGCGTCGCCGCCCCACGTCCGGCGGAACAGCTCGGCCCAGAGGAGCCGCTCGGCGTGTGGCAGTGCAGCAGCGGCCTCGCTCGGCATCGGCTCGGCCATCGGCGTTCTTGGCGGGCGAGGGCTTGGGGAGGGGGGGCGCCGCCGCAACCCGAACGAAGCGGATTGCCGCCAGCAGTTTAGCGCCGTAGCACCCAACCCGCGGGCCGGGGCGTCCCCATCGATGCCCCGGCCGTGCGCGTCTTGGAGCGAGGTCCGTGCGCGTCTTGGAGCATGGTCCGTGCGCGCGGAAAAGGGATCGGTGAGCGTGGAGGATGAAGCTGTGACGCCCGGAATGACAGCGATGCGCGCCGGGAAAGGAGGCGTACGCGCGAAAAAGAGGCGGCGCAGGCGGGACGAGAAGCTGCGCGGAGTGGAACGGGAGCTGCGCGGAGTGGAACCGGAGCTGCGCGAAAGGGAACGGGAGTTGCGCGGAGTGGAACGGGAGCTGCGCGGAGTGGAACCGGAGCTGCGCGAAAGGGAACGATAACTGCGCAACAGTGAGGAGGCGCTGCGCAGCGCGAACCGGTGGCTGCGCGGCATGGAATGACAACTGCGCAACAGTGACTGGGAGCTGCGCTGGGTGAACTGTCAACTGCGCAACCCGGACCCGCGACTGCGCTGGGCGTACTGACAACTGCGCAACAGCGACCATGAGCTGCGCCAGAGGAAGTGTTAACTGCGCGCGATGGACCCGCGACTGCGCTGAGGGAACCGACAACTGCGCAACATGAGACATGACCTGCGCGGCGCGAACCGGGAGCTGCGCGGCGCGAACCGGGAGCTGCGCGGCGCGAACCGGGAGCTGCGCGGCGCGAACCGGGAGCTGCGCGGCGCGAACCGGGAGCTGCGCGGCGCGGACCAGGAGCTACGCGGCGCGCACCCGGAGCTGTGCGGCGCGGATCGGGAGCTGCGCGGCGCGGACCAGGAGCTACGCGGCGCGCACCCGGAGCTGTGCGGCGCGGATCGGGAGCTGCGCGGCGCGGACCAGGAGCTGTGCGACGCGGACGCCGGATCGTCGTGCAGTCTCACTCCATCGTCGTTGCGGTTCGCGGTGGAGCGCTTCGGCCTCCCCAAGGGCTCCTGTGAAGCGTAGCCGCTGCCGCTCCCTTCAATGAAACCGCGCTCGAGGCGCGCCCGCCGCGGCCTCACGCTCATGCTCCCCGATTGCCCTCGGGATGAGCGGCGTAAGCCCGCGAGATGAGCAGCGTGGGCGCGCGGGCTGAACGGAAATGGCCCGGTTCAATGAACGGTGGCCGCTGGCTTGGGGGCGTTCGCGGCCTGGGCGCGGCGGAGGACCTCGTCGCCGTCGGGCACGTGGACGGTGAAGGTCGTCTCTTTGCCGAGCTCGCTCGCCGCTTCGATGCGCCCGCCCAGAGCCCGCGCCAGCTCGCGGCAGACGGCGAGCCCGAGACCCGTCCCCTTGCCGCGGCCCTTGGTCGTGTAGAACGGTTCGAACATCCGCCCGAGCTGCTCCGGGGTGAGACCGGCGCCATGGTCGACCACCTTGAGCACCAGCTCCCGCGGCGCGCCCCGGGCGCCCTGCCGCTCCTCGGTCGACGCCATGACCTCGACCGGAGCGGTGTCGCTCTCTTTCTGCCCGACCGCGTCCAGCGCGTTCGCCACCAGGTTCACCAGAATCTGCCGGACCACACCCTCGTCGGTCCGCCACGAGCGCGCGTCCTCGCCCACCTCGACCGCCACCTGCGCCCGCCGCTGCGGGTTGCCGCCGCGGGCGACCTCGACCGCTTCCTTGAGCGTGCGCTCGACGTCGATCGCCGACAGCTCCGGCTCCATCCGCCGCGTCGAGTCGAGGTAGTCGCGGATGATGCGGCTGACCCGTTGGACCTCCTGGCTCGCGATGACCAGCCGCTCGTGCGTCTGCGCCGGCGTGTCGGCGTCGGCGAGCGCGAGCTGGAGGTGACCGCTGACGCTCCCCAGGGGCGTGCCGACTTCGTGCGCGAGCTGCGCCGCGAGCTGGCCGAGCGCCGCCAGCCGCTCCCGGTGGGCGAGGTCCTCCCGCGCGCGGATCAACAGGTCGTTGAGCTGAGCGAGAGCGGCGTTCTTCTCCGACAGGCTCTGCGTCGCCTGGGCCACCTCGCTCGCCAGCCGCTCGTTGAAGCTGCGCACCGCGAGGTCCGCCTCCTCGAGCCGGTCGAGCATCCGGTTGAACGCCTCGGAAACGTCGCGCACCTCTGGGGGCCCTCGCCGCTCGACGCGCCGATCGAGAGCGCCCTGGCTGACCTCGCCCATCGCCGACGCGAGCCGGGCGAGAGGCCTCCCGACGAGCAGGTCGGCGATGAGCACCGCGAGGAGCGCGGCGAGCAGCACCGCCGCCGCCGCCACCTCGGCGATGACGTGCGAGAGGGTCCCCATCGCCTTGTCCACCGACCCCAGGGACACCATCACCTTGATCTGCCCGTTCCCGATCCGCCCGGAGAGCGGCACCGAGACCGAGAAGCTTCGCTCGCCGTTCTCCGCCACCGACGCGCTGATGGTCCTCGGCCCCTCGTGCTTGAGCGCCGCGAGGTGGCGCTTGATGAAGACGTCCTGGCTCGACCGGAAGCTGTACTCGGAGACGTCGTTGTTCGCCGCCTGGAGCTCGAGGGTGATTTCCGTCAACTGCCGGTGCTTGCGCAGCGCCGCTTCCAGCCGCCGCTCGATGGCCTCGTCGCTCACCGGCGGCAGCCGCTGCAGGTCCTTCGCGATGTCGTCCGCGCCGTCGACCGCGGCGACCTTCGCGTCCTGCTGCAGCGCCGCGCGGGTCATGGAAATCGTGGTGCTCATGGCGAGCGCCAGCGATGCCGCAATCGCCGCGGCGACCAGGAGCGCGAGCTGGAAACGCAAGTTCATCTTCGGAGGGTGCCTTGAAGCGCCGGCGTTCGCGCCCGTCCGCGGCGCCACGTTTTCGCCCGCATCGTGCCCGCGCGCGACGACGGCCGCAACTTCGCGCGGGGGCTGCCGGTCGCCTCGTCATGCCGCCGAGCGCGGTCGGGTTATCGTCGTGCCGAGGTGCCGCGTGCCCGAGCTCGAGCCGTTCATCACCCTGGAGCGCGAGGACGTGCTCGACTGCCGTGTCTTTCGGGTCGAGCGCGTCCGCCGGAAGTCGCAGCGGACCGGGCTCGCGCACGACTACTTCCACATCGCCGCGAGCGACTGGGTCCACATCATCGCGCTCACCAAGGAGGGTGAAGTCGTGCTCGTCCGGCAGGAGCGCCACGGGACGGAGGCGTTCTCGCTGGAGCTGCCCGGTGGCATCATCGAGCCCTCCGAGAGCCCGGCCGACGCCGCCCTGCGCGAGCTGCGCGAGGAGACCGGATTCAGCGGCGCGACCGCCGAGCAGCTCGGCTGGGTCCACCCGAACCCCGCGCTGCAGTCGAACCGCTGCTACACCTTCCTCGCCCGCGACGTCGAGCTCGCCGGCGCGCAGCGGCTCGACCCGCGAGAGGAGATCGACGTGGTGCTGATGCCGTACCGCGAGCTCAAGGAGCGCGTCCGCCGGCGGGAGGTCACGCACTCGCTCGTCATCAGCGGGCTGTACTTCTATGAGCTGGCGCAAGACGCGAGCCCGCGCCCAGGCTCGCGCCCGCCGGCGTAGATCAGACCGATCGGTCGGATCGGTCCGATCGGTCCGATCGACGCGAGTCATCGGCGACGGCGTGCTTGTCCTACGGGTGCTGCTTCTCCAGGGCCGAGAGCATCCCGGCGGCGGTCTCGTTCCTCGGGTCGAGGTCGAGGGCCTTGTCGAGGCTCTCCTTCGCCTTGTTCCAGGCGGCGAGCCGGGCCTCGTGCGTCTTGGCGAGGATGGCGGCCCCGGAATACCAGCGCCCGCGCCCGATGAGCACCATCGGCTCGCGCGGGAAAACCTGGACCAGGTGGTCCCAGGTCGCTCCCGCCTTCGGACTGCCGAGGTCGCCGAGGATCGTCGCGTATTCGAGGGAGGCGTCGAGGTTGCCCGGCCGAAGCAGGAGGTAGGTCTCGAACCGCTGGGCGGCCTGCGCCTTCTCGCCGTCCTTCAGATGCGCTTGCGCGAGCCGCAGATAGGCGTCGGGCAGGAACGGATTGCGCGCGAGCGCCGCGCGGTAGTAGGGAATCGCCTTCTGCGGCCGCCCGTGCGAGAAGTAGACGTCGCCGAGATAGATGCGCGGCTCCGCCAGCTCCGGCCCGAGATCGATCGCCCTCTGGAACTCGACGATCGCCTGGCCGGGCTCGTCCATCTTCGCCGCGGTGAGCCCCAGGGTCGCCCGCACGATGGCGAGGTCGGGGTACTCCTGCGCGAGCTTCTCCAGCACCGCCTCCGCCTGCTTGGGCGAGCCGCTGTCGAGCCAATCGAGCGCCTGCCTGAACTGCTCGCGCGCCGCGTGAGGAAAGCCCCGGAACGGGTCGGTCAGCATCCGCGCGGTCTTCGCGGCCATCGCCACCTCGGCTGGCGTCGGATTCAGAGAGAGGACGGTCGTGAGCTGCGCGATGGCGGCCTCTTCCTCACCGCTGCGGGCGAGCGCGACCGCAAACGGTAACCGGTAGCGCGGCTGATTTGCGTCGAGGCCGACGGCCTGCTCGAGCTCGGCCTTCGCGTTCTCCCAGTCGTCCTGGTCGACCAGGAGCACGCCCAGCCGGTAGTGGAAGTCCGCGATCTTCGGCGCGAGGCGCGCGGCGGCGCCAAGCTGTTTCTTCGCCGACTCGCCGCTCTGGCCGCGCGCGTAGTCGACGAGCCCCAGCCCCTCGTGCGCGTAGGCGTCGCCCGGCGCCTTCTCGACGGCGTGCTGGAACCGCGCCTTTGCCTCATCGAGGCGCCCCGCGGCCCGGCAAGACTGGACGTATCCGCGCAGCGCCTCGAGGTTCGTCGGGTCGAGGTCGAGCGCCTTCCCATACTCGTCGGCGGCGAGCGAGACCTGTTGCGCCCCGGCGTGCTGCCGCGCGAGCGCGAGGTCCTCGTGCAGGCGGGCCTGCGGCGAAAGCGTCGCGCAGGAGAGGAGCAGCAGACCAGCAGCGCCGGCGAGCACGAGCGCGCCTTGCTTCACGAAATCGCTCCCGGACGGTCGCCCTCGGCGATGCCTTCCAGCCCCGCGGCGGCGATGGCGCGCGTCTCGTCTCCGCCGAGGCCGCCCAGCCGGTGGTGCAGGCGGATGATCGTCCCGCGGATGTCGGTGATGAGCCCGTCGCGGTCGTCCTCGCCCACGTCGTGCATCCGGTAGGTCGGACCGATGAGGATGCGCACCGTGTTCGGGCAGGCGTACCAGCGCCGCTTCGGGCTCACCTTGAGCGAGCCTTCGATCGCCAGCGGCACGAGCGGCACCCGCGCCTTCATCGCCATCACGAACGCGCCTTTCTTGAAGGGCAGAATCGAGCCGTCGCTCGAGCGCGTCCCTTCCGGGAACATCAGAACGCTCGTGCCCTGCCGAATCTTCTCGCCGGCCTGCTCCAGGCTCTGAATCGACTTCTCCCGGTTCGCGCGGTCGATGGGGATGTACCTCGCGAGCGTGATGAACCAGCCGAGGAACGGGTAGCGGAAGACGCTCTTCTTCGCGACGAAGACGAACGGGTGCCGGGGTCCCAAGCCGACGAAGAGGCAGAGGATGTCGAACGCGCTCTGGTGGTTCGAGACGAAGATGACCGACTCCTTGGGGAGCGGCTCTTCGAGGTGCGTCTCGACCCGGACCCCGGCGAGCGCGCACGTCCAGCGCGACCAGAGGATGGGCACCGTGCGCGCGAGCGACGGAAAGAACCACATGAAGGCCATCGCGAAGCCGCCGAGGAGCGCGGTCAGGACGCTGACCTCGAACAACGTCCAGAGAAAGAAGACAAACCCGATCGGCCGCGGCCAGCGGCGCACCCGCAACTTCGGCAGCGGGTCGGTCCGTTCCGCCTCGAGCTCCTTCAACGCTTGTGCCGCGATCATAAGAACCTCCTGCGTCCCCCGCTCTTCAAGTCAGCTCGAGCACGCGCTCCTCGAGCCGCTGTCCTCTGGTGACGCCGACCACCCGCGCGCCCGCTTGGAGCGCCGCCTTCAGAATCGCGGGCACCGCTTCCTCCGGAGGGGCCCCCTGCACGCGCGCTTCCAAGGTTCTCTCCGCCCGGTCGAAGGCGGCGTGCGTCACGAACGCAAGGGCCGAGAGCGCCGCCGTCGCCTGGTCCGCCTCGTCGTCCGCCAGGTGGAGGCGCACCAGCTCTCCGCGACCGGTCACGTCCCCCAAGGTGCCCTGCTGCACCACCGAGCCCTTGTCGAGAATCGCGACCGAGTCGCACAGCTCCTCGATTTGCGCGAGGTCGTGCGAGCTGACCACCACCGTCCGCGTTCCCGCCTCGCGCTTGATGATCTGCTTGATCTCGTGGGCGGTCTTCGGGTCCAGGCCGCTCGTCGGCTCGTCGAGGAGCACGAGCCTCGGGTCGCCCAGGAACGCCTGCGCGAGCGCCACCCGCTTCGCCATCCCGTGCGAGAGCTGCGGCCCCTTCTTCCTCGCGTGCTCTTGGAGCCCCACCCGGTCGAGCCACCGGACCGCGTCGTTCTTCGCGTCCACCCTGGACAGCCCCGACAGCTCGCCCCAGTAGCAGAGGGCATCGAAAGCGCTCATGCGGGTCGGCAGCGGTGCGTCCTGCGGCAGCGCTCCTAGCTTCCCCGAGAGCGCCGCCCGGTCGCGCGGGTCGTGGCCCAGCACCTTCGCCGCCCCCTCCGTCGGATGGAGGAAGCCGCAGAGGATCGAGAACGTCGTCGTCTTCCCGGCGCCGTTCGGCCCCACGAGACCGAAGACGCTCCCCGCCGGAACCCGGAGGTCGATGCCGCGCAGCGCCGGAAAGGCGCCGAACGAGCGCTTCAACCCCGTCGTCTCGATCGCCAGCTCAGACATCGCGCACCCGCACGAAGAGCGCGGTCAGGACGTACACCACCGCGGCGATGGCGACGAGCGCTCCGACTCCGCTCCAGAGCGTCGGGCTCCAGCGGGACAACAGCGGCGCGATGTGCTCGGAGGGAAAGATCGCCCGCGCGGGGGCCTGGAGCGCTTCCGGCAGCCATCGGGTGAAGAAGTCGGCGAGCCAGAGCACGATCCAGAGCCCGAAGGTGCCGACGAAGGCGAGCCCGGGTTTCGCGAACGAGCTGACGAGCGCGGTCAAGGCGAGGTAGGGCAGCGCCTGCACGCACATGAGGAGCCAGCCGCGAGCGCCTTCGCGCAGGGCGATCGTCACGTCCTCGGGCGACGCGCGGTGGACGGCGACCACGGTGACGACGAGCCACATCGCGAAGAGAAACCCGGCGACACTCGCGAGGGAGGCGAGCGACTTGCCGGCGAAATAGGTCTCGCGCCGCACGCGCAGGAGCGCGAAGCGCGCGCCTCTGGTCGACAGGTCGGAGAACTGATCGAACGACACCAGCGCGACCAGAATCGGGAGGAAGAAGCTCGCGAGGACGAAGAAATAGAGCATCAGCATCGGCACGTGGTCGCGCAGAATCTCGGCAGCGGTGCCGACCCCCCCGAGCTTGAACGACTGGAGGAGCTTGCCGAGCGCCTCGCTGTCCGCGCCGAGCTTCGTCGGATGCAGGCCGCGCTTCTCGGCGAAGTCCTGGATCTTGAGAAAGATGAGCACCGACAGGGCGCCGAAGCCCGAGTAGACGATCATCGGCACCGCCATCCTGGCCGAGAAGAACAGGTGCTTGAGCTCGTGCCGGAAGACGGTCCAGACCTCCCGCGCGGCGGGCGGCAGGGCGCGGGACAGGTCGGCCTCCTTCATGGCGAGCGGTAGGCTGCGGTCCGACATGGGCGGCATACTGTAGCGGCCCGCGCAATCGGATGCGACCGGGAACGGCGCCACGCACGTCGCGCCGCGTCAGGGCCGAAATCTTGCTCGCCCGCCGGCCGGGGTCGTACCGTCGTAAGCGAGCATGAGGAGCCTCCGCTTCCCACGTCCCCTCTTCGTCGCGCTCGGCTGCGCCGCGTTGCTCACGACGCACGAGGCGCGTCCGGCCGGTGGCACAGAGGCGACGCCGCCTCAGCCCGCGACGCTGCTCGACCACCTGGGGCCGATTCCGTCGCTGCTCCAGCACGCCCGCTGGGACGCGGCCCGCGGCGCCTATTTCGCCCGTCTCGCGGACGGACGCGAGGCCGAGCTGACGCTCGACCACGACCTCCAGTCGAGCTTGACGAGAGCGCTCGCGCAGTACGGCGCGCTCGACTCGGCGGTGGTCGCGCTCGACCCGAAGACCGGCCGCATCCTCGCGATGGCCCAGGCGTCGAACGGCAGCCCGACCGAGGGGCTCGCGACCGAGGCGGTCTATCCCGCGGCGAGCATCTTCAAGATCGTGACGGGGGCGGCGCTCCTGGAGAGCGGCATCGCCCCCGATACCCGCGTCTGCTTCCACGGCGGCCTGCGCGGCTTCGGCCCGAAGCTCCTGCGCGACAACCCGCGTCTCGACTGGCACTGCGCCTCGATGGCGACCGGCCTCGCGCTGAGCCTGAACCTGGTCTTCGGCAAGCTCGCGAGGCGCGACCTCACCGCGAAGATTCTGCGGGCGATGGCGGGCCGGTTCCTCTTCAACGAGCCCTTGCCGGTCTTCCCGTCGGCCGACTCGGTCGGCGACGCGCTCGTCAGCCAGGCGATCATCCCGGCGGACGCGCTCGGGTTTCCCAGGACCGCGGCGGGCTTCGGGAAGGTGTACCTCTCGCCGCTCCACGGCGCGCTGCTCGCGGCCATCGTCGGCAACGGCGGGGTCGCGGTGGAGCCCCGGCTCGTCGACGCCGTGGTCGACAACGGCCGGCGCGTCAGCGCGCCGGGGCCGACCTCGCAGCGGGTGATCAGCGAATCGACCAGCGCGGTTCTCACGGCGATGATGGAGCGCACCGTTTCGATGGGCACCGCGCACCGGGCGTTTCGCGGCCGCCGGCTGCGGCGCCTGCTCGGGCCGATTCACATCGCGGGGAAGACCGGCTCCCTCGCCGACCATCCGCCGAAGCCGTTCAAGGACTACTCGTGGTTCGTCGGGTTCGCGCCGGCGGACGACCCGACCGTCGCCATCGCGGCGGTGGTGGTGAACGGACGCTTCTGGAAGGTCCACGCGCCCGAAGTCGCCCGTGACGCGTTCCAGACGTACTTCGAGGACCAACGAGACAAGAGCCGCCACGCATCGCGCTGAAGAGCATTCGGGCTCGGCGTGCGCCGCGGTTTCGTTTCCAATCGACGGTGGCTCGGACGCGCGCCTATCGGACCGATCGGTCGGATCCGTCCGATCGGTCCGATCGCGCCAGCGCCGAGTCCGCGGTCGGCGGGCAAGGGACCTCGCTTGCTGGCCACCGGATTGCCGACGTAGATTCCCCGGCTCTCGTGAGGCCATTGCATGTCGGGAGCCGCCGTTCGTCGCCGTGAGCTGGTCGTCTCGGCCGAGCGCCGATGCCGGCTCCTCTCGGGTCCGGGTGCGACGGCGCTCCTCTCGGAGGCGGTTCCGCCCGCGACCGAGCGCGCGTTCCTCATCGCCGACGAACGGGTGGCGAACCTGCACGGCCCCGACGTGGTCGCCGAGCTGGAGCGCTTGCGCCTGGCCGTCGAGGTCGCGACGTTCCCGCCCGGCGAGGCGAGCAAGACCCGCGCGACGCTCGCGCTCCTGCAAGATCGCCTCCTCGCCTCGCGCCCGGATCGCGCCTCGCTCGTCGTCGCGCTCGGCGGCGGCGTCACCACCGACCTCGCCGGTTTCGTCGCCGCGACCGCGCTGCGCGGCTTGCCGCTCGTCAACCTGCCGACGACGCTGTTGGGCGCCATCGACGCCGCCGTCGGCGGCAAGTGCGGCGTCAACTCCGCGCTCGGCAAGAACGTGCTCGGCGCCTTTCACTGGCCGGTCGCGGTGGTGACCGACACCGACTTCTTGCGGACGCTTCCGCCCGCGGAGGTCAGGTGCGGTCTCGCGGAGCTCGTCAAGCACGGCGTCGTCGCGTCGCCGGATCTGCTGAGCGAGCTGCGCGAGGACGCGACGCGACTGAACGCTGGCGGGCTGCCGGACTGGAACCTCGTCGCGCGCGCGGCCGAGGTCAAGGTTCGCATCGTCGAGGGGGACCCGTTCGAGCTGGGCCTGCGGCGCGTCCTGAACTTCGGCCACACGGTCGGCCACGCGCTCGAGGTCGCCCTGGGCTACACGCTCGCGCACGGGCATGCGGTCGCGATGGGCATGGCGGTCGAGGCGCGCGTCGCGTCGCGGTTGTGCGGCTTCCCCACCGCCGAAGCCGCGTCGCTGTCGCGCCTAATCGAGGCGTTGGGCCTCCCGACCGCGCCAGCCTGCGAGTTCGACCGCGCGCGGCCGCACTTCATCGCCGACAAGAAGGCGCTCGCCGGCAAGATTCGGATGGCGCTGCCGGTCGCGCCCGGTACGATGGCCGATGGCGCCGGGAGCTGGGCAGTTCCGGTCCCGGTCGACCTCGTGCGCGCGTGCTGGGATGGCTGACGACCCGACGATCTGCTGGACGGGGAACGAGAGCACTGCCGATGAGCTCGCGGCTCGGCTGCGCGTTCCGGCCGACCTGCACGAAGTCCGCCTCGACCTGCTGGCGCAAATCGAGAGCGCCGTGTGGGAGCTGATTGCGGCGCACGGTCCGCGCCTCGTCGTCGCCTGCCGGCCGTCGTGGGAAGCGGGAGCGTTCTCGGGTCCCGAGGAGGAGCGCCTGCGGCTCCTGGCGCGCGCGGCCGAGGCGGGCGCGGCGTACGTCGACGTCGAGCTCGCGGCGTTCGAGCGTGGCGAGTCGATCGCTCTGCCCGGTCATGCGCGCGTCGTCCTCTCGCATCACACGCGGCGGCGTGGCCCAGGCGTTCTCGCTGACGTGCTGCAGCGCGCGTCGCATCATCGGGCCGACGTCGTGAAGGTCGCGCTCCCCGTGAGCGGTGCCGAGGATCTCGCGGCGCTCGCGCGAGAAGCACGCGCCTGGTCGCGGGCCGACCGGCCGCTCGTCGTCATCGGTCTCGGTGCGGAGGGCATCGCGACGCGCGCGCGCCCGACCGCGTTCGGCTCGGCCTGGACCTACGTCGCGCTCGACGAGAACCACAAGACGGCTCCCGGCCAGCTTTCGATCGATCACGCGCTCCGGCTGCGTGTCCGCGACGCCGCGAAGCTGGAGCCGCTGGTCCTCGTCGGTGGCCGGCAGGTGCTCTCCTCGCCCGGCCCCGACGTCTACAACGGTCTCTTCGCCGCGATGGCCCTGCCGTACCAGTACCTGCCGCTGCCAGCGACGACTTTCGACGGCGCGGTCGAGGCGGCGAACGAGCTGGGCGCGAAGTGGCTGAGCGTGACGATGCCGTTCAAGCGCGAGGCCGCCGCGCGCGCGCGCGATCCTCTGGTCTCCCTCCTCGGCGCGGCGAACACGGTGCGGCTCGAGGGCGGTGCGGTCGCTGAGGCATGGAACACGGACGCGCCCGCGGCGCTCGACCTGCTCTCGGGTGCGCTGCCGCCGGGCGGGACCGTTCTCGTCCTCGGCGCGGGAGGCAGTGCGGCGGCGGTCCTCTGGGCCGTCCGGGAGCTCGGAGGCAAGGCGGTCGTCGCCGCGCGGTCGCCGGAACGCGCGCGAGCGTCGTTGCCCGAGTCGTTGCGCGGCGAGGTCATCGCGTGGGAGGAGCGTTACCGCTCGGCGCACGACGTGCTCGTCAACTGCACGCCGCTGGGCACCCTTGGACTGTCGCACCCGTGGAGCCCGGACAAGGATCTGCTGGCGTCCATCGTGCTCGACCTCGCGGTGCGCCGCGACCAGGCGACGCCGCTCATCGTCCGGGCGCGCACGGAAGGGCGCACGACGATCGGCGGCTTCACGTTCTGGGCGGCGCAGGGCGCGTTGCAGATGAGCCTGATGACGGGCGTGCCCTTCGAGCGCGCGGCGATCGACGCGGAGCTTGGCGCTCTCTGCTGGGGCAACCGCCGCCGTCACCCGAAGAAGAGCATCGTGCTCGTCGGGATGCGCGGTGCGGGGAAGACGACCGCCGGCCGGATGCTCGCCGCGCGCCTCGGCTGGCGATTCATCGACACGGACACCGAGGTCGAGCGGCGAGCGGGTCGATCGATTGGCGATCTCTTCGCGCGGGATGAGGTGCAGCTCTTTCGCGACCTCGAAGCGCGGGTCGTGGCGGAGGCGTTGCGCGCCGATCGAGCCGTGGTCGCGACCGGCGGCGGCTGCGTCGAGGACGAACGCACCCGCGCGTTGCTCGCGAACGAGTTCACGATTTGCCTGAGCGCTCGTGCCGAGGTGCTCGCCTCGCGGGTCGCGGCGTCCGACCGGCCCTCCTTGACCGGTGCCGCTCCCGACGCGGAGGTGGCGAACGTGCTGGCCGAACGGCGGGAGTGGTACCAGTCGTTGTCCCGGTTCACGCTTCCAACCGGCATGTTGGTGCCCTCCGAGGTGTGCGATGTGGTCGAACACGCTTGGCGAAAGCTTTCGCATCGTCACCTTCGGTGAGTCGCACGGGCCGGCGGTGGGCGTGGTCATCGACGGCGTGATGCCGAACCTCGCGCTCTCGGAAGCGGACGTGCAGGTCGAGCTCGACCGCCGCCGGCCGGGGCAGAGCGCGGTGACGAGCCCGCGCGCCGAACCGGACCGCGCCGAAATCCTCTCCGGCGTCTTCGAAGGCAGGACGACCGGTGCGCCCCTCTGCATCGTCGTGCGCAACCTGGACGCGCGTCCCGGCGATTACGAAGCGCTGCGCGAGGTCTTCCGGCCGGGTCATGGCGATCGCTCGTGGCTCGCGAAGTACGGCATCCGCGACTGGCGCGGCGGCGGGCGGCAGTCGGGGCGGGAGACGGTCGGCCGAGTCGCGGCGGGCGCGGTGGCGCGAGCGCTGCTGAAAGGGCAGGGCGTGCGCATCGTCGGTCACACCGTCGCGGCGGGCGGTGTCGAGGCGCGTGCGTTCGACGAAGCCGCGATCGAGACGAACCCGATGCGCTGCGCCGACGCGGACGCCGCGGCTCGGATGGTCGCCGTGGTGCAGGAAGCGCGGGCGGCGGGCGACTCGGTGGGCGGCATCGTCGAGGTGCGCGCGTCGGGAGTGCCGGAGGGCTGGGGCGACCCGGTGTTCCACAAGCTCGACGCGATGTTGGCGCAGGCGCTGATGTCGATCGGCGGCGTGAAGGGCGTCGAGGTCGGCGACGGCTTCGCGGCGGCGTCGATGCGCGGCAGCACCCACAACGACGAGATGGCGCCGGGCGGGATGCTCTCGAACCACGCGGGCGGGATGCTCGGCGGAATCTCCACCGGCGCGCCGATCATCGTGCGCGTCGCGGTCAAGCCCACCTCGTCCATCGCGCGCCCGCAGCGGACGATCGACGTGCGCGGCGCGGCGCGGGTCCTGGAAGTGCGTGGGCGTCACGACCCGTGCTTGTGTCCGCGCGTCGTTCCGGTCGCGGAGTCGATGGTGGCGGTGGTGCTCGCGGACGCGTTCTTGCGCCAGCAGGCGATGGTGAAGGCAGCAGGAGCGCTCACGGAGGCACGGGCCGCTCTCGATTTCGCGGACATCGACCTCGTCGAGGCGCTCGCCCGGCGGTTCGCCATCGTCGAACGCATCGCCGAGCTCAAAGGCGGCGGTCCGGTGCAGCGCCCGCGTCGCGAGGAGCAGGTGCGTCGGCTCTGGACCAGGTCCGCGCGCCTCGTCGGCCTCGACCGCGAGGTTGCGCTGCGCGTGCTCGACGCCGTACTCGAAGCTTCTCGCGCCTGGCAGGAGCGCAAGCAGTGAGCCGCGCGTCGATCAGCGGGTGCATCGAGGTCCCCGGCGACAAGTCGATGAGCCACCGGGCGGTGTTGCTCGCGGCGCTCGCGGAGGGCGACAGTCGGGTGCGCGGTTTTCTGCGCGCGGACGACACCCAACGGTCGGTCGAGCTGGTGCGCGCGCTCGGCGCCGAGGTGAAGGACGTTTCGCCGACGGAGCTGCGCATCCGCGGTCGCGGCTTGCGCGGTCTGCGCGAGCCCGCGAACGTCATCGACGCCGGCAACTCGGGGACGACCCTGCGCATCGGCGCGGGCCTGCTCGCGGGGCAGCCGTTCTTCTCGACCATCACCGGCGACGCCTCGCTTCGCCGCCGTCCGATGGGCCGCATCGTCGCGCCGCTGCAGGCGATGGGAGCGGTGGTGCGCGGGCGCGCGGCGGGAACGAGAGCGCCGCTGACCTTCTGCGGCGGCTCCTTGCGCGGGCTGCGCGTCGCGACGTCGGTCGCCTCGGCGCAGGTGAAGAGCGCGCTCCTGATCGCGGGCGTTCGCGGGACGGGCGAGGTGAGCGTCATCGAGCCCGAAGCGACGCGGGACCACACCGAGCGGATGCTGCTCGCGATGGGCGCGTTGCTGCTCGTCGATGGCCGCGAAGCTCGCGTGACCCCGACCGACGAGCTCGCGCCGCTCGACGTCGACATCCCGGGCGACTTCTCGTCGGCGGCGTTCTTCGTCGTCCTCGCCGCCTCGGTTCCCGGCTCGGAGCTGCGCGTGCGTCGCGTCGGCACCAACCCGACGCGGACCGGCCTCGTCGAGGTGCTGCGGCGGATGGGCGCGACGATCGTTTTCGAGGAGAGCGGCAGCGCCACCGGCGAGCCATGCGCGGATCTCGTCGTTCGCGGCGGCGAGCTTCGCGCGACCAACGTCGTGGCGAACGAGGTGCCGCGGATGATCGACGAGCTTCCGGCGTTGTGCGTCGCGGCGGCGTTCGCGAAAGGGCGCACGGAAATCCAGGGCGCGTCGGAGCTGCGCTTCAAGGAGTCGAACCGCATCGTCGCGATGGTCGAAGCGTTGCGCGCGCTCGGCATCCCGGCCGGTGAGCTCGCGGACGGCCTGTGGATCGAAGGCCCGGCAACGCTGCGCGCGGGCGTGCGCTGCGAGACGCACGACGACCACCGCGTCGCGATGGCGCTCGCGACCCTCGGCGCCGCTGGCGGCATCGACGTCGAGCTCTCCGAGACCGCCAGCGTCGCCACGTCGTTCCCCGACTTCTTCGAGACGCTGCGGCGCATCGCCGGCGCGCGTGGGTGAGTGCTGCTATCCTCACGAAGGGAGGCTAGATGTCGGCCGCTGATCCGCTCGAGCGAATCACTGTGAACCCGGCGATCTTCGGGGGCAAGCCGATCGTCCGCGGGCACCGGCTCGCCGTCGAGCAGGTGCTGTCCATGCTGGTCGCTGGAGACAGCGTCGACGACCTCCTGGCCGGATATCCGTGGCTGGAGCGCGACGACGTGCTCGCCTGTCTCGAGTACGCACGACGCCTCGTGGCGCACGAACGGGTCGAGCCATTCCCACTCGCGGTCAGTCCGTGAAGCTCCTGCTCGATTCCTGCGTGTACGGCGCGGCGAAGGAGCAGCTTCGAGCGCTGGGTCACGAGGTCGAGTGGGCCGGTGACCTGGCGGAGGATCCAGGGGACGAGGCGCTGCTGGCCCGGGCGACTGCCGAGCAGCGCGTGCTGGTGACGCTCGACAAGGATTTCGGCGAGCTGGCGGTTCTCCGGCATCTGCCTCATTCCGGAATCGTTCGCCTCGTCGGGTTCCGCGGACGCGATCAGGCGGCTGCGTGCCAGTTGGTCGTCCTCAAGTACGGCGCTGAGCTCGCGCAGGGCGCGCTGGCAACGGTCGAGCCCGGCCGGATCAGGATTCGATCCCGGGATTGACCGTCGAAACGCTCATCATCGCGGCGAATCGTTCGCCTCACGCCTTCGACTGGTTCCAGCCCGCGGGAAAGCTCTGGAGGAGCGCTTCCAACTCGCGCAGGTCGAGCTGCTGGGGCCCGTCGGAAAGCGCGGCGTCGGGGTGCGGGTGCACTTCGAGCATCACGCCGTGCGCGCCAGCCGCGAGCGCGGCGCGAGCGAGCGCGGGCACGATGTCGCGGCGGCCGGCGGCGTGGCTGACATCGACGATCACCGGCAGCCTCGACATGCCCCGCAGGAGCGGTACCGCCGAGATGTCCAGCGTGAAGCGCGTCTCGCGCTCGAAGGTGCGGATGCCGCGCTCGCAGAGGACGACGTTCTCGTTGCCGGCCGCGAAGAAGTACTCCGCCGCCTGCAACAGCTCGTCGAGCGTCGCCCCGAAGCCGCGCTTCAAGAGCACCGGTTTGCCCGTCGCCGCGACCGCCTTCAACAACTCGTAGCTCGCCATGTTGCGGCTGCCGACCTGCACGATGTCCGCGTGGCGCGCGACGAGCTCGACCGTGCGCGGGTCGACCGCTTCGCTGATGGTCACGAGGTCGTGCCGGCGTCCCACGGCTTCGAGGAGCTCGAGCCCCGCTTCCCCGAGGCCCTGGAACGCGTAGGGCGACGTGCGCGGCTTGTACGCACCGCCGCGGAGGAAGCCGATGCCCAGCCGCCCTAGGGAAGCGGCGACGGCCTCCATCTGCGCTTCGTCTTCGACCGCGCACGGCCCCGCGATGAGCACCGGCGCGAGCCCGATGGCGCGCCCGCGCACGCGCACCACGACGTCCGGTTTCCCCTCCTTGCGCGCGACGCGCAGCGTGGGCGGCATGCCCTCCGCGAGCGCCTGCGAGGCCCGGAAGACTTCGGCGAAGAGACTGCGAATCGTATCGGCGGAGAACGGCCCGGTGTTCGTCGCGACGAGCGTCTCGATCGCGCGCGCCGCCTCGTCGGGCCCGAGCGCCGCGAGCGCGTCCGCGTCGTTCGCCTCTCGCGCCGACTGAACGACGCGCGCATGGTCGTTCAGCGCGTCCATCAGCCGCCGGTTCGCCGCGTCGAGCCGGTCCCGGAAGCTCTCGTGCGTTGCCGATGTCTCCGCCGCTTTCGCCATCGCCTCTCCCACGTGCCGGAATCCTAACCGAGCGATGGCACTCGCGCGGCCGCCGCTGCGCGACGCGGGGGTGCCGACGAAACAAGCGCCTGCGTCAGGACCGATCGGCGGGAGGCGCGGCAGGCGAAGAGAGGGCATCGTGCGGCGCGGGGAGGCAGGTTCTTCGTCGGAACCTGCGATCCCGTGCGGTGGGGAGGCAGGTTCTCGGTCGGAACCTGCGATCCCGTGCGGTGGGGAGGCAGGTTCTCGGTCCGGACCTGGCACTGCCAACGTTGCGGAGGCAGGTTCTCGGTCCGGACCTGGCACTGCCAACGTTGCGGAGGCAGGTTTTCCGTCCGGACCTGGCATTGCACGCGTGGCGGAGGCAGGTTTTCCGTCCGAACCTGGCATTGCACGCGTGGCGGAGGCAGGTTTTCCGCCCGGACCTGGCATTGCACGCGTGGCGGAGGCAGGTTTTCCGTCCGGACCTGGCATTGCACGCGTGGCGGAGGCAGGTTCTCCGTCCGAACCTGGCATTGCAAACGTCGCGGAGGTGCTCCGAGCCGTGAAGCCCAGCATTTCGACGCGATCGGTGGCCGTCGATCGACCGTGACATCGTGCGGGCTCGTCACCACAGCGTGAAGTCGGCCGCGGCGGCCGCGAACGGTCCGCGCAGTTGGTCCAGACGCGCGCCGGTGATCAGGTAGCCGCCGTCCACTTCGACCTGCAGCCGCCGCACGTTCACGAGCAGAAGCCCGACGTGCGGCCGCATCGCGAAGACGCTGCCGATGGCGTCCTGGTGGAGCGCCCCCAGCTCGAGGCCGAAGGTCGGAATCAGGAAGCGGCGAGGCGCGCTGCGCTCGAAGGAGAGCGTGGTGCCGAAGCCGTAGAACGCGAGCGCGCCCGGATGCGCCGCCGGGAACACGTCCGCGAGCGCCGAGATGTTCCACTGGGCGGGACCGGGGTTCTCGTTGTTGTGACTCCAGGCGAAGAGCGCGATGCGCGCCTCCCATCCGACGAGCGCGCCGCCGAAGGACCCGCTGCGCGGCTCGTAGACCACCGCGCCGCCGCCCGGAACGAAGTAGTGGTCCCAGTCGGGGTCGCGATTGTAGAACGCGCGCGCGAGCCGGCCGCCGAGGGACAGCTCGCCCTTGGTCCAACTCGCGCCGTTGTCGTCGCTCGCGGCCAGTCCTCGACCAACGGCGACGAGGCTCGCGCCGCTGCCGCCCGAGACCGCGTCGATGGACCCGCTCGCCAGCGTCGCGCCCGCGGTGGAACGAAAGCGCGGACCCTCGAGCCTGGCGAGCGAGCCGTCGTCCATCACGCCCCACAGCGAGCCCCGGATGCGCCGGAGCGAGAGCGGGCGCGCCGGCAGCGTCTGCACGAGATGGAAGGTCCGGCCGAGGTCGTCGCTGACGAAGACCCGCCTGTCGTCGAGCGCGACCGCGAGCCGGTGATCGCCGAAGAAGCGCACGGCGAGCGGGGTCGGCGCGGGCTCCACCCACACCGGAGGCTTGGTGCAGCCGGCGCTCTTCCAGTCGACGTACCCGGCGGACGAGGAAGGCTTGAGCGCGGGAAAAGCAGCGCGCGAATCGACGCGCGAGAAGGTCTTCCCACCGTCGGTCGTGAGGTAGAGATCGTCCGCCGCCAACACCCCGAGCAGCGGACCCAGCCAGTCCGCGTCGTGGACCCGCACTCCTTGGCCGAGCGCGCTCAGGCCCGGCGTCGGTTGCCACGTGCGCCCGCCGTCGGCGCTCGAGGTGACTTCGCCGTCCTCGGCCACCGCGACGACGTGTTGCGCGTCCAACGCCGTGAGCGCGACGATTTTCGCCGCGACACCCGAGTCCGCCATCCGGAAGCTGTGCCCGCCGTCGTCGGATTCGAGTAGCGCGCCCTGTTGTCCGCCGGCGAGAACGCGGCTGCCCATCACCGACACGTGGGCGAGCGACACCGAGACCGGGCTGTCCACCTCGTGCCAGGTGCGACCGGCGTCGTTCGAGCGCAACAACACGCCCGCGCCGGAGGCGACGCACAAGTCGCGCGCGTCGCACGCGACGTCGTCGAGCGGAGTGCCGGTCCGGTAGCGCAGATGGGCGGCGCAAGCGGTGCCGGTGAGCATCGCGACGGCGGCGAGGGCGAGCGAGCGGCGAGGCATGCCGGAGACCATCGCGCGAAGTTGCCCGGCAGCGCAAGCGGTCGGCGCCGAGCTCCGCTTCGCCGCGACTGCACGCGGAGGGGAGAGGCCGCTTCCCGAATCAGAACTCGCGCTCGACTTCGAGGACGAGGAGCCGCCCGCCGTCGAAGCTCGTCCATTGCGAGCCGAGCTTGCCCGTCGAGGTCGTCTTCGGTGGCGAGCCCGCGCGGTGGCTCCCACCGGGACCGCTGCCGAGCTCCATGCTCGCGTAGGGCACGAATTGCGCGAGCGCGAGGCTGACCTCGATCTTCCCCAGCTCGAGGCTCGCGCCGGCCGTGAGGCCCACCAGGTCGGCGATGGTCTCCGGCAGCGTGCTCTTCCCGTCGAGCGACTTGAGCACCTTGGAACCGTACGTCAGACCGCCGGCGCCGCTCGTCAGCTTCAGGTGCTCGAGCCCGGCGGCGAGCCCGAGCCGCCCGTGCCGCCAGCTCCATCCGAGGCCGTCGGAGACGAGGGAGACGCCGTAGGCGTGGCGCAGATAGAGCTCGAGGTCGGCGTCCAGCGACAAGAGCCGCTCGCCCGTGATCGCCCCGAGGTCGGCCCAACTGCTGCCGGTCGAGACCGCCGTTTCCAGGTGCCCGAGGCGAAAGGTGCTGGCGCCCAGGCGCAGGTCCGTCGCGACCGAGAACCGCGTGACGCGAACGCCGAGGCTCACCCGCGCAATCTCTTGGCCGCCGGTGGTCGCGCCGTTCAGGAAGTCGTAGCGGGTCGACTCGAGCCGCGCGCGAAACGCCAGGCGCCACAGTCTGAGCGCGCCCTGCGTGGTGAAGTCGCCCGGGTGCAGGAGGTCAGCGCTGCCGCTCAGCTCACCGAGCGGCAGGCGCACCGCCGCGGTGATCGCCGCCACCTGCCGGTCCTGCTCGATGACGTAGTCGAGCTGCGGCCGCTGGAATCCGAGCTTCGGCCCCTCGGGAGCGCTGGCGTCGAACACGAGCTGTTCCGCCCGGCGCACGAACCCGAGCCGGAACGGTCCGTCGCGGGCCTGCACCTCGATGCCGTACGCGTGCCCGAGCCCGAACCCGACCTCGCCGCCCAGCCGCAGCCACTCGAGCGGCTTCACCGCGACGGCCGCCTGCCCCGTCGTGCGCTTCTCGGTCACCCGGATGAGCTCGCCCTGGCTCTTGTTGCGTAGCGCCAGGGTGCCGGTCTCGAACCGGCCGCTCGCCGCCAGGACGAGCTTCATCTTCGCGAGTCGGACCGGCGCCGCGAGCGTCGCCTGCGAGCGAAAGCCGTCCGCCCGGGTGCCCGCCCAGAACTCGTCCCCGCCGATCGAGAGCGTCGCCTCGTCGTCGCCGGTCAGCCAGAAGATCGGCCGCGTCAGGTCGGTCAACAGCGCCGGCCGAGTGAGGGTGAGCGCCGCCGTCCGCGCCGGCACGAAAGCGTCGAGCCCGCCCGCCCCCACCTCGGTCGCGCCGCCCGCCAGGGCCAGCCTGAGGAGCGGCAGCGCTCGTGCCAGGCGAGGAGCGGCGCAAACGAAGAGCGCCAACGCTGCCGTTCGGCACCACACTTGGCGAAGCTCCCCGGCGGGACCGCGGGTCAGGTCGCGCCGGGCCGCGGAAGAGCACGGCCAGATGACATGGTGGGGGCCGACCGGGCGGCCGGCAACGCGGCTCTCAGGTGCGGCCGATTGGATGTCGGCGGAGCAGGTCGAGCTGGCCGACGAGGGCGGGCACCGCGGTCTCCACCCGGAGGATGCGCGGGCCGAGGGAGAACGCGCAGAAGCCGGTCCGCTCGAGCAGCTCGACCTCGAAGGGAACGAAGCCGCCCTCGGGACCGACCGCGACCAGCACCGGGTCCGGCTCGCGGCCGACCGGGCACGCCTCGAGGAGCCGCTCGCCGGCGGGATGGGCGACGAGCTTCGGGACCGGTCCCGGCCACCTTGAGGGCACCTGATCCCCGACGAACGGCTGGAAGCGAAGGCCGATTTCCACCTCGGGCAGCCTCGTGTCCCGCGCCTGCTCCAAGCCGAGCAGGAGCGCTTTGTGGACGGCGTCGGGCGCGACGAGCGGCGAGTCGAAGTAGCTCTCCTCCACCCGCGCCGCCCGGACGACGACCACCTTCTTGAGGCCCATCGAGGCGACCTGGGACAAGAGGCGGCGCAGCACCTTCGGGCGGGGCATCGCGAGGGCGAGAGCGATGCCGCTCGGCTCGGGGGGCGGCTCGGTCAGCTCGACCTTCAGGCGCACCTCGTCGCGGTCGACCTGGAGCACCTCGCCCTCGCCGAGGAGGGAATCGACGAGGCCGACCCGGAGCACGTCGCGCGGGCGCACCCGATGGACCTCGCGGATGTGCTTGGCGCGCCGGCCGCGGACCTCGGCCTCCCCGCGAAGGGGGGCAGGACCGGTGATGCCCTGCGGGAAATCGGCGGGCTCGAGGAGGACGAGGTTCATGGGGCAGGAGGGGTGGGCGAACGGGTTCGAGAGCGACGGAGGCCAAGGTCGGGCCGCGCCGGACGATCGCACGAAAAACGGCTGGGAAGGCTCGGGAATCGAGCGCCAGGTCGATTTCGCTTGACACGCGCCGCGCGATCCATATGCTGCGCCGCTCCGTTTTTCCGGGGGGTCCCGGAGGGCGGAGAGAGCTCGGCTTCGAGCGAGCGGAAGAAGAAGGGTCAGGATGCCGACGATCAACCAGCTCATCCGCGCCAGCCGCGAGCGGGTGCGGCAGAAGACCAAGGCGCCCGCGATGGCGTCCTGCCCGCAGAAGCGCGGCGTGTGCACCCGCGTCTACACGACGACCCCGAAGAAGCCGAACTCCGCCCTGCGCAAGGTCGCCCGCGTCCGCCTGACCAACGGGATGGAAGTGACGAGCTACATCCCCGGCGTCGGCCACAACCTCCAGGAGCACTCGGTGGTGATGATCCGCGGCGGCCGCGTCAAGGACCTGCCGGGCGTTCGCTACCACGTCATCCGCGGCACGCTGGACTCCGTCGGCGTCCAGGGCCGCAAGCAGAGCCGCTCGAAGTACGGCGCGAAACGCCCGAGCTAGCGGCCGAAACGAAAAAGGGCCCTCGGCCGTCCGGAAGGGACGGGCCCTCCTCCAGCGCTCCTGTCGAGCCTGGGGTTCGAGCTGGAGAAAAAGAAGATGCCTCGCCGTCACGTCGCCGAAAAACGCAAGATCCTCGCGGACCCGAAGTACCAGGACCGGCTGGTGACCAAGCTCATCAACGACCTGATGCGCCAGGGGAAACGGTCGACCGCGGAGGGCATCGCCTACGCCGCCTTCGACGACATTCAAGCCAAGCTCAACGACGACCCGCTGAAGATTTTCAAGAAGGCGCTGGAGAACGTGAAGCCGACCTTGGAGGTGAAGAGCCGGCGGGTCGGCGGCGCCACCTACCAGGTCCCGGTCGAGGTGCGGCCGGACCGGAAGGTCGCGCTGGGCCTGCGCTGGCTCATCGGCTACGCCGCCTCGCGGGGCGAGAAGTCGATGGACAAGAAGCTGGCGGCGGAAATCATGGACGCGGCCAACAACCGCGGCGCCGCGGTGAAGAAGCGGGAAGACACGCACAAGATGGCGGAGGCGAACAAGGCCTTCGCGCACTACCGCTGGTAGGCAGGAGCCCAGTCGTATAGCGGCTGGCGGAAGCCGGACAGGTGAGTGTCCGGGTGCGGCACGAAGCGCGCGTTCCCCGACTGCGCTGAAGGTGAGCGGGAGCGGAGTCGGAAGACGAGCGCAGGTGGTTCGGACCGATCCGTCGGATCCGACCGATCGGTCGGAGCAGCGGAGCCAGGGCAGCGAACCCGCTGAAGGCTGCCCCTCGCCAGGACGATGGGCGAGCAGCGACTGGACAAGAAGGCCGGCCGACCGGGCCGGCAAAAGAGCGCGTGACCTCGAGGAGGCGTCTCGCGCGTCGGATGGAGTCGGCCATGGCGCGGAAAATCGCGCTCGAAAAGATGCGCAACATCGGCATCGTGGCCCACATCGACGCGGGCAAGACGACCACCACCGAGCGGGTCCTCTACTACACCGGCGTTTCCCACAAAATCGGCGAGGTCCATGAGGGCACCACCGTCATGGACTGGATGGACCAGGAGCGCGAGCGCGGCATCACCATCACCGCCGCGGCGATCACCTGCTTCTGGCGCGACCACCAGGTCAACATCATCGACACGCCCGGCCACGTCGACTTCACGGTCGAGGTGGAGCGCAGCTTGCGCGTCCTCGACGGGGTGGTGACGGTGTTCGACGCGGTCAACGGGGTGGAGCCGCAGAGCGAGACCGTCTGGCGGCAGGCGGACCGCTACCGGGTGCCACGCATCTGCTTCGTCAACAAGATGGACCGGGTCGGCGCCGACTTCCGGGCGTCGGTCGGGTCCATCGTCGAGCGGCTGCACGCGAAGCCGGTGGTGGTGCAGCTCCCCATCGGCAGGGAGGAGAGCTTCCGCGGTGTCGTCGACCTCGTTTCGATGGAGGCGGTGACCTTCGAGGGCGAGCGGGGCGAGACGGTGGTGCGCGGCAAGGTCCCGGCCGAGCTCGAGGGGGAGGCCAGGAGCGCTCGCGCCGAGCTGGTGGAGACGGTGGCGGAATACGACGACCAGGTGCTGGCGAAGTACCTGGAGGCGGGCGACCTCTCGGCACCCGACGTGCGGCACGCGCTCAGGCTGGGGACCGTCGGCCTCAAGTGCTTCCCGGTGTTCTGCGGGGCGGCGTTCAAGAACAAGGGCGTGCAGCCGGTGCTCGACGCGGTGGTCGACCTGTTGCCGAGCCCGCTGGACATCCCGCCGGTCGCCGGGCACGACAAGAACGGCGTCGAGGTCACCCGCGAGACCCGCGACGACGAGCTCTTGAGCGCGCTCGCCTTCAAGGTGACGAGCGACCCCTATTTCAAGACGCTCACCTACGTCCGGGTCTACTCGGGAGCGCTCAAGGTGGGCGAGAGCGCTTTCGTCTCCTCGAAAGGCAAGCGCGAGCGGGTGAGCAAGCTCGTGCGGATGCACGCGAACAAGCGGGAGGAGATCGAGGAGCTTGGCGCGGGCGACATCGGGGCGATCGCGGGGCTGAAGCTCGTCGTCACCGGGGACACGCTCTCGAGCGAGCACAAGCCGATCGTCCTCGAGCGGATGCAGTTCCCGACCCCGGTGATCCAGCTCGTGGTCGAGCCGAAGACCAAGGCGGACCAGGAGAAGCTGTCGGACGCGCTCGGCCGGCTCGCGCTGGAAGACCCGTCGTTCCTGGTCTCGCTGGACGAGGAGACCGGCCAGACCCTGATTCACGGGATGGGCGAGCTGCACCTGGACATCATCGTCGACCGGCTCCAGCGCGAGTTCAAGGTCGACGCCAACGTCGGCAAGCCCCAGGTCAGCTACCGGGAGACGATCACCCAGCCGGCCACCGCCGAGCACGTCTTCGAACGTCCACTGGGCGGCAAGGTGCAATTCGGCCACGTTGTGCTATCCATCGCGCCCGGCGCGCGGGGCAGCGGCTTTCGCTTCTCGAGTGCGCTCAAGGAGAGCGTCCTTCCGAAGGAGTTCGTCCCGGCGGTCGAGCGGGGCGTCAGCGAGGCGATGCAGAGCGGCGCCGTCGCCGGCTACCCGCTGATCGACCTGACGGCGAAGCTGGTCGGCGGAAGCTATCGGGAGGAGGACTCGACCGAGGTGGCGTTCAAGGTGGCCGCGACGATGGCCTTTCGCGACGCGGCGAAGAAGGCGGCTCCGATTCTCTTGGAGCCGGTGATGGCGGCGGAGGTTTCGACCCCCGACGCGTACATGGGCAACGTCATCGCGGACCTGGCGAGCCGGCGGGGGAAGGTGCTCGGGATGCTCCCCCGCGGCGGGGTCGAGGTGGTCCAGGCGGAGGTGCCGCTCGCCGAGATGTTCGGCTACTCGACGAGCCTGCGCAGCGCGAGCGAGGGCCGGGCGACGTTCACCATGCAGTTCCACGAGTACGCGCCGGTGCCGCCGAACGTGGCGGAGGCGCTCATCCAGCGAACGCGCGGCTTTTAGCGGCGGGAGCTATTCGAAAAGGAGAGGACGATGGGCAAGGAGAAATTCGAACGCAAGAAGCCGCACGTCAACGTCGGAACCATCGGGCACGTCGACCACGGCAAGACCACCCTGACCGCGGCGATCACCAAGGTCTCGGCGTCGAAGGGCTGGTCGAAGTTCGTCTCCTACGATGACGTGGCCAAGGCGTCGGCCGCCCAGGGTCGGCGCGACCCGACCAAGATTCTGACCATCGCCACGAGCCACGTGGAGTACGAGACCGGCAAGCGCCACTACGCCCACGTCGACTGCCCGGGCCACGCCGACTACGTGAAGAACATGATCACCGGCGCCGCGCAGATGGACGGGGCGATCCTGGTGGTGAGCGCGGTCGACGGCCCGATGCCGCAGACCCGCGAGCACGTGCTCTTGGCGAGCCAGGTCAACGTCGGGAAGCTGGTGGTGTTCCTGAACAAGGTCGACCTGGTCGACGACCCCGAGATTCTCGACCTGGTCGAGCTCGAGGTCCGGGACCTGTTGACCCACTACAAGTTCCCCGGCAACGACGCGCCGGTGATCCGCGGGTCGGCGATCAAGGCGCTCAACGGCGACACCGGGGAGCAGGGCTCGCAGTCCATCGAGAAGCTGATGGATGCCTTGGACGCCTACATCCCGGAGCCGACGCGGGAGACCGACAAGCCCTTCCTGATGTCGGTCGAGGACGTCTTCTCCATCTCCGGCCGCGGCACGGTGGCAACCGGGCGCATCGAGCGCGGCATCGTCAAGGTCGGCCAGGATGTGGAAATCGTCGGCCTGCGGGAGACGCGCAAGACCGTCTGCACCGGTGTCGAGATGTTCCGCAAGGAGCTCGACGAAGGGCGCGCCGGCGACAACGTCGGTCTGCTCTTGCGCGGGATCAAGCGCGAGGAAGTGGAGCGCGGCCAGGTGATCGCGAAGCCGGGGACCATCACCCCGCACACCAAGTTCAAGGCGCAGGTCTACGTCCTGACCAAGGAAGAGGGCGGGCGCCACACGCCGTTCTTCAACGGCTACCGGCCGCAGTTCTACTTCCGCACCACCGACGTCACCGGCACCGTCCAGCTCCCGCAGGGGGTGGAGATGGTGATGCCCGGCGACAACGTGGAGATGGACGTGAGCCTGATGGTGCCGATCGCGATGGAGTCGCAGGTGCGCTTCGCCATCCGCGAGGGCGGCCGGACGGTGGGCTCGGGCGTCGTCACCTCGATCACGGAGTAGCGTTTTTTCGGCCCGGGGCGCCGTTCGAAGAAGGGCTCCGAAGTGCCTTAGGGCCAGTCCGGTGCGGGCACGCCCTTCCTGGCGGGGAAAGGTGCTGGAAGGGTCAAGCCCTTGTCGTCGCGTCCGGCTCTTCGCGAAGCGCCGGCGCGCCAGAAAAGGTTGCCGATGGCAGCACAGAGAATCCGCATCCGCCTCAAGGCGTACGACCACAAGCTCCTCGACCAGTCGACGGGGGAGATTCTGGAGACGGCCAAGCGCACCGGCGCGAAGGTGGCGGGACCGATTCCGCTTCCCACGCGGATCAACAAGTTCACCGTCCTGCGCTCGCCGCACGTCGACAAGAAGAGCCGGGAGCAGTTCGAAATCCGCACCCACAAGCGGGTCCTGGACATCCTGGAGCCGACGCAGCAGACGCTCGACGCGCTGATGAAGCTCGACCTGAGCGCCGGCGTGGACGTGGAGATCAAGAGCTAGAGGCGAGTTGGGCTTCGTCGGCGCTCCCCACGCTCCTCTCGGGGACAAAACGAAGGGTGATTCGATGGCGACTTTCGACGTCTACAACCTCGAGAAGGAGAAGGTCTCGACGATCGAGCTGGCGGACAGCGTGTTCGCCGGCGAGGTCAACGAGAACCTCTTCTACGAGGTGATCAAGAGCCAGCTCGCGCAGAGGCGGGCGGGCACCCACGCGGTGAAGAACCGGTCGCTGGTCTCGGGCGGCGGCAAGAAACCCTACAAGCAGAAGGGCACCGGCCGCGCCCGGCAGGGCTCCAACCGGGCGAGCCAATGGGTCGGGGGCGGCAAGGCGATGGGCCCCAAGCCCCACGACTACGGCTACCAGGTCCCCCGCAAGGTGCGCCAGGGCGCTTTGAGAAGCGCGCTGTCCCTCCGGGCCAAGGAGCAGAAGCTCATCTTCGTCGACCGCTTCGACCTGGGCGAGATCAAGACCAAGCGGGCACTGCAGGTGCTCTCGAAGCTGGGGCTCGACAACGCGCTCATCGTCGACGGGAAGGAGAACGAGACCCTCGCGAAGAGCGTGCGCAACCTGGACGAGTTCACCTTCCTGCCGCCGGAGGGGCTGAACCTCTTCGACGTCCTGCGCCACCAGGCGCTGGTCTTGACCGTGCCGACGGCGAAGGCCATCGAGGCGAGGCTGTCATGAACCTCTATCACGTCATCAAGCGGCCGCTGGACACCGAGAAGTTCGACCGCGCGCGCGACCAGCTCAACCAGTACGCCTTCGAGGTCGACCAGCGCGCGACCAAGATGCAGGTCCGCCACGCGGTCGAGACCCTCTTCAAGGTCTCGGTCACCCAGGTGACGACCCAGATTCTGCGCGGGAAAGAGAAGCGCAGCGGGGTGACGGCGCACGTGGTCGGCAAGACGCCGACCCGGAAGCGGGCGATCGTCACCCTGAAGGAAGGCGACGCGATTTCGCTCTTCGAAGGAAAGTAGGAGCGCTGCCGGCCGGCCTTTAGCGGCGCGGCCTTTGCGCGATGAGGATTCCTGGGATGGCACTGAGAACCTACAAGCCGACCTCGCCCGGCCGCCGCGGGATGAGCGCCGTCGACTTCTCCGACTTGACCCCGAAGAAGAAGCCCGAGCGCGAGCTGACGGCGAAGCTTACGAGCAAGGGCGGGCGCAACGCGCACGGGCACATCACTACCCGCCACCAGGGCGGCGGCCACAAGCAGCGGCTGCGGCTGGTCGACTTCAAGCGGTCGAAGGACGGCATCGAGGCGAAGGTCGCGGCGATCGAGTATGACCCGAACCGGTCGGCCCGGCTCGCGCTCCTGCACTACACCGACGGGACCAAGGCATACATCCTCGCGCCGGTGGGGCTCAAAGTCGGCGACCGGGTGGTCTCGGGCGACCAGGTGGACATCCGGCCCGGCAACACGCTGCCCCTCGCGAGCATCCCGCTCGGCACCGTGATCCACGCGGTCGAGGTGAAGCCGGGCCGCGGCGCGCAGATGATCCGTTCGGCCGGAAGCTGGGGCCAACTGATGGCCAAGGAGGGCGGCTGGGCGCAGGTCCGCCTCCCCTCGAGCGAGGTCCGCAAGGTGCCGCTCGAGTGCCGGGCGACGGTGGGCCAGCTCGGCAACGTCGAGAACTCCACCGTCCGGGTGGGGAAGGCGGGACGCTCGAGGTGGCTGGGCGTCCGGCCGACGGTGCGCGGGGTGGTGATGAACCCGGTCGACCACCCGCACGGCGGAGGGGAGGGCAAGAGCGGTCAAGGCAACCCGCATCCGGTCTCGCCCTGGGGCCAGGCGACCAAGGGGCACAAGACCCGGCACAACAAGCGGACCGACAAGTACATCGTCAAGCGCAAGGGCGCGAAGTAGGAAGCTGTCTTCAGGAGCGCTGGCGTCTAGCTCGAGCCAAAGGTGGAGCGATGGGAAGGTCGATCAAGAAAGGCCCGTTCACGGACCGCCACCTCCTCAAGAAGGTGACGGACCTCAACAGCTTGAACCAGCGCAAGGTGCTCAAGACCTGGTCGCGCAGGTCGACGATCCCGCCGGACTTCGTCGGGCACACCTTCGCCGTCCACAACGGGAAGAAGTTCTTCCCGGTCTTCGTGACCGAGAACATGGTCGGACACAAGCTCGGGGAGTTCGCGCCGACCCGGACGTTCCACGGCCACAGCGCCGACAAGAAGGCGAGACCCGCGAAGTAGAGCGGACGGACTTACCGGGAGCGCTCTTCGGTGGAGCGCCGGTTCGGATTGACGGCTCGGCTGTTTTCGTGGGGCCGGGCGAAGTGGAGAGAACGATGCCGACGAGCGCCAGGGTCAAGGGACTTCGGGTCGCACCCCGCAAGGTGCGGGTGGTGGTGGACACCATCCGGGGCAAGGCGGTGGGCGAGGCCATCAACCTCCTGCAGTACACCCGCAAGGCGGCGGCGCTGCCGGTCTCCAAGCTCCTGAAGAGCGCGGTGGCGAACGCCGAGAAGGCGGGGAAGGACGTCGACAAGCTCTTCGTCACCAGGATCACGGTCGACCAGGGGCCGGGGATGCGGCGGTTCATGCCGCGGGCGCTGGGGCGGGCGTTTCGGGTGAACAAGAAGACGAGCCACGTCCAGGTGGAGCTGGACGAGAAGGCCTAGCGAAGGTTTTTTGCGCGCGCGAAGAGAGGCGAGAGGGGGGCGCCCGAGCTTCTCGCGAGACATCGGCAGGGAAGTGTGGTAGAGGCTGCGCCCCTTTTCGCCTGGGGCCGAGGCCTCTGGGCAGGGAACAAAGGGCGCCAAGGGCAAGACGAGGCCGCCATCGAGGTGTCGCTTGGGTCAGAAGGTCAATCCGGTCGGTTTCCGCCTGGGGGTGATCCGCTCCTGGGACTCGAAGTGGTTCGAGGAGAAAAACTACTCGAAGTGGCTCCACCAGGACCTGCAGCTCCGGGCCTACGTCAAGGAGAAGCTGAACCAGGCGGGCATCTCCAAGGTGGAGATCGAGCGGGCGGCGAACAAGGCCAAGGTCTCGGTCCACACCGCGCGGCCGGGCATCGTCATCGGCAAGCGGGGGGTGGAAATCGACAAGGTGAAGAAGGACCTCCAGCGGTTCACCGAGAACGAGGTCTTCCTGAACGTGGTCGAGGTGCGCAAGGCCGAGGTGGACGCCCAGCTCGTGGCGGAGAACATCGCGACCCAGCTCGTCCGGCGCATCGCCTTTCGCCGGGCGATGAAGAAGGCGGTGCAGACCGCGCTCAAGTTCGGGGCCAAGGGCATCCGGGTCGCCTGCTCGGGGCGGCTCGGCGGCTCGGAGATGGCCCGCTACGAGTGGTACCGCGAGGGGCGGGTGCCCTTGCACACCCTGCGGGCAGACATCGACTACGGCTTTAGCGAGGCCAAGACCACCTACGGGAAAATCGGGGTCAAGTGCTGGATCTTCCGGGGCGAGGTGCTCCCCCACAGCATCCACCGGTAGCGCTTCCCTTGAGCAGGAGCGCTTTCTAGGAGTATCGAGCGATGATGCAGCCCGCGCGCACGAAGTACCGCAAGCAGATGAAGGGGCGGATGCGCGGCCTCGCGTACCGGGGCAGCGACCTGAACTTCGGCACCTTCGGCCTCCAGGCCCTGGAAGAGGGGCGCCTGACCGCCCGGCAGATCGAAGCGGCCCGCATCGCGGTCACCCGCTCCATCAAGCGCGGCGGCAAAGTGTGGATCCGGGTCTTCCCGGACAAGCCGATTTCCAAGAAGCCGTTGGAGACCCGCATGGGCCACGGCAAGGGCAACGTCGAGGAGTGGGTGGCGGTGGTCCGTCCGGGCCGCATCCTCTACGAGATGGAGGGCGTCACCCCCGAGGTGGCGAAGGAGGCGTTCTCGCTCGCGATGAACAAGCTCCCCATCGCCACCAAGATTGTCACCCGCGCCGACACCCAGCTCGTCTAGCGAAAGGATTCAAGGGCGATGAAGCACACCAAATCGAGCGAGCTGCGCGACAAGAGCGTCGACGAGCTCGAGAAGCTGGCGGCCGAGAAGGCCGAGAACCTGTTCAACCTGAGAATCCGCCGGGCGGCCGGGACCCTGGAGTCGAACGCCGACATTTCGACCACCCGCCGGGACCTGGCGCGGGTCAAGACCATCCTCGCCCAGAAGCGAACGTAGGAGCGCTCTGAGAGGCGCGAAAGCTCCAAGGAGAGAAGAGATGGAACGGGGTCGTCCCAAGAGCCGCATCGGCGTCGTCACCTCGAACAAGATGCAGAAGACGGTGGTGGTCCAGGTCGACCGGCGGGTGCGCCACGCGAAGTACGGCAAGTACGTCACCCGCCGGCAGAGCTACAAGGCCCACGACGAGGAGGAGGGCCGCCGGGTCGGCGACGTGGTCCGCATCGTCGAGACCCGGCCCTTGTCGAAGGACAAGCGGTGGCGGGTCGCCGAGACCCTGACCAAGGCCCCCGAGGTCTAGGGCTTCAAGCCCCCCTCGAAGCGGAGTCTTCTCCGCAGGAGAGAGTTTCGATGATCCAGACGACCACCCGCCTCGACGTGGCCGACAATTCCGGGGCGAAGAGCGTGTTCTGCATCAAGGTGCTGGGCGGCTCCAAGCGCAAGTACGCGTCGGTCGGCGACGTGATCGTGGTCTCGGTGAAGGAGGCCATCCCCAACGCCAAGGTGAAGAAGGGCGACGTGGTGAAGGCGGTCGTCGTGCGCACCCGGCGCGAGGTCGCCCGGCCGGACGGCTCCTACATCAAGTTCGACGGCAACAGCGCGGTGCTGATCAACAAGGACATGGAGCCCATCGGCACCCGCATCTTCGGGCCGGTGGCGCGCGAGCTTAGGGCCCGCAAGTTCATGAAAATCATCTCGCTGGCGCCGGAAGTCCTGTAGCTTCGCCTGGGGCGAAGGTCAGCGGCAGCGGTCCCGAGGAGAAGCGATGAAGATCAAGAAGGGCGACACGGTCAAGGTGATCTCCGGCAAGGACAAGGGGAAGACCGGCCGGGTGCTGGAGGTGCTGCCCCAGGAGAACCGCCTCCGGGTCGAGCACGTCGCGATGTACAAGCGCCACTACAAGGCCGGGCGCAACCAGGACTACCCGGAAGGCGGCATCATCGAGAAGAACGGCACCATCGACGCCTCGAAGGTGATGATCGTCGACCCGGCGAGCGGGAAGACCACCCGCATCGGCATCCGCTTCGAAGGCGACCACAAGGTCCGGGTCGGGCGGGGCCCGCTCAAGGGCGCGGTGCTCGACACCAAGTAGAACGGCACGGCTGGAGACCGGCGAGAGCGGTGCCGGCCTCCTTGACACCCCCGCGCGCCTTTTCGTCGCGCGGACATCGCCGGTGCGGCGAGCCTCTCGAAGCTCGACCGGTCCCGGCGGCGAGGACGACCTGATGGCCGAGGAAAAGAAGGAAAAGGCAGAGAAGAAGCCAGCCAAGG
This sequence comes from Myxococcales bacterium, assembly GCA_021787845.1. Lineage (GTDB taxonomy): Bacteria > Myxococcota > Myxococcia > Myxococcales > JAJYLH01 > JAJYLH01. The sequence goes on along the minus strand of JAJYLH010000015.1, from coordinate 57,124 downwards.
CTCCCGCGGCGGAAGCGAAGCCCGCGGGCAAAGCCGAGAAGCCCGAGAAGAAGGGCGACAAGAAGCCGGCCGGCGGCGGGCACAAGAAGGGCCAGGTGGCGTTCGGCGGTCCGCTCGACGCCCAGCCGGCGGCGCGGGGCAAGGTGCCGGCGCGGCTGCGCCTGCGGTACCGCGACGAAATCGTGCCCGCCCTGATGAAGGAGTTCGGCTACCAGAACGCGATGCAGGTGCCGAGGCTGCAGAAGATCGTCGTCAACATGGGTCTGGGCGAGGCCATCGCCAACGCGAAGATCCTCGACAGCGGCGTCGAGCAGCTCGCGACGATCACCGGGCAGAAGCCGGTGATCACCAAGGCCCGCAAGTCGATCGCGAATTTCAAGCTCCGCCAGGGCCAGTCGGTCGGCGCGATGGTGACCCTGCGTAACGACCGGATGTTCGAGTTCCTGGACCGGCTCGTCTCCATCGCCCTGCCGCGCGTGCGCGACTTCAAGGGCGTCTCGCCCAAGGCCTTCGACGGCAAGGGCAACTACACCCTCGGGCTGCGCGAGCAGATCATCTTCCCGGAAATCGTCTACGACCAGGTGGACAAGATCAAAGGGATGAACATCACCGTCGTCACCAGCGCGCGGTCGGACGAGGAGGCGCGGTCGCTCCTCAAGCACCTCGGGATGCCGTTTCGGCAGTAGCGTGGGGCAGGAGCGGCGCCACTAGGCGCTAGGGCTCCAAGGGAGTTTGAAGCTTGGCCAAGACCTCGAAAATCGTCCAGGCGACGCGCAAGCAGAAGTTCAAGGTGCGCGCCTACAACCGCTGCCCGTTGTGCGGCCGGCCCCGCGGCTTCTTGCGCAAGTTCGGGATGTGCCGCATCTGCTTCCGCTCCCGCGCGCTCAAGGGCGAAATCCCCGGCGTGACGAAGTCGAGCTGGTAGCGGCCGGCCGACCCTCGCCTTTGCCGCCTAAGAGCGCCGCCGTCGGCGAGACCGATCAGACCGATCAGACCGATCGGTCGGATCGGTCGGATCGGTCGGATCGGTCGATGGCGGCAGCTCCGGCCCCCACGCCAGGACCAGCGTGGGCGAACCACCCGCAAGCTCTCCCCCTCAGCTTTGCGGCAGCTCGACGAACCGCCCTTCCATCGTCAGGTCCGACCCGGTTCCTTGCGCCCAGGCGACGAACCAGAGGTCGCCATCGACGTGCGCGAGCGTCGGCGCGTCGGGCGCGACCCGGCCGGTCCCCGAGACGGTCACCTGCGCCCCTGCCGTAAAGCTCGTACCGTCAAAGGCGAACGCCTGCGCCAGAATCGCCCGGCCGCCGGTGGTCTGGTTCTCGCCGAACCAGGCGACGGCGCCGCCGGTCTTCGACACCGCAACCGCTGGGCCCGTGCTCAACGACCCGGGCGGGGACTGGAGCTCGAGCGTCGCCGCGGTCCCGCCGGCGAAGGCGTCCTTGACCAGGATCGTCGAGGGAGAATCGGCGTCGTCCTCGAACGCCAGGAACGCGCGCGGCGCCCAGGGCGCGAAACCGGCGCTCGGATACTGGCCGTAGCCGGCGCCGGCGCCGACGACGGCGGTGGTCGGGCCGAAGAAGGTGCCGTTGGATTCCAGCAACGCCTCTTGCATCGTCGGCGCGCCCGAGGCGGGCTCGGCGGACCACGCGAGCATCAGGTCGCCCGCCGGGTCCTTAGCGAGCGCGGGGTTGGACATCGAGCTCTGCGAGTCGGCGCTCGCCGGGACGTCCACCGTCGGCCCCGAGGGTCTGCCCTCCGCGTCGATTCTCTGGATGAACGCCCGAAAGCCTCCGGGCTCGCCGACGATGCCGCGGGTGCCGGCGACGACGAAACCGCCCCCGGGAAGCGGCGCGACCGACGGCTGCCACACGTTGGCGCTCGCCGGCTCGCCGCCGCTGGTCGTCGAAAGCGCCGTCTCGGGAACGAGAGCGCTCCCGTCGAGCTCGAGCTCGGTGTAGCGCAGCGAGAGGTTCGGCTGGTCGCCGTGGTCGTCCGCGCTCCAGGCGACCAGGAGGCGGTCGGCGCCGAGCGCGATCGTCGAATCGACGTCGTTGGAGCTCGCCGCGTGGCTGAGCGTCTCCGGCGACATCGCCACCGTGCCGTCGCAGCCCAGGCGCGTCAGCGCGACGTCGAAGTCCGCCGAGCCGTCGTCGGCCGCGTGGGAGTAGCTGAGCCAGAGCGTCCCGTCGAAGGCGACCCGCCCGGGGATCTCGGTCTGGTGCGCCGGGTCGACGGCGAACGCCTCACCCGCCTTCGCCGGCTTGGTGCAGGAGGGCTCCTGGGCTGCCTGACCGGACGAGCCGGCGTCCCCTGCGCCGGCGTCCGGCTTTCCGCTTCCCGGCGGCGCACCCGCTGGGTTCGAACAGGCGAGAGCCCCGAGGAGGATGCTCAAACCGGCGACGAGTCGCATTCCCAAAGCCTTCAGGCGCGCTTGAGCGCCAGCAGCCGAAGCTCGTCTTCCTTCTCGCGCAGGCTCTTCTCCGCGGTCTCGAGCTTGGCCTGGCTCTGCACGTAGCGCGCTTCCATCTCGTTGTACCGGCGCACCGCCGCGTCGATCCGCCCTTGCGCCGCGAGGTCGAGCTTCTCCTTTTCGCGGGCGAGCTCCTTCTGGAAGTCCTCCTTGCTCACCCACGACGAGTTGACCGACTCCATCCGCCGTTCCCATTCGGCGAGCGCCTCGTCGCGCGAACGAATCGCCTCGTCCTGCTTGGCGGCGTGGTCGCGCAACAGCGCAATCTCGTCGCGCATCGCGTTGAGCGCCGCTTCCGCCGCGTCGAGCGCCGCGCGCGCCTCGGCGAGAGCGCCGCTGGCCCCCGCCGCCTGGAACTCCATCGTCACCCGCCCGAACGAGACCCGGTCGCCGTCGGCCAGCTCGAAGACCTCGTGCGCGTCCAGCATCGCGCCGTTCAAGAGGGTGCCATTGGTCGAGCCCAGGTCCTGCACCAGCCACTTGGTCTCGCACCAGATGCGCGCGTGCTTCCCAGAAACGCTGCCGTCGTGCAGGACGAGCTGCTGATTGTCCGCGCGGCCGACGCTGGTGCCGTCGGCATCGAGCTCCACCACCTCCTGTGAGACTTGCTCGGACAGGCCCCTCAGGACCGCCATGAGCGACTCCGACGACCACGAACCTGCGGCGCCGGACTCTACGCCGACGCTGGCGGGCGCGGCAAATAAACGGCGCTGCGAAAGCGGCCCCGGCGCCTCGAGAGACCGACCGGCCGCGCCGCCTTGGGATGGCGTACATTCGCCGGCCCATGAGGAGGCGCTTCCCGCTCGTGTTGATACTGGCGCTCGCCCTCGCGGGCTGCGGCCAGACCGACGACCCGTGCGCGGTGGCGACCGGCGGCGTCCAGCTCTACCCCGCGAGCCTCCAGCAGCTCGGCGTGACCGAGTCTCGGTTCGACACCTGCGCGGGGAAGGCCGACGGCGTGACGGTGAGCTGCGCCGGTGCCGCCTTGGTCACGCGCTCGAGCTGCAACGACGGCTTCGCCTGGACGGTGGACAGCGGCAACGTGAAGCTCCTCGTCCACTTTCGCCAGGGCAACCCCTGGACGGCAGGAGCGAAGCTGTCCGGCGGCAAGACCCTCGCGTCCGACAGCAGCTCGAGCATCGCCGGTCTCGGCGCGAGCGCCCAGCCGCCCCGGGGCACGACGCAGGCGGCGAAGTTCGACCTGGTGATCGACCGGGCGACGCTCTCCGGAGAGGTCACGACCACGTGGTGAGTCGCGCCCGACGCGGCCGGGCCGACGCGGCGGCCACTGGCACGATCAGACCGATCGGTCGGATCGGTCCGATCGGTCCGACCTGCCTGGAGCGCAGATGAACCGAGACGACGTCGTGGTCCCCGGCTTTCGCTGGGCGGGCGTGGAAGCGGGGTTGCGGACGCGGCCGGGGCGGCCCGACTTCGCGCTGCTCGTGGCCGACGAGCTCGCGACCTGCGCCGGCATCTTCACCCAGAGCGACATGGCAGCGGCACCGGTCTTGCTGTCCAGGCCGAAGGCGGCGGCGGGCTATGCGAGAGCGGTGCTGATGAACGCCGGGGGCGCCAACGCCTGCACCGGCGAGGCGGGTGAGCGCGCGGCGGAGCGGATGGCGGGGAGCCTCGAAGAGGCGCTCGGCGTCGACCCGGCGGAGGTGCTCATCGCGTCGACCGGGGTCATCGGCGCGCCGCTCGCGGTGGACCGCATCGAGGCGGCGGTGCCGGCGCTGGTGGCGGCGCTCAGACCGGAGGGGCTGCGCGATTTCGCTCGGGCGATCACCACCACCGACACCCACGAGAAGGTCGCCTGGCGGCAGGGGGAGCTGTTCGGCCGCCGGGTCACCGTCGCCGGCGCCTGCAAGGGCGCCGGGATGATCATGCCGGACATGGCGACGATGCTCGCCTGCCTCGCGACCGACGCCACCATCTCCCCGGGACCGCTCCTGGAGCTCTTGCGCGCCTGTGCGGCCGACACCTTCAACGCGGTCACCGTCGACGGCGACACCTCGACCAACGACACGCTCTACTTGCTGGCGAGCGGCGTCGCGAAGAGCCCGCCCATCACCGAGGCGCAGGGGCCGGGCTACGACGCCTTGCGCCAGCTCGTGTTCGACGTGTGCCTCGACCTCGCGAAGCAGATTGCGGCGGACGGGGAGGGCGCGACCAAGCTCGTCGAGGTGCGCGTCGAGGAGGCGTTCAGCCCGCTGGAGGCGGACCAGGTCGCGCGGCGCATCGCCAACAGCCCGCTCGTGAAGACCGCCTGGCACGCGGCCGACGCGAACTGGGGCCGGATGATGGCCGCCGCCGGCGCCTGCGGCTTCACCCTCGACCCCGCCCGCGTCTCGATTTCCGTCGACGGCGCCGACCTGGTCGAAAACGGCGTGGGCCTCGGTCCGGAAGCGGAGGCCGACGCGCAGGAGCAGATGAAGAAGCGCGCCTTCACCGTGGTGGTGCGGCTGGGGCGCGGAACCTATTCGAAGAGCATCTATACCTGCGACTTCTCGGCCGAGTACGTGAAGATCAACGCCGAATACCGGACCTGACCGAGCGCGGATGTCCGTCCCGCGAGGACCGACCATCCGGTGCGACGTAGGATGGGTGGAGCAGAGCGGACCCCATCGTTCTGTGCGGTCGCCAGCCGCTGAGTTTCGCTGGCGCTTCACCCATCCTGCGGCTTGCTTACTCTACCGCTGGACTTTCGACCGCGGTCGTGCCAGCCTGCGTCGCCGATGTCGGCTCCGATTCTCTCCATCGACCCGCGCCACCCGCAGCCGCGGCACATCGACCGGTGCGTCGCCGTGCTCGAGGCGGGCGGGCTCGTCGCCTACCCGACCGACACCTACTACGGCGTCGGCTGCGACCTCTTCGAGAAGAAGGCCATCGAGCGCATCTACCAGCTCAAGGCCCGGCCGCGGTCCAAGCCGCTCAGCTTCATCTGCCCCGACCTGTCGGACGTGTCGCGGTACGCGCGGGTGTCGAACCCGGCCTTCGCGACGATGCGCCGGCTGACGCCGGGTCCGTACACCTTCGTGCTCGAGGCGACGAACCTGGTGCCGAAGATCGCGGTGACCAAGCAGAAGACGGTGGGCATTCGGGTGCCGGACAGCCCTATCGCTCTCGCTCTGGTGAAGGGCCTCGGCAGACCCTTGATTTCGACCAGCGCCTCGACGCCCGACGGCCAGGTGCTCATCGATCCGTCCGACATCCAGGACCTGCTCGGGCACGGGCTGGAGCTGGTCATCGACGGCGGCTACCAGCTCGACGAGCCGTCGACGGTGCTCGACCTGACCGGTGACGAGCCGGTGGTGCTGCGGATGGGCAAGGGCGACGTGGCCGGGCTCGCTTGAGGCCCCAGCGCGCCGCGACGGGAGCGGTCGTGGCCAAGGCACCTTCGAGCCCCGCGGCGCCGGTGCCGCTCCCCCCGGGGCTGGATGGCGCCCTGGAAGCCTTTGTCCACCACCTGCGAGCGGAGCGGGCGATGAGCCCGCACACGGTCGAGGCGTACGCGCGCGACGTACGCCGCTATCTCGCGGTGCTGGCCGAGGAGGGCATCGACGACGCCGATTCGGGCACCCGCGCCCACGTCGAGCGGTTTCTCGCGCGCCTGGCGACCGAAGGAGTGGGGCCGCGGTCGAGCGCGCGGATGCTGTCGGCGGTGCGGGCGTTCCATCGGCATCGGGCCGAGCGGCGGGAGGACGCGCCCGACCCGACCGAAGAGGTCCGCGGGCCCAAGCTGACGCGCAAGCTCCCGGAATCGTTGACCGCCGAGGAGGTGCAGGCGCTGCTCGCGGCGCCGCAAGGCGAGGAGCCGGAGGTGGTGCGCGACCGGGCGATGCTGTTCTTGCTCTACGCGTCGGGCTTGCGGGTGAGCGAGCTGTGCGGGTTGCAGAGCGGCAGCGTCGACGCTCGGCAACAGCTCGTGCGGGTGCGCGGCAAGGGCGGGAAGGACCGGCTGGTCCCGGTGAGCGGGCGGGCGTTGAAAGCGGTCGGCGAATACGTGTCGATGGCGAGAGCGAAGCTGCTCGGCGAGAGGGCTTCGCGAGACCTCTTCGTCACCCGTCGCGGGCGGCGGATGAGCCGGCAGAACTTCTGGAAGCGGCTGCAATCCTGGGCCCGGGCCGCCGGCATCGGGCGGACGTTCTCACCCCACACCTTGCGCCATTCGTTCGCGACCCACCTGCTCGAAGGCGGCGCCGACCTGCGCTCGGTCCAGGCGATGCTCGGCCACGCCCAGCTCGTGACCACCGAGATCTACACGCACGTCGGACGCCAGCAGCTCCACCGCGCTTACGACGCCGCCCATCCGCGCGCGCGCCAGCGGCGGACCTAGACGAAGACCCGCGCCGGCGCCGTTCGGCAAAGAGCCACTGCGCATCGCCTGATCGACTGAGCCGCGAACGGCTCGCGCCGCGCGCAGGTCCTCGACCGGGTTCGCCAACTCGTAGGATGGGTGGAGCGTAGCGCAGCCCATCGTTGGCGGCCGTCGCTGATGGGCTCCGCTCCGCTTCACCCATCCTACGGTTTGGGTTGCGAGGTCAGCCCGCGCCATGCGACGGCGACCACCCTTCAGGCGAGACGAGTGCCGAGCCGCGCGATGAGCGCGCGCATCTCGGCGACGGTGGCGATCTGCAGCTCGGCGGCGCTCTCGCTATCCGTCACGCCGACATGGCAGCCGAGCCCGCCGCGGGCGCGCACCGCGACGAAGGCCGGCTCGTCGATGCGGTCGTCGCCGAAGAACACCGCGCTTTCGCTCACGTGCCAGCGATCGCACAGGAGGTCGAGCGCCTTGCCCTTGTCCCAGTCGATGGCGGGCTGGATTTCGAAGATCGCTTTCCCTTCGAGGACGCGAAAGAGCCCCGGCGTCGCCTGGACGCATTCCCGCACCGCCTCGTCGAGCGCGTCGCGGGCCTCGGGAGCGCGGCGGAAGTGGACCGAGAGCGACAGCTCCTTGTCCTCGAGCTGGGTGCCCGGGTGCTGGTCGACGACCCGCGCGAGCGCGCTCGCGTGCGCCTGGAGGAGTGGCACCAGCGGCTCGACGCCGGGATGAATCCAGTCGCCGTCTGCCCCCTGGAGGTGGAATCCGCCGTTCGCCGCCACGACGCAACCCGGGAGCGGTCCCGCCAGCTCGCGCAAGCTCGCGAGGGAGCGCCCGGTGACGATGGCGAGACGCACGCGCGGCAGGCGGGCGAGATTCCCCAGCGCCTGCCGGAGCGACTCGGGCGCCCGCGCATCTTCCGGCCGCGGCACGATGTCCACCAGCGTCCCGTCGTAGTCGAAGAAGAGCCCGACGAGGCCGCAACGCTCGGCGCGAGCGGTGATGAGGCCCGCGAGCTCTGCTGCCAAGACCGACCGCGGCATCTGGTCGTCTGATAGCGCAACGGGTCCGCGATCGCGAGCGCTGAGGTGGCCAAGGTGTCTTCGCGGGCTTCCCGCGTGGCTCGGGTTGCGGCTGCGTCCCGCCTCCCCGACCTGGCTTCCCGGTCGCTCAGGTTGCGGCTGCGCCCCCCCTCCCCCGCATGGAGCGCGGGAGAGGGGCTTTAGCGGTGCCTGCGCGAAGGCAGTCTTTTCCTCCCTCTCCCGCGTTCGTTGCGGGGGAGGGGTTGGGGAGGGGGGGCGCCGATGCCGGCGCCAACCGCTGCTCTATGCGGGAGAGGGTCGGGGAGGGGGAGACCTGGCGCCGGACCCGGTCAGCAACCCGAGCGAGCCGACAGGCCCGGGGGCGCCTTCGATCGTCGGCGTCGCCTGGCGCGATCCGGGGGCTCGCCATCGCCGGGTCGGTCCAAGCTTCCGCTTCCCGACAGCGGCGCCGGAAAAGGTTGCGCGAGCTGTGCGTGCCTGGTACAGCGCGCGCGGCTTTTCCGAGAGGAGCCTCCCATGAGCCTCGATGCCGTCTCGCTGTCGCGCCTGCAGTTCGCGCTGACGGCGACGTTCCACTACCTCTTCGTGCCGCTGACCATCGGGATGGGCGGGGTGCTCGTCATCCTCGAGGCGCTGCACCTGAAGACGCGCCAGCCGATCTACGAGGCGGCGGTGAAGTTCTGGGTGAAGCTCTTCGCCATCAGCTTCGCGCTCGGGGTCGCGACCGGCATCGTGATGGAATTCCAGTTCGGCACCAACTGGGCGACCTACTCCCGCTTCGTCGGCGACGTGTTCGGCTCCGCGCTGGCGGCGGAGGGCATCTTCGCCTTCTTCCTGGAGTCCGGCTTTCTCGCGGTGCTGGTTTTCGGCTGGGACAAGGTCTCGCCCCGGATGCACTTCTTCTCCACCGTCATGGTCGCCGGCGGCTCCATCTTCTCCGCGCTGTGGATCGTGGTCGCGAACTCGTGGCAGCAGACGCCGGCGGGGTATCACCTCGTCGCGACGCCGTTCGGCACGCGCGCGGAAATCACCAGCTTCTGGGCGGTCGTCTTCAACCCTTCGGCCATGATTCGCCTGACCCACGTGCTCATCGGCGCCTTCATCCTCGGCGCCTGCTTCGTCATGAGCATCTCGGCCTGGTACCTCTTGAAAAAGAAGCACGAGGAGTTCGCCCGCCGCAGCTTCACGGTGGCGCTCTGGTTCGCCGCGGTCTTCTCCCTGGCGGCCTTGGTGACGGGCGACCTGCACGCGCGCGAGGTGGCGAAGTACCAGCCGGCCAAGCTCGCCGCCTTCGAGGGTCACTTCCACTCCAGCGGAGCGGCGGGGCTCGCGCTCTTCGGCATCCCGGACCCGAAGGCGGACAAGCTCGACGCCTCGATTTCGATTCCCGGCGGCTTGAGCCTGCTGCTCCACAGCAACGCGAAGGCGCCGGTGACCGGGCTCGATTCCTTCGCCCCGCGCGACCGGCCGCCGCTCGGCGTCTTCTACTCGTTCCACCTGATGGTGGGGCTGGGCGTCTTCTTCATCGTGCTGACGTTGTTCGGGCTGGTGATGCTCTGGCGCAAGAAGCTCTTTACGCAGCGCTGGCTGTTGTGGGTCTTCACCTTCTCGATTCTCGCGGCCTACGCGGCGAACGACCTGGGCTGGATCTCCGCCGACGTGGGGCGGCAGCCGTGGGTCGTGCAGGGGCTGTTGCGCACGTCCGACGCGGTCTCGACGACCGTGCCGCCCGGGCAGATCCTCGCCTCGATCGCCCTCTTCGGCGTGGTCTACCTGCTGCTCTTCGCGCTCTGGATCTTCGTGATGAACGACCGCATCCAACGGGGACCGGAAGCGGTGGAGCAGCCCGCGTCCGCGATCGCCGGCAGCCCAGCGGCAGGGCAGCTCGAGCCCGCGGCCGCCCTCTCGATCGGCCAGGAGAGCTGACATGACCCACCTCCATCTCTTGTGGTTCATCCTCCTGGGCGTGCTCCTCGCGGGCTACGCGATTCTCGACGGGTTCGACCTCGGCGTCGGGAGCCTCCACCTCGTGGTCGCGAAGAACGACGAGGAGCGGCGGGTCCTGATGAACGCCATCGGGCCGGTGTGGGACGGGAACGAGGTGTGGCTCGTCACCTTCGGCGGCGCTCTCTTCGCCGCCTTCCCGAGGGCCTACGCGACGGCGTTTTCCGGCTTCTACCTGCCGTTCATGGTGCTCTTGTTCGCGCTGATCTTCCGGGCGGTGACGCTGGAGTTCCGTTCGAAGCGGCCGGAGAGCAAGTGGCGGGGGACGCTGGACTTCCTGTTCTTCCTCGCGAGCATCGGCTCGGCGTTCCTCTTCGGGGTCGCGGTCGGCGACGTGATGCACGGGATTCCCATCGACGCGCAGGGGAACTTCGCGGGAACGCTCCTGGGCCTCGTGACGCCGTGGTCGGTGCTGGTCGGCGCGTTCACGCTTTCGCTCTTCACCTTGCACGGCGCGGCCTACCTGCACCTGAAGACCGAAGGCGAGTTGCACGAGCGGCTGCGCACCTGGACCTGGACGGCGGCCGGGGTCGCCTTCGTGCTCTACATCTTCACGACCATCGCCGCGCTGTTGACGCTGCCACAGGCGAAAGAGAACTTCGTGCGCTTCCCGTTGGCGTGGGTGCTGGTCGCGGCGAACGTGCTGGCTCTGGCGAACGTGCCGCGGGCGCTCTTCCTGAACCGGCCGCTGCAGGCGTTCGTCTCGTCGGCGGTGACCATCGCCTGCCTCGTCGCGCTCCTGGGCGTCGAGATGTACCCGAACCTGCTCCCGTCGAGCCTGGACCCGAAGTGGTCGCTGACCATCTTCAACGCGAGCTCGTCGGAGAAGACGCTGGGCATCATGGCGCTCATCGCCGTGCTCGGGATGCCGTTCGTGGTCGGGTACACCTCGCTCGTCTACTGGGTCTTCCGCGGGCGAGTGAAGCTCGGGCACCACAGCTACTGAAGCGCGCAAGCGCGCGACACACGCGCAGAAGTTCTTCCACGCGGCTCGGCGCGTGAAACGTCCGATCGGACCGATCGGACCGATCGGTCCGATCAGTCGGATCGGTCTTGTCGGCGCCGACGTCGGCCCCGGGCTCGGAGCCTCGCCCCCAACAATTTACTTCCCGGCCACCGGCCCGTCACACAGCGCCGGCATCGTCCGCTCGCGTTCGCGCTGGAAGCGAACCAGGAGACGAGGCCAGAACATGCGGACAAGGTGGTCGGCGGCAATTCTCACGGCGGCGCTGCTCTTCGGCTCGGCGGCGAGCGCGAGCGCGGCGCCGATGGCGAGCGGCAGCGCAGCGGCCAAGACGCTGCCCTTCGAAATCTTCGGGAAGACCTACAGCGACTTCAGTTGGAAGAACGCGGTCGACGAGGGCCAGAGCAAGACCCGCGCCGACTCGGGAACCGGCTTCGACCTGAAGCGGTTCTACCTGGGCGCCAGCTACCGCCTGAGCCCGGTGTTCAGCGCGCACTTCCTCACCGACGTCGGCGACCAGGCGAAGCACTTCGACGTGTTCGTCAAGAACGCCTACATCCAGGCGAAGCTCATGCCGGCGTTGATCGTGCGCGCGGGCGTCGCGAACAACCCCTGGTTTCCCTATGCCGAGGATCGGTACGGGATGCGGTTCGTCGAGAACACGCTGGTCGACCGCCTGGGCTATGGCAGCTCGGCCGACTGGGGCCTGCACGTGCTCGGCGATTTCGCGAACGGGATGCTCGGCTACCAGGTCTCGATCGTCAACGGCAACGGCTACGCCAATCCGACCCGGGCGCAGGTGCCGAGCGTCGAGGCGCGGGTGAACGCGCAATTCGCCGGTCACCTCTACGTCGCCCTGGGCGGCGCGGCCTCGCAGCTCGGTCAGAACACCGCCGAGACCTCCAAGCTCAAGCTGCACACCGGCACCCGCGAAGACCTGCTCGTCGCCTGGGATGCGCCAACCCTCCGAGTCGGCCTCGAAGGCTTCCTCGCGCACGACTACACGGCGAAGGAAGTGACCGGCGCCGAGGACACGGCGCGCGGAGCGACGGTCTACGCGAGCTGGCGCTTCCTGCCGGCGCTCTCGGTCTTCGGGCGTTTCGACTACGCGCAGCCTGACGCGGACACCGACGCGTCGGTGCGCGATACGTACTACAACGCGGGTGTGGACTACTCGCCGTTCTCGTTCTGGGACCTGGCGCTCGTATACAAGGGCGAGACGGTCGACTCGGGCAGCGCGCTGCCGGGAACCCTGCAGGGCACGGTGCTCGCGACCTCGAACGGGCCCATCGGTTCGGCGGTGCCCGACCAGACCGGGACCTACCAGGAAGTCGGCCTTTTCACGCAGCTCTCGTTCTAGAGCCGCATAGGAGCGTACGATGAAACGGTTCACCCTCATCTGGGCGGCGCTGGCGATCGCGGCCTGCCATTCGAACGCGAGCGGAGCGAATTCCGCGAGCGGCAAGACCTACCTCATCAACGGCGCGGGCAGCACCTTCGCGGCGCCGCTGTACACGAAGTGGGCGTACGACTATCACCAGAAGCATCCGAGCATGCAGCTCAACTACCAGTCCATCGGCTCGGGGGGCGGCATCCAGCAGATCACCAAGCGCACGGTGGACTTCGGCGCCTCCGACGCGTGGCTGACCGCGGAGCAGGTCGAGGCGGCGCCGGGTCTGATGAACCTGCCGACGGTCCTGGGCGCGGTGGCCATCACCTACAACGTCCCGGCGCTGATGACGACGCAACTGCACCTGGGGCCGGACACGCTATCGGGCATCTACCTGGGGCAGATCACGAACTGGAACGATCCGCGGCTCGCCAAGGAGAATCCGGGCGTCAAGTTCCCGAACCTGCCGATTGTGGTGACGCATCGGTCGGATGGCTCGGGGACGACCGCGATTTACACCGACTACCTCTCGAAGGTTTCGCCGGAGTGGAAGGCGAAGGTCGGGCACAGCACGGCGGTCAAGTGGCCGCTGGGCCTGGGCGGCAAGGGGAGCGAGGGCGTGACGGGAATCGTCCAACAGAACCCGGGGGCCATCGGATACGTCGAGCTGTCGTACGCGACGGACAACCACCTGCCGATCATCGCGATGCGAAACAGCTCTGGTAACTACATCCTCCCGAGCACCCAGACGACCTCGGCCGCCGCGGCGGGCGTGCAGATGCCGGACGACTTCTCGGTCTCGATCACGAACCCGGCGGGCGCGCAGGCGTACCCGATTGCCGGGTTCACCTTCGTGCTGCTCTACCAGCACCTCAGCGGCGACAAGGCGGCGCCGATGCTCAAATTCTGGGAGTGGGGCCTGACCGAAGGCGAGAAGTCGGCCGCGGCCCTGGGCTACGCGCCGCTGCCGCCGGACGTGGATCAGAAGGTCCTCGCCCGCATCAAGAGCATCACCATCGACGGCGCGACGACGGCTGGCGCGGCGCCGTAGGCAAAGCACCCCGCTCCCCAATCCCTCTCCCGCGCTCTCTGCGGGGGAGGGTCGGGGAGGGGGGGCGTCTACGCCGGCGCCGGGGTTTCCGGGGGAGGCGGGTGGTGTCGGGCGGCCCGTCGCGCTCGCCAGGCGGCGACCCGCGTGCTCAGGCCTTCCATGTAGGTGTAGAAGACCGGGGTCACGTAGAGGGTCAAGAGCTGGGAGAAGAGGAGGCCGCCGACGACCGCGAGGCCCAGGGGCCGCCGCGATTCCGCGCCCGCGCCGCTGGCCAGGGCAATCGGCAAGGCGCCCATCAAGGCCGCGAAGGTGGTCATCAGAATCGGCCTGAACCGGATCAGCGCCGCCTCGTGGATGGCGTCCCGGGGGCCCTTGCCCGTCCGCCGGGAGTCGATGGCGAAGTCGACCATCATGATGCCGTTCTTCTTGACGAGGCCGACCAGCATGATGAGGCCGACGAAGGCGTAGAGCGAGAGCTCGGTGTGGAAGATCCACAGCGTCAGGAGCGCGCCGAAGCCGGCGAAGGGCAGGGCGGAGAGAATCGTGATCGGATGGAGGTAGCTCTCGTAGAGGATGCCCAGCACCAGGTAGATGACCAGCACCGCGAGGAGGAGCAGGGTTCCCAGGTCGGACAAGCTCGAGGCGAACGCCTGCGCGTTGCCCTGGAAGCTCGCGGTGATCGTGGGCGGCAGAATCCCACGGGCGGCGCGCTCGACGGCGGCGGTGGCGTCGCCGATGCTGGTTCCCGGGAGCACGTTGAACGAGAGCGTCACCGCGGGGAGCTGCCCGGCGTGGTTGACGGTCAAGGGTCCGACCGTGTGGGTCAGCTTCGCCACCGCGCTCAACGGCACGAGCTTGCCAGTGTTCGACCGGACGTAGAGAACATTCAAGGCGTTCGGCCGGCGGCGGTATTGGGGCGACAGCTCCATGATCACTTGGTACTCGTTTTCCGGAGCGTAGATGGTCGACACCTGCCTCGTTCCGAAGGCCGTGTAGAGCGCGTCCTCCACCTGCTCCAACGAAACCCCGAGGAGCGAGGCGCGGTCGCGGTCGACCTCGACGTTGAGCTGCGGGTTGGTCAGCTCGAGGTCGCTCGTGACATCGATGAGCCCGTGGATCTTGTGCATCGCGGCTTCGAGCTTGGCGGAATCGGCATAGAGCAGGTGCGTGTCGGTGCCTTGGAGCTGGTACTGGTATTCGCCCTTCGTCAGCTTGCCGCCGATGCGGATGGGCGGCGGGTTCTGGATGTACGCCCGGATGCCGGGAACCTTCGCGAACTTGCGACGCAGCTCGGCGATGATGGCGTCGACCGGCAACCGCTTACCGAGCGGTTTCAAATGCATGAACATGAAGCCAGTGTTGCTCGGACGGCCGGGCATCGCGCCCACCGACGACATGAATTCCTTGACGTTCGGATCGTGCTCGACGATCTGCATCAGCTCGAGCTGATGCTTCTTCATCGCGTCGAACGAGATGCCCTGCTTCGCCTCCGTCTGCGCGAAGATCTGGCCGTTGTCCTCGCTGGGGAGGAAGCCTTTGGGAATCTTCGTGAAGAGGTAGCCCGCCGCGACCAGGATGCCGAGCGAAACCAGCATCGTGATCACCCGATGGCGCAGCACGAGCGCGAGCGAGCTCCCGTACAGGTCACGCAGCTTGTCGAACGCGCGCTCCGCGATGCGCTTCATCCAATTGTCGTCTTCGTGGTGGACCGGCCGGAGGAAGCGGCTCGACAGCATCGGCGTCAGGGTCAGCGAGATGAAGCCCGAGATCAGAATCGCCACCGCGATGGTCACGGCGAACTCGCGGAAGAGCCGGCCCACGATGCCGCCCATGAACAAGACCGGGATGAACACCGCCGTCAGGGAGAGGGTCATCGAGACGATGGTGAAGCCGATTTCTTTCGAGCCCTTGAGCGCGGCCTCCAGGACCCCTTCGCCCAGCTCCATGTGGCGGACGATGTTCTCGAGCATCACCACCGCGTCGTCGACGACGAAGCCCACCGAGAGCGTCAAGGCCATCAGGGACAGGTTGTCCATGCTGTAGCCGAGGAGCCACATCGCGACGAAGGTGCCGACGACCGACATCGGCAACGCCAGGCTGGGGATGATCGTCGCCCGCAGGGTGCGCAGGAAGATGAAAATCACCGCCACGACGAGGAACAGGGTGATGAGCAACGTCAGCTTCACGTCGCTCACCGAGTTCTTGATGGACACCGAGCGGTCGTAGAGGACATGCAACGAAACGCTCGCCGGAAGCTCTTTCGCGAATTTCGGGAGGAGCGTCTTCACGCTGGAAGCCACCTCGACCGTGTTGGTTCCCGGCTGCCGCTGGATGGCCAGCACGACCGCGCGCTGGCCCGAGTACCACGCCGAGACCTGATCGTTCTCGACGCTGTCCTTCGCCGCCGCCACGTCGGAGAGTCGCACCGGCGAGCCGTTCGAGGTGCCGACGATGATCGGTTCGTACGCGGAAGCGCGGGTGAGCTGCCCGTTGGCTTCCACCGTGTACGAGACCGAATGGCCCGAGAGGAGGCCGGTCGGGAGGTTCACGTTGGCGCTCTGGATCGCCTGCTGCACCTGGTCGAGGCCGATGCCACGGCTCGAAAGCGCTTGCGGGTTCACCTCGATGCGCACCGCGTACTTCTGCGCGCCGTAGACGAGCACCTGCGCCACCCCGGAGATGGTCGAGATGTGCTCGGCCAGGCGCGTCTCCGCGTATTCGTCGAGCGTGTAGAGCGGCAATTCCTTCGACGTGAGCGCGACGTACATGATCGGCTGGTCCGCCGGGTTCACCTTCTGGTACGACGGCGGCGTCGGCATCGGCGGGAGGCGGGGCAAGGCCGCGGCGATGGCCGCCTGGACATCCTGCGCCGCCGCGTCGATCGGCCGCTCGAGCACGAACTGCAGGGCAATCGAGGTCGACCCGAGGGAGTTGGTCGAGGTCATCGACTGCAAGCCCTGGATGGTCGAGAACTGCCGCTCCAAGGGCGTCGCCACGGCGGAGGCCATCGTTTCCGGGCTCGCGCCGGGAAGCTGCGCCGACACCTGGATGACCGGGAAGTCGACGTTCGGCAGGTCGCTGACCGGCAGGGTCCGATAGGCGACCACGCCGAACGCGACGATGGCAATCGACACCAGCGTCGTCGCCACCGGGCGCCGGATGAAGGGCTCGGAGAGGTTCACTTAATGCACCTCGGTGCCGCCGTCGGGAATGGGAGCGACAGGGGTTTCGCCCCCCAGGATCTGGACGTGCGAGCCGTTCACCAGGGCGAGGGCGCCGTCCGTCACCACGACGTCGCCGGGCGCGAGGCCGGTCTGCACGATGGAGTCCTCGCCCACCGTCCGGGCGATCGATATCGCGCGCTCCTCGACCGTCTTGTCCGGCTTGACGACAAACGCGTAGGTGCCCTGCTGCCCCTCCTGCACCGCGCTCGACGGGACCACCACCGCATCCTTCTGCACCGCCACCGTCAGCACCACGTCGACCGGCTCGCCCGGCCAGAGCAGCTCATCCGCGTTGGGAAACGTCGCCCGAAGGGTGATGGTGCCGGTCTGGGTGTTCACGGTGTTGTCGATGAAGGAGAGCCCACCGAACGCGCTCGTGGTTGCGCCCGGCACCACCGCCTGCGTCGCGAGCGGCCCGTTCCCGAAGTTCGCCTGAATCGACGGGAGCTCCTTCGACGGGAGCGAGAACGTCACGCCGATGGGCTTGAGCTGGTTGATGGTGATGAGGGGCGTCGCCTGATTCGCCTTGACGACGTTGCCGACCTTGACACCCAAGAGCCCCGTCTTCCCGGAAATGGGCGAGCGAATCTGGCAGTAGGAGAGGTTGAGCAAAGCGGTCTGCACCGCCGCCCGGTCCGCCGCCACCGTCGCCGCTTGCGCCTCGGCGGTCGCCTTCGCCTGCGCCGCCTGCTGCTCGGTCACGTAGCCCTTGCCGACGATGGCCGCGTACCGCGCGGCGTCCCGCCGGGATTGCGCCGCCTGGGCCCGGTCGCGCGCCAGGTTCGCCTGCGCCTGCGCGAGCGCCGCCTGGTACGGCCGCGGGTCGATGGTGAAGAGGAGCTGCCCCCGCGCCACCTCCCCTCCTTCCCGGAAATGCGCCGCCAAGAGGCGCCCGTCGACCTGGGGAATCACCGCCACGTCCTGCAACGTCGCGACCTGGCCCACCGCCCGGGCTTGAAGGGGTTCCGCCTTGCGCGCGACCGTCGCCACCCGCACCGGGACCGGCCCCATCGCGAACGGGTTCTTCGCCCCGGGGGGACCCCCGTGCGGAGCGCAAGCCACCAGGGCGAGGACGAGCAGCGCGCCGAGGAAACGGGGCGACGCGCCGTCGATCAGACCGATCGGACCGATCCGACCGATCGGTCTGATCGGACGAGACGGCATGGCTTGGCGGTCACCATCGGGCATGAGAGGAATCGGTGGTGCCAGGCCGCCGGCCTGGCGCCGGGCCAGCGGTCCGACACCACCCTTGGTCGAAGGACGCGCCGGTGCACGGTCGTCTTGTCTCGGGCAGTCGTTCATTTCGTCTCCCGGCCGGCCGGCGCGAGCGGTTGCGACAGGTTCCTGGGCGAGAGCGCGCCGACGTCGTGGGCGAGCTGCGCGAGTGCCAAAGACCACTGCGCCTGCGCCTGAATCAGCGTTCCCTTGGCGCTCGCGAGCGCGCTTTGCGCCGAGAGCACGTCCAGTATCGTTCCCAGTCCCTGCTTGTACCGCCCGAGCGCCACGTCGCTCGCGGCGGTCGCGCTCGCCACCAGGTCCTTCGCCGCCTGAGTCCGCCGCGCCGCCGTCTTCAGGTTGTAGTAACTCGTCCATACCTCTTGCACTGCCTTCTCGTCATCGAGCGTCGACTGCACCGCGAGGTCCTCGGCCTGCGCCTTCGCCCCCGCGATCGCCGCCAGGGTCGCGATGGCTCCCGAAATCGGCACGCTCACGTCGAGCGACACCGAATAGTTCGTCGCGGTCGTCACGCTCGGCGGCCCGAGGAAAACGACCTGGTCCACCGTGCCCGCGAGCGACAGCGACGGCTTCATCGAAGCCTTGAGCGAGTCGATCTGCGCCCGGGCGGCGAGCGCCTTCTCCCGCGCCGACGCGAGGTCCGCCCGATTCGCGAGCGCCTGGTCGATCAGCGTCTTCACCTGCACCTTGAGCTCCCGCGGCTCCGCCGGCGGCTGGACCTTCACCTGGATTTCCACGTTCGCCGCCAGGCCCATCGCGGTCGCGAGCGAACCCTTCACGATGCCGAGCTGACCCGCCACGGTCTCGTAGTCGAGCTTCGCGTTCGCCAGCGCCGTCTGCGCCTGCAACACGTCCGCCTCGGTTCCGAGCCCCGCCTTCTCCCGTGCCTTCGCCGCATCGACGCTCGCGAGCGCCGACTTCACCGCGTCCTCTTCCGCGCTCACCAGCGCCTCTTCCGCGACGTAGCTCAGATACGCCTGCTCCGCCGCGAGGATCACGTCCTGCACCGTCTGGTTCTGGGTGAAGTCCGCCGCCGCCAGGGTCCGCTCGGTCTGCGTGACCCGCGCCGCCCGACCGCCGAAGTCGAATAGGAGGTAGCTCAGCGTCAATCCGGGGTCGATCACCTTCTGCGTGAAGTTGAACTTGCCGCCCAACGCCGCCTGATGCTGCACCAGCCCCTTCACGTCGCCCGAGAGGTTCGGCAGGTACCCGACCTTCGCCCCCGCCACGTTCGCCGCCGCGACCTGGGCCTGGAGCCAGGCATCCCGGGTCGCCGGATTGTTCGCGAGCGCGATGGCGACCGCGTCCGCCAGCGACACCTCGGCGCCGCCTTCGAGCTTGTCCAGAGAGAGCCCCGGCGGAAGCCGCGGAGGAGCGGAAGGAAGCGGCTGCGGAACGGCGTAGCCGGTGGGCGGCGCCCACGGCGTGGACGGTGCCGGCGCGTACCCGACCGGCGACGACAACGAGGCGAGCGTCGTCCCGCAACCCGGGAGGGCGGAGGTCGACCAGGCGAGGACGAGGAACGGCGCGGCGAACCAGGACGTGCGATGCATCGGAAGCTTGCGATCCTCTCCTCGTGCCGAACGGACCCGTAACCCGGGCGAGCCTCGAGCGCCGCGCATTATCAGCGCGCGGCCGGTTTTGACAAGCGGGAGGCCGAATGGTTAAAGGCGTGCCCCGTCTCGTGCGGCCCTCGACCGGGCGGGGCTCTGGCATTGCTGAACAGACCGATCGGACCGATCGGACCGATCCGACCGATCGGACCGATCCGACCGATCGGACATTGACGGGCAAGGCGACTCGCCCGGTCAGCTCGCGCCTGCCTTGGGCTAGTCTCCCGCCCGCGATGGGCGAGGCG
This sequence comes from Myxococcales bacterium, assembly GCA_021787845.1. Taxonomy (GTDB): domain Bacteria; phylum Myxococcota; class Myxococcia; order Myxococcales; family JAJYLH01; genus JAJYLH01. The sequence continues at coordinate 37,557 of JAJYLH010000015.1, read as the reverse complement.
ATGCTCCGGTTCGACGCGGTGGAAAAGACCTTTCGGCGGGGGAAGGCGCTGGTGCCGGCCCTCCAGGGGGTGTCGTTCGAGGTCGCTCGCGGCGAGTTTTTGGCGGTGGTCGGGCCTTCCGGCTCCGGGAAGAGCACGCTCCTCCACCTCGCCGGCGCCCTCGACGAACCGACCTCGGGAGAGGTCTATGTCGGCGGCACCGCTCTCGGCGGGCTCGGCGACGACAAGCGGACCAAGCTGCGGCGGACGACGCTCGGGTTCGTCTTCCAGTTCTTCAACCTCCTGCCGACGATGAGCGCGCGCGAGAACGCGATGCTCCCGGCGCTCCTCGCGGGGGTCCCCCCAGGGGAGGCGGAAAGACGGGCGCGAGACCTGCTCGAGCGGGTCGGCCTCGCGGCGCGGATGGAGCACCGGCCGGATGAGATGAGCGGCGGCGAGATGCAGCGGACGGCGCTCGCGCGGGCGCTCGTGACGCGGCCCAAGCTGCTGCTCGCCGACGAGCCGACCGGGAACCTCGACTCGCACACCGGCGCGGAGGTCTTCTCGCTCATCCGCTCGCTCGCGCGCGAGCACGACACGGCCATCGTGATGGTGACGCACGATCCGACCGCCGCCGCGCGAGCCGACCGGGTGCTCGCGCTCAAGGACGGCCTCGTCGTCTCCGACCGGCGCGCCGAGGCGGGAGCGGCCTAGGAAAGTGCGCCGGCTCCTCCGATACGTCTCCTGGCGGCGCCTGTTCCAGATGCGCCTGCGCGCGACGCTGACGGTGCTCGGCATCGCGGCGGGCGTCTCCGCCACCGTCGCCACCGGCGCGGCGAACGAGGCGATTCTCCGGGGCTTTCGCTCCACCCTGGGCGCCGTCTCCGGGAGCGCCGACCTCGTCGTCACCGGCGGCGTTCCCGGCGGGCTTCCCGACGACCTCGCGGACAAGGTGAGAGCGGTCCCGGGGGTCGAGAGCGCTTCCCCTGCCATCGTCGAGATCGCCAAGCTGACCGACGGCACGCGGCTCCAGGTCTTCGGCGCCGACCTCGCCGCCGGCGATGCTTCTCGCGGCTTCAACGCCTTCGCGTCTGGCGCCCAGATGCCGGACCCCATCGAGTTCCTGAACGATCCGGACGCGGTTCTCGTGTCGCAGTCGTTCGCCCGCGAGCGCTCGCTGAAGGTCGGCGCCCGGCTCGCGATGCGCACGAGCCGCGGCGTGCACGACTTCCACGTCCTCGGCATCCTGCCCGACGGCCCCGCGGCGAAGGCGTTCGGCGGCCGGGTCGCGGTGATGGACCTCTACTCGGCGGAAGCTGCCTTCGGCCGCGGCCCGCACGTCGATCGCATCGACGTCGACGTCGCGAAGGGCTTTACCGCTGCTGGCGTGCGCGACGCGATCCGCCGCGCGCTGGGTCCTGGCCCGACGGTCCGCCGGAACAAGCCGCACGGGCACCCGGTCGAGCACATGCTGCGCTCGTTCCAGGTCGGCCTCGCGATGGGCGCGGCGGTGTCGCTGATGGTGGGGCTCTTCCTGGTCTTCAACACCGTCTCGTTCGCGGTGGCGCAGCGGCGGCGCGAAATCGGGACCCTCCGCTCGCTCGGCGTCACCCGGGCGCAAATCGTCCTCCTCTTCGCGATCGAGGCGGCCGGCTACGGCCTGGTAGGCGGCACCGCTGGCGTCGGCCTCGGGATGCTCCTCGCCCGGATGACCGTCAAGCAGGCTCTCGCGAGCATCAACAGCGCCTACCTCTCGGTCAACGTCGGCCACGTCCACGTCTCCCTCGGCCTCGCCCTGGCGGCGATCGGCCTCGGCATCGCCGGCGCGGTGTTGGCGGCTCTGGTGCCCGCCTGGGAAGCGGCCCGGGTGGCGCCCGTCGATGCGTTGCGGCGCGACCTTTCTCCGCGGGGGTCGAAACCGCTCTCGCCCCCCGCGCGGCTCCTGGGCGTCGCGGTGGCGCTCGGAAGCATTCCGCTCCTCCACCTGCCGCTCGTCGGCGGGGCGCCGGTGTTCGGAAACCTCGCCCTCGCGGTAGTCGCGCTGGGCGGGGCGATGCTCGCGGGGACCGCGGTGGAGGTCGTGCATTGGGCGATGAAGCGGCCGGTGGCGCGGCTCTTCGGAGCGCCGGGCAGAATCGCCCTCGCCGGGCTCGTTCGGGAGCGGCGGCGCAGCGGGGTAGCGGCAGGGGCGGTGCTCTTCGGCGTGGCCCTGGTCTTGACGCTCGCGACCTTCGTCGGCTCGTTCGAGAGCGCGATGCGCCGGTGGATCGACAACGCGATTCCGGCGGACGTCTTCGTCTCCAGCGGCTCGCAGAACATCGGCCTCGCGAACACGCCGATGCAGCCCGAGGTCGCGGACGACATCGCCAAGCTCCCCGGCGTCGGCGAGGTGCAGCGGGTGCGGATGATCTGGAGCGACGTGCGCGGCCGGCGGGTGGCGGTCTACGCGCTCGAATGGGCGCCGTACGTCCAGCGCGCGCACCCGCTGGCGACGATGGGGAAGCTTTCGACCTTCACCCGCGCCCTCCAGGCGGGGGAGGTTCTGGTGAGCGACAACTTCGCGCGCAACGTCCGGCTCAAGGTGGGCGACCGGATCGGCATCGTCACGCCCGAGGGGCGGAAGCGGTTCCGGGTCGCCGGAGCGGTGGTGGATTATTCGAACGACCAGGGCGCGATCATCTTCGACCGGCCGGTCTTCACCCGCCTCTTCGGCGACCACCTCGTCGACGCGGTCGACGTCTACCTCGCGAAGGGCGCGAGCGCTTCCGGGGTGCGCGACGAAATCGAGCGGGCGCTCGGCGACCGCTATGACCTGCGCGTCGCCACCAACGCCGAGCTGCGGGGCATCATCATGAAGCTCGTCGACGACTTCTTCTCGCTGCTCTACGCGCTCTTGTTCATCGCGGTCGGCGTCGGCGTCCTGGGCGTCGTCGGGACGCTCCTCGCGCAGGTCTTGGAGCGGACGCGGGAAATCGGCATTCTGCGTGCGACGGGCGCCTCGCGGGGGCAGGTGGTGGGCGCGGTGGTGTTGGAAGCGGCGCTGCTCGGCGTCTCGGGCGTGGCGCTGGGCATTCCGGCAGGGCTCCTGATGGGCAGGGTGTTCGTGCAGGTCATCGGCGTGCAGACGACGGGCTGGACGTTCCCCACCGTGTTCCCCGTCGCCATCGCGCTCGCCACGGCCGCCGCGTCGATCGCGTTCGCGGCGCTCGGCGGGGTCTGGCCGGCCAGGCGGGCGTCCCGGCTGGACATCGTGGAGGCGGTTTCGTGGGAGTGAGAACCGTCCACGAAAGGCTGCGGGCCTGGGGCATCATCCATGACCGATCGGACCGATCGGTCCGATCGGACGCCGGGCGCAACCCGGCGGGTAACGGGCGGCCTCGGCACTCATCGGAGGCCGCGTAGTGTCCCCTCCCTCGCGGCTGTCGCGTCTCGACCGCGCGCTCGCGTTCGGCCTGGTCCTCGCGACCGCCGGCCTGATGTGGGCGACGAACAAGCCCATCGGCCACGTGCGTGACGAGGGCTACTACTTCACCGCCGCGCACGATTACGAAAGCTGGTTCCGGGAGCTCGGCCGGGACTTCGCGCACGGGCAAGTCGCGCGGCCGTTCCAGGACTGGACCATCGTCCACGACTGGTCCTACAACCAGGAGCATCCGCCGCTCGCGAAGGAATCCTTCGCACTCTCGCACCTCTTGTTCACGCGGACGCTGGGCTGGCTCGACGGCGAGACCGCTTACCGGCTGCCGGCGTTTCTCTTCGCCGGCCTCTTGTCGCTCGCCCTGTTCCTGCTCGCGTTGCCGTGGGGTAGGGCGGCGGCGCTCCTGGCCCCCGCGCTGTTCTGGGCGGTGCCGCGTCACTTCTTCCATGGGCACATCGCCTGCTTCGACATCCCGGTCGCGGCGATGTGGTGCCTGTTCCTGGTCGGCTACGCCCACTGGCTGCGGACGGGCCGCGGCGCCTGGACGGCAGGGCTGCTGTTCGGCCTCTTGCTCGCGACCAAGCACAACGCCCTCTTGATGCCACCCGCGATCCTCGCGCACTGGCTGGTCACGAACCGCAAGGACCTCTGGGCCGCGGGCTTCAAGGGCCTCCTCATTCGCATCCCGAAGCCGTTCGTCACCATGGCCATCGCGGGCCCGGCGGTGTTGTACGTGCTCTGGCCCTTTCTCTGGCACCACCCCATCGACCGCGTCGCCTCGTGGATCCGCTTCCACCTGCACCACGTGAACTATCCCTGGGAGTACTTCGGAAAGGAGCTTCGGGCGCCGCCGTTCCCGCACCTCTATCCGCTCGGGGTCGAGGCGGTGACGCTGCCGGTCGCGACGCTCCTGCTCCTCGGCTTCGCTTCCATCAAGCTCTTCGCCCAGGGCGCTGGCTCGTTCTCCCGCGCGTTACGCGCGCGCGCGGGTGCGCTCGACCGCGTCGACTGGCTGCTCTTCTTCTCGATCCTGGTCGCCATCGTCCCCTTCATGGTCGGCTCGACGCCCATCTTCGGCGGCATCAAGCACTGGATGGCGGGCATCGCGGTGCTCGGCGTCTTCGGGGCGCGGCTCGCGGTCGATGCAGCGGGAGCGCTTCTGCCCTCACATCGGCGCTTGGCGACCGTGGGGCTCGCGACCTGCGTCCTGGTGCCCGGCGCCATCTCCACCGCGCACTTCCAGCCCTACGGCACGAGCGCCTACAACGAGCTGGCCGGCGGCGCTGCCGGAGGGGCGATGCTGGGGATGCAACGGCAGTTCTGGTCGAACAACGTCACCGCCGTCCTGCCCTGGCTGAACCAGCACGCGCCCCGCGGCGCGCTCGTCTTCTTCCACGAGGTGAACTTCGAGAGCTTTTCCGCCTACCAGCGCGAAGGGGCCTTGCGCAAGGACATCCGCTACGCTTGGAGCCCGGAGGACGCGACCATCGCCGTCTACCAGTACATGCGGGAGTTTCGCGACCGCGAGTTCGAAATCTGGACCGAGTTCGGCACCCGCGTCCCGGCGCTGTCGTTCGGAATCGATCAAGCGACGCAGATTGTCGTCTACGTTCGCCGGCGCTGGTGAAATCACCTTGCGCCTTCCCGCGCTTTCGCGCTCTGCTCCCGCCCCTTAGAGATGGCCAAGCCCCGTAAGAAACGCCGTCCGCTCCGCCGACCGCCGACGCCGCTCGCGGTCGAGCGCGGCGTCTATCGCGGCCGGCGCATCGTGGTCCTCTCGCGTAACCCCAAGCTCTACTCGACCAGCCGCTTCGCCCAGGCGGCGGCGCAGCAGGGCCATTCGATTCGGGTCGTCGACACGCTCTCCTGTTCCGTCGTCGTGGAGCGGGGCCAGCCGGCGCTCCTGGTCGGCGGCGAGGCGCTCACCGAGGCCGACGTGGTCCTCCCTCGCATCGGCGCGTCGGTGACGAGCTACGGCCTCGCGGTGGTGAGCCAGCTCGAGCTGATGCGGGTACCGGTGCTCAACAGCGCTTCCGCCATCGCCACGAGCCGGGACAAGCTGCGTTGCCTGCAGCTTCTCGCGCGCTACGACATCGACGTGCCGCGGACGGTGATGGCCAGGAACAAGGACGACCTGGAGGAGGCCATCCGCCGGGTAGGAGGGCTGCCGGCCATCGTCAAGCTGACGAGGGGGACCCAGGGGATCGGCGTGATGATTGCCCACTCGATGGCGGAGCTGTCGACGCTGCTCGACACGATGTGGGAGCTGGGCCAGGAGATCGTGCTCCAGGAGTTCGTGGCGGAGTCGCGTGGTCGCGACGTGCGGGTGCTGGTCATCGGCGACCGGGCGGTGGGCGCGATGCGGCGGACGGCGCGCAAGGGCGAGTTCCGGTCGAACATCCATCGCGGCGGCGCGGGAGTGCCCATCGACCTGCCGAGGGAGTACGCCGATTGCGCGGTGCGCGCGGCGCGGGTGGTGGGGCTGGAAGTGGCGGGCGTCGACCTCCTCGAAGGCCGCCACGGGCCCAAGGTGATGGAGCTCAACAGCTCGCCCGGGTTCGAGGGGCTGGAAACGGCGACCGGGCTCGACGTCGCGGGGATGATCATCCAGCACGCCGTCCGCTATGCCGATGCGGTCCGGTCCGGCTGGAGGACTTACCCCCCAAGGTAGCGGTGCCGATGGGCGCGTCTGGTTCGATAAGGACGTCAAAGATCTTTGCAGGACTTCGTAAGGTCGTGTCCATCGCGCGCCTTTCGGTCGGACTTGCATCGATCGCCATCCTTGGTGCGGGTATGGCCTTCTCCTTCCGCTGGGACCGGATAAGTGTTTTCTAGCAGGGAGTGACTCGCCAGTACCCATCCAAGTTGGTTTGGGGCCTAGGCCATGCTCACCCTCGTCTTTCACCTCTCCACTTCACGACCGCCTGCAATGCGTGGCTGGTGGCGTTCGCGGTGGTGCTCGCGCCAGCGATCCGTCGTCCGTTACGCTGGTTCGCGCTTGCGATCTTCGTGGTTGCCCTGGGTGTCGCGATTTGGCTGACAGCGCTACCGGTTGCCGCGCTCGAATACTGAGATCGACTGGCGCGCGTGCGCCACGACTTGCCGTTTCCGTCCTTTGAATCAAGGTCGGATCATGGCCCGCAAGCGAGAGAAGGACGCTCCGGCTCCCGTCCTTCTTCGCCATAGAACACGCTCTCGTAAGGCACACTGCAATCGCGGTCGAGCGGCTCGGGGTAGTCGTAGGTCTCGCCGAGGTAGTTGCGAAACCGCGCGCCCACATCGGACTGTGACACCAGATAGGAGGGCTGCAGAGTGACTTTGCCGCCGCCACCCGGCAGGTCGACCGCGAGGTGCGGGACCGCGAGGCCGCTGGTGTGCCCCCGGAGCGCTTTCAGGATTTCCACGCCCTTGGAGAGCGGCGTGCGCAGATGGTCGAGCCCCTGCGCGAGGTCGCCCTGGTGCAAGTAGTACGGTCGCACACGCAGGCGTAGGAGCCGGTGGTTCAGGTCGGCGATGATCCGCGCTGACGAGTTGAGGCGCCGGAGGAGCACGGTCTGGTTCTCCACCGGGACGCCGGAATCGACGAGCCGCTCGCAGGCTTCCTTCGCCTCCGCGGTCAGCTCTTTCGGATGGTTGAAATGGGTGACGACGAACGCCTCCGCCCGGCGCAGCGCGCGCGCGAGCTCGTCGTCGACGCGAAACGGATTGCACACCGGAACGCGGGTGCCGACGCGAATCAGCTCGACGTGGGGAATCGAACGCAGGTCGCCGACGAGCCGCGCCAGCCGCTCGGTGGAGAGCAGAAGCGGATCCCCTCCCGACACGAGGACGTCGCGGACCCGCGGGTGCGCGCGCACGTACGCGACCGCCTCGTCCAGCGCCTCGCGATCGAAATCGGCGGCGCCGTGGCCAGTCAGCCGGCGGCGGGTGCAGTGGCGGCAGTAGACGGCGCAGCGGTCCAGGGCGAGGAGCAGCACCCGGTCGGGATAGCGGTGGACGATGGCCGGGACAGGGCGATGCCGGTCCTCACCCAACGGATCAACGAGCTCCTCAGCGCGAGCGGTCGCCTCCTGCGGGAGCGGTATCGCCTGCCGTCGAACCGGGCACCAGAAGTGCTCCTGGTCCATGAGAGCGGCGTAGTAGGGCGTGATGCCGAAGCGGAAGATGCCTCGCGTCGCCGCGATGCCCAGCCGCTCCTCCGGCGCGAGCGAGAACCGGCGCGACAGCTTCTCCTCGTCGTCGAGCACGTGCCGTTGCTGCCAGCGCCAGTCGCCAAACTCGGCGTCCGTCGCTTCGGGGAAGCGCTGTCGGTGGTCGGTCGCAGGGAAGAAAAGGCGCATCGGAAGCTCGGGTGCTTAAGCGGCGAAGCGCCGCCGCGTCAAGCTGCCGACGGGCGGCCGAGGTCGCCCCGTCTTTCCGGTCACCCGCCGACACGAACGCGGAAGCCGGACCCGCGAGTGTCCGGGTAGGGCACAGGCAGAGGAAGACCCGAGCCCCGAGGTGCCATCGATAGCGCTGTCTCGAGGTCGCGGTAGGGACCGGTGGTCGAGCTGGGCAGCGGGATCCGTGCCGTGACCGAAAGGGAGCGACGCGCCGGATCGGCGAGCGGAGTGCTATCGACCCGGCAAGCAGCTTCCCGGCGATGAGCGTGCTCCGTCTCGGCGCCCCACTTGACTGCCGGCGCGACCAGTGCCTTACGGTCATCCTGGATGGAAGTCTCCTTTTCCTCCGCGAGTCCCTCGGGAGCGTAGGCAGGAACGGAAGGGCGGCCGATGGAGCGACGGGCGCTGGTGACGGTCGTTCTCGGCGAGAGCTATCGCCGCTTCTACGAAGAGCACATCCGCTCGGGCCACGAGCGGTTCGCGCGCCAGTTGGGCTGCCCGCTCCTGGTGTTCGAGCGGCCGCTCGAGACGGCCAGCGCTGTCGATCACGCCCATGCGAGCTGGGAAAAGGTCAAGGTCCTCGAGGAGCCGGAGCTTGCGCGGTTCGACCGGCTCTGTTGGCTCGATGCCGACGTGTTCGTTTTGGGCGAGCCGCCGGATCCGTTCGCGCTCGCTGGTGACGGCTGGCTCGCGGTCGACGACGACACTTACGCCATCCCCGCGCAGGCGGAGCTCGGCCGGCGATGGTGGTTCGGATTCCTGCCCGAGAGCGCGTGGCCGGCCGTTGTCGTCAACACCGGCCTGTTCGTCGTGAATCGCGAGCACCGCCCGCTCTTGCGCGGCCTCTTCGACGGCTATGGCGGTCGCTGGGATCAAGGGCCGTTCAGCTTCCACCTCACCGGCGAGCCGAACGGCGCCCTCGGGCCCGCGGACTTGAACCGCCTCGTCATCCACCACCTGTCCGCACGCGGCTACGCCCCCCGTTCGATGCGCGAGCTGGTCGCTCGGCCCGGGCTCCTGCACTTCGCCGCCGCATCGGCGTTTGGGACCCCGGACTACCTTTCCTGGGCCGAAGCCGCTCAGCAGAAGCGCCCTCCTGCGGCGCGCCTGGAAGCGAGGGCGGCGGCTCGGACGGTCCGGTTTGGAATCGAGCGACCGCTGCGGGCGCGCGCCGAGCGGTGGGTGGTGGAGCATCCCTGGCTCGTGCGGCGAGCGCTGGCGCCGCTCTTCGACGGCCGCGTTCCGCGGCTGGGTCCGGCGCTCGCGTCGGCTCCGGCGTGGCAAGAGGTATCGCTCGACCACGCGCTCTCGCGCCAGCCGCGGCTCGTCGTGAGCCGGGCGCAGGACGCGTTCAGTGGCTGGGTGACGGCCGACTCGGTGGTGCCGCTCCTGAGCGGGAATTCGACCGTGAAGTTCGGTGCGGCCGGCCCCGCGGTGGTCGTTCGGCTCGAGGCGCTGCGCGCGGTCCAGACGCGCCGGGCAGGCAGCTTGCAAGCGCTCGTGGTCCTCGACACCCTGGAAGCGCTGCCGGAGAGCGAGCGGATCGAGTTCTTGCGAGCGTGCCGCAACGCCTGCCGCAACGAGGTGCAGATGTTGGTCGCCGGTCGGACCTTCGCGGCGGCGCCGAACGCGCGGTTCGCCGAGCGGCTGGGCGAACGCTACGCGCTGGGTGAGGACGAGCTGCATGCCGCCTTGGACGCGGCCGGCCTCGAGGGCACCGTGCGAACAACCGACGGCGACGACCTGTGGATCGACCTCGGGCAGCAGCGCCTGCGCCCGCCGCACGCCCACTGGCTCGTGACTCTGCCCCGCAGGTGACCGACACGCGAGCGGCAAGAAAGACCCATGCCTCTCCGGTTCACGCACCGACCGAAACCGTGGAGTCTGAGCAGATATCGATAGACCGACAAGGAGCTACGAAATCGCCTCTTTTGCCTGGCGCGCTCCGAAGAGGTCGAGGTAGGCGTCGACCACGGCGCGGAAGTCGTTGCGCTCGGCTGCTCGCGGAAGCGCTGCTCGCGGTGCTGACCGACGCCGACCGGGAAGGCGCCGCGCCGCGCAAGACGCCAAGACGACCGGCAGATGGCGGCCAAACGGGATGGCAACCGCGCCCGGCTTCATCGGTTCTCCAAGGCGATATCCGCGTCGCCCCTGGGCGTGGAAATCGCGTCGGTGGGCTCGCGGCCGCGCGAGCCTCCGCGGGCGAGCCGAAGCAGCATCCGCAAGTCGTCGGCGTGGAGCCCTCGCGTGACCAGAAGCACCGCCGCGTACGCCAAGGCCGAACCGGCGACGACCACTGCCACCCGCAGCACCGGTGACGACGAGGTTCGCGCGAGCGCCGACCGCAGTCCGTGGCCCGCCAGGAGCATCGCCAGCCCCGAAGCGACGATCGGCAGCGCGAGCCTGGCAACTCGCCGCAGCCGGTAGTCCGGAATCACGTGCGGCACGAAGAGAAAGCCGCCGAACGCGAGCAGCGACATCGAGACGATGGACCCGATCGCGGCGCCGGTCATCCCCTTCGCCGGCACGAGCCAGAGCTCCAGGAGCAGGCTCGCGAGGAGCGTCACGCCGACGAGCGCGGTCTGCGTGTACTGGCGGCCGGTCGCGTTCAGGAGCGCTCCCGTCGCGAACGAGAGGAAAATCGGAATCAGCACCAGCGGCAGGAGCGAGAGCACGGGCACCGCGGCGTCGTAGGAAGCGCCGACCAGACGCACGGCGTCCGGCGCGACCAAGCCGATGCCGAGCGCCAACGGAACGGCCAACAGGAGCAGGTACCGCACCGCGTTCTCGAACAGGGTCGCGAGGCCGGCCTGGTCGCGGCGTCCGACGAGCGCGCTCATGCCCGGCACCAGCGCCGTCGTGAACGAGAGCGGCAGGAATTGGAAGGCGAAGGTGAAACGCGTGGCGACACTGAAGACGCCGACGACGGCATTGCCCCAGAAGATCTTGATGAGCTGCACGTCGAGCGTCTCCGACACGCCGGAGAAGGTGATTCCGAGGAAGAACGGCAGCGACAGGGCGAAGATCTGAACGAGGCCGCTGAGGGTCCACGACGGCACGAGCGCTTTCCATCCGAGCCGGCGCCCGACCTGGCCAGCGGAAATCGCCAGGTTGACGAGGCTGCCCAGCGGGAGCACCAGCACGAGCAGCGTCAGCGACGGGTGGAAAGCGAGCACCAGGCCGCCGGCCGTGAGCACCAGCAGTTGGCCGGTGAATGCGCCGATGCTCTGGTGGACGAGCAGGTGCAAGCCGCGCAAGACGGCGTAGAAAAGCGCGTTGAGGGAATCGATGAAGAGCGCGATCCCGGCGAGCAGCACGAGCCAGCGCGCGGCCGCCTCGTATCCGAGCAGCCAGGCGGCGGCGTTCGCGGCAGCCAGCGCGACGAGGGTCGCCGGCAGCTTGAGCGCGAGCGTCCGGCGGGCCAGCGGCAGCGCTTGCGCAGGGTCCTTCGCGATCTCGCGAACGATGAACGACGGCGTGCCGAGGTCCGCGACGAAGTGGAAGGCGCCGACCAGCGCGAGCGCAATCCAGTAGCGGCCGATCCGCTCGGGTTGCAGCACGCGCGCCAAGAGCAGGAAGTAGACGAACGAGACGACTCGTTGGCCGATGCTCGAAAGGGTGAGGTAGAACGCGTTGCGCGCCAGCCGGTCGCTCACAGCCGCGAAAGACTAGCAGCAAGCGCCGATCGTCGAGCGGCCGCGCCAGCCGCTCGGTGGAGAGCAGGAGCGGATTCCCTCCCGACACGAGCACCGCGCGGACCCGCGGGTGCGCGCGCGCACGCGACCGCTTCGTCCAGCGCCTCGCGATCGAAATCGGCGGCGCCGTGGCCCATCAGCCGCCGGAGGGTGCAGTGGCGGCAATAGACGCTGCCGCGGTCGAACGCGAGGAGCAGCACCCGGTGAGGATCGCGGTGGACGTTGGCCGGAGGGGGCGATGCCGGTCCTCGCCGTCCGGATCGAGCAGCTCCTCGGCGCGAGCGGTCGCCTCCTGCGGGAGCGGTATCGCCTGGCACCGAATCGGACACCAGAAGTGCCCCTGGTCCATGAGAGCGGCGCAGTAGGGCGTGATGCCGAAGCGGAAGATGCCTCGCGTCGCGGCGATGCCCAGTCGCTCCTCCGGCGCGGGCGAAGACCGGCGTGACGACTTCTCGTCGTCGAGCGCGTGTCGTTGCTGCCAGCGCCCGTTCAAGCTCAGCGTCCGTCGCTTAGGGGGGGAACGCTGTCGGTGGCCGGTTGCGGGGAACGTCAGGCGCATCGGCGGCGCGTGATCAAGCGGGGAAGCTGCACTCCATCCAGGCAGTGCGGCGCGCCTGCGCGCACGTGCGGCCGGGGAGGTCCGGTAGGGCGGCGCCGGCACCGGTCAGACCGATCGGTCGGATCCGACGGATCGGTCTGGTCCGCGGTGCGGCGCGTCTCGTATGGCCCACGATGCGGCCAGGGAATCGGGCACCCGCGCTCGTGTCCGCCCCCGGTGGTACCATCGCCGGCCATGTCGCCGCGCCTTTTCCGGCGGTTATCCGCCATTCTCGCTCTCGGGCTGGCGCTCGCCGCTCAGGCCGCCTCGCCGCCGACCCCGGGGCCGATTCCGCCCATCCAGGTGAACACCGGGACCTGGCGGTGGATTCATCCGCCGCTCGGCGCCGCGACCCTGAACGACGTCACTTTCCCCGAAACCGGCCACGGCTACGCGGTGGGCGACGGCGGTACCGTCCTACGTACGAACGACGGCGGCGGCACCTGGGAAGCGCGCCCGACGCCCAGCGGCACCGGCGACCTCCTCGCCGTCAGCGCCTACGGGCAGCTCGTCGTCGCCTGCGGCAAGAACGGCACCTTGATCCGCTCGACCGACGGCGGCTCCACGTTCAGCCCGGTTCTATCGCCGCTCGACCCAACGCCACCGGATTTCGTCGGCCTCCAGGCCATCGACGCGCAAGACGGCGTCCTGGTCGCCGCCGATGGCTCCTTCTTCACCACGAGCGACGGATTCCAGACGCTCGAGCCGGCCGGGACCCTGACCGCACTCACGCCGACCGCACTCTGGTTCGCGAACCCGAAGATGGGCTGGGTCGTCGGGAGCGCGAACAGCGGCAGCCCTCTCGCCCAGGGCGCCATCGTCGAGACCACCGACGGCGGCACGAGCTTCAACGTCGTCCACACGGCGTTCGGCGGCGAGTACCGCGCGGTCACCGGGGTCGGGCAAACGGTCGTCGCGGCTGGTTCGATCAGCGCTCGCGTCTCGATGCTTCGGCCCAGCGATGGACCGCCGGCGAGTTGGACCGACAACGACCTGCCCATCGGACCCGTCAACGCCGTCTCCCTCGCGCTGGGTAACCCAAATGATGCGCCCGAGCTGTGGTTCGCCGCCGACGACGGGCTGTGGGACATGCGCGCTGGCGATCAGAAAGTCGAGCAGCAGCTCGCGCAGACCGACCCGCGGGTGTTGTCGGTCGCCACCGCCACCCGGGGCCTCGCGTTCGCGGTCGGGCAGGGCGGCAGCATCTACAAGGCGCTCTACGGCCAAGGCCATGCGACCATTGTCAACGGAGGCGACACCGAGTCGTACACGTCGGCGTCGTTCCCCACCGCGGACGGGCAGTTCGGATGTCTCGCCTCCGAGGCCGGCTCCTCCTACGTCGGCGACGTCACGACCGACGGCCTGAACACCATCACGCCGCTCCAGTCCTCGCCGATGCCGATTCTCGAGGTCGACTGGCTCGACGCGAAGAACGGCTTCGGGCTCCTCCAGGGCGGCTGGCTCTGGGCCACGCACGACGGCGGCGCGAACTGGAACATGCCGATCACGCTCTCCAACAACCCGACCGCCATCGCGTTTTCCTCGACGACCACCGGCTATGCGGCGGGCAACGGCATTCTGGAAACCACCGATGGTGGTGGGAATTGGCAGACCGTTGTCCCACCGCAGTCGGTCCCCTTCGCGTCGGTCGCGACCGGGCCCGAGGACCAGGCGGCGGCGGTCGCGGACAGCGCCATCTGGACGAGCGGCCCGTGGACCCTGCGCTTCTCTGCCTTCGGACTGCGGTTCGGCAGCGTCGCGTTTCTCGCGGATGGCACCATCGTTGCGGGTGGGATCTCCAGCAATGGGGCTGGAGGCGGGATCGAGTTCCTTCGGCCCGACGGAACCAGGTTCACTGCGTTGACGAGCCACCCGGTCCGGTCGCTCGCTGCCGTCGGCACCCGTCTGTTCGCCCTCTTCGCCGACAACCACGTCTCCGAGATCCTTCCCGACGGCAGCGAGTCGAGCGTGTTCGACGCGGGCGTCAGCCTCAACGGCCTCGCCGCGCGCACGGTGATGGATGCCAGCGGCCTGACCCATCCCGCGCCCGTCGCCTACGGCGACTACGGCGCGCTGCTCGGCTTCGACGACGGCTTTGTGTCGCCGCCCGCGTTCCAGGTGACGAGCGTCACCGCTTCCGCCCAGCCGCAGCGCTACAGCGGGCCGTGCCCGACGACCGTTCGGTTCACCGGCACCATCACCGCCACCGGGTCTGGCACCGTCACCTACGCCTGGCAGCGCAGCGACGGCGCGACGAGCGGCAAAGAGACGCTCACCTTCGCCGCGTCGGGCACGCAGACCGTCACCGAATCGTGGAGCCTCGGCGGCCCGAGCCTTCCGAGTTTTTCCGGGTGGGAACAGCTCGTCGTCCTTGCGCCGCAGAGCCTGACCTCGAACCAGGCGACGTTTACCGTGAGCTGCCTGGGAAATTCGCCGGTCGTCACCGTGACCCCGCCTTCGATGATCCTGCCTCCGGGCCAGGTCGGAAAGCTCCTCGCCACCGCCACGGATCCGCAAGGGCTGCCGCTTACCTACGCGTGGAGCGACCCGAACGGCGCCGGCCTCGCCTTCGGCTCGCCAACGGCAGCCGCGACCACCGTGAGCTGGGCGGCTGCGCCGCCGTCGGGCACCAAGGCTGCTGCCCGGGTGACCGTTTGCGACAGCGCCGGCGCCTGCGCCACCGCCGACGCCATCATCGACTCCGGCCCCGGCACCACCGGCAACCAGACGCCGGTCGCGGTCGCGAAAGGGACCGCGGTCGAGACCGGGCAGCCGATTTTCCTCGACGGCACCGCTTCGTTCGATCCCGACGGCGACACGCTCACCTACGCCTGGAAGCAGCTCTCCGGCACGCCGGCGGCGGTCCAGGGCACCAGCACCGGTCCCGTCTTCATTGCGACGGCGCCAGACAAGCCGGGCAACCTGGTCTTCCAGCTCACCGTCTGCGACCCGGACAATTTCTGCGGCAGCATCGAGCTGACCGTCGTCGTCTCCCTGCCCGGCCAGAGCTCGCCGCCGGTCGCGATGACCAAGGGCGACCTGGTCGTGCCGCCGTTCACGAACGTCACCCTCGATGCGAGCGATTCGTACGATCCCGACGGCACCATCGCGTCGTTCGCCTGGCGCGAGGTCTCCGGCCCGCCCGTGCAAATCACGACCCCGACCGACGCCGTCGCGAGCTTCACGGCCGGATCCGCCGGCACTTCCTATCGCTTTGCCGTCCGCGTCTGCGACCTGCAGAACGCGTGCTCGGAAGCGGCGATGAACGTCGTCGTCTCCACCGGGCCTCCCCCCATCAACCCGCCGCCGACCGTCGAGGTCGTCCACCCGCTGCAAAACGCCAACGTCGGCGACCAGGTGGCGCTCTCGGCGATCGCCAGCGACCCGGACGGCGAGCAGGTGAGGGTGAGCTGGACGGACAACCAGCCGCAGCTCGGCTTGAACCTCCAGCCGTCCGGACCGGCGGACGCGACCTTCACCGTCCCGCCGGCGGCCGCGAACATGAAGCTCAGCTTCACCGTCACCGCCTGCGATCCGGAGGCCTGCGCGACGGCCAGCGCGACCGTCGTCGTCGCCCCTCTCGCGGCCGTCGTCGCGAACGCGGGGCCCGATCAGAGCGTTTCGCCCGGCGCCTTGGTCACCCTCGACGGCAGCGCTTCCACCGGCCCCATCGCCGGCTACGCCTGGAAACAGACCGGCGGCGCTACCGTCCAGCTTGCCAACGCTCATCAGGCGAGGACGACGTTCACCGCGCCCATCACCGCTGGCGACCTCGAGTTCACCTTGACGGTCACCGGGAACGATGGCCAGACGGCGAGCGACAGCGTGAAGGTCACCGTCAGCGGTCCCGTCGAGCCCATCGCCGACGCCGGCCCGGAGCAGACCGTCGGCTGGGGAGCACGGGTGCAGCTCGACGGCAGCGGTTCCCATGACCCCGCCAGCAGGCCGCTGACCTTCTCCTGGAAGGCGCCCGCCGGCATCACCCTCGCCGGAGCAGACGCGGCCATCGCGACGTTCTACGCGCCCGCCAACGACGCGCAGCTCGGCTTCACCCTCACCGTCTGCGCCGGGCAAGACTGTGCCGACGCCAGTACCACGGTCAACGTCGTCAGCCACGGGAATCTCCCTCCCATCGCCGACGCCGGACCCGACCAGCAGGCGATGGGCGGCACGAACATCATCCTCGACGGGACGGGCAGTCTCGACCCGGAAGGAGGAGCGCTCATGGCTACCTGGAGCGCAGCCGCTGGCAGCGGGGCCACCATCGAGCGTCCGAGCTCGCTTTGGACGCCCGCGCACCTGCCCTTCGTCACCGCTGAAGAGAAGCTCACCTTCACTCTCCGGGTCTGCGACCCCGAGGGCGCCTGCTCGACCGACTCCACCCTGGTCGATGTGTTCCCGGCCGGACCCACTGCCCCCACCATCGCCGCCAGCATCGAAGGACACCCGGACAACGTGGTCGACGACGACGCCGATTTCACAGTCGCCTTGAAGGTCGCCTGCCCCGCCGCGCCCTGCGCCGACGGCGGCGAGGTGCGGGTCGTCTCCGGACCGGCGATTTCCCGCGTCGGCTCCTCGGGCTTCACCTTCCACGCGCCGCTCGTCGATTTGAGCGCCGCGTTCACCCTGGAAGCGAGCGTCTGCGATACCGCGAACCACTGCGCCGCGACGACCCTGAACGGCCTCGTCAAGAACACCGTCAACGTCCCGCCGGTGGTGGTCGTCGGCGCCGATCAGTCGGCCGCCCGGCGCCAGACCGTGGTGCTCGATGGGAGCGGCTCCTACGACCCGGACGGCGACCTGCTCACCTTCTCCTGGACCCAGAAGTCCGGCGCCACGATGAGCCTCGTCGCGCCCGATTCGCCGCGCGCCCGGTTCGTCGTCCCCGCCGATGCGACGCCCGGCGTCCTCGCGTTCGAGCTGACCGTCTGCGACGACCGCTCGGCCTGCGCGACCGCGGACACCCGGGTCACGATCACCAGCGGCGCTCCCGCTAACCGTCCGCCGGTCGCCGACGCGGGTGGCGATCGAACCGGACCCGCGCGCGTCCCCTTCGTCCTCGACGGCTCCCGCTCGTACGATCCCGACGGCGACCCGCTCTCGTACGCGTGGAGCATCGTCTCCGGTGCGGGAGCAAAGCTGGAATCGACCGGCCAGGCGACAACCAAGCTCGACGTCTCCGGCCCGACCGCGAAGAACGCGCCGATCGTCGTCCAGCTCCAGGCCTGCGACAGCCTGGGTGCCTGCGCGACCGACACGGCGACCGTCACCGCCTACGCTGAGCCGACGGACGGCTCCACCGGAGCCGCTCAGCTCGGCGCCGCCAGCCGGGGCTGCGGCTGCGCCGGCGACCCCACCTCCTTGTTCGGCCTCCTCGCGGGCGCTCTCGCGTTCGCCTTCAAGCGGAGAAGACGGTGACCGACCCGGTTCGGGTGCAGCTCCGCCGCGTCCGGCCCTCGAACGATCCGCTGCCCTTGCCGCGCGCGATGACCAGCGGCGCGGCGGGGCTGGACCTGTGCGCCGACGTCGACGAGCCGCTCTCGCTCGCGCCGCTCGAGCGCGCCCTCGTGCCCACTGGCTTCGCTCTCGCTCTGCCGGAGGGGTACGAAGGACAGGTCCGCCCCCGTAGTGGGCTGGCGGTCCAGCACGGCATCTCGATGCCCAACGCGCCCGGCACCATCGACGCCGACTACCGCGGCGAGGTGAAGGTGCTGCTCATCAACCTGGGCTCCGAGCCGTTCGTCATCCGCCGGGGCGAGCGCATCGCGCAGCTCGTCGTGGCGCCGGTCTGTCGCGTCGCGTTGGTCGAGGTGGAGGAGCTCTTGCCCTCGGCGCGGGCCGACGGCGGCTTCGGCTCCACCGGCCGCTGACTTGACGCGGCTCACCCGGTCGCGGGATTGCGCTTCGAGAAGGCGTCCGGTCGCCGACCCGCGAGAAACCGAGGCTCCGGCGCGCGCAACGAGCCGCGGGGGCTCGCCGCCCGGGAATTGACCGTCGGCCGCTCGCCCGCGTAGAGTGCGTCGGCTTTTTTCAAGGGTTTTTAGGGAGCGTTACGTCGATGCCGGCCGAGATTCTGGTGACCCGCGACGACCTCGGGCAGGACGCGGTCTTCATCCTCCAGTACTTGCGAGAGAGTCAGCGCGAGGGCCGGTCGACGCACATGCTCGACGTGCGCGGCTTCATCGCGAGCTCGGTGACCCTCGAGTTCTCCGACTACCTGAAGTTCTTGCGCAAGTTCGGATACGTCACGCTCGACCGCGACCAGCACACCCTGGCGCTGACCCCGGAAGGCGACCTCGCCGCGCAAGGGGATCCGGCAGCGCATCTGCTCGGCGAGTTGGACGAGTTCTTCGCCGACAAGCTCAAGAACGGCGTGGTCGAGATTCAGAGCGAGGAAGAGGAGCGGCAGAATCTCGCCGGGCTCGTCAGCACCGCGCGGCCGCCACCACCACCCGAGGACCTGACGCCGATGCCCGGACCCGCCCCGACCTTCGCCGCCCTCGCGGGCGACCTCTCCGTGGTGCCCCCGGCGGAGGACGAGCTCTTCTACGTCCGGGGCGAACCGATCGGCCAGGGCCCGCACGGCGTCGTCTACCGCGCCCGGCACGCGACCTTGGGGACCGACATCGCGGTCAAGGAGCTGCGCGACGCGGCCAGCCGCAAGTTCCACCAGGACCCGCAGGAGCTCGTCCAGCGGCTGAAGACGGAGCTGTCGAGCCAGGCGAAGCTCAAGCACCCGGCGATCGTCGGCGTCCACGACCTGGACCTGACGGTGCCGCAGCCGTTCGCGGTCCTCGAGCTGTGCGGGGGCGGGAACCTTCGAGCCGGGCTGGAGGGCCTCCGGGGAGTGGGACTGCCGCCGGAGGACGTGATGCGGGCGTTCGCGCAGCTCCTGGCGGGGCTCGCCTTCGCGCACGAGCGGGGCGTCGTCCACCACAACCTGAAGGCGGAGAACATCCTCTTCGACGAGATGGGGAACGCCAAGCTAGGCGACTTCGGTTTCGGTCGGCTGTACCGGATCGGCTCGGGGGAAGGGCCGGCGTTCGTCGACGCCGCCGCCGTCGGGTATCGCGCGCCGGAGCTGCTCCAGAAGGGCGCGGCCGGTCCCGCGGCGGACGTCTACGCCCTCGGCATCCTCTTCTACGAAGCGCTGACCGGGAACATCCCCGGGCGGCGCTCGCCGCTCCCGTCGAAGGTGGCGCCGAGCCTGAGCGAGAAGATCGACGACTGGTTCGAGCGGATGACCGCCGACCGGCCCGAGGAGCGGTACGAGACCGCCGCCGCTGCCCTGGGCGACCTCTGGGCCGCGTACCCCGACGGCCGTTACGGCTCGCCGGGGGTGGCCGTCGTGCGCACCGCGGCCGCGCCCTCCGCCGCGGCTCCCAAGGCGGGCGGGCCGAAGTCCCAGAAAGCCGTCGGGCGAAACCAGAATTAGGGAAAACCCGTCACAAGAATCCTTCATTTTGCACGACCCCGCTCGACCCTGAAATGAGCAGTCCGGCGGGCGCGGCCGCTTCGGAGAAGGGCGAACGCAAAACGAACAACCAGGAGGCTTACAACGAGCTACACTAGTGCAGCTACACTAGTGCAGCTCCGACGGATTCCCGCGGCTCTTCAGGCCGATTTGGCCGACGAGATGGTCGAGCTCGACGCCGGTCGCCGGCAGGCACGTCAACAACCGCGGCGCGTTCCCAGCGACCCAGGTCTCGGCGCCGTCCGACTCCAGCCCGCCCTCGAGGCCCAAGAGGAATCGCCACTCCGCCCGGCGGCGGCGGTCCAGCTCGGCAAGCTGCGCCGAGTCGGCGTGGTGCCGGAGGATTCCCGACAGCCGCCAGGCGAGCTCGTGCGCTTCCGAGAGGCCGACGTTCATGCTCTGGACGCCGACCGGTCCCGTCAGGTGCGCCGCGTCGCCCGCGAGCCAGCCGCGTCCCTGGCCGTAGCGGCTCGCCAGGCGGCGGCCGAAGGGGACGAGAGCGGCCCAGTGGAGCTTGCCGAGGCGCCCCTCGCACCAGGGCGCGCGCTCGTGCACGAGCTTCGCCAGCTCGGCCGTCGGATCGGCGAAGGCGCTCTCCGGCCGGTCGTACCAGTCGCGGCTCTTGCGCCGGTCGTCGAGCGACAGCTCGCGGCCTTCGAGCTGGAAGCTGAAGCGGTACCGCCCCTCGGGCATCGGCAGCAGCACGTCGCGCGTGCGCTCACCGAGAACGACCCGCATCTCGTCCGCGGGCAGGCCGGTCGCCTCGAACTCGAAGACCGCGTAGGTCTCCTGCGGTCCGGCGGTCTCCACCTCGAGGCCGAGGGCGCGACGCACCCGCGAGCGGTGCCCGTCCGCCCCGACGACGAAGGAGGCATCGAAGGTCGGCTCGCCGGCGACGACGCGGCCGGTGCGCTGGACGATGTAGCCGAGGGTGTCCGACTCGAGGCGGGAGACGTGCGCGGTGACCTGGCCGTTCATCTCGAAGGCTTCGAGCCGATGGCTCCAACGCACGCGCAGGCCCAGCTCCTCGATCCGGCGCTCGAGAACCCGTTCGAGCTCGCTCTGGGGAACGACCAGGCCGAAGGGGAACTCGGCCGGCAGACCGTCGAAGCTCATCTGGGCGTGCGCCCCCGCCCGATCGAACAGGCCGATCGTGCGAACGCGCACGCCCTTGGCGATCAGGTCGTTGACGAGCCCCGCGTCGTCGAGCAGGTGCAGCGAGTACGGGTGGAGCAGCGCCGCGTAGCTGTGCCCGGCGGTTCCCGTTTCCTGGTCGACGACCTCGACCTCGACCCCGCGCTCACGAAGGAGCACGGCGGTCAGGAGCCCGACCGGTCCCGCGCCAGCGACCAGCGTCTCGCACTTGTGCCTGCCGAACATGGACGCCTCCTCCTTGGCTCTCGTCCGGCGCCGTCGTGGAGCGAGGGCCGTCGCTCTCGTGTCGATGCACAGATCGGACCGACGTCGGATTCGTCCTTTTCGGCCGGAATTCGGAGCGCCGCCGCAATTCGTGCGCCGACGGCGTGTTTTCTCGCGCGAACTTTGCGCGAGCCGCAGATTCTGCCGTCGGCCGCCCACCGGTCGCATGGCAGACCCGTCGATTGGTGCCGCCAAGCGATAGGCGCCTTGGCCTGCTGAGGCAATCCCTTGCGCCGCAGGATGTCGTGGCTGGCCGACCGCTCGGCCGATCGTTCGATTTTTCGGGATGGGATGCCGGGGCAGCCCAGGGTGCCGCGCGAGGGGGGTCGCACTCACGCTCGGTAGAAGCGGAGCCGATTAGCCTGCGTGGTCCGCGGGCCGGTCGTCTACTTCGGCCCCGGCGCCCGCGTCCCGCGCTGGCGGACCGAGGCGACAATGCGCCGGCCGATACCGCTCCAGCTCGGCGGCAGATCGGGAGCGGTCAGGACGCTGACGAGAACGTGATGCTCCGCCCGGTAGGACGCCGCGCGCAGTGCCCGGATGCCATTCGGAAACACCTCGTTGGAGACGATCGTTTCCACACCGCCGAGCACCTCCTCCAACGGAGGCGCCACGATGCGGGCGCCGGTGTCCGCCCGCGCAAGCTCGGCCCAGTCCCGGTGGCTGATGACCCCGGTCGACGGCTCGACTTCGACCTCGACCGCCAGCGGATCCTCGCCGCTCGCGAGATCGCCGAAGACGATCCCCTGCACCGGTCCTGATCTGCCCACGTGCGCCAGCAGAACCTCCGCCGGCAGCCCGATGCTGAAGGTGGTTTCCGGTACCGGGCGCTGCACCAGGGTCGGTGTGCCCACCAGCTCCCAGGGTCGACCGTGAACGAACGCCTCCGCCACCGGGGCCGCCAGCGCCAGGACCGAGACGAACGCAGCAGCTTGCCAGCCGAGACCGCTCCTGGCTGCCCGCTGCGGTGCCAGCCCCTTGACCAGCATCCCGCTCTGCACGAGCAGAAGCCCAGCGACACCGCCGCCGAGGTGCGCGAAGGCGTCCACCTCCGGCAAGAGCGAGATGCCGACGTTCAGGAGGATCACCCAGGCCAGCGTCCGGCGCAGGCTCGCGCGAATCGACGGCGGGAGCAGCGTCGACGGGCCGAACGACAACGCCGCGAGCGCGCCCAACAGCCCGAAGATGGCGCCGGAGGCGCCGACGCTCAGGTCGTGCGGGTGGACGACCACGCTCAAGGTGCCGCCGACCGCCGCGCTCACCGTGTAGAGCACGAGGAGCCGTGGCGCGCCGAACAAGGGCTCGAGGAACTTCCCCAGCACCCAGAGAGCCCACATGTTCATGCCGATGTGGACCCAGCCGCCGTGCAGGAACGCGCCGGAAACGACGCGCCACCACTCGCCCGCGCGAACGAGCCGCCCGTCGGTGGCGCCCATCCGCACGACCGCGAAGTCACTCATCCCCCAGCGCTTCTGCAAGAGGAAGATCGCCGCGCACGCGACGATGAGGCCGATGGTCGCGACCGGCCGCTTCCCCTGAATCGCCTGGATGAACTGCTGCTCGGCGACCGCCACCCGCCGAAAATCCGTGCGGAGCTGGGAGACCTCGGAGGCGTCGAGCCGCCGCGGCGCGGGGTCGGCCATCGCCGCGCGAACGGCGAGCTGAAGCGCTTTCGGTGCCCACCGGGGCCCCCGCAGGGCGCCGTCGGTCTCCAGCCGGTGGACGTGGAAGCGCGGGCCTAGTCGGAGCGAGTTGACGAGCGCGTCCGCATTGGCGCCGCCGCCGATGACGACCATCTCCGTCGTTCGCGGCGGGTTCGACTGAGCGATGCGCGAGATGCGCTCGAGGACCGCCTCGCGCCCGTTCCACCCGTCGGGCCAGCTCAACAGGATGAGCGCGCGCCCGCGTGCGGTCAGGTGCAGGATGGCGCCGCCGTCGTCGAGATCGACCAGGTACCCGGCGGGAACCGAGCCCGCGCGAGGAGGACGGGTGAGCGCCCGGACGAGGGAATCACGCAGCTCGAGGGGGGTCACGCGAAGGCCTTCCGGTGGGAGTCGAGATGAGCCGCCCATCCTTGGAGGCGCGCTCGAGGGACGAGCGTGCCGCCCGGCCTGCTATCCAGCGATCAGCACTTGTCGGGCTGACCGTCCACGGGGACGCAGGTGCAGGCGCCTTGACCGGGGTCGACGGTGCCGCCCGCGGTGCAGAAGCTCTTGGCGACGCCCGTGCGCAGGAAAGTGTCCGTCTGGTCGAACGCCGCCTGGGTCTTGCGGACCTTGTCGTGCGGGTCCTCGCCGTCGAACGCGTTCTGTGACTGGCCGGCGGCGGGGCTCGGCGGCACGTTGCTAACCGGCGCCGCCGGGAGGCTGAAGTCGAACTCGGTCATCGCGTCGCCCATCGCCGATGGGTCGGCGGTAGCGCTGTCGTCGACCTCGTCCGCGTCGTCGACGCCCCACACCTCGCGCACCACCGGCTTCAGGTTCTTCGCTTGGAGCGCCCGCTCCATCACGTGCGCGCCCAGCGGCGTCACCTGGTGGTCGCCGAGCGCGTCGTTCATCAGCACGTAGTGGGTGGGCGTGTTCGGCAGGGTGTTCGAGGTGATGTACGGCGCGTACCCGTCGGGCTCGGCCCGGTCCCACTGCATCTGCAACAGGCCCATCGCGAGTTGGAGGTCGCGCGCCGAGTTGTAGGTGTACTGGAGGATGTCGAAGAACTCGCCGAAGTCGACCGACCGGTTCAAGAGGACGCTGTAGGGCATGCCCGGCTCGCCGAGGTAGCCGCGGGTGACGTCGGTGGTCAGGGCCATGTAGGTCGCGCCGAGGATGCCGCCCTGGCTGTCGCCGCGCCAGTAGACGCCCTGCGAGAGGTCGACGACCGAATGGTGGTCGCTGCCGACCTGCATCGCGGGATCGTTTCGGAACTTGCCCATCATGAGCCGCATCGCGACCAGCTCGTTCAACAGGCCCTGGTGCTGCCGGTCGACGCTCTCCCGGAAACGGCCGATGTCGCCGGTGACGATCTTCTTGATGAAGTCCTCGTCGTCCCAGGCGGCGCTGTCGTTCTTGTCGTCCGCCCACGCCGGCTTGCTCGCGTCGATCTGCGCCCAGCCGTTGTCGTCGTGGGCCATCCCGATCAGGTCGACCGCGACGGTCACGTATTTCTTCTCGTTCGCGAACTGCGCGAAGTAGCTGCCATCGCCTTCCGTCATGTCGCCAAGGAGGCCGTGGCCCTGCTCCAGGACTGGAGCGCCGCCGGTGCCCTGCGCGACGGAGACCGGAATCTGCACCTCGAACGGGAAGTCCCGCCAGCCGTTCTGCGCCGGCAGCCCGTCCGACCCACGGTTCAACTTGGCGCCGTCGGGGTCGAGCTGGGTCAGGAAGAACGGAACCCGGAAGGTCCCCCGGATGCGGGTCGCGATGTACGAGTTCGGGTTTTGATCCACGCTCAGAATCTTGTAGTCGGGCCCGTCCTGCGGCAGCGCTGCCAGGGCCTTGTCGCGCATCACCACCATGTCCTGCGTGTTGTTCTCTCTGCTCGCGGTGGTGAAATCCCAGGCGAGCTGGAGGTCGGTCTTGTCGATGCCGGCCTTCTTCAGGAGCGCGAAGATGCCGGTCGCCGGGTCGTCGTAGAGCGAGCGGCGCGGCGCGACCGAGGGGTCGTTCGACGCGGTGCCATCGCGCAGCGCCTGGAACACCGCCGGCGCCGGCAGGTCGTGGCCGTTCGTGTCCTTCACGTGCCGGATGGCGACGATGTACCGGGTCGCGTCCTTCAGCCGCACCGCCGGACGAATCATGAAGGCGCGGTCGGTGTCGTCTTCGGTCGACATGTCGAGCTCGGCCCAGTGCGGCACCAGGGTCGGCGGGTCGGTCGAGGTGTCGAGCAGAATCGTCGGCGAGGCGGTGGTCACGCTCAAGGCGAGGCCCGATTGGTCGGAGCCGTGCCCGTCAGCGTTGGTGTTGTCCGGCAAGGGCAGGCCCGTGGTCGTGGCGCCGGGCAGGTTCGCGAGGATGGTGACGCCCGGGCTCCAGCCGTCGTGGTCTTCGTAGGCCGCCTTGGACATCCGGGTGTGCGAGAACATCGGCAGCGTGGCGTCGCCGAACTCGACGCGCTTCTGGCCCGGGTTCGCCGGGTCGGCGGAGAGGTAGACGTCCGACGGGAAGGGGTAGCCGCACTGCCCTTCGCCGAGCGGATCGCAATCCGAGTGACCGAGGATGGCAGGACCGGTCCCGGTGGCCCCGGCGTCGGGATGATTCCCGTTGCCGCCGTCGGGCGTGCCGGTCGAGCTGGGTCCGTTGGAGCAGCCGACGACGGCCAAGCCGGCGACGAGGACGATCGGAAGCGCGTGACGCATCGCAAACCGCCTTTCCTTCGAGGCCCCTTCCCGCCACGAAAGGCCGGCAGTATCGGACCGGACCCGGCGCACGCGCAAGCATCTCTGGACGATTCGGACGCGAGCGGAACAGCGGCCCGCCTCGTCGAAGGATGCAGACCGCCGTGCTAATTTGCGAAGCATGCTCCGGCCTGCGCTCTTCGTCGCGACCCTGTTCGCCCTCCTGCCCGGCGCCGCGTGGGGCTCGGGCCTGGACATTCCGGATCTGGGCGCGGCCGAGCTCGCCTCGGGCTCCACGGGAGCGGCGTCGCCCACCGACGCGACCGCGCTCACCTACAACCCCGCCGGCCTCGCCCAGCAGAAGGGCTTTCGGGCCCTCATCGACCTGCGCGCGGTGCAGGAGAAGCTCACCTTCCAGCGGCTGAACGCGGACGGCTCGAACGAAGACGGCTGGCTCCCGGTGTCGAACGCGGGCGGCCCGACCATCGCGCCGATGTTCGGCCTCTCCTATGCGCTGACCCGCCTGCCGGTGCCCTTCACCATCGCTCTCGGAGGGCATCCGGCCAGCGGCTACACGGGGCTCGCGTTTCCCGATCCGCTCGCCATCTACCCGCGCGACGACAGCGGGAGCTACCGCAAGGGCGGCACCTACGCCGGCGAGGTCGCGAGAGAAGCGCCGCAGCGCTATTCGCTCATCTCCAACGACTCGCTCGTCTACACCTTCGACCTCGGCGTCGCCGTGTGCCTGATGAGGAAGCTCGACTTGGGCGTCACCTTTCGCGGCCAGTACGCGCACTTCGTCTCCAAGCAGGCGATCTACGGGAACCCGAACACGGCCGGCGAGAACGCGGGCTGGGACGCGGACCTCGCCGTCGACGCGACGAGCGCCTTCACGCCGTCGGCAACGCTGGGCGCCTCCTACGCGCTTCCCTTCGGCCTCGCGGTCGGCGCGAGCTTCGAATTGCCGAGCGACATCCACGCCCACGGGACGATGACCCTCACCAACGGTCCGGCGCTGACCGTGGCGAAGGCGACGCAGAAGGGCAACCAGGCGGACCTCGTCGTCAAGTTCCCCTGGATCGCTCGCGCCGGGCTGAAGCTCTCCCGGCCGGCGTTCGACCTGGAGCTCGACTTCACCTACGACGCCTGGAGCCGCTACGACGCCATCGAGCTCGACCCGCACGACGTTTCCATCGTCAGCGACAGCGGCACGACAAAGGTGCAGCCGAGCCGCCTCGTGAAAGGGCTCCAGGATGCCCAGAGCCTCCGGTTCGGCGGCGTCTTCCGGCCGGGGACGCTCGCGTCCGCCTTGAGCTTTCTCACGGTCCGCGCGGGCGTGCTCGGGGAGACGAGTGCGGTCCCGTCGAGCTACACCGCCCTCGACCAGGCGAACTGGGAACGCCTCTCCGCGTCGGTCGGGCTGGGCTTCGCCCTCGGCGGCTACCAGCTCGTGGTCGCCTACGCGCATTTCTTCCAGCCGGACCGGCAGGTGCGCGACAGCGCGGTCCAGCAGAGCGCGCCGAACCTTCCCGCGGCGGACGTCTCCATCGTCGGCAACGGCGACTACCACGCGCAGATCGACGTCGCCGACGTATCGCTGTCCGGCGCGTGGGGGCAGTATTAATCGTTGCCAAAGTAGTCGCAGTCGGAGTCTCGTGGCACAGGCGTCCTCGCCTGTGAAAGCCACAATGAAGGCTACACGGGCGGGGACGCCCGTGCCACGACTGATGATGCGAGGTGCAGATACTTTCGCGACGATTAATAGCGCGCTCGCCGGGCACCGCTTCCGTCCCGACGCTAGTCGGAGCGGCGGCCGATGAACGCCGTTCCAATTTGACCACCGCTCGCCCGGCTAGCCTCGGTGCCGGTGCCGCGGGTGGAAGCGGGAGGGCTGCCCCCCTGGGGTTCCCCCGCTGGCGTGCGGCGCCGCCGCCACCGGCTGAGGCCGCGGCGCTCGTGGCGCTCGTGGCGTTTGAGGCGGGCGGCTCCCCTGCCGCCCCTGAGGACCGACACGCTCGCCGCTCGGGCGCGGGCCAGATGACTTCGGCCCGCCTGGACGATGG
Organism: Myxococcales bacterium; assembly: GCA_021787845.1. Classification (GTDB taxonomy): domain Bacteria; phylum Myxococcota; class Myxococcia; order Myxococcales; family JAJYLH01; genus JAJYLH01. Next base: position 10,199 of record JAJYLH010000015.1, on the reverse strand, counting down.
TTGCGCTGCGGGAGCGGTCCCGCTGGCCGCGGCGCGCGACCGGGCTCGGGAAAGAAGTCCGGGGTCAGCTCGCGCCGCATGTACTTGCGCCAGATGGCATAGCCGTCGTCCAAGCGCACCTTGAGCTCCGGCGCGAAGCGGGCGAAGAACTCGGTCGCGTTCTTCACGTCGCGCACCAGGAACGCTTCCGCTTGCCGGTTGTGCGCGGCCTTCACCACCTGGGGCAGGTCGATGATCGTCGGGCCGTCCCAGGCGAGCAGGACGTTGAACGGCGAGAGGTCCCCGTGGATCAGATCGGCGCAGAGCATGCGCACGATCATCGAGACGACTTCGCGGTGGAGCTTGAGCGCTTCCTCCCGCGACAGCGGCACGTCGCTCAAGCGCGGCGCCGGGTGCCCGTCCGCACCGAGGATGAGCTCCATCAGCAGCACGCCTTCGTAGAACAGCTCCGGCTTGGGAACCCGGACGCCGGCGCGGACCATCGTCTGGAGCGCGTCGTGCTCGCTGTGCATCCACGACTCTTCCGCGACGCGCACGCCGTACGCCGTGCGCTTCTCGACCGCCCGGGTGTCGCGCGAGCTCTTCAGCAGGCGCCCCTCCAGGTAGCCGACGTTGTTCTTGAAGTTGCGCTCGTCGCGTTCCTTGTAGACCTTGGCCGCGAAGAACTCGGCGCCCTTGCGGACGACGAAGACCTCGGCTTCCTTCCCGGTCTTCACGCGCTGCACGACTTCATCGACGAGCCCGTCTTCGACGAGACGTTCGATCGGACCGCTGCTGGTCATGGTGCGGGAGCTTCGGGCCTCCTCTATGGCGAGAGCTGGCCGAACATAACAGGGTCGGGCATGTCGCGCTGCTAGGGCGCCGGCCAGCGGGCGATGGCGGTGCTGACGAGGCCGTGGAGCACGTCGTCCGCCTTCGCCTGGGCGACGAGCTTCTGCCGCTCGGCGCCGGTGACCATCCGCGACCTGGCGAACTCGGCGGCCGCCTGGGCATCGAGGGGCATGTCGTCCAAGGAAGCCGGTGGCTTGCCGTCCTGCCAGTACGAGCCGACCGCTTGCGCGTATTCGGACGGCATGACGCTTGCCAGCATGGCGCTCGCGTTCTTGTGGTCTCCGGTTCGCCAGGCTTCGCCCGCGAGCAGCACCGCGCCTGGGCCGAGCAGCCGCACCTGCTTCGGCAAATCATGGAGCGACAGCGCCGCCGACGGATCGTTCGCCAGCGCCGAGAGGAGCTGGAGCGCTTTCAGGTCGTCGGCAGCGGCGCCCTCGGGCTTCACCTCTGCCGGCTGGCCGGAGAGCCACTGCAGCTCTTCGGCGGTGCCGGGTGTCACCTGGTGCGGGTCGAGAACCTGCTTCGCGATGTCGAGGGTCGACACCGCTGCCCCATCGCCCGAGAGGCGAACGAGGCAGGCGTAGGCGACGGCGTTCTGCCAGGGCATCTCATCGGATCGCTTCAGCGCCTTGGCGAGCGCGAGGGCATCGCTCGTCCGGTGCTGGGCCGCGAGCGCGGCGGCGTAGTCCGCGAACATCGGTCCGCGTTTCTCCGGCGCGTCCTTCCAGAGGCTCTCGAAGAGCGGCAGCGCATCGGCGAAGCGGCGGGCGTGGGTCAGCACGGTGGCGTACGCGAAGCGCAGCCACACGTCCTTCGGCGACTTCGCCAGAGCCATGATGTAGATCGGAGCCGCCTCGTCGAACGGCAGAATCCGCGCGTAGAGGTAGGCCGCGGTCGGGGAGCCCGGCTGTTTCTCGAAAGCGGTCTTGTAGCGCTGGAGCGCCTCGGCCTCCTTCCCGGCGTCGCGCAAGGCGTCCTCGTAGGCACGTTGAATCGGAATCGCGTTCGGATGCGCCGTGGCGATCGGTCCGAGGAGCGAGGCGAGCTCGGACGGGCTCGACCGGATCCCCAGCATCCCAGTCGCGGCCGTCACCAGGTCCTGGTCTTGCGGCCGAGCCGCGAGCACGTTCGCCACCACCGTCTTCGCGGTCTTCTGGTCGGCGGCGCTGTCGCTGAACAGCAGCTTCAAGACGCCGAGCCGCCACCCGCCCGGCGTCAGGTCGACGTGGACGCGGGTCTCCTGGTCCGAGTCCATCTCGATCGATTTCGGCGGCTCGGTGAACGCGTAGTCGACGTTGGCGATGCTGAGGCAGCGCTGGCCGGCGAGGATCGTGGGCTCGGGCGGCTTGGGCGGCGTGGCCGACGACGTGGCGTAATAGATGTCCTCGCGATAGAGCGGCTGCACGCCCGCAATGTCGTAGGCCTGGAGCGCACTCGTCAAGCTCGCGATGTCGCAGGTGGCGTGATCGATCACCTCGCCCTTTTCGGTCGTCGCGGTGACCGCCACCGGTCCCGAAGGCCATTCGACGGCGACTTGCGAGCTGGGCGGCACCAGGACACGCCTCCCGGCAGCGCTCACCTCGACCGGCACGTCGAAGCCGTTGATCAGATGGACGGTCGAATGCTTCGACGCGGACCCGACGGCGATCGCGATCGCGACCGCCGCGACCGCGAGGCCGACGCCCCAGAGCTTGCGCCACCACCTCAGGCTCTCGCTGAGCGGCACCTTCCCGAAGAAGGCGAAGCGCTTCCGGTCGGCCTTGCGCACGAGGTACTGGCCGAGCGGGAAAATCGGGATGTAGAGCACGGTGAAGTACAGCGTCGTGATGTAGGTGCCATCCTGCGGGTTTCGCTCGCTCGCGCCGTAGATGCGCGCGCCGACGCCGTTCAGGGTCGCGAGCTTGGGCGCGCTCTTCACCGGCACCAGGAAGCGGCGGCGGTTCTGGAGCACCTGGCGCACGGTCATCGCGTCGGACGCGGCCCCGTGCCGCGAGAGCCACCGGCGCAGCGCCTTGTAGAGCTGCCCGGCGTCGGTGCCGTGCAGCGCGGCGGCGATGGCCGGGTCGTGCTCCAGCGCGGCGAGCTCAGGGAAGCGAGACAGAAGCGGTTCGGTCGAGTTGGCCATCGGGTCTCCTAGAAAGCGCCGCAGCATAGTCGAAAACCACGCGCCGATCCGGAGGCCGTCGGTCGCGGGACCGCCAGCCAGGATTCCCGACCCGCCCCGGGCGGATGGGAGGTCCACGTTCCGACGCCATCAGGTTCCTTGCCACGGATCGAGGGATCCCATCCCTCCGCCAGCGCTCGTTCCATGCCTGCTTGTCGGGCCGCCCCGCGTGCGTTGACAGTCAGCGCCGACTGTGTCTATGTCAGCTCGCTTACCGAGGAGGCTCACCATGCGTCGGGCGCTCGTCACGATTCTCCTGGTTTCAAGCGTTCTCGCCGCCTGCGGCGCGCCACCGAAGGCGCCCCCCCCGCCAGGCATCATCGGCGGCACGCTCGCCGTCGATGGAGGCGATCTGACGGGCGCCGTCGTCTCCATCCCCGGCACCCTCCTCGCGCCGGATGCGGGCGGCCATTTCCAGTTCTCGGTCGTCGCGGGCACCTATGTCGTGAGTGCCTCGAAGGCGGGCTACGTCACGGCATCCCAGTCGGTCACCGTCGCCGCGGGCAAGACCGTCACCGTCTCCCTTACCTTGAAGAAGGAGAACCACGCGCCGGTCCTCGCGAGCTTCTCCGCCAATCCGTCGGTCCTCGCGCGCGGTGGCACGGCCGACCTGCTCGCGGTCGCCACCGACGACGACGGCGACGCGCTCACCTACACCTTCACGGCGGCCGACGACGCCTGGACCCTCGAGCCCGGCGCGAGCGCGGGCACGGCAACCGTCCAGGCGCCGGACACTCCGAACGCCTCGACGACGGTGCGGGTGACCGTCGACGACGGCAAGGGCGGCACCGCGACCGGATCGATCCTGCTCTCGACGAGCGCCAACCAGGCGCCGCTCATCGCCCAGGTGCAGGCGGTGCCATCGGCGGTGGCGCCGGGCGGCACCGTCGCCGCTCAGGTGGAGGCGGCCGACCCGGACGGCGACGCGCTCACCTACGCCTGGAGCGCGCCCGACGGCTGGACCATCGCCGGTTCCGGCGCGAGCGTGACGGTGACCGCGCCCAACGCGTACGGCCAAACGGCGACCTTGACGGTGGTCGTTGCCGACCCGCTCGGCGCGACGGCGACGGGCACCGCGACCCTCTCGACGACGGGCAACGACGCGCCCACCATTTCGTCCTTGACCGCGCTGCCCAACCCGCTCGCGCCCGGCGGCACCGCGACGCTCGCCGTCACCGCGACCGACCCCGACGGCGACGACCTCGCCTACTCCTGGAGCGCGCCCGACGGCTGGACCGTCGTCGGCTCCGGTCCCTCGGTGCAGGTGACCGCGCCCGAAACGTACGGGCAGACGGCGACCGTCTCGGTGACCGTTGACGACCAGCACGGCAAGACGACGAGCGCGCAGGCGGTTCTCGAGACCACCGCCAACCAGCCGCCCATCGTCTCCTCGCTGACCGCGACGCCGCCGCAGGTCGCGCCCGGCGGCACCGCGACCCTCGAAGTCTCCGCGGCCGACCCCGACGGGGACCCTCTCACGTATGCCTGGAGCGCGCCGGACGGCTGGACCCTCGACGGCGCGGGCGCCAAGGTCACCCTCACCGCGCCCGCCACCTTCGGCACCGTCGGGCAGGTCACGGTGACCGTCACCGACGCGGGCGGCGCGTCGGTCTCGTCGAAGGTCGTCGTCTCCACCGAGACCGACGGCGGACCGGTGGTCCAGAGCATCACGGCGACGCCGCCGCAGACGACGAAGGGCGGCGCCATCGCGCTCGCGGTCACCGCGACGAGCCGCGAGAACCTGCCGCTCACCTACGCCTGGACGGCGCCCGACGGCTGGACGCTCGCTGGCACGGGCGCCGACGTCACCCTCACCGCGCCTGACCAGTACGGCGCGACGGGCACCGTCTCGGTCGCCGTGAGCGACGGCGAGCTGTCCGCCTCGACGAGCATCGTCGTCGGGACGGTGGCCGACCGCGCACCGATCATCGATTCCATGACCGCGCAGCCGCCGACGGTTTTCCGCGGCCAGACCTCGACCGTCTCGGTCGACGCGAGCGACCCGGACGGCGACGTGCTGACGTACGCCTGGACGGCGCCGGACGGCTGGACCCTCGCCGGCACCGGCGCCGACGTCACCGTGACCGCGCCGAACGACTACGACCAAACCGGCACCATCATGGTCACGGTGAGCGACGGCTACGGCCAGACGGCGCGCGGGCAGGTGGTGCTCTCGACGGCGGCCAACCGCGACCCGATCGTGCAGTCGCTCACCGCGACGCCGGTCACGGTCGCGCCCGACGGCACGGTGGACGTGAAGGCGGCCGCGACCGACCCCGACGGCGACGACCTCGCCTACGCGTGGACGGCGCCCAGCGGCTGGACGCTCACCGGCACCGGTGCCGAGGTTACCCTCACCGCGCCGGCCGCCTACTCCCAGACGGGGGTGGTCGCGGTCGTGGTTTCGGACGGGCATGGTGGAGAGGCGACCGCCCGCACGACGGTGGCCACGTCACCGAACCATGCGCCGGTCATTTCCTCGATCGTGGCGTCGCCGCCGGCGGTCGAGAAGGGCGGCACGGTGAAGGTCGATGTGCTCGCGTCGGACCCGGACGGCGACGCGCTCGCCTACGCGTGGACCGCGCCCAGCGGGTGGACGATGACCACCAGCGGTGCTGAAGCCCAGCTCATGGCGCCCTCGACGCCCGACGTGCACGGCCTCGTCGTCGTCAAAGTCGATGACGGCCACGGCGGCACCGCCGCCGGCCAGGTCTCGGTCGCCACGCTCGCGAACCAATCGCCGATCATCGCCTCGCTCACCGCGACGCCGCCGAGCGTCGAGAAGGGCGGAACCATCGACCTCGCGGCCGCGGCGAGCGACCCGGACGGCGACGCGCTCACCTATTCGTGGACGCCGCCCGCCGGCTGGACGCTCGCCGGCACCGGTGCTTCGGTGACCGTCACGGCGCCCGACTCCTACAGCGCCTCGGGCGAGGTCCAACTGACGGTTTCCGACGGTTTCGGCGGCACGGCGACGAGCGCGATCGTCGTCAGCACCCTGGCGAACAGGCCGCCGCAGCTCTCGAGCCTGACCGCGACGCCGCCGAGCGTCGAGAAGGGCGGAACCATCGACCTCGCGGCCGCGGCGAGCGACGCGGACGGCGACACGCTCACCTACGCCTGGACGGTGCCCGCCGGCTGGACGCTCGCCGGATCGGGCGCCTCGGTGACCGTCACGGCACCCTCGACATACGCCGCCAAGGGCAAGGCGCAGCTCGTGGTGACCGACGGCTACGGCGGGAACGTGTCGGGCGCGGTCGACATGGCCACCAACCCCGACCAGGCGCCGGTCCTGTCGACGATCACCGCCTCGCCGGCGAGCGTCTTCCGCGGCGGCACCATCGCCGTCACCGCCACGGCGTCCGACCCCGACGGCGACGTGCTCACCTACGCCTGGAACCCGCCTGCCGGCTGGACCATCTCGGGCGCGGGCTCGAGCATCACGGTGACCGCACCGAACAGCTATGGCCAATCGGCGACGCTCGCCTTGACGGTCAGCGACGGCCACCTCACCGCCCAGGGGACGGTGGGCCTCGAGACCCAGGCCGACCGTCCGCCCGTGTTCACGAGCGATCCGTCGAGCTTCCGGCCGACCGGGGGCCGCGTCGCGCAGCCCTACACCGCCGTCGCGGTCGACCCGGACGGCGATCCGGTCTCCTATTCGCTCGCGTCGGGCGCGCCGGCGGGCACGAGCATCGGCGCGACGTCGGGCGTGCTCGCTTGGCACCCCACGCGCGCGCAGGAGGGTCCTTACTCGCTGGACATCGACGCCTCGGACGGCATCCTCACCGCGCAGCAGACGATCAGCGGCACGGTCGGACCGTTCTCGATGCGCGCCGTCGGATACGCTGGCAATTGCGAGAACGGGCTGGCGGTGGCCGACTTCAACGGCGATGGCTGGCCCGACGTGGCGACGTTCGACTCCTGCAACTACCAACTGCGCGTGAGGCTGAACGACGGGGCCGGGGGTCTGGGCGACGCGACCACCTATGGTGTCGGCGGCGCCGGCAACGTGTGCGACCAGCAGGTCAGTGCCGTCGACCTGAACGGCGATGGCCACCCCGACGTGGTGATGAACGACAGTTGCGGGAATCGCCTCCTCGTCTTCCTCAACGACGGAAACGGCGGCTTCGGAGCGCCGCTGGTGCTGTCCTCCTCCGTGAGCTGCCTTCAGTCCTTCGCGGTCGGCAACTACAGCTCGGGTGGCCACACCGACCTGCTCGCCTTCGGCGCGTGCAGCAACTCCCTCCAGCTCTTCACCGGCGACGGCTCGGGCAACTTCACCGCCCAGACCGCGTTCCCCACCGGTGGCAGCTGTGGGAATGCCATCGTCGACGCGGGCGACGTCAACCACGACGGCCACGCGGACATCGCGTGGTCCGATGGCTGCAACAACCTCGTGCACGTCCTGCTGGGCGACGGCAGCGGCGGCTTCTCGGCGGGTTCCACGGTGAGCACAGGCCGCTGCGCCGGGTCGTTGGGTTTCGGTGACCTCGATGCCAATGGGACGCAGGACATGGTCGTCTACGCGGGGTGCGACAGGACACTCTCGACGTTCTTGAACGATGGCAGCGGCAACTTCACCGCCAAGACCAGCGCGGCGGTGCCCGGCAGCGTCGGGTGGATGAGTAGCATCGTCTTCGGCGACTTCGATGGCGACGGCCGCCTGGACGTCGCGACGAGCGACCAAAACCAGTTCGAGGCGGCCATGGTGTTCTTCGGCGATGGCACCGGCCACATCGACGACGGGATTGAGCTCGCGTCGCCGAGCCCGAACGACTCCACCCAATCGATCGCGGCGACCGACATCGACAAGGACGGCCAACTCGACCTCGTCGGCGACGGCTGGCAGGGAGTGACCGTGCTCTACTGAGTCGGCTGTTCGGCTCCTGCGCGCCGCGCGAGATCCTGTCCCCGGCCCCCGCGCGGCGTGGCCGTGTCGCGGAGGTTGGCCGTGTCGCGCATCACGAAAACGGAGCCGTCGAATCCGTTAGGGAACTTCCGGGGCTGCCTACTCAGCCGCGCTTCACCCGGCCCGCGGGTCAGGCATCGGTCGCCGCGTCCTGGCGATCGATCTCGGCGAGGTGGGCGAGGATCTCGCTCATCTCCATGTAGGTGAGCGAGAGCGGTTCTTCCTTGCGGAAGGCCACCCGTCCCTTTTCGTCGATGATGAAGACGCTGCGCTTGGCGGTCCCGAGCAAGCCCATCGTGCCGTAGAGCTTGGAGACCTTCCCCTCGGTGTCCCCGAGCAACGGGAAGCCGAGCGAGCGCGCCTTGGCGAAGCGCTCGTGCCGCTCCAGGTCGTCGACCGAGATCGCCCACAGCACCGCTCCCGTGGCCTGGAAGGTCGGCCACTCGTCGCGGTAGGTGCCGAGCTGCTTGGTGCAGATGGGCGTGAAGTCGCCCGGGTAGAACGCGAGCACCACCTTGCGTCCGCGCTCGGCGCTCAAGCGGTACTCGGCGGACGGCACTCCGGGCAGCGAGAAGTCCGGCGCCTCGTCTCCGACCTGTGGTCCAGCCATGACGTGCCTCCTCCGGCGAGAGCTTCGTTACGCCGAGGGACGACTTCTGGCAACATGCGCGCCCGGAGGTCAAGACACCATGAGCGAACGTGAAGCATTCATCATCGAAGCCGTGCGCACTCCGGTCGGGAAGGTTCGCGGCGCGCTCTCGCCGGTGCGCACCGACGACCTCGCCGCGCTGGTGATGGCCGAGGTCGTCAAGCGCTGGGGCGGCGACCCCGGGCGCATCGACGACGTGCTCTTCGGCTGCTCGAACCAGGCCGGCGAGGACAACCGCAACGTCGCCCGGATGGCGCTGCTCATCGCCGGGTTCCCGAACGCGGTGCCGGGCGCGACCCTCAACAGGCTCTGCGGGAGCGGTCTCGAGGCCGTCATCCAGGCGGCCCGCGCCATCCGCGCCGGCGAAGCGGACCTCGTCCTCGCGGGCGGCGTCGAGACGATGAGCCGCGCACCGTGGTCGATGGCCAAGCCGGAGATGGGCCTCCCCTCGGGGCCCCCCGCGATCTACGACACCGCTCTCGGCTGGCGGTACCCCAACCCCCGCCTTTCCGCCCGCTTCCCCCTGGAGTCGATGGGCGAGACCGCGGAGAACATCGCCCAGCGTAACGGCATCGCTCGCGAGGAGCAGGACCGCTTCGCCGTGGAGAGCCATCGCCGTGCGGTCGCGGCGCACGAGGCGGGCGAGTTCGCGAGCGAGCTGGTGCCGGTCGAGGTCCCGCGCAAGAAGCAGCCGCCGCTCATCGTCGACCGCGACGAAGGGCCGCGCGCGGACACGTCGCTCGAGGCGCTCTCGAAGCTCAAGCCGGCGTTCGTCAAGGACGGCACCGTCACCGCCGGCAACTCGTCGAGCCTGAACGACGGCGCTTCCGCTCTGCTCGTCGCCTCGGGCGACTTCGTCAAGCGGGAGAACCTGAAACCGCTCGCGCGCTACGTCAGCTCCGGCCACGCGGGGGTCGATCCGCGCTTCATGGGGCTGGGACCGATTCCGGCGAGCAAGACCGCTCTCGTCCGCGCCGGCCTGCGGATGCGGGACATGGATCTCGTCGAGCTCAACGAAGCGTTCGCGGCGCAGAGCCTCGCCTGCATTCGCGGCCTCGAGCTCGACCCGGCGAAGACCAACGTCTTCGGCGGCGCCATCGCCATCGGCCACCCGCTCGGGATGAGCGGCGCCCGCCTCGCGACGACCCTCGCCCACGCCCTCGCGCGAAAGAAGCTCCGCTACGGCCTCGCGACCCTCTGCATCGGCGTCGGCCAAGGCATCGCGGCGGTGTTCGAGCGAGCGTAGGGCCTCACCGGGCGTTCGTCCGCCGCAGCTTCGTTCCGCCGACGCCGGGCGCCGGCGCCCTCGCCCGCGAGATCGTCGGCGGGCCGCACAATGCTTGACAGCCATCCGGGCGGGTGTAAGCTCGCCCCATGCCGTTCGGGAACTACGCCGCGTCGGAGCGCACCCTCGATCACGCGCACGGATGGCGCTGCGGTGGCGATGCGCGTCGCATCCTTCTGGCGCTCCGCCCCGTCGAGCCTCCGCCGACCGGCGGAGCGCCGACAGTATCCGGAAGCTGGGTATCCAGACATCTCAGGTTGTCGTTCCCGCTCGCCCTGAGGCGGCCGGGCCCACGGACCTCGCTCGTTGCCACCGCCCTCGTGCCCGGCCCTCGAAGGGCCGTGAGGGCTCGGCACAG
>JAJYLH010000014.1 GCA_021787845.1 Myxococcales bacterium | reverse complement strand
TCTTCGGCTTCTTCTTGAACCGGCCGGCCTTCATCTGCGGCTGCGCCGCGTGGTACTTCGCGACCCGCGCCGTCGACTGGAGCGCGAGCTCCGCCTGCAAGTAGAAGTACTCCGCGGCCACCATCGCCATGCACTCCCACTCCATCACCGACTGGCCTTCGACGTCCGGCGTCAGCCCGACGAACGGCGCGAGCTCGATGAGCAACGGCGCGATCATCTGGTCGACGTACGCCGCGTCGAACCCGGCGTCGTTCAGCCGGGCGCGGTTCGCATCGGCGTTGGGCAAGTCGTTCCCCGCCGCGTCGGTCTGCAGGATGATCAGCCGCTGCTCGCTCAGGCTGTCGCTCAACGCCCGCGCGGTCTTCGCGACCGGCGTCTTGAACCCGAGCGCGTCGGTCAAGGGGTTCGCCTCCCCCAGCCGGCTCGCCGCGACCGACCGGGTCCCCATCACCCGCTGCTCCGCCCGCGAGAGCAGGTCCGGCGGCGTCGCCGGCAGCTTCTCCTCCGCCTTCTTCTCCTGCTGCGGCTTCGGGACCAGCGTCCGGCCCTCGTCGCGCACCAGGCCCAGCGCGCCGAGGTGCGCCTGCGTCGTGCCCCGGGCGAAGAGCTCCTCCTTGTCCGTCTCGGCGAGGCCCTGGAGGGTGTTCAGCTTGCGCAACGAGCGCACCCGTCCGGGGAAGTTGGTCAACGTCTGGGCCTTGACCTTCCCCTTCGCGCGCCAGTCGGCGACGATGCTTTCCGCGGTCGGGCTCGGCGGCGCCGGGGTGGGAGCAGCGCTCGGCGAAGAGGTGGTCACGGGTGCGGAATCATTCTGCTTGCGGGCCATCGGAGTACCTCGGGGAATCGGGTGGGCCCCATGTCCACGGCGATGGGGCGGATACTCCCGCTGCCAAGCTGGGCTGTCAAGCGCCCGGATCCTCGATCGTCGGATGGGTGACGTTGCCCCGCGGCGCGCGGCTGTTCTCGGCCGCCGACGGGCTGTTCTCGGCCGCCGGGGGGTCGTTGTCGGTCGCCGACGGGTCGTTGTCGGTTGGCGCGAGGTCTTGGTCGGTTGGCGAGGGGTCTTGGTCGGTTGGCGAGAGGTCTTGGTCGGTTGGCGCGAGGTCTTGGTCGGTTGGCGCGAGGTCTTGGTCGGTTGGCGCGAGGTCCTGGTCGGTTGGCGGGAGGTCTTGGTCGGTTGGCGGGGGGTCTTGGTCGGTTGGCGGGGGGTCTTGGTCGGTCGGCGCGAGGTCTTGGTCGGTTGGCGAGGGGTCTTGGTCGGTTGGCGCGAGGTCTTGGTCGGTCGGCGCGAGGTTGTTGTCTCGCGCGGGCAGGCCGTCGGCGCGCGCGAGGTGGTCGTCCCGCCGGCGCCGATCGGACCGATCGGACCGATCCGACCGATCGGTCTGATCCGCGGCGACGTCACCGGCTCAGCGGCGGGTCCCTCGACTGCGCTCAGGATGAGCGAGCGACGGCGAACGGGTCTCAGAGCCGGGTGAGGACCTCGGGGCCGTCCTCGATGAGGGCGACGGTGTCCTCGAAGTGGGCCGAGTCGCGGCGGTCCTGGGTGCGGACGGTCCACCGGTCGGGCATCACCTCGACTTCCCAGGTGCCGGCGTTGACCATCGGCTCCAGGGCGAGGGTGGTGCCGAAGCGGATGCGCGGGAGGCGGTTGGGCGCGCCGTAGTTCGGGACCTGTGGGTCCTCGTGCATCCGCCGGCCGATGCCGTGGCCGACGAAGTCGCGCACCACCTGGAACCCACGCTCCTCGACGAAGGTCTGGACCGCGTGCCCGATGTCGCCGATGCGCTTGGTCGGGAGCACCGTCTGCACCGCGACGTCGAGCGCCGCCCGGGTCACGTCGATGAGCGCCTGGCGCTCGGGGCTGATCGGGCCGATGGGTATCGTCCGCGCCATGTCGCCGTGATACCCGCGCATGCTGACCGCGAAGTCGAGGCTCAGGATGTCGCCTTCCTGGAGCCGGGTCGCGTCGGGGATGCCATGGACGACCACGTCGTTCAGGCTCAGGCAGACCACCGCCGGGTAGGGCGGCAACCCACCGGGCTTGTAGCCGAGGAAGGAGCTCGTCGCGTGCCGCTTGTCGATTTCGCTCCGGGCGAGGCGGTCGAGCTCGATGAGCTGGGTGCCCGGCTGCGCCGCCTGGATCATCAGCGCGACGATCTCCGCCGTCGCGCGCGAGGCCTCGCGCATCCAGCCGAGCTCGGCGCGACTCTTGGTCTCGATGCTCACGCTGCCTCGACACCGACCGGGACGGGCGACGCCCCCCCTCCCCGACCCTCGCCTGCAAGGAACGGATGGAGCCGGACACGTGAGTGTCCGGGTTTCGTGGGCCGCGGTTGTACCCGGACATTGACGTGTCCGGCTCCATCTGGTGGCGGACGGGCGGGGGCGGCGAGGGCCTCGGGGGGAGCGACTCGGGACGACATCGACGCTGCCATCCCCGCCTCGCCTAGATGGAGAAGCTCTGCAGCTCGCGGCGGCGGCGGATGCGGGCGCCCTTGGTTCCGGTGAAGCCCTCGTAGTGCCGGGTGATGAGGTGCCCCTCGATGCGGTTGACCGTGTCGAGCGCGACGCCGACGACGATGAGCAGCGCCGTCCCGCCGAAGAAGAACGAGACGCCGTAGTACTCGATGATCAAGGTCGGGAGGACGCAGACCGCGGCGAGGTAGAGCGCGCCGCCGAAGGTGATGCGGCTCAAGACGAGGTCGATGTACTCCGCCGTCTTCTTCCCCGGCCGGATGCCCGGGACGTACCCGCCGTTCTTCTTCATGTTGTCCGCGACGTCGACCGGGTTGAAGGTCACCGCGGTGTAGAAGAACGCGAAGAGGATGATGAGGATGACGTAGAGCACGTTGTGCAGCCAGAGGTTGTTCAGGATGACGTTCGAGACGCCCTTCATGAAGGGCAGATAGCTCGCGACCGTCGCCGGGAAGACCAGGAGGGACGACGCGAAGATCGGCGGGATGACGCCCGAGGTGTTGACCTTGAGCGGCAGGTGCGAGGCCTGGCCGCCGAACTCGCGGTTGCCGACCACCCGCTTCGCGTATTGCACCGGGACCCGGCGGCTCGCCCGCTCGACGAAGCAGATGGAGCCGATCGTCGCGATCATCACCGCGATCAGGACGATGATGGCGAGCGGGGTCATCTTGTCGTTGCCCGGAATCAGCTTGATGGTCGAGTAGAGCGCGCTCGGGATGCGGGCGACGATGCCGGCGAAGATGATAAGCGAGATGCCTTCGCCGATGCCCCGCTCGGTGATCTGCTCGCCGAGCCACATGATGAAGGCGGTGCCGGCGGTGAGGACGACGACGGTCAGGATGCGAAAGCCCCAGCCACGCGCGTAGTCGGGCACCACCTGCCGGACGCCGACATGGAGGCTCTCCAGGAAGAGCGCGATGCCGAAGCCCTGGACGATCGAGAGGGCGATGGTGCCGTAGCGGGTGTACTGGTTGATTTTCCGCCGGCCGGCCTCGCCTTCCTTCTGCAGCTTCTCGATCGACGGCATCACGACGCCGAGCATCTGGAAGATGATCTGCGCCGAGACGTACGGCATGATCGACAGCGCGAAGATGGACAGCCTGGCGAGGCCGCCGCCCGAGAACAGGTTGAACAGGCCCAAGAGCCCGCCGCCGCCCGACGAGCTCGACATGTACTCGCGCATCACCGAGATGTCGACGCCCGGCGTGGTGATGGCCGTGCCCAGCCGGAAGACGAACAGCATGGCGAGGGTGAACAGCAGCCGCTTGCGCAGCTCCTCGACCCTGAAGATGTTGGCGATGCCTTCCGTGAAGCCCAAGAGCTACCCCTTTTCCCCGCTCCGTAGGATGGGTGGAGCGACAGCGCAGCCCATCCTACTCGCCTGGCTTCCGCAACTTCCCCGCTCGTCCCGAGCACAGTCGAGGGGCGTGCCGTGAGTGCTTCATGTCATGCCTTCCCGGTTGACGCACTCACCTCGACGCTGGAGCTGGACACGTGAGTGTCCGGGTTTCGTGGGCCTCGGCAGTACCCGGACACTGAGGTGTCCGGCTCCAAGTCCGGCTCCAGGTGCGTCGACCGGATAGGCACGCTTCATGTCTCTCGAGCCGCGGGCGGGTCTGCCGCCTTCTTGCCGGCCTTCTCGCCGAAACGCACGATGGTCTCGGCGCGCCCGCCGGCCGCTTCGATCTTCGACTTCGCCGAGGCGCTGAACTTGTGCGCGTGGACGGTGAGCGCGACCGACACCTCGCCGTCGCCCAGCACCTTCACGAGCCTCTTCTGGTCCTTGACGAGCCCCGCCTCGATGAGCTTGTCGAGGTCGAGCACCGTCCCCGCCTCGAGCCCCTCGAAGTCGCGCAGGTGCACGAGCTCGTACTCCTCGCGGCGGATGTTGACGAACCCCCGCTTGGGCAGCCGGCGCGCCAGGGGCATCTGGCCGCCCTCGAACCCGGCGAAGTGCATGTTGCCCGTGCGGGCCTTCTGGCCCTTGCCACCGCGCCCGGCCGTCTTCCCCAGCCCGGACGACTGGCCGCGGCCGACCCGCGTCTTCTTCTTCGTCGACCCGCGCGGCTTCTTCAGCTTGGACAGCTCGTTCATCGTCTCGCTCCGCTTCGGGCCGCGGTTGACCCGCGAAAAACCCGAGCCGTGCTCGCCCCATTCCGCCCCTGAGCCAGGCCCAGGCCGGAGGAGCGAGCTCCTGAGTCGCTACTTCTTCGCCGCCTGCGCCCGCTTGCCGAACGGCACGAACGGCTGGTCGGTCGGCTCCCACTTCACGAGGAAGCCCACCTGGTCGATCATCCCGCGGGTCGCCTTCGTGTCCGGCAGGATCCGCGTCTTGCCGACTCGGGTCAGCCCCAGGCCCGTCAAGGTCGCCCGGTGCCGCACCGTGTGGCCGCTCATGCTCCGTACCAGCGTCACCTTCAGCGCTGCCATCGCCTGTCCCTCGTCTCGACGATCGGACCGATCGGTCGGATCCGTCGGATCGGTCTGATTCGTCCAGCCTACGCCTCGGCCACCTTGGGCCGGATTTCCCTCACGTCCTTGCCGCGCCGGCGCGCCGTGTCCTCGAGCGACGAGAGCTGCTTCAAGCCCTGGATGGTCGCCTTGACCACGTTGTGCGGGTTGCGCGAGCCCTGGCACTTGGTCAGGACGTTGCGAACGCCCGCCGCCTCGAGCACCGCCCGGACGCTGCCGCCCGCGATGACGCCGGTGCCCTCGCCCGCCGGCCGGAGCACCACGTGGCCCGCGCCGAAGTGGCCCCGGACCTCGTGCGGGATGGTCGAGCCGCTGAGCGGCACCTCGAAGAGCGCCTTCTTCGCCTGCTCCGTTCCCTTGCGGATGGCCTCGGGCACCTCGTTCGCCTTGCCCAGGCCCGCCCCGACGTGGCCGGCGTTGTCGCCGACGACGATCAGCGCGGAGAAGCTGAACCGCCGGCCGCCCTTGACCACCTTGGCGCAGCGGTTGATGTGCACCACCCGCTCCGCCAGGTCGAGGTCGTTCGCATTGATCGGTCGCGCCACGTTGCCCTCACCTTGCCGCGCTCGCTCAGTCGCGGCCTTCTCTGCCTAAAACTTCAAGCCCGCTTCCCTGGCGCCCTCGGCCACCGCCGCCACCCGCCCGTGGTAGTCGAGCCCGTTGCGGTCGAAGACCACCTGGTCGATCTGCTTCTCCAGGCACTTCTTCGCGACCAGCTCGCCCACCTTCTTCGCCGCCTTGGTCTTGTCCAGCTCCGCCAGGCCGTCCTTGATCTCCGGCGAGAGGGTCGAGGCGTGGGCGAGGGTCTTGCCGGTCGCGTCGTCGATGACCTGCGCGTACATGTGGACGAGGCTGCGGTAGACCGACAGCCGCGGGCGCTGGGGAGTGCCCGAGATCTTCTTGCGGACGCGGGCCTTTCGGTAGCCGAGCGCATCGAGTTTCGACATCATCCCATCCTGGCCTCGCTCACCCATCGACCGCGGGATGAGCGGGTTCGTTGCCGCCGCGACCCCCGTCGCGCCGGCTGGTTCGTCTTAAGCCGCTCCGGTCTTGCCCTGCTTGCGGCGCACGCGCTCGTTCTGGTAGCGGATGCCCTTGCCCTTGTACGGCTCCGGCGGGCGCAGCTTGCGAATCTCCGAGGCGGCGCGGCCGATGAGCTCCTTGTTCACCCCGCGCAAGGTCAGCTCGCCCTGCTTGTCGCCGCTCTTGGTCTCCTTCCACTCGGCGCTGATCCCTTCGGGAAGCGGGTAGAGAGCCGGGTGGGAGAGGCCGACGTTGAAGCTGATCGCCTCCTTGCCCTTGATCTCCGCCTTGAAGCCGACGCCGTAGAGCTCGAGCTTGCGCTCGAACCCGATGGTGACCCCCTTGACCATGTTCTGGACCAGCGCCCGGGACAGCCCGTGCAGGGCGCGCGACTGGCGGGAGTCGTCGGGCCGGCTGACGTGGACCGCGCTGTCCTTGACCTCGAACTTGACGCCGGGCAGGCGCTGCTGCGTCTTGCCCTTGGGGCCTTCCACCTGGACCAGGTCGCCGTCGATGACGACCTTCACCTTGGGCGGGAGCTTGACCGGTTGTTTGCCGATGCGGGACATCTTCTCAGTTCCTCGTCGCGACCACTCGGTCGGGGGTTACCAGATGGTGCAGAGCAGCTCGCCTCCGACCCGCTGGCGGCGGGCCTCGCGGTCGACCATCAACCCTTTGGAGGTGGAGAGCACGGCGATGCCGAGGCCGTTCTTGACCCGGGGGACGTCGCCGACCCCGACGTAGACGCGGCGGCCGGGGCGGCTGACGCGCTTGAGCTCGTTGATGATGGGCGCCTTGCCCGGCCCGTACTTCAGGTTGATGGTGATGCGGCCCTGGGGACCCGAGCTGTCGAAGGCGACCTCGCCCAGATAACCCTCCTGCGAGAGGACCTCGGCGAGCTTGTGCTTGAGCTTGGAGCCCGGCAGCGACAGCGCGTCATGGCCCATGCGCTGCGCGTTGCGGATGCGCGTGAGCAAATCGGCGATCGGGTCGGTCAACGGCATGTGGGCTTCCTCTCTCAAAGCCGTCCCGGAGGACGACCACAGCGGCCCGAGGTCTCCCGCGTGAACGGGACGCAAAGACGGGCTCGTTCGTCGGGACCGCTTCCGCTCTCCTGCGGGCTCGGTCCGCCCCGCCGCCCGGAAGCGAAGGGGTCGCGCCTTCTACTCGGGGCCGATCCGGAATGCAAGCGAAAGTTTCCGGCGGCTCGCCAGGACGCTCGGGAGGCCGCCGCGGGGCCGTGGCCCGGCGACGTTCGCTCCTGTCGGCGACGATCGGACCGATCGGTCGGATCGGACGGATCGGTCATCGTCGCGGGCGGCGACGCCCCCGTCGCGGTTAGGATGGGCGAGGCGCAGCAGGAGCCAGCGCCGGCGGAGGTGAGGGTGAACGTCGCGGTCTTCTGTGGCTCGTCGCCCGGGCTCGACCAGGCGCACGTGCGCGAGGCGCGCGCGCTGGGGAAGCTCCTCGCCGCCCGCGGGCACCGGCTGGTCTACGGCGGTGGTCGCGTGGGGCTGATGGGCGCGCTCGCCGATGCCGCGCTCGAAGGCGGGGCCGAGGTGGTCGGCGTCATCCCCCGGTTCATCGAGGCCAGGGAGGTCGCGCACACGAGCTTGACCGAGTTGGTCGTGGTCGAGTCGATGCACGAGCGCAAGGCGAAGGTGAGCGAGCTCGCCGACGGCTTTCTGGTCCTGGGCGGCGGGTTCGGGACCTTGGACGAGCTGTTCGAGATCCTCTCGTGGAAGCAGCTCGGCCTGCACGACCGGCCGATCGTCGTCGCCAACGTCGGCGGCGCCTGGGACGCGCTCGAACGGCTCTTGCGCGACGTCGTGCGCTCGGGCTTCGCCCGGCCAGCCCACCTGGAGCTGGTCGCGTTCGCCTCGACGGCCGAGAGCGCTCTCGATGGGCTGGAACACGCGCCCAAGCTGAGCGGCAGCGTCGCCTCCAAGCTCGGGTGACTTCGACCGCTGGAGGGTTGGGCTGGCACGTCCCTCGACTTCGAGCCCGGACACCTCAGCGTCCGGGTAGGCCCGAGATGCGGTGTCCGACCCGGACACTCACGTGTCCGGCTCCAACGATGGTTCCAGAGCTGCCAGCCGGTTTCTTGGGCGAGGTGACGGATGACGTGGCTTGCGGCAACGCTCCTGCTCGGCGCGGCGACGGCGGCGAAGGGTCCGGCGAAGGTGCCGTGGATCACCGCGAGCGACGACGGCACGACGCGCATCGTCTACCGCGACATCCAGAGCGCGAATGCGCGCGAGGTGCGGGCGACCACCGACCTGAAAGCGACGCCCGAGGCGGTGTGGAAGGTGGTCAAGGACTTCGCGCACGAGGCCGAGTTCATGCCGTACCTGGTGCAGGTGAAGAAGCTCGGCCCCTGCGCGGGCGGCACCGTCTACTACGAGCGGGTCTCCCCCCCGATCATCAGCGACCGCGACTACACGGTCTGCGTCAAGCTCGTCGCGGACGAGAAGACGCAGCGCTTCGAGCGCTCGTGGACGCTCGCGAACGACCGGGGACCGAAGCCGGTCGACGGCGTCGTGCGAGTGCCGGTCAACGACGGCTCGTACCAGGTCTCGCCGGACGGCAAGGGGGGAACGCGCCTCGTCTACACCGTGCTGACGAACCCCGGCGGCTCCGTTCCCGCGTGGATCGCCAAGCGCGCGAGCACCTCGACCGTGCCCGACCTGTTCGACGCCATCCGCCATCGGGTGCGCGACCCAAGGTGGACGAAATGAACGAAGCGCCCGGTGGCTCGCAGTTAGGGTCGCGGGCGTCGCGGGCGATATCGATGGGATCAGACCGATCGGTCGGATCGGTCCGATCGGTCCGATCGGTCCGATCCACGATTCGGCGCGAGTGAGGAGGTTCCCGCTCCGGCTACGGCGCACCGGGGCGGACGCTCGCGTGGTAGCCGGCATCGTCGACGACCGCCACCAGCGCCGCGGGCGTGGTCCGCTTCGGCTCATAGGCGACCACCATCCCGTCGTGATCCACCGCGAGCTCGTCGACGCCGGGCGTCTTCAAGAGGTCGTCGCGAATCGACGCGCGGCACGCCGTGCATTCGATTTCGCGGATGTTCAGCGCCACCGCGGCGAGCCCCTCGTGCCGCGCCTTCGCCGCGAGCCTCGACCCCTGCGTCGCGCCGTCGACGTAGAGGCCGATCATCAGGAGGAATCCGGCGCCCAGGATGATTCCGTACAGCTTGTTCGACATCGCCCTTGGTCCTCCGTCGGCGAGAGCTCGGTCTTCGCCGCCCGGATTCGCAGACTCGGCGCGGGCGGAATCGTTTCAGCCATGCGGGCGAATTCCTAGACCGCCGCCCTGCGCGTGTTACGTTCGCCAGCCGATGCCCGGGCTCCGCCAGGCTGGCAAGAACCTCTCGCGCCTGCGACAGATCAGCGCGGTCATCGCCCGTCACGGTTTCGGCGACATCCTGGAGCGCGCCCGCCTGTTCGAACGGCTGGGCATCCGCCCGAAGACCGAGGTCAGCCCCGAGGAACGGCGCAAGAGCACCGCCGAGCGCTTCCGGACGATGCTGACCGACCTCGGGCCGACGTTCGTCAAGTTCGGACAGGTGCTCTCGACCCGCCCCGACCTCTTGCCGCCGGACTTCGTCCGCGAGCTCTCCAAGCTCCAAGACCAGGCGCCGGAGCTGCCGCTCGAGGTCGTGCGCGAGGTGGTCGAGAAGGGCCTGGGCCGACGGGTCGCGGAGCTGTACGCCGACATCGACGAGAAGGCGCTCGCGAGCGCGTCCATCGCCCAGGTCCACGCCGCGCACCTGAAGGACGGCCGCGAGGTGGTGGTCAAGGTGCAGCGGCCGGGCATCACCGAGAGCATCCGCGCCGACCTGGACTTGCTCTATTACCTCGCGCAGTTCCTCGAACGGGTGATCGAAGAGACCGGCATCTACACGCCGACCGGCATCGTCGAGGAGTTCGAGAAGAGCCTCTTCGAGGAGCTCGACTTCCTCCACGAGGCGGCGAACGTCCAGCGCTTCGTCGACCTGAACGCCGGCCGCGCGTTCATCAAGATTCCCGAGGTCTTCCACGAGCTGTCGTGCCGGACGGTGCTGACCTTGGAGCGGCTGCGCGGCGAGAAGATCACCGCGCCCGACGCGACGTTCGACAGGAAGAAGGTCGCGAAGAACCTGGTCGACGCGGTCTTCACGAGCGTCTTCGTCGACGGCGTCTTCCACGCCGACCCGCACCCGGGGAACGTCTTCGTCCTCGAGGGCGGCCGCATCGGCCTCGTCGACTTCGGGCTCGTCGGCCACGTCTCCAGGCAGATGCAGGAGACGATCATCCTCCTGATGCTCGCCATCGTCCTGAAGGATCCGGACACGGTGACGCGGCTTCTCTACAAGGTCGGCATCCCCGACACCCGGGTGAACCTCTCGCAGTTCAGGCACGACGCGAGCGACATCCTCGACCGCTACCTCGGCCTCGAGCTCGCCCAGGTGCAGAGCGCGCGGCTGATCGACGACATCGTGTCCCTCGCGCTCAAGTACAGGATCAAGGTCCCCAAGGAATACGCGCTCCTGACCAAGGCCGGCGTCGCGCTCGAGGGCGTCGTGCGCACCATCGCGCCGGACATGGACGTCCTGGAAGTCGCCCTGCCCTACGCCAAGCGGCTCCTCTTCGAGAGGCTCTCCCCGCGCTCGGCGTCGGGCGGGCTCTTGAGAGCGCTCCTGCAGCTCGAGGGCCTGCTGACGGAGGTACCGCTCCAGCTCTCGCAGGTGCTGCTCGACCTCGAAGGGGGCAAGTTCGCCGTCAACGTCAAGGCGCCCGAGCTACCGCAGCTCGTCCAGGCGCTCAAGTGGCTGGGCATCGTCGTCTTCTCCGGCCTGACCGCGAGCGCGCTCATCATCGGGTCGTTCGAGCTGCTCGCCCAGAGCAAGGTGCGCTGGCAGATCCACGGCATCCCCGCGCTGTCGATCGTGGGGCTCGTCCTCGCCTCGACCTTGTTCGGCGGCGCCCTCGCCTGGACGCTCATCTCCGGCCGCATCCACAAGATCAGCCTGCGCAAGCTGTTCGGGCGACGGTCGTGATCGACGCGGAACATCTGACGGTCCAGTTCGGCGAGCGGCGCGCCCTCGACGACGTGTCGCTCCACGTCGAGCCCGGCGAGTTGGTCGGCATCGTCGGCGTCGCCGCCTCGGGGAAGACGACGCTCCTGAAGACCCTGTGCCTGCTCGTGCGGCCCGACCAAGGCCGAGTGCGCATCGGCGCTGGCGCTTCCGCCTCTTCCATGGCCATGCTCCGGCGCCCGTCGGATCAGACCGATCCGTCCGATCCGACCGATCGGTCCGATGGCATCGCTGGCGACGCGCCCGATGGGAGCGCGGCACCGCTCTTGGACCTCACGACGCTGTCGGCGCGGGACCTCGCGGCCGTGCGCGCGCGTTTCGGCTTCAGCTTCCAGAACCTCGCCCTCTTCGACCAGCTCACGGCGGAAGAGAACGTTTCCTTCGCGCTCGTGCGGCGCGGAATGGCGGACGCCGACGCGCGCTTGCGGGCGCGGGCGCAGCTCAAGGCGGTGGGCCTCGAGAGCGCCGCCGAGAAGCTCCCTCACGAGCTGTCGGGCGGCATGCGAAGGCGCCTGGCGCTCGCCCGGGCGATGGTGGCGCGGCCGGAAGTCGGCCTCTATGACGACCCCTTCGTGGGTCTCGATCCCGTCGCCTGCGCGCGCATCGCGCGGTTCATCGCCCGCGAGCACCGCGAGGTGGGCGGCGTCACCCTCGTCGCGGCGGGCGACCCGGCGCCGCTGTTCGCGGTGGCGACGCGCCTGGTCCTCCTCGAGGAGGGCAGCATCGCCGCCGACCTCCCCCCAGACGAGTTCGCCCGCGCCGCCGATCCCGCGGTCGCGCGCTACCTCGGACGGAGCCGCGCGGCATGAACGGCGAGTCGGCGCTCGGCTGGGTCGGTCGCCATGTCCTCGGCTTCACGAGCGAAGTGGGAGCGCTCCTGCTCCTCCTCCTGCGCGTCGCCCGGGCGCCGTTCTCCCGCACCTTCGAATGGAAGGAGCTGCTGCGGCAGACCCGCGCCTTCGGCGTCGAGTCGCTCGTCGTGCTGGGCAGCACCGCTGCCCTCGTGGGCGGCATCCTGGTCATCCAGGCCGGGCTCTACGTCCGCCGCCTCGGGGTCCAGGAGCTGGTCGGCTGGGCGGCCGGGTTCGGCATCCTGCGCGACGTCGGGCCGCTCGTCGCCGGCCTCGTCTTCTCCGGCCGCGTCGGCTCCCGCAACGCCGCCGAGCTCGCCTCGATGGCGACCCGCGACCAGCTCCTCGGCCTGCGCGCCGTCGGCGTCGACTCGGTCACCACCCTCGTCGCCCCGCGCGCGCACGCGATGGTGGTCTCGCTCGTCGCCCTCTACTTCATCGGCTCGGTCATCTCCATCGCCACCGCCGGCGGCACCGCGGCCGCGCTCCTCCACATCGGCTGGCCCGACTTCTGGCGTTCCTTCGTCGAGCGCACCCGCCTCGCCGACCTCGCCTCGGGCACCTTGAAGAGCGTTCTCTTCGCGATGGCGGTCGCGCTGATAAGCTGCCATGAAGGGCTGTCGGTGAGCGGCGGCGCTGTCGCAGTGGGCGAGGCCGCGAAGAAGTCCGTCGTCACCTCCGCCCTCGTCATCGTCATCCTCGATCTCGTCGCGGCGCAGGTCTTCTGATGCCGCGGCCGGTGGACCTCGGGCGGAGAATCGTCCGCGAAATCGGCGGGACCTTGCTCCTCTTCTGGCGCGCGTGGACACGCCGGCCGCCGCCGGGCGAAGTCCTGCGCGAGGTGGCCGACCTCTTCGTGCGCACGCTCCCCTTGAACCTCGCGGCGATGGCCTTCGTCGGCGCGGTGGTGATGGTCGACGGGGGCACCCAGGTCGAGCGGCTCTTCGGCGACCCGGCGGGCGTCGGGCCGGCGGTGCTGGAGCTGTTGGTGCGCGAGTTCGGCCCCACCTTCGCGGCGGTGATCGCGGCGACCCGCATCGGCGCCGGCATCGCGGCCGAGCTCTCGGCGATGCGCGTCTCCGAGCAGATCGACGCGCTCGAATTGACCGCCGCCGACCCCATCCGGGAGCTGGTGGCGCCTCGGGCTCGGGCAGCGCTCCTGGCCCTCGTGGGGTTGGGCTTCCTGAGCACGCTCGCGGCGGCCTACACCGGGGCCTGGACGGCGAGAATCGCCTTCGGCTCGCGGCCGGGCGCGTTTCTGGACACGAGCCTCGTCGACCGGGGCGACGTGCTCGTCGCGCTGGTGAAATGCGTGGCGTTCGGGCTCGCCATCCCCGTCATCGCCGCGCGCGCGGGGCTGACCGCCTCCGGCGGCGCGCCGGCCGTCGGTCGCGCGACCACCCGGGGCGTCGTCGCCAGCATCGTCGCGGTGGTGGTGATCGATCTCGCCGTCGGCGCCGGCGCACTTGTGTTAGGAGTGTGATTTAGAGCGCTCAAGCGAGCCGTCACCTCGTCGATGGCACCCCATCAGCGCTCCAGGGGAGCGGCGTGATGTCCTACACCACGATTGTGCACGCGACGGTCGTGCGCCCGCACGCCGACCGGGCGCAGCTTTCGGTCGAGGCGAACCGGACGGTCGTCCTCAAGAACGGCGTCGTCGAATCCATCGGCAACCGCCTGCCGGAGACGACGGGGAAGGTGCTCAACGCCGGCGGGCGGCTGGTGACGCCCGGGCTCATCGACGCGCACACCCACGCGTTGTTCCTCGGCGACCGGGCGTCGGAGTTCTGCGCCCGCGCGACGGGGGCGAGCTACCTGGACATCGCCCGCGACGGCGGCGGCATCCTGGCGACGGTCTGGCCGACGAGGAACGGCAGCGCTGTCGATCGGCGGCGGCGCTTGCGGGCGCGCCTCAAGCGGCTGCTCGCCAACGGGGTGACCACTGCGGAGGTGAAGACCGGCTATGGGCTGACCCGCGACGACGAGTTGAAGCACATGGAAGAGCTCGCCACGCTGGACGAGCCGGACCTGCCGCGGGTCCTGCCGACCCTGATGGCCGCGCACGCGATTCCGCCCGAGGCCGCCGGCGACCCGTCGGGGCGGGAGAAATGGGTCCGGACGATCACCGACGAGCTGATTCCGGAGGCGGCTGAGCGGGCGCTGGTCGGGCGGGTCGACGCGTTCGTGGAGGAGACCGCCTACACGCCCGACGAGGCGCGGATCATCGCGCGCGCGACGCGCCGGGCGAACCTCGCGCTGCACCTGCACGTCGACCAGCTCTCGGCCGGGAACGGGGCGCTGCTCGCGGCGGAGCTGCACGCGCAGGCGGCGGCGCACCTCGAGCACACCGACCCGCAGGGAGTCGCGGCGCTGGCGAAGGCCGGGACCGTAGCCATCCTCCTTCCGACCGCGACGTTGACCGCGAAGGAGCCGCTCTACGCACCGGCCCGCCGGCTCCTGAGCGCGGGGGTTGCGGTGGCCCTGTCGACCAACTTGAACCCCGGGACCGCGCCCACCGAATCGACGGCGCTGATGTTCTTCCTGGCGTCGGTCAAGCTCGGGCTGACGCCGGAAGAGACCCTGTGGGCGGCGACCCGGGGCGGCGCGCGGGCGCTCGGCCTCGACACCGGCCGCCTGGAGCCCGGCAGCGCTGCCGACCTCGTCGTATGGAACGCCTTCGACCTCGCGCACCTGTCCTATCACGCGGGGATCAACCACGTCCGCCAGGTGATTCTCGGCGGTAAGCTGGTGCTCGACCGGTCCGTCGCGGCCGACGAGGCCTGTCACGGACTCCTCTGAGGCCGCGCCGAGCGGGAGCGGTCGGATCGAGCGCCGGCGCTGCCGATCTCCGATAGCGCTTCCGTTCCATCGAGGGACGACCAGAGGAACGTGCGTGCCCGCCCGCGGCGGCGTCGCCGCTTCCGCAACGCGCCCCGAAGCGAGCGCGGGGCCCGACCCTCGGGCCGGACCCCGCCTTTCGAGCTGAGCTGGAGCGCTGCCGACTAGTTCCGCAGCGGCTTGTTGTTCAGCAGCATGTACTCCATCCGCGCCTGGGTCTTCTCCTCGCCCAAGAGGCTCATGAACGCCTCGCGCTCCAGGTCGAGCAGGTGCTGCTCGGTGACCTTGGCGTTCGCCGGCACGTCTCCGCCGGTGAGGACGCGCGCCAGCTTCAGCGCGATCTTCTGGTCGTGCTCGCTGATCTGGTGCGCCTGCGCCATGCTCCAGATGCCGACCTGGAGGTTCGCGTAGGCCGCGGTGCCGCCGACCCGGAAGGTGCGCAGGGGCGTCGGCTTCAAGCCCGCCAGCGCCATCGCCAGCACCGTCTGCTTCGCGTCGTGGATGAGCTGGTCGCGGTTGAAGGTCACCTGGTCGCACGGGGAGAGCAAGCCCATCTCCCGAGCGAGAGAAGCGCTGAAGCTCACCTTGGCCATCCCGATGGTCTCGAACGCCCGCTGGATGCCGGGGAAGAGGTCCTCGCCCTCGCGGAGGCCGCTCGTCTGGCGCCACAGCACTTCCTTGTTGCCGCCGCCGCCCGGAATCAGGCCCACGCCCACCTCGACGAGGCCCATGTACAGCTCGGCGTGCGCGCGGATCGCCTGCGCGCCCAGCGCGATTTCACAGCCCCCGCCCAGCGCCAGCCCGAACGGCGCCGCCACCACCGGCACCCCCGCGTGCTTCAGGCGCATGTTCGCGTCCTGGAACTGCTTGACCGTGCTCTCCAGCTCCTTCCACAGCGCCGGCTCCTCCGTGGCCTGCCTGGCGGTCATCAGGACGAGGAAGAGGTTCGCGCCCGCGCTGAAGGCGTCGGTCGCCTCGTTGCCGATGACGAGCCCGACGCCGTCGTCTTCCGCCTTCTCCACCCCGCGCAGAAGCATCGCGGTGTTGTCGGCGTCGACCGAGTTCATCTTCGAGTGGAACTCGACGCAATAGACGCCGTCGCCCAAGTCGAAGAGCGTCGCCGAGTCGTTGTGCTCGAGCACCCGCTTGGGGTCGTCGTGCTTCGGCAGCTTGAGCGCGCGGGCGCTCGTCGCGACCTTCTTCCATGCCTTCGCGAAGGGGTCGTAGTACTCCGCCCCGTCCGCCCGGTAGAAGCCCTCCACCTTGGCGGCAGCCATCTCGTCCACCCACTGGGGGAGGGCGATCTTCGCGTCGTGGATGCGCCTCGTGGTCTCCGCGAACCCGAGCGCGTCCCAGCTCTCGAAGGGGCCGAGCTCCCAGTTGAAGCCCCACTTCATCGCCCGGTCGATCTGGGTCACGTCGTCGGCGATTTCGCCCAGCCGGCGCGCGGCGTACGCTAGCGAGCGCGCGGTCACCAGGAAGGCGAACCGCCCGTACTTGTCGTCGCTCCTCGCGAGGAGGCGCAAGCGCTCCCCCAGGTCTTCGACGCTCTTGAGCTCCTTGACGAGGGGGATGTCCGCCTTCTGGTTCGGCCGGTACTCGCCGGTCGCCGGGTCGAGGGTGAAGAGCCCCTCCTTGCTCTTTTTGTAGAACCCACCCTTGACCTTGTCACCGAGCTTGCCGGTTTCGACCATCTTCGTGATGTACGCCGGCAGGCGGAAGGTCTCCCGCTCCTCGTCGTTCACCAGGAGGTCGTAGCAGTTGTTCGCCACGTGGGCGAAGGTGTCGAGGCCGACCAGGTCGCCGGTGCGGAACAGCGCGCTCTTCGGGTGCCCGACCGGGGTCCCCATCAAGGCGTCCGCCTCCTCCGGCGTCAGGCCCTGCTTGAGCATCTGCCGGATGGCGTCGAGCATCCCGAAGGTGCCGATGCGGTTGGCGACGAAGTTCGGAGTATCCTTTCCGTAGACGATGCCCTTGCCCAGCACGTCCTCGCCGAAGCGGACGCAACGCTCCACGGCGGCGCTGTCGCTGTCCGGACCGGTGACGATTTCCAGGAGCCGCATGTAGCGCGGCGGGTTGAAGAAGTGGGTGACGAAGAAGTGCTTCTTGAAGCCCTCGCTCATCCCCTCGACGATGGAGGCGATGGGCAGGCCCGAGGTGTTGCTGGTGACGACGAGGTCCGGCTTGCGCAGGGCGTCGATGCGCCCGAAGAGCTCGCGCTTGACGGCCAGGTCTTCCTTCACCGCCTCGATCACCCAGTCGCACTCGTTCAGCCGGACGAGGTCGTCGGTGAGGTTGCCCACCTCGATCAGGTCCGCGTCCGCCTTGGTGTGGTAGGGGGCGGGCTTCTGCTTCTTCATCTTCTCCTTGGCGTCGAGGGAGAACTTGTCACGCCACGCCCGCGACTTCGGGTCCACGCCCTCCGGCACCGCCATCGGCGGCACGATGTCGAGCAAGAGCACCGGATACCCCGCGCCCGCGACGTGCGCCGCGATGCCCGAACCCATCACGCCCGCGCCCAGGACGCCCACCTTACGAATCTGCTTGGATGCCATGGTGATCCTCGGTTCCGCCGAAAACGGCGAGGGCCTGATAGCACGGTCCGCCGCGGAAGTGAATGGGCGCTCATTCAGGCGGTTTCTGGGGGTGCAAGAGCGACCCTGGGCCGGGGCATCATCGGCGACGATCGGACCGATCCGACGGATCCGACCGATCGGTCCGATCGGCGTTGACGCTGCTGCGCTCGGACTTTGAGCATTAGCCCTGCTGGAAGTCGAAAACGCTGCCGAGGCGCAGCAGGCTCGTGAGCTCATCGAGAGCGGTCATGCCCTCCCGCCAGAGCGCGGGGTCGGCGAGGTCGGCCGGGGCCAGCCGATCGCGGTAGTGGCGGCCGACCCACGCTTCCAGCTCCGAGAGAAGCGCGTCGTCGACGAACACCCGAGCATCGATGGCCTCCCTTTCTTCTGGCTCGAGCCACACCCGTAAGCGTAGGCAAGCAGGACCGCCGCCGTTGTCCATCGACTCACGCACGTCGAGGTAGTGCACCGCTCCCACCGGGTTCGACCCGGCGAGCACCCGGTCGAGAAACGCCTTCGTCCGAGCGTTCTCCCGCGCTTCGACGGGCGCCACGATGGCCATCGACCCATTCGCCAACGTGAGCACCTGCGAGTTGAACGGATAGGACTTCACCGCGTCGTCGACGGGAAGCTCCGCGTCGGACACGAGCTCCACGGTAAGGCTCCCGGCCAGCTTGGCGCGCAATTCCCGCTGAACGTCCGGCCAGTTCTTGAACGCGAGCTCGTGGAGCATCAGAAAGCCGTCGTTGCCGACCGCGAGCACGTCGGTGTGGAAGGCGCCGCGATCGATCCCCTCCTGGTGCTGCTGGGCGAAGACGCACCGCTCCTCCGGCAACCCGTGCAGGCGTGCGAGTGCGCGCGAGGCTTCGAGCGTTTGCCGTGCGGGAAACCTGTCGACCGTTGTGCCTTCGCCGAACGCCGACCGGCCCCAGGCGAAGAGGTGGACTGCCGGAAAGCCGGGCACCGAAAGCCGCGTGTGGTTCGCCGCGCCCTCGTCGGCGAACTGGCCCCCGCCGGGCAGCGGGTCGTGCACGGCGAACCGCGACTCGTCGGCGAAAATCGCCCGCAGCACCCGGGTCGTCGTGTCCGCCTCGAGCGCGCGATGGAACATCGCCTGCAAGTTCGCGGGCGTCAGGTGCAGGCGTCCGTCGGCCGAGTCCGCGCTGGGCGCGACGGTCGCGGCGTTGGCGGTCCACATCGCCGCGGCGCTGGAGCACAGCCGCAACAGATGGAAGTCCTGAGCAGCAGCGCTGGCGATCACCTGCTCGTCGGAGCCGCGAAAGCCCAGGGCGCGCAGCGTCGGAAGGTGCGGTCGCGGGTGCGGAGGGAGCGCCGCCTGGCCGGCACCGAGAGACGCGACGTACCGCATCTTCGCGAGGCCCTGGAGCGCTGCCGCTTTGGGGTTGGACACCCGTCCCCCGTGCCGCATCGACGCCAGGTTGCCCGGGGAGAGGCCGGCGTAGTTGTGGGTGGGGCCGACCAGACCGTCGAAGTTGTACTCGCGCATCTCATCCTTTCAACGCCGAGGCGCGGGCGGGCGCGCGGCCAGCGGGTCCTCGGGCCACGCGTGGCGCGGATAGCGGCGCATCAGCTCCTTGCGGACCCCGGGATAGTGGCGTTCCCAGAACCCGGCGAGGTCCGTCGTCACCTGCTGCGCGCGGCCGTTCGGCGCGAGCAGATGGATCACCAGCGGCACCCGGCCGCCGAGCTTGGGCGCCTCGCGCGCGCCGAAGAAGTCCTGCAACCGCGACTCGATCCATGGGGGCTGACCGGGGTCATAGTGCACCTGGACGCGCCTGCTGCAGGGCAGGACCACCGCCTGTGGGGCGTAGCGGTCCAGCTTACCGTCAACGCCGAGCTCGGCCGCAAGCAGCGCGACGAACGAGGTCGCGCGCAACTCGGCGAAGCTCATCTTGCCCTCGCACGCGCGCGCGAGCGTGCGCGCCTGCGCGTCGGCCGGCGGCTCGACGAAACCCGCCTCGGGAAACGTGCCCGCGGCGAAGCGGACGCGCTCGATCAGCCGTTCGAGGCTCGCCGGGTCGGTGAAGGCGCGCAGCCCGGCCGAGCTCGCGGCTTCGAAGAGCGTGCGCGAGAGCACCGTCGGGTCCGCGAAACCGGTCGGTCGCTCGTCCAGCACCAGCGCGCCGTACACGAGGCGAGACCGCGACTCGGCGCGCTCGCGCTCCGCATTCCAGGCGACCGATACGCTCTCCGAGAGCCCTGCCGGGGTCACGTCGAGCAGCCAATCCTCCTCGATGGCGCTCGCGGACCGGACGACGACACCGCCATGCGCGCCCTCGCGACGTTCTTCCGCGTCCACCGCCACCAAGAGATCCGCGTGGTGCACCGCGGAACCCGGCGAGAGCTGTCCGGAACCGCTGCCGGAAAACACGAGCTCACGGCCGCCGGGCGAACGCCGACGTGCGACCCGATCGGGAAAGGCGGCGAGCAAGGCCATTCGCAATGCCCGCTCGACGTCCCGCCAGGCGGCGGACCGGCGAAAGGATCCAAACGAGCGTTCGATTTGTCGGGCTGCGCGCTCGACCGCCAGGAGGGCGCCGCGGTCGAGCGACGACGATCGGGCGTTGGCGAAGTCGGCGGCGCGGGCTTCGAGAAAGGTCTCGAGGGCCGCGACCGGGTCCGAGTCGTGCGAGGTCTCGGCGGGCGCGGATGGTGCCGGGGAGCGCACCCGCACCTCGCGCTCGCCGAGAATCGCCGCCAGCACGCAGGCCTCGCGCCCGGCGCCGCGAGCGTCGGCTTCGAGCACCAGCCTGGCCAGCCTGGGGTGGAGCGGCAGCGCTGCCATCCTCCGTCCGGCCGTCGTGATGCCGGCCGCGTCGAGCGCGCCCAGCCGGGTCAAGAGCTCCCACGCCGCCTCGACGTTGGCCGCGGGCGGCGGCTCGAGCCACGGCAGGTCGTCCACCGCGATGCCCATCGCCGCCAGCTCGAGCAGCGGCTGCGCGAGGTCCAGGCGGCGAATCTCCGGCACGTCGTGCGCCCGCCGCGAATCGAAGTCGGCCTTGGTGAAAAGCCGAATCGCGCGACCCGCCCGCGTGCGCCCGGCGCGCCCCGCCCGCTGCGTCGCCGATGCCTGGCTGATCTTCGCGACCGTGAGCGTGCTCAACCCGGACCAGGGCGAGTGTCCCGCGAGCCGGGCGAGACCGCTGTCGATCACCGCGACGACGCCGTCGATGGTGATCGAGGTCTCCGCGACGTTCGTCGATAGAATCACCTTGCGGCAGGGCGACTTGCGAATCGCGCGGTCCTGTTCCTCCGGCGGCAGCTCTCCGTGCAGCGGGAGGAGCTCGAGGTCGGCGCGCTGCGCGACCTCGCCACACGCCTCGCGCGCACGCCGAATTTCCCTCGCTCCCGGCAGAAACACGAGGACGTCACCGTCGAGCCCGCCCTGCACGAGGCGCTTGAGCGCTCCTGCGACCCGGTCCTCCACGCGGCGCGCGTCCTCCGCGGGCGCGTGGTCGACGGCGACCTCGAACCGGCGGCCGTCGGCGCAAACGACAGGGGCGCCGAGGTAACGGGCCACCTGACCGGTCTCCAGCGTGGCCGACATCACGACGAGGGCCAGGTCCGGTCTCGCTGTCCGTTTGAGGCGCGTCAGAAGGGCGAGCCCGAGGTCCGCTGCCAGATGGCGCTCGTGGAATTCGTCGACGATCACCGCAGCGACGTTGGCGAGCGTCGGATCGGTCAGGAGCCGCCGGGTGAGGATGCCTTCCGTGACGAAGCGGATGCGCGTCGCCGCGCTCGACACCTCCTCGAAGCGCACCTGGTAGCCGGCAGCGCCGCCGAGAGGCTGCCCGAGCTCCTCGGCCACCCACCGCGCCGCCAGACGGGCCGCGAGCCGGCGCGGCTCCAGCACCAGCACCTCCCGCGGCCCGAGAAGGCCCGCGTCGAAGAGGGCGCGCGGAACCCGGGTCGTCTTTCCCGCGCCGGGCGGCGCGTCGACGACGACCGCTCGTTCCCGAGCGACCACGCGAACGATGTCGGGCATCGCGGCGTCGATGGGAAGCGCATCCATCGGGTCGGCCACGCTAACACCGTGCCTTCCTCTTCGCGGAACCGCGCCAGCCCGGGTGGGGCGCGCAGTTCCGAGCCACGGGCGTCTGTTTCCGACCGTGGCTTGCCGAGTTCCAACCCGTGCCCAGACTCTTCCTCGCCGCACGACCGGGCGGAGGGCCGCCCGCGACGTCGGTCGTCTCGGGGGAATCACATGCGGAATGCGTTCGTGCGGGGGGCGGCTGCGCTCCTGGTCCTGGTCGGCACCGGTTGCATCATTCACAAGGGCGACAACATCGGCATCGATCCGGCCGACAACTGGGGCGGGCCCTGCGACTCCTGGCGCCAATGTCCGCAAGGCGCGGTCTGCTCGAACAACGTCTGCCAGCTCGGGCCGGTCGGGTGCAGCACCGACTACGACTGCGGCCGCGGGGACCGCTGCACGAACGGCAGGTGCGTCTCCGAAACCGGCGCCTGCTCGACCACCAGCGACTGCGCGGGCGGCGAGGCCTGTCTCGACGGAAGCTGCCGGACCTTGTGCGCGACGAAGAGCGAGTGCGCTCCGGGGGAGGTCTGCACCGGGCACGTCTGCGACGTGCCCACCTCGCAGACCGCCTGCTCGACCAGCGCCGCCTGCCCGACCGGCGACCTGTGCGTCGATTCCGCCTGCCAGCAGATCTGCGCGACCGACACGCCCTGCGAGAGCGGTCTCGTCTGCGTGGACCACTTGTGCCAAGCGTCACCGGCGCAGTGCGTTCAAGCGGCCGACTGCGGGCCGGGCCGCGTCTGCCTGAGCGGCGCCTGCCACGACTTCTGCACCTCGGCGAGCGATTGCCCGACCGGGACCGGCTGCGTCGACGACGTCTGCACCTCTCCTTCGAACGCGCCTCCGGCCTGCCAGGCGAACGCCGACTGCTCGCCCGGCGAGGTCTGCCTCGACGGCGACTGCCGGCAGGTCTGCACGAAGAGCTGCCAGTGCGCGCCAGGCGAGGTGTGCGAGAGCGGCCTGTGCGCGAACCCGAGCCCGACCGTTTCGACGCTCGCCTGCCGGACCGACTGCGATTGCCCCAGCGGTCAGACGTGCCAGGGCGGCTACTGCAATTAGAACAACCGCCGATGCGATTCGGACGGGCGTTCGGCGCGGCGGCGCGTCGAACGCCCGCTCGCTTTGCGAAGCAATCGTGCTACTCGTCTGCGTCCGGGAGGTGCCACGAGCCTTGAGCGCTGCCGCAGAGCGAGACCCCGACGTGGTGGTGATCGGCGGCGGGGTGAACGGGACCGGTCTCGCTCGGGACGCGGCGATGCGCGGGCTCTCCGTGGTGCTGGTGGAGAAGCGCGACTTCGCCGCGGGCAGCTCCGGCGCCAACAGCGGGATGATCCACGGCGGCCTGCGCTACCTGCTCTTCGACCGGACGGTCGCCTACGCCTCGAGCCTCGACTCCGGCTACATCCAGCGGATCGCGCCGCACCTGCTCTTTCGCATCCCGTTCCTGTTCCCGCTCGCCTGGCGCAACAAGGAAGGAAGACGCAACGTCGGGCAGCACATCTATGACTACCTGACGGGCGTCTACGTCGGCGCCTACGACCCCTACGCGCGGCTGAAGAACGGCAAGCGGCACAACCACCTGACCCCGCGGGAGGCCCTGGAAATCGAGCCCGGACTCTCGCCGGAGCTGCACGGCGCGCTCACCTTCGACGACTACGGCATCGACCCGTTCCGGCTGTGCGCGCTCAACGCGCGCAGCGCGGCCGCTCACGGGGCGCGCCTCTCGACGTACACCCAGGTCACCTCGTTTCTGCGCGGCGAGGGCGGGCGCGTCGAGGGCGTGAAGCTCGAGGACCTGCACACCGGCGGGACGCGCGAGGTGCGGGCGAAAGTGGTGGTCAACGCGGCGGGGCCCTGGGCGCCCCGGGTCGCCGCGCTCGCGGGGGTGAAGCTCAAGCTGCGCCCAGGCAAAGGGGTGCACCTCACCCTGGACCGGCGGCTGTCGAACTACGCCATCGCCTGCTACGCCATCGACGGGCGGCAGGTCTTCGTGATGCCGCACGAGTCGACCACCATCATCGGGACCACCGACGACGACTACTACGGCGACCCGGACGACATCCCGATCACCCGCGACGAGATTTCCTACCTCCTGGAGGGGGTCGCGCGGGCGTTTCCCAAGGTGCGCGAGGCGCGGGTGCTTCGGGCCTGGGCCGGCGTGCGCAACACGATGTACAAGTGGGGGGTCAACGAAGACGCTCTGAGCCGAGAACATCTTTTCATCGATCATGCAAGAGACGGGGCGGACGGGCTCTACTCGCTCGTCGGGGGGAAGCTCGCGTCGTTCCGACTCCAGGCGGAGGAGGCGACGGACGTCCTCGTGCGTCGCCTTGGTCGGCGGGAGCGCTGCCGGACCCATGAAGTGCCGCTGCCCGGCGGCGAACGGCTTTGCGACTCCGACGCCCTCGCCGCATCGAGCGGGCTGCCGCCCTACAGCGTCGCCCGCCTCGCCTATCGGCACGGGGCCGAGGCGGAGAAGATCGTGGCGATCGCGCGGGACGAGCCGGCGCTGGCGGCGCCCGTTTGCGCCTGCGAGGGGACCATCGGGGCGGAGCTCGTCTTTTCCATCCGCGAGGAGCACGCCCGCCACCTGGTCGACCTGCGGCGGCGCTGCCGCTTGGCGATGGGCCCTTGCCAGGGCACGCGCTGCATCGCCGCGGCGGCGGCGATTCTCGCCCGCGAACGCAGGCTCAACGCCGAGGAGACCCACGCGGAAATCCGGTCTCTCCTCGACGAACGTTGGAAGGGAAACCGCATCGTGGGGACCGGCGACGGTCTCGCCCAGGCGGAGCTCTCCCGGGGTTCGTTCTTCACCACCGGCCGTCTCCCGGCAGGAGCGCTCCCGGGCTCCGCCAGCCGGTAGGGTCGGGCTCGCCCACGGTCGTCCGGACGAGGTCCCCCGGCGGGGCGGCGCGTCCGCGAGCGCGGTTGACACGCCTTCGAACTATCCGGGATCATCCTGGGTGCACCGCACGCTCCGAGGCGCGCATGACCAAGGCGGAAATCGTGGACAGCGTCTACTCCGGAGCGAAGCTGACCAAGAAAGACTCGGCGCAGATCGTGGAGCTCGTGCTGCAAGCGATGAAGGATGCGCTGAACCGCGGCGAGAAGGTGAAGATCTCGCGATTTGGCATTTTCGAGGTGCATGGCAAGGAGAGCCGGGTCGGTCGCGACCCACGAAGCGGAAAGGCGATCGAGATTTCCGCGCGGCGGGTCTTGAAGTTCCACGTGAGCCGGAAGCTGAAGCTGGCGCTCAACTCCGAGCGCCCCGCGGCCGACAGCGGCGTCGAGGCCCGGCCGTAGCGCTGGCGGTTGGCACCCGTTTCGGCTTGACCGGGGCGAGGGAGGGCTGCTATCTCGCACCCGGCGCGGCAGCACCCCGTGCCGCGACTCCTCCCCGGGGCGTAGCGCAGCCTGGTAGCGCACTTGCTTGGGGTGCAAGTGGTCGCCCGTTCAAATCGGGTCGCCCCGACCATCGGAAGGGCTCGGAGCTCCTGGACTTCTTCGGAGCCCCGAGCCCTTCGTTTTTTCTCCCTTTCGGGTTCCGCACCACCGGCGCACCACGCGGGTCGATCGCTCGCCCTCCGCGGTCAGCCCGAGCACCGGGAAGGCGAGCCGGTTCACGCCCGCCCGCAGGTCCTCGATGTCGAGGTGGCCGTACACCTTCGAGGTGATCTCGGGCGACGTGTGCCGGAGGATCCGCTGCACGGTCGCGAGCGGCACGCCGGCCTTCAAGAGCAGCGTCGCCGTCGTGTGCTGGAGATCGTGGAAGCGCGCGTGTCGTGGGTTCGCGGCCGGCTCCCCGTGACCGCTACCGGGAGAGCGCCCGCCAGCCGATCGCGGTGAGAGCGAGGGCGCTCACGCTCGCCATCACGGCCGGGTGCGTTCTCGCCCACAGCTCGGGGCTGAACCGGCGCGCCCTCGCGTCGAACCGGCCGTGCGCGCCGCGGTCCTCCGGGAGCGGGGCGAAGACGTCGTCCTTGCGGCGCGACTCCGGCTCCTCGGTCTGCTGGCGTGCGTAACCGGTCCGCCCGAGGAGCCGGTCGAGCAGCGCCGGCACGAGCTTCTGCCCGACGAGGGTCTTCACCGCGCTCTCGCCGACCCACATCTCGCGCGGCGCGCGCAGGGCGGCATAGAGCACCGCGTCGGCGACCACCTCCGGCTGGTAGATGGGCGGCACCGGTTGTACCCTACGTGGCAGCCGCGAGCGGCCGACGTCGAACTGCGGGGTGTTGACCGCGGGGAGCTGGAGCATCGAGAGGCGGACGCGGCTGCGCTCGTGCAACAGCTCGCAGCGGACCGAGTCGGTGAAGGCGCGGACGGCGGCCTTGCTCGCGCAAGTCGCGCCCTGGAGCGGAATCGAGCGGTAGGCGAGAGCGGAGCCGATCTGGATGATGGTGCCCGAGTCGCGCGGGCGCATCCGACGCAGAGCGGCAAGGGTGCCGAACACCGTCCCCAAGTAGTTGACCGCGGTCACCCGGCCGTACTCCTGAGGCGTCATTTCCAGCGCGGGCGAGAAGACGGAGACCATCGCGTCGTTGACCCAGGTGTCGATGCGGCCCCAGCGGGCCACGACGGCGCTGGCGACGCTCTCGACCTCGTCGGCGTCGGAGACGTCGCAAGGGAGCACCAGCGCTTCCCCTCCGTTCGACTCGATCTCGAGCTTCGCGTTCTCGAGGGCGCGCACGCTGCGGGCGATGAGGCCGACCTTCGCGTGGCAAGCACCCAGGGCGCGCGCGACCGCTCGGCCGATGCCGCTGGAGGCGCCGGTGACGACGAAGACCTGCTCGTGGATGGGAGCGCGCATCTTGGCCTCCAGGACGGCGTCGCCTGCCGAATCGAAAGGTCGGCACCGAAGCGGGCGGTGTCGAGGAGGGCGCGAGACAGCGCTCGGCTTTCGCGGTCGGCGGCGAGCGAGCCACCGCGCGTTCTCCGCCGCTAGACGGTCACGTCGACCTGCTCCAGGTGGGCGAGCGGCCGTCCGAGAAAGCGCTCTGCCACGCGGTGGAAGCTCGCGGGGAGATCGGTGACGTAGACCTCGTGCGCCGCCGCTCCACTGGAGCGCAACAGCCCTCGACCGCGCAGCTCGTCTTCCACCGTGGCGGCGGTGGCGCGGGCGGAATCGACCAGGGCGGTGTCCGGGAGCGCGGTCTGGATGACCTCCGCGAGGAGCGGATAGTGGGTGCAACCAAGGACCAGCGTGCCGATCCGCTCGTCGCGAAAGGGCGCGAGGTACTTCTCGGCGACGAGACGGGGAACCTCGCCGTCGGTCCAGCCCTCCTCGGCGAGGGGGACGAAGAGCGGGCACGCGCGAGCGGTCACGATGAGCTCTGGCGCAATCGCCTTGAGGGAGCGCTGGTAGGCACCGGCAGCGATGGTGCCCGGCGTTCCGATGACCCCGACCGGCCGTCCGTGGGCCCGGGCCGCCGCCGCCCGCGCGCCGGGCTCGACGACGCCCAGCACCGGCACGTCGAACGCTTCGCGGAGCGCCGGCAGGCTTTCGGCGCTGACCGTGTTGCAGGCGACGACCAGGAGCTTGATGCCGCGCTCGACGAGAAACCGCGCGTTTCCGAGCGCGTAGCGGGTGACCGTCGCCGGCGAACGGGTGCCGTAGGGCACGCGGGCGGTGTCGCCCAAGTAGATCGTGTCCTCGTGCGGGAGCCGTTCGTGGAGCGCGCGCAGAACCGTCAGCCCGCCCACGCCCGAGTCGAACACGCCGATCGCAGAATCCACATCCATGCCGCGCGCAACGTAGCACGCGACGTGCCGACGCTCGCCGGCGGGAAGGCCGCGCTACTGCAGGTTGACCGTGAAGGTGGGCGTCGCGCCCGCGGGGGCGTAGACCCGCACGCCGTTCGTCGGCGTCTGGTAGGTCGTACCGGCGCCGTTGGTGCCGCTCGCGGTCAGGAAATAGACGCCGACCGGCAATTGGGTCACGCCCGCCGAGGAGTCGCCGCAGGTGTAGGGGGCGTTGTTCTGGGTCGTGTCGTAGATCGGCGTCGTCGAGTGGGACTGGTCGAAGAGCAGGAAATCGACCGACTGCACGCCAGCCCCAGAGCAGTCGGATTCGCTGGCGCCGAAGGTGAAAGCGACCTTGAGGCCGCTGGTCGCGTGTTGCAGCGCGAGCACGTCGAAGGTGAGCTCGTTCGAGCCCTGCTGGACGGAGACGTTCTGGAAAGTCGATGAATAGAGCTTATTCCCCGAGGAGTCGAAGGCGTCGACGGTGAAGTCGTGGTTCCCCGGCTGGATGCCGGTGAGGCTCGCCGCGTCGCGGCCGCTCGAAGCGTCGTGGCAGGGCAGGTTCGCGAAGTTCTGCTGGCCGTCGACGGAGAGGCTGACCGTGCTGACCCCCGCCTCCTGGCAGGTCATCCCGGTTTCGGTGGTGCCGTCCTGGTGCACGTAGCCGGCGAAGGTGAAGTCGGTCACCACCTCGGTCGTGCCCACCAGGTCGAGCGCGAACTCGTCGCTCCCGGTCTGGGTCTGGTTGAGGGAGAAAGCGCTCGAAAAGGTGATGGTGCTGGTGTTCGTGGCGTCGTAGGCGTCGAGCCGGATGCGGTAGCTGTCGGGCGGCACGCTCGGCACCTTGATGAGCAGCCCTTGCGGATCGGTGCAGGGGAAGTCCTCCGGCTGGCCGAAAACGGGGTTGACGAACGTCAGCCGCACCGACCCGACGTTCGCGTCCTGGCACCCCTGACCCGCGAAGGTGACGTCGAGGTTCATGTCCGGATTGCTGTCGCCGCCGTTGGCGTTGATGATGCAGCCGCTCATCGTGCTGGCGACCAGCACCGCTCCCAGGCCCCACAGAAGATGTCGCATGTGTCCCTCGATGCGCGCCCTCGTCCTGCGCGCAGTCCGGTCGGACGGTCGACGTCCGCCGGCATTCAAGCGGCGCATGGTACGCCGGATCGCGGCTGACGTGCGATGGGCCGGGGCCGCTTCGGGCAACGGCGCCGTGACCCGGGTCACAGATCCCGCGCGCGGCCACTGGCGTTCAACGACCAGCGCGACGACGAGAGCGGCACTCCAGCCGCCCGTTCGTTGACCCTGTCGGGCGTCGCGTGCTACCGGGACTCATGCTGTTCAACCCCTCGCTCCTGCTCCTCGCCGACGCCGCGGTACTCCCGCCTGCTGCGACCGGCGGCATCAACTACTGGCACGTGGTCACCGGCGGCGGTCCCGTCGAGGTCAGCGTCCTCGCCCTCCTCTTCGCCGCGTCGATCGCCTCGTGGGCGATCATCGTGCGCAAGTGGCTGCACCTGAAGGCGGCGGAACGGCAGAGCGCGAGCTTCTTGGAGACGTTCTGGAACGCGCGGCGGCTCGACGCCATCTACTCGGAAGCGGAAGCGCTCCCCTTGTCGCCGATTTCCCAGGTCTTCCGCGCGGGCTACGTCGAGCTGTCCAAGGTGACGGAGACCGACACCGCCGAGGACTCGATGAGCCAGCAGCTCGGCGGGATGGAGAACGTCGAGCGGGCCCTGAAACGGGCGACCAACGCCGAGCTGGGGCACCTCGAGGAGACGGTGCCGTTCCTGGCGACCACCGCCGCTGCCGCCCCCTTCGTCGGCCTCTTCGGCACCGTCTGGGGCATCATGGGCGCCTTCCACGACATCTCCGCCGCCGGGAACGCCTCCCTGGTGACGGTCGGGGCGCCGATTTCCCAGGCGCTGATCGCCACCGCGGTCGGGCTCTTCGCGGCGATTCCGGCGGTGGTCGCCTACAACTTCTTCTCCGCCCGCATCCGGACGCTGGAGAACGAGATGACGAACTTCGGCGCGGACTTCTTG
Source organism: Myxococcales bacterium (assembly GCA_021787845.1). Lineage (GTDB taxonomy): Bacteria > Myxococcota > Myxococcia > Myxococcales > JAJYLH01 > JAJYLH01. Next base: position 61,686 of record JAJYLH010000014.1, on the reverse strand, counting down.
AACATCGTCAAGCGCCACTTCTTGAAGGGCTAGAGGCTTTAGCGATGGCGTTCTCGTCCGGCGGGAATCGGCGCGCGCTCGCGGAAATCAACGTCACGCCGCTGGTCGACGTGATGCTGGTCTTGCTGATCATCTTCATGGTGGCGGCACCGCTCCTACAGACCGGCGTGAAGATCGACCTGCCGAAGGAGAAGACCCCGGAGGTGCAGTCGAAGAAGCAGCCGCTGGTCCTGGCGATTCAGAAGGTCGGTGACGACTACAAGCTGTACCTGGGCGACACCGAGATTCCCAAGAACGAGCTGGGCGAGAAGCTCTCGACCAACATGAAGCTCAAACAGGACCGCACGCTCTACATCCGCGCGGACCAGAGCCTGAAGTACGGCGTGGTGATCCAGGTGATGTCGCTCGCGCAAGCGGCGGGCGTCGAGAGCATCGGAATGATCACCGCGCCGCCGGAGGTTCCGTAGACCGAGATGGTGACCGGCAGCGCCAGCGCCGGGCGGGACCAACCGACGGCGGGCGCCGGCTTTCGCGAGCGCTATCGGCTGGTGGGGCGCTCGCGGGTCGGCATCAGGACCGGCCTCGCGGTCAGCCTCGCCGCCCACGTCGCGATGTTTGGCGGCGCCCTCGCCTACGCCCGCCTCGCGCCGCCCCGGGTGAGAGTGGAGCAGCCGATCATCGCCAAGCTCGTGCGGCTGGGGACGCCGCGCAACAAGCGCCTCCTGCCGCGGCTCCCGAGCCCGACCCGGTCGCCGTCGACCTCGCGCGTCGCGCCGGTGCCTACCCCGGGAGCGGTGCCGAACCCCGCCGCGGTGAAGGAGCGCGCGCTCGAGGAGAAGGCCCGCCGCATCCTCCAGGCGCAGCAGCGACTGGCGGATGCGCTAGGCCACATCGGTCCTGCCCCCCAGGGGCCCACCGGCAAGACGGTAGAGCCGCCGGTCGGCGAGGCGGACGGGGACGCCAACGGCAACGCCGACACCGCGGCGGCGGGCGACCGGTATCTGGCGCTGGTCCAGGCGACTCTCCGGCGCAACTTCGTCTTGCCGCAGACCATCGGCGAGAAGGAGCGGATGTACCTGCAAGCGGTGGTCAACATGCAGATCGGCGCCGACGGCCGGATCATCGAGGCGCGCCTGGCGAAATCGAGCGGCAACACCCAGTTCGACGACGCCATCTCCAGCGCGCTCAAGCGGATGACGCTCCCGGCGCCGCCGCCGGGCTTTCTCGCGCAGTACCCCGACGGATTCCAGTTGAACTACCACCCTTGACCTCGACCGCGGGCCGGACGACGGCCGCACCGAGGCAGCTCGTTTGGGAGCCACCCGTGACCCGTTCTGCTCTGGCGGTCCTCGCCGCGGTCGTTCTCGCCGTGCCCGCCTGCAAGCCTCGGGTCCAGCCGCCGACCAAGTCGGCGCCGGCGGTGATTCCCACTCCGCACCCGCGCGACTTCGGCGATGGCTACAAGGGCGCCAAATGGGGCATGAGCGCTGCCGATGTGGAGAAGCGCTTCGGGACCCCGATCGAAAGAGGGCCGGCGCCCGGAAGCCCCGACCTCGTGCGCGAGTTGTTCGCAGTGCCCGGGCCGGACCAGAAGCCCACCATCAAGCGCATCGAGGCCTATTTCTGGAAGGGGAAGCTCCTGCGCGCGGTCTTCGTCCCGCACTTCACCGACGATTACGCGCGGGGTTACGACGAGCTGTACCGGATGGTGGTGGCCAAGTACGGTCCGGGAGCGCCCATTCCGGGCATGATGGACCCGCGGACGGGCGTGGCGGTCGACCTGGTCGGCTGGACCGACGGGACCACCCTGATTCAGCTCCGCGTCGACCGAACGCCCGCGGCGGAGGTGAAGAAGGAACACCGGACCGACGCGCGCAAGCTCTCCACCACTGAAGTCGTCTACACCAGCATCGACCTCTGGCGCGCCCGCGCCACGGCCAAGGCGCCGGCTCCCGCGCTGACACCGGCGCCGCTCAAGCCGGCCAGCAGCGCTCCCATACTACACTAGCCCATCGGCTCGCCGCCCCTCCGGGGGCCCCCCTGCGCGGATGGGGGTGGCAAGGTCATCAGCGAGTGCCACGCGCGCCGCCGACGCCTGGATCTCCCTCGACCGCATCGAGAAACACGTGCCTTGGCGCCGACCCGTTCGTCGAAATCGGGTCCACCATCGGGGCAAGTGCGTCAACGGATAGCCAGGTGTCAGAGACCGGCGAAGGCATCCGGGCGCGCCCAACGACTGATCAGACCGATCGGTCGGATCGGACTGATCGGTCCGATCAAGTGCGACGGTCGAGCGGCGAGCCCGCGGCGAGGTCGTAGAAGACCTCGTCCAGGCACAGGCCTTCCGCGGGAGCGGTGCGGCCCGCCTGCGCGCGGTCGCACGAGGCGAGCAGCCCCGGCATCGCCTCGGGCGCACGCTTGTGCTGCCCGACCTCGACCAGGGTGCCGACCAGGTTCCGGACCATGTGCTTCAAGAACGCCGTCGCCTCGACGGTGAAGACGACCTCGTCGCCCCGCGCCTCGACCTCCAGCCGCCGCACCTCCCGCACCGGGTTCTTCGCCTCGCAGTCCGCCGCGCGAAACGCCGAGAAGTCGTGCGCGCCGACGAGGTGCCCGGCCGCCTCGCGCATCGCGGCCACCTCCAGCGGCCGATGGAGGAGCCATACCCGCCCCTCCCGCAAGGGGGAGCGAAAGCGGCTCTGCAGGACGCGATAGACGTAGCGCTTCCCCCGCGCCCAGCGGCGGGCGTCGAAGCCGTCCGGCGCGAGCTGGGCGTCGCGCACCGCGATGGTGCGCGGCAACCGCCCGTTCAGTCCGAGCTGGTACGCCGAGACCGGCAGAGCTTTCGAGGTCGAGAACGACACCACCTGCCCGCGCGCGTGCACGCCCGCGTCGGTCCGCCCGGCCGCCGTCACCGGGATCGGCTCGCCCGCATGGAGGCTCGCCAGCGCCCCCTCGACGACCTCCTGCACGCTCGTCCCGTTCGGCTGGCGCTGCCACCCCACGAAGCCGCGGCCGTCGTACTCGAGCGTGAGCTTCCAGGTGGGCACCGGCGCCGCTCCCGCTGGGCGAATCGACCCCGCCCTACTCTCTCGGCGGCTCGACCGCGAGCGTGCGCACCTTGAGCTCGGCGAGCTGCTCCGCCGAGACCGACCCGGGCGCGTCGGTCATCAGGTCGGTGCCCTTCTGCGTCTTCGGGAACGGAATCACGTCGCGCAAGCTGGGCGCGCCGGCCATCAACATCGCCAGCCGGTCCATGCCCAGCGCGATGCCCCCGTGCGGCGGCGCCCCGAACTTGAGCGCCTGCAGGAGGAAGCCGAACTTCTCTTGCGCCTCCGCCTCCGAGATGCCCAGGGCCTGGAACACCCGCGCCTGCACCTCCGGGTCGTGCAGCCGAATCGAGCCGCCGCCGATCTCGAAGCCGTTGAGCACGCAGTCGTAGCGGTAGCACTTCACCTTGCCGGGGTCGGTCTCGAGGAGCGGCACGTCCTCGTCGTGCGGCCGGGTGAAGGCGTGATGCGCCGCCACGTAGCGCTCTTGCTCCTCGTCGTATTCGAACAGCGGCGGGTCGACCACCCAGAGGAAATTCCAGCGGCCGTCGGTGCCGTGCTCGGGAATCAGCTTGAGCTTCTTGCCCAGGTGGAGGCGGAGGTTCGCGAGCACCGTGTGGACGACGCTCTCCTTGCCGAACTGGAAGAGCAGGAGGTCGCCCGCCTCGGCCCCCGTCGCCGCGTTGATCGCCTGGCGCAGGCCGGGGGTCACCGTCTTCGCGAGCGGGCTCTGCGTCCACTCGCCGCTCTCGCCGACCTTCGCCCGCGCGAGCCCCTTCGCGCCCATCCCCTTGCAGACCGTCTCCAGCTCGTCCTGCTCCTTGCGCGAGAGCGGATGGCGGGCGGGCACCCGGATGGCCTTGGCGATGCCGCCCTGCTCCACCGCCTCCACGAACAGCGGCAGCCCGCCTTCGGGATGCGCCTTGATCACCTCGGTCAGCTCGACGTGCTCGAGCCCGAAGCGCAGGTCCGGCTTGTCGTTCCCGAACCGGCGCATCGACTCGTCGAAGGCCATTCGCGGGAAGGGTACCGGCAGCTCCACATTCAGAAGCTCTTTCCACAGGCGCCGGAGGAGCCCCTCGATTTCCGTGAACACGTCGTCCTGGCTGACGAAGGACATCTCCACGTCGATCTGCGTGAACTCCGGCTGCCGGTCGAGGCGCAGGTCCTCGTCCCGAAAGCACTTGACGAGCTGGAAGTAGCGGTCGAAGCCGGCGACCATGAAGAGCTGCTTGAAGAGCTGTGGGCTCTCCGCGAGGGCGTAGAACTTGCCCGGGCTCAGCCGCGCGGGGACGAGGAAGTTGCGCGCCCCACCCGGCGTGTACTTGACGAGGAACGGCGTCTCCAGCTCCACGAACTCCCGCTCGCCGAAGTACGACCGGACGATCCGGTTCGCCCGCGAGCGCTGGACGAGCGCCTCCTGCAGCGGCCGCCGCCTGAGGTCGAGGTAGCGATAGGCGAGCCGCTTGTCCTCCGCGGTGTCGATGTCGTCGTCCAGGGGGAACGGCACCGCCTCCGAGCGGTTGAAGATCTCCAGGCGGACCGCGACCACCTCGATCTCGCCCGTCTTCATCTTCGGGTTCACGTTCTCGCCCCGGCTGACGACCACCCCTTCGACGCCGAAGCAGAACTCGCTGCGCAGTTGCGCGTGCGCGAGTTGGTGCGCCGCGGCCACCGAGGCGCCATCGAGCGTCGAGCGCAGCGGCTCGGGAACGTTCGCGAGCGACGGGTCGAACACCACCTGCGTCAACCCGGTCCGGTCGCGCATGTCGATGAACACCGCGCCCCCGTGGTCCCGCCGGGTGTGCACCCAGCCGAAGAGCACCGCCCGCTCGCCCACGTTCTTCCCGGTCAGCTCGCCGCACCGGTGCGTCCGCTTGACCTCGCTGATGAACTGGCCCACTGACACCTCGGTCCCCTGCCGCTTCCGAATCCGCCCTGGCGGCACGAAAAGGCGCGTACGATAACGCGCCTGGTTCGGCCTCGCTCGAAGGAAGACCGGCTCGCCGGGGGCGGGCGGCGAAATCCTTGTGCCGAAGACCGCGCCGCGCCTAGAACCGCGCTCCCTTGAGCTGGAGGGAATCGATGTCCGACCCAGGCCCGCTTGCTCCTGCGCCCGTGCCCAGCGCCGCTCCTCCACCCACCACCGCCTCCGAGCCCGCCGGCACCGCTCCGGCCCCCGACGACCGCGCCGACCCTCGTCGCCTCGAGGACGAGGCCGCGCGCGCCACCGGTCCGGTCGCCCCACGGCTCTGGGTCGAAGCCGGGTGGCGCTGGCTCGACCGGCAGGATCGCGCCTCCGCCGAGCGCTGCTTCACCGCCGCGAGGGAGCGAGAGCCCTCCTACCAGCCGGCACGGGACTCGCTACGCTCGCTCCTCGCCGAGACCGGCGAGTGGGAGCGGGTGGCCGAGCTCTACCGCCAGGAGCTCGAGACGGTGACCGACACCGCCGAGCGATTCGAGATCCTCCGCGCCGAGGCGGCGGTGTACGAACAGAAGCTCGGCCAGCCCGAGCGAGCCGCAAAGGTGCTCGCCGAGGCCCAAACCCTGGTGCCCGACCACCCGGTTCTGCTGGAACGCGCCATCGTCGCCGCCACCGCGAGGCAGGACGCGGCCGACGAGGTTTCGCTCCGGGCGCGCTTGGGACAGGCGCTGACCGACGACACGCTCAAGGCCCGTAACCTATCGCGGGCGGCGTTCGCGGCGGAGAAGCAGCGCGACGCCGAGACCGCTTCCGGCTTGCGCCGCGAGCTCATCGCGCTCGCGCCCCTCGATCTCGAGGCCCAGGCGACGTGCCTCGCCGGGCTCTTCAAGGCCGGCGACCAGGCCACCTTGGAGCGCATCGCCCGGGCGGAAGTGGCCGCCTCCAGCGGGACAGCGGCGCGGGTCCGGCTCGCGCGGCTCGTCGAGGGACGCGGCGAGGACGGCGACGAGGCGCGGGAGCTGTTGGGGGCCGCGCGCGAGATCAATCCCCGCGACGGGCTCGCGCTGGAGGCGTTCATCGACCACGCGACCCGGGCGGGCGACGACGCGGCGCTGGAGTCGAGCCTCGCCGCGCGCCTGGAGACCGCGCGGGACCCGCTCGACAAGGCCGGCGCCGCGCTCCGGCTCGCTCGCCATCTCGACCACGCCGGGCGTCCGGACGAGGCGGCCGCGCACTACGCCCGGGTGCTGGAGCTGGTTCCGAACCACCCGGAAGCACTCGCGGCTACCGAAGCGAAAGCGCCGTTGAAGACCGTCGACGAGGAGCTGACGGAGACCCGCGCGGCGCTGGGTCAGGCGGCGGACCCGGCGGCTCGGGCCGACCTCGCCTGCCGCTCGGGCCTCCTCCTGGAAGAGCTCGGCCGGTTCGACGAGGCGATCGGCGCTTACCTCGAGGCGCTCGTGCATGCGCCCACCCACCTCGCGGCCCACGACGCGCTCTGCGCGGTCTACGCCCGGACCGAGAAGTGGGCACCGCTCTCGCAGCTCTATGAAAAGGACTACCTCCTCGCGGGAAGCCGCGAGGGAAAGCGGGCGGTCTTGTTGGACATGGCGGAGCTCGCGGAGTCGAAGCTCGGCGAGCCGGCGAGCGCCCAGGCCGCCTACCGGCTCGCGCTGGAGATGGACCCCTCGATGCCGGTGTCGCGCGCGCTCGTCCGGTGCGCGCTGGCCGCGAAGGACTGGCGGGAGGCGGCGGCGGGCCTGGAGAAGGAGGCGGAGGTCGCCGAGGTGCCCGAGCGCAAGCCCGGGCTCTTGCAGCGGGCGGCCGACCTCCAGGCGCGGGCGCTGGGCAACTTGAAGGAAGCGGTCCGGCTCTACAAGAGCGTTCTCGGCGAGCAGAAGGGCTACGTCCCGGCGTTGCGGGGGCTCGAGCTGGTCGCGCGCGTTCGCCCGGAGCTGGTGCTGTCCCCCGAGGACGCCGCTGGCCGCGCGCGGGAGCGGGAGGCGGCGAAGCAATTGGCGGCGAAGTCCTGGGACGGGGCGGCGACGTCGCTCTCGGCGCTCCTGGAGAAGCATCCGGGCCATCCGACCGCCTGGGCCGACCTCGCCCGCGCCGCGACCGCCCGCGGCGATCCTTCCGGCGCCGCCGCCGCGTGGGAGAAGTACGCCGGGCTCTTGACCGACCCCATCGCGAAGGCGGAGGCGCTGCAGCGGGCGGCGGAGATCGCCGAGGAGCAGCTCTTCGACCCAGCAAGAGCGCTGGCGCTCACCGAAGCGGCGGTGGCGGCGGCGCCGCGGCAGGCCTCCGCTTGGCGGATGCTCTCCCGCCTCGCTCTCGCGAAGGCGGACCACTCCCGGGCCCGGCAGGCGCTGGAGCAGGAGGTCCAGGTCGCCCAGCTCAAGGACCGGACGGTCGCGTTGCGCCGCCTCGCCGCCCTGGTCGCGGACCGGTTCGGCGAACCCGGGCGCGCCATCGAGCTCTATCGGGAGAGCCTCGAAGAGGACGGCTCCGACCTCGCGACGATGGCCGAGCTGGACCGGCTCCACCTCCTGACCGGCGACCGTTTGAAGAGCGCGGAGATACGGGGCCGGCTCGCGGCGCGCTGCCGCGACGTGCGCGCGGCGGCCTACCTCAGGACCGCCGCCGCTCTGGACCGGGCGACCGCGGGCGACCCCGACGGCGCGATCAACGAGTACCGGCGGGCCCTCGCCGTCGACGGACGCATCCGCTTCGCTTTGGACGAGGTGCAGGTCGCGCTGCGACAGAAGCCCGACCACGCCGGCCTCGTCGACCTCTACCTGCGCCGGGCGCCCTACCTCGACCTCGAGTCGCAGGCGTTTCTCGCCTTCTCCCGCGGGAAGCTCCACCAGGCGGCGGGGCAAGCGGCGCTCGCCCTCAAGGCGTTCGAGGACGCGCTCGCGCTCGACCCCAAGCTCGTTCCGGCGATGCGCGCGGCCGCGCGGCTGCACGGGGCCGCGGGCGCCTGGCGCGAGGTGGTCGACCTCCTCACGCGGGAAGCGCAAGCGCAATCGGGCCCCGAGACCGCTGCCGGGCTACACTTCGACGCGGCGACGGTCGCGCGGGAGCACGGCGACCTCGCGCGGTTCGAGGCGGCGTTGCGGCAGACCCTGGCCGCGCGTCCGGCCGACGGCCGAGCGCTGGCGGCCCTCGACGCGCTCTTCGGACAACAGGACCGCTTCGCTGACCTGGCGGCGCTCCTGGAGGCCGCGGCCGCGAGCGAGCCCGACGCCGCGAAGAGCGCGGCGCTGTTCTTGCGGGTCGCGCGGCTCCAGCACGAGAAGCTCGGCGACCGGGCGCGCGAGGCCGAGGCGCTCGAGCAGGCGCTGGCGCGTGCTCCCCTGGACTTGACCGCCTTGGAGATGAAGGCCGACTACGCTTTGGTCGCGGGCAATCCCGCGGCGGCGGTCGAGCCGTTGACGAAAGCGCTCGAGGTCGCCGGCGCCGATCGCGCTCGCCTCCAGGTCCGGCTGGCCGACGCGCACCTCGCCGCGGGCCAGGGCGCCGAGGCGCTGGTGGCGGCCCGAGCGGCCTTCGAGGAGAAGCGCACGGCCGAGCGGCTGGAGCTCGTCGCGCGGGCGGCGATGGCGGCGGGCGAGCACCAGCTCGCCCAGGCAGCGTTCGACCGGCTCTTGCAGACCGCGCGGGATCCCGCGAGCGGTGCTCGCTTCGCGCGGCAGGCCGCGAGGTGCAAGCAGGCTCAAAAGGATACCGACGGCGCTGCCGCCCTGTTCCGCCGGGCGGTGGAGCTCCTGCCCGGCGACACGGAGGCACTGCAAGGGTTGGAAGCGCTCTATCTCTCCAGCGGCGATTCCGCTGGGCTCGCGGGCGCGTACGAGACCCTGGCCGGGTCCGAGGCGCTCCGACCCGCGGACGCGGTCGCCTATCTCGCCCAAGCGGCGCAGGCGTGGGAAGCGGCGGGCACCTCGGACCGGGCGACCGCGATGTTCGAGCGCGCGCTCCAGGCGGACCCGGGCAGCTCTGCGCTGCGGCTCTCCTTCGCGCGTTTTCTCGGCCGCGCGCCGACGACGCGGGCGCGCGCGCTCAATGAGCTACGTCTGCTCGTTTCGCAAGCGCCGCTGTCGTTGAATGCGTTGCGAGAGCTTGCTTCTCTCTTTGCGGCGAGCGGGCAGCCCGACGGGGCGTTCCTCGCGCTCGCCGCCCTGGTCGGCCTCGGCGCCGCCACCGAGGAGGAGAGCCTGCGGCACGCGCAGGCGGCGAAGGCGCGCCGGGAGCCCGTCGGGGCGCTCTCGCCGGCGGACGTCGAGCTGTGCGTGCACCCGCTCGAGCGCGCGGCCCCGATTCGCGAGGCATTCGTGGCGCTCGCGGCGGCGCTCCCGAAGATCGTGCCCGGGTCGCTCGAGCGGCATGGCCTCGGAAAGAACGACCGGTTCCGGGGCGAGGGCCGGGCGGCGGCGGATCGGCTCGCGAAGCTCTTCGGCACCGGTCCCTTCGAGCTATACCGGTCCAGCCCGGCTCAGAACCAGGCGTGGGTGGAGAACACGGTGCCGCCGAGCCTGGTGGTGGGAGCGACGCGGCTGGCGGGGGAACCGGGAGAGCTCCTGTTCACCTTGGGGATGCTCCTCGGCCGGGTGCGGCTCGGCACCCACGCCGCCTTTTTCGCGCAGCCGATCGAGGTGGCGAACCTGGTGGCCGAAGCGCTGCGGCAGGCGGACCCGGCTTTCTCGCGCTTCGGAACGAAGAGCCCCGAGCTCGCGCAAGCGGTCGGGCGCGCGGTCGGACGGGCGGAGCGCAAGGCGTTGGAGGCGCTGGTGCCGAAGTTCGCCGGGACGGTCTCCTTTGGCGCCGCTACTCAGGGGATGGCCTTCAGCTCTCATCGCTTCGGCCTGGTGGCGGCGGGCGACCTGGCGGCGGCCATCCGCGTGCTCGCCCGGGACGAGAAGAGCCCGGCGGCGCTCCTCGAGCGCCCAGACCTGGTGGAGCTGGTCGGCTTCGCGCTCAGCGACGAGCACCTCGCCCTGCGCGGCCGCCTGCGGACGGCGGTGGGCTGAAGCTCCGAACCAGGCCCACCCCGGTCGACACACTCCGGATCCGTGGCGGAGGCGTTCTTTACCGGTGGAAGCCGGGCTGATTTCGCGGGCGGGACGCCGGTGCCACAGGATTCCGAATCGGAGCACTGACGCGCCGAAGCCGTGGCGGGTGGTGTGAACCGGATAGGCGCCGATCAAACCACCGGAGCCGGACGACCGGGCCTGGCTCTCCCTCCGGACGCGAACGGGTCGCGGGGACGCTCGTCGTCGGTCGCCGACGGACGACGCGCGAGCGCTCGAGCGAACCCGCTGTTAGGCTCTCGCCCCCGCGCTTTCGCCGCGGGACGAAGGGGACGAGAGGCGCAATGGCTCGCAAGCCAGGAGGGGTGCCAGGCGGCGGCAAGGCGCTCTGGCGTGCTCTCGGTTACCTGAAGCGCTACCGGGCAGATGCTTTCGGCGCCGTCGCGGCGTTGGTCCTGGCTTCCGCGGCGAGCCTGGCAGCGCCGCAGATGATCCGGCTGGCGATCGACGGCGGTCTCGGGAAGCGGCGGTTCCACGTGGTCCTCGTCGCGGTCGGCGGGCTCGTCGCCATCGCCATCGCGCGCGGCCTCTTGAACTTCCTGCGCGGGTACCTGGCCGAGAAGGCGTCGCAGGGCGTCGCTTTCGACCTGCGCGGCGCGTTGTACGAGCGCATCCAGAGGCTGTCGTTCAGCTACTACGACCAGGCGCAGACCGGCCAGCTCCTGACCCGCCTGACGAACGACGTCGAGCAGGTGCGGATGTTCGTCGGCACGGGGGTCATCCAGCTCGTGGCGGCGATCGTGATGCTCGTCGGCGCTGCCGCCCTGCTCGTGCTCCTCAACCCGCCGCTCGCGGTGGTGGCCCTCGTCGCCATCGCGCCGATCTACCTGCTCATCCGCGCCTTCGTCGCCCGCGTGGGCCCGCTGTTCATGCGGGTGCAAGCGACGCTGTCGAAGCTCTTCTCGGTATTGCAGGAAGATTTGCAAGGATTGAAAGTGGTGCGTGCCTTTCGAGGCGAGGCCCGGGAAGCGGCCCGCTACGGGCGCGAGAACGAGGAGCTGCTCGGGCTGAACCTGCACCTGGTGACGGCGATCTCGCGCAACTTCCCGTACGTCAACTTCTTCGCGAACCTCGGGACCCTCGCGGTGGTCGGCTTCGGCGGCTACGAGATTCTCCACCAGCACCTGACGCTGGGCGAGCTGTTGGCGTTCAACAGCTACCTCGCGTTCCTCCTGATGCCGGTGATGACGCTCGGCTTCATCGCGTCCTTGATTTCCCGGGCGGGTGTGTCGGGCGTGCGCGTCTTCGAGCTCTTGGACACGCCGATCGAGCTGACCGACGCGCCCGACGCGGTGCCCCTGCCGCCGCTGCAAGGCCGGGTCGAGTTCGACGACGTTCGCTTCCGCTACGCCGGCGCGGAAAAAGAAATCCTGCGCGGGGTGAGCTTCACCGCCGCTCCGGGCCAGACGGTAGCGCTCCTGGGCACCACCGGGTCGGGGAAGAGCACCATCACCAACCTCATCCCGCGCTTCTACGACGTGACCGGCGGCGCGGTCCGCCTCGACGGCTTCGACGTGCGCCAGGTGACCCAGGCGAGCCTGCGCGGGCAGATCGGGGTGGTCCTGCAGGAGGCGCTGCTCTTCTCGGGCACGGTGCGAGACAACATCGCGTACGGGCGGCCGGCCGCGACCCTCGACGAGGTGCGGGAGGCGGCCCGGGCGGCGCAAGCGGCGAGCTTCATCGAGGGGCTCCCCCAGGGGTACGACACCGTCGTCGGCGAGCGCGGGGTCGGGCTCTCCGGCGGCCAGCGGCAGCGCATCGCCATTGCGAGAGCGCTCCTGACGAGGCCGAGGCTGTTGATTCTCGACGACAGCACCTCGGCGGTCGACGCCCAGACCGAGGCGGCCCTGCAGGCGGCGCTCGACCGGCTGGTCAAGACGATGAGCTGCACCGCTTTCGTCATCGCGCAGCGCATCAGCACGGTTCGGGACGCGGACCTGATTCTGGTCCTCGACGACGGCCGGATCGCCGCCCAGGGACGGCACGAGGAGCTCTTGGCGACGAGCGAGCTGTACCACGAGATCCTGAGCTCCCAGCTCCGGTCGGGAACGAAGAAGAACGCGGCATGAGCCGGCGGCCGGGCAGCATCCAGGCGATGGCGGCGATGATCGAGGAGCAGCCGCAGGACCGCGGGCGGGTGCTGCGCCGGCTCGTCGGTGAGCTGAAGCCCTTTCGCAGGGCGATTGCGGTGGGGCTCGCCCTCGTGGTCGTCACTTCGGTCGCGCAGGGCGTCGCGCCGTGGGTCATCAGCCGGGCGATCGATCGCGACATCGTTGGCCACCGGAGCCTGACGGGCCTCGGCTGGTCGATGCTGGCCCTCTTCGCCATCTACGCCGTTCGCTCGCTGGCCCAGCAGGCACAGACGCTCTCCATCAGCGGTTCCGGGCAGCGAATGCTCGCCGGATTGCGCCAGAAGCTCTTCGAGCAGATGCAGCGGCTGCCGCTCGGCTATTTCGACCGCCATCCGGTCGGCGACCTGATGAGCCGCGTCGTCAGCGACGTGGGGACGCTGAACCAGTTCCTCTCGCAGGGCCTGAGCCAGCTCGTCGGCGCGGTCTTCAGCCTCGCCGGCATCCTCCTCGCGATGCTCCTCTTGAACGCGCGGCTCGCCCTCGTCTGCTTCACCCTGGTGCCGGTGATGCTCCTGACGACCGCGGTCTTCGCGGCGCGCGCCCGGACCGCCTTCCGCAAGACCCGCGAGACGGTGGGCGAGGTGACCGCCGACCTGCAGGAGGGCATCGTCGGCATCCGCGAGGCGCGCGCCTTCAACCGGACCGACCTGAACCTGGAGCGCTTCCGGGCTCGAAACGCCGCCAACCGGGACGCGAACGTCGCCGCGGTCGGCATCACGAGCGCTTTCTCGCCGGCCCTGGACGTGCTCTCGACCCTGGCGACCGCACTGGTCATCGGCTACGGCGGCTGGCTCGCCTGGAATCGGCAGCTCAGCATCGGCCTCTTGGTGGCGTTCCTCATCTACGTGCAGGAGTTCTTCCGGCCGGTGCAGATCGCGGCGAGCATCTACACCCTGATGCAGTCCGCTTTCGCCGGCAGCGAGCGCATCTACGCCATCCTCGACGAGACGCCCGAGCCGCTGGACGAGAGCGGTGCCGTTGAGCTCGGCAGCGTCGCCGGGCGCATCACGTTCGACCACGTGGTCTTCGCCTACGACGAGGGGCGTCCGGTCCTGCGGGACCTGAGCTTCGACCTCGCGCCGGGAAAGTTGGTGGCGGTGGTCGGCAGAACCGGTGCCGGAAAGACCACCATCGCCAGCCTGATTCCGCGGTTCTACGACGTCGCCTCCGGCGCGGTCCGTCTCGACGGCCGGGACGTCAGGGGAGTCCAAAGGGAGAGCCTGCGCCGGCAGCTCGCCATCGTACCCCAGGAGCCCTTCCTCTTTGCAGGAACGCTGGCGGACAACATCGCCTACGGGCAGCCGGGGGCGACCCGCGACGAGGTCGAGGCGGCGGCGCGGACGGTGGGGATCCACGGGTTCATCGCCGGGCTCGCCCGGGGCTACGACACGGTCATCGGGGAGGCGGGCGGCACCCTGAGCCACGGGCAGCGGCAGCTCGTCGCCTTCGCCCGGGCGGTGCTCGCGGACCCCCGCATCCTGATTCTCGACGAGGCGACCTCCAACGTCGACACCAGGACCGAGGCGTTGATTCAGGAGGCGCTGGCGACGCTCCTCGCGGGCCGGACGAGCTTGGTCATCGCCCACCGGCTGAGCACCATCCGCCACGCGGACGTGATTCTGGTGATCGACCACGGGCGGCTGGTCGAGCAGGGCGCCCACGACGAGCTGCTCGAGGCGGGCGGACTCTACGCCGAGCTGGTCCGCAAGCAGTTCAGGGAAGCGCCAGCGACGCAAGCGCTCGTGGCACCTGCGTGAGGCGCTTGGGCCGGCGAATCCGTGTTCGGACGGTGCCTTCGCGCAGCCCCGCGACAGCGATAAGGGGGCGGCTCCGTTTCTAAGGGGGTGTAGCCAGATGCAGGCGCAGAGCATGGGCCAGAACCGCTCGCCATGAGCGACCAACCCCGAGAATATTGCCGGCGCGCGCAGATTCTCGACGCACAGCGTCGCGATAGTAGTGCCGGCGCTCTGGCCCGGCGTCGTCGTGCCCGGCCAGAGGGCGGGCACTGCTGGTCGTGGCTCGTGCGATTGGGTTGCGGGCGTCAGCCCCGCGCTACGCGCAGTCGAAGGGCGCGAACTCTGCTCAGCGCGGGCCGACGCCCGCAACCCAAGCTCGACTTTGGAGACGATCGGAATCGTGGCACGGGCGTCCTCGCCCGTGAAAGCCCAGTCGGACCCGCTGGCATGGCAGGTCCCCAAGCGCTCACAGCGGGGACGCCCGTGCCACGAAGTCGTGCTACGTGGCGTCGAGAATCTGCGCGCGGCGCGGGCCTTTCGCGGCCTAGTAGATCAGGGAATTCCGTGCCGGCGGCCAACCGGAGGTCCGCTGCAGCCACCGCGTCGCTCGAGCAGGCCGGCTCGAGAGCATCCCGTCGCCCGGTTCCCTCGTACCGGGACCGCGGAGCCACAGCGGTAGCGGCTCACCTAAAGCGTCGCGTAGACCTCCGGCCGGCGGTCCTTGAGCGCGGGAAACTCTTGGCGCCAGGCGCGCAGGTCGTCGAGGTCGACGGTGGCCAGGACGAGCCCCGGCCGGCCGTCGCCCCTCGAGAGCGCTTCTCCCCTCGCGTCGTGAATGGCGGAGAGCCCGGGATATTCGACGGTCGGGTCGTGCCCGACGCGGTTGATCCCGCAGACGATCATCTGGTTCTCGATGGCGCGGGCGGCGAGGAGGGTCAACCAGTGCGTCGCGCGGCGCGCGGGCCAGTTCGCCGGTACGAAGACGAGCTCGGCGCCGCGCTGGGAAAGGCGGCGAAAGGTCTCGGGAAACCGCAGGTCGTAGCAGATCTGGAGCCCAGCCCGGACGCCGTCGAGCTCGAACACCGGGCAGTCGTCGCCGCCGGAATAGTGCCGGTTCTCGTCGCCGAACGAGAACGGATGGATCTTCCGGTAGGTCGCGGCGAGGGTTCCGTCGGGGCGAATCGCGAAGGCAGCGTTGCGGGGCAAAGGCGCGTGCCACTCGACGCCGCTCGCGACAATCCAGACCCCCAGCTCCTTCACGACTTTCGCCATCGCGTCGGTCGTCGGCCCCGGAATCGGCTCGGCGAACGGCTCGGGGCTCATGGTGAAGCCCGTCGTGAAGAGCTCGCAGAACGCGACCACCTGAGCGCCGCCGCTCGCCGCCTGCGCTGCCGCCTCCCGCGCACGCGCGAGGTTGGTCCTCGGGTCGTGCCAAGCGGTGTCCTGCTGCACCAGCGCGACCGACAGCTTGGGCATCTGGACCTCGGCGGCGCTCTAGGAGAGCAAGCCGCGCACCACGTCCACCGCTCCCTCGACCTGGCGGCTGTCGCAGGAGAAAGCGAAGCGCACGCACCGTTCGCCGGAGGGACCGAAAGCGGTGCCGGGGGACGAGCCGACCCCGCCCCGGTCGATGAGGTAGTTGGTCATCGCCCAGTCGTCGCTCGCGCCCTGGTAGCCGCGCCAGGACGGGTCGATGCGCGCCCAGAGGAAGAACGAGCCCTGCGGCACGACGGGATGGAGCACGGTCAGCCCGGCGAGGCCGCGCAAGAGCATGTCGCGCCGGGCCTGGTACTCGTCGCGCATCGCTTTCGTCGCCTCCTGCGGGCCGGTCAGCGCCGCCGTCGCGCCGTGCTGGCTGATCGAGTTGACGCCGTTCGTCGTGCAGCGCAGGAGCTTCTTCACCCGCTCGAGGAAGTGCGCGTCGCGGCTGACGATGTAGCCGACGCGCAGCCCGCTCATCGCGTAGCTCTTCGAGGTCGAGAAGAGCGTGATCGTCCGCTCCTCGGCGCCGGGCAGGGAGCCGATGGAGACGTGCTCGCGGCCATCGAAGATCACGTGCTCGTAGGCCTCGTCGCTGACGATCCGTAGGTCTCGTCGCGCCGCCAGTTCGACGACGCGCTCGAGCTCCTCTTTCGGAATCACCGCCCCGGTCGGGTTGTGCGGCGTGTTGAGGAAGACCGCTTTCGTCCGGGGCGAGAGGTGCCGCTCGATGGCAGCGGCGCTGTAGGGCACGGGCGCGTCGAAATCCAGCGGACAGCGCACCGGGACCCCGCCGGCGAGCCGGACGTTCTCGGCGATTTCCGTCCAC
The DNA here is from genome assembly GCA_021787845.1 of Myxococcales bacterium. GTDB lineage: Bacteria > Myxococcota > Myxococcia > Myxococcales > JAJYLH01 > JAJYLH01. The sequence continues at coordinate 45,446 of JAJYLH010000014.1, read as the reverse complement.
ATCGGGTCGGGCAGCACCACCTCGTCGCCCGGGTCCAAGAGCGCCCGGAACGTCAGGTAGAGCCCGTGCATGGCGCCGTTGGTGACGATGGCCTGGTCGGCGCGGTCGATGGGGAGGCGGTTGTCGCGCCGGACCTTGAGCACGATCGCCTCGCGCAAGGGCTGGATACCCGTCGACGCGGTGTAGTGGGTGTGGCCCTTGGCGAGCGCTAGCGCTGTCGCTTCCCTCACGTGGGGCGGCGTGTCGAACGACGGGTCGCCGCTCTCCAGCCGGAAGATCCTGCGGCCTGCCGCCTGCTGCTCGAGCAGCCGATCGCGCACCTGGACGATCGCCCCGAAGGACACGCTGTCGAGAATGTGGCTCATGCTCCTCTTTCGGCGCCGGAGGGCGCGCTCGAATGGAAATCGATCGACGAGAGCCCAGGCAGATTCGCTCCCTTTCCCAACGTCGCGCCCGCGCCCGGCCTTCCCACGTCGAACGGGGTGCGGGCGGGCAGGCCGCGCTCGGAGTCGTTTTCATGCCTCGTGGTGGCCGGCCGGCCAGGTGGTCTTATCCGCGTGCCGGCGCGCCCAGCGGCAACGCCAACGAGACCCGGGTCCCGGAGAACAGCTCCCGCATCAGAGGCTGCTCCTTGGGAGGGCTCTCGAGGGTCAGGTGGCCGCCGTGCGCCTCGATGATTTGCCGCGCGACCGGCAGACCGAGACCGGCGCTGCCCGGCGCGTGGTGGTCGCCGCGGGCGAGGAGCAGGTTGTTCAGGTCCTCGGGCGGGATGCCGGGCCCCTGGTCGAAAACGCAGACCAACGCCCGCTCGTCGCGCTCTTCGGCGGTGACGAGCACGTGCCCGCCATGCGGCGAAAACCGGATGGCGTTGTCCAGGACCGCGGAAATCGCCTGCCGGAGCTTGCGCACGTCGCCCGGCAGCTCCAGGCGCTCCGGCTTCACGAGCTCCACCCGCACGTGCTTCTCCCGCGCCTTCGCCAGAGATTCCTGCGCGATCTCCTGCACGAGCTGGGAAAGGTCGAGCTGCGTCGAGTGCAGGCGGTACTGCCCCGTTTCCATCGCCGCCAGGTCGACCAGGTTGTCGAGCGACCGTTCGATGCGGTCGGTCGCGCCGACCATCGCCTCGATCACCTTCTGCTGCTGCTCCGCGAGCGGGCCCAGCCGTCCGCTCTTCAACAGCTTCAAGTAGCCGACGAGCGGCGTCAGCGGAGTCGCCAGCTCGTGCGCGAGGTTCTGCAGGAAGTCGCCGCGCGAGCGCGCCTCCTGCTTGAGCTCCTCGTTCTCGGCGAGGAGCGCCGCCACCTGCCGCCTGAGCGCCTCGCCGTCGTCCGCCGGGGTCTTGGCGGGCACGTTGTCGGAAGGCTCGGCCACGGCCGGCCAGTATAGCGACGGTTCGCACCCGCGCGATCCCCGCTTCGGCGGTGGCGGAACGATTTCACGCGGGCTATGTTGCGCGGCCGACGGCGGTTCCGAGACGGAGGGCTTCTGGCATGCAGGCGCAACAGGAGCTGGCGCTGCGAGACGAGGCGGACAAGCTCGAGCTCGCCCGCGCGATGCTGGAGCGAGCGCGTCCCCGGGTGCGGTACGCCGACCTCCTCGTCGAGGAGGTGACCAAGGTCGAGTACACGCGGCTCGTCGGCGGCGACGAGGTGGTGAAGCCCTTCTCCCGAAAGGGAGCGGTCCAGCTCAGGCTCGTCGGCGAGGAGGGGCGCCACCTCTCGGTCAGCTTCGGACTCCTTCCGGAAGCGGAGCTGCTCCCCGGCATCGATTATGCCCTCGAGGCGCTCGCCCTCCAGGAGCCCGACCCGCGTTACGGCCTCGCGCCGGTCCCCAACGCCGAGCGGGTGCGCTACGGGGTAGCGAGCCCCGGGGACCTCTCCAGCGAGGACGTGCTTCTCGCCTTCGACACCCTCGCTCGCGAGGTGGACCAGGTCTGCACCCGCGTCGCCGACGGCGGCACGGTCGAAGTCCGGACCGAGCTGTGGTGCTACGCGCAGGTCGAGGAGAAGCTCGTCCTCGACACCGAGGGGCTGTTCAAGACCCAGGTGCTGCCCTCGACGTTCCTCCAGATGACCGCCATCGCCCGCGACCCGTCGACCGGCAAGACGACGAGGCAGCGCACCCGGCTCGGCGACACCCAGCCGCTCGGCTTTTTCTTCGCCGACGGACACCCGGCCCACGGCTTGCGGCGCGACTTCGTCGAGGGCCTCTCCGACTGCACCCGCCGGGCGGTCGCCCAGCAGAAGGGCCGCCGCCTATCGGGAGCGGAGCTGAGCGCCCTCACGCATTACGTCCTGGCGCCGACGGCGATGGTCTTCGTCCACGAGGCCGAGGGCCACAACTTCGAGGCCGACCTGATTCAGCAGGGCACGAGCGGGCTCTTCCACAAGGACGGCTGCCCGGCCGACGACCCTTTCGCGAGCGCGCTGGTCGACGTCTGGGACGGGCAGATTCTGAAGGCCGACGGCGGGTTCGACGAGACGGCCGGCTTCGGCACCCACTTCATCGACGACGAGGGGGTGGAGCTCAAGCCGGTGCGGCTCGTCCAGGGCGGGCGCATCACCGGCAAGCTCCACAACCGGGAGACCGCCCACCACTTCGGCGAGAAGCCCAACGGCCACGGCTTCTCCGAGCTGGGCGACAAGCGCCTCGTGCGGATGACCAACACCTACCTCCTTCCCGCCGGGCAGGAGGGCTGGTGCTCCTCGCTCGAGGACCTGATCGGCGACGTGACGTTCGGCGTCTTCCTCGAGGGTTCGCTGGGAGGCGCGGTCAGCCGCGACGGGATGAGCACCACCATCCAGTTCGGCCGGGTCATCCGCGACGGGCGCCTGACCGACGAGGTGCTCCTCCCGGCGAACCTCTCGGTCGTCACCCGCGACTCGCTCAAGAGCGTGGAAGGGTTCGCCGGGCCGCTTCGCTTGGACGGCGTCGGCTTCTGCGGCAAGGGGCAGACGAAGACCGTGACCGAGGGCGGGCCGGTGACCAAGCTGCGGGCGACGCCGGCGATCACGCTCGGCTTTTGAACGGGCGGACGTCGAGGGAGGGACCGGGAGCTCGCGCTCGTTGGCGCCGGCTGGGCGCCCGGGCCATGATCAACCGAAGAGGCTTGAAGACCGCATGGGAGCTCCGCAAGAACGGTCGATTCTCGGCGAGCTGCAGTCGTTCGCCTCCGATGTCGCGCGCAAGGCGGCAGCGCACCTGGACGACGTCGAGGTGTGGGTCACCCGCTTGGACCAGGTGGCCTTCGCCATCGAGAACCGGACGCTGGCGCCGGAGCTGAAGCTGGGCCGGCTCCAGGTGGGGCTCAGGGGCCTGAAGGGGAGCAAGCTCGCCGTCGCGGCAACGACCTCCTTCGCGGTCGACGAGAACGTCTCCGCCCTCAAGGCGGCGGTGCCGGTCGCGCGCCCGACGCGGCTCGCCCGCTTCTCGCCGCTCCGGCTCGACCCGACCACCCGCGCGTTCGACGAGGGGGTGGCGCGGCTCCTTCGGGAGCCGAGAGCGCTGCAGTCCCTCGCCGTGGACGTGCGCGACCGGGCCTTGGCCGAGGCGGAGAAGCGGCCGGAGGTCGACAGCCTCGTGGGGCGGGTGGCCGCCCAGACGCGCTGGCGGGTGATCGCGACGAAGGAGGGCGGCGGCGCTGCTCTGGAGTCGATGACGGTGGTGAGCGCGGAAGCCAACTCCGCCCGGGCCGAACGGGAGGTGTTTCGCGTCTGGCCGGCCGACGAGACGTCGGTCCGCGACGTCGGCGCCCGGGCGGTGCGGGCGCTCCCGCCGAAAGCCGTCGCGCCGGTCGATTGGGAAATCGAGGCGGGCACCGAGGTCTTGGCGCTGTGCGACCCGGAGGTGGTGGAGTCGTTCTTTCGCTATCCGGCGCACGACCACTTCCTCGCGAGCTCGCTCGAGGCCGGTCTCGCGAGCCACGAGCCGGGCGAGGCGCTCGCCGACCCGCGCCTGCGCCTCGTCGACACCGGCCGCCCGAACGAGCTGGCCCGCGATTTCGACGACGAGCTCTGCGCCCGCGGCGAGACGGTCCTCCTCGACCGCGGCCGGTTCGGCGCCTATGTCACCTCGCGCCAGAGCGCGATGGAAACGGGGCTCCCCGAGACCGGTAACGGAGTGCGTCGCCCCATCCTCGCCGAGGACGACAACGAGGCGCCGGTGCGGGACACCTTGCTCGGCCTGGCGATGGACCCGGGCGAACGGCCGACCGCCGAGCTGATGCGTGCCGCCGACCGGGTGATCGTCGTGCGGTCGCTGCTCGGCATCCACGGCGCCGACCGGGCGCGGACCGCGTTCTCGGCGACGGTCGCCGACGGCCTCGCCGTCGTTCGCGGGAAGGTGGCCGGCCGCCTGGCGCCGGGGCGCTGGAACGTCTCGGGACGGGTGCTGCCGGGCGACGGCGAACCCGGCCTCCTCCAGGCCGCCGAGCCCGGCCGGGAGCTCACCTTCACCGGTTCCGCCCTCCTTCCGCACCTCCTGGTCCGGCTGACGGTGTCCTAGGATCGCGACATCGTCGGCGTCTACCTGGCGCCGCCGGACGATGCCGTGGTCCTGCGCGTCGACGAGCAGTCGCAGACCCAAGCCCTCGACCGGGCGCAACCGCTGTCACCGCTGCGGCGGGACAGGCTGAGCGGCGTACGCCCGGCTGCGAGCGTCATGGCACGATGTCGCTCGCAGCGCTGGACATCGTGACGGGCAAGGTCATCGGCGAGTGCCACGCGCGCCACCCAGCCGCTCGGCGCCATGGGCGGAGAAGGCGCGCTTGCTCGGGGGGACATCGACGAGGTCGAGTCGGTGCGAACGCGCGGTGTCTCGTTCGAGCCCCGGCCCTGGCGAAGAGCCCGTCGCCTCTCAGGCATCGCAACCGTCGGGGGCCGCGACCCGGCCATGGGAAACGATGCCGGCGAGCGCCGCGAGCTCTGCCACGACCGGGTGCGGCCGCCAGTGACCCCACCCGCGCATCGCCGGCATGAAGCGGATGCTGCGACCAAACCGCGTCTGTTCGCGCAGGCGCAGCGTCACCGGGTGGATGGCGACCCAGCGGCTCTCCTCGATGGCGACGATGCTGGCGACCGGGACGGAAATCTCCCTCCGGTAGTTCGAAACCAGAAGCGCCGGACCGGCGAGTCGGACGCGCTTGAGACCGACGCCGGTCGCGACGCCGACGGCCGACCCCACCAGCCACAGCGCCGTGAGCAGCCAGCGGATGACCTCGGGCGGCGGCGCGGCGGGCGGACCGCCGGTCGGACCGACCCACATGAGCAGGGTGCCGACGCCGGTCAACGGCACGATGACGCCAGGGACGAGAACCTTGTTGAGAAAGGTCTGCGCCGACGAGAGAGCGCGCACGGCGTTGGCGTCGGGAGGGCTCATCGGGCTCCGTGGCGCGAGGCGTGGGTCAGAAGAGAGGGCGTCTTCGCGAGGACGCGGTCCATGGCCAAGAGCATCACAGCGGGCCGACCCGCAGGCTGGTGGCCGCGGTCGACGACCGGGGAGCGGGTTGGGCTTCGCGATCTCGACCACCTCCGGCGCGACACTACAACGCGTGTCAAGCGTTCAGACGCACCGGGTGCGGCAAGCCGTGATGCCAGCGACTCTTCATAGCGCGGGCTGACGCCCGCAACCCAAGCTCGACCTTGGAGACGATCGGAATCGTGGCACGGGCGTCCTCGCCCGTGAAAGCCCAGTCGAGCCCGCTGGCATGGCAGGTCCCCAAGCGCTCACGGGCGGGGACGCCCGTGCCACGAAGTCGTGCTACGTGGCGCCGAGAATCTGCGCGCGGCGCGAGAGCCTTTCGCGGCTTAGTGGATCAAGGGGCTTTCCGGTTCGCCATGAAGACGTCGGCTATCGTAGCGTGTGTCCCAAGCGGAGCGCCTGGCCTCCTCGCCCGTAAGTACGATGGCGGGCGCCCCACCCGTCGTCGGCGAAAGCTCCTGATCACGTCCACGGCACCACGGAAATGAACGGGTGCGGGCGGGCCGCATGTCGCGCCGCCGAATCTTCACCCCGTTGCCGGCCCGCGACGCCGGACCTCCCCGCGGGCGAGGCGGCGCCTTCTTCGAGGGGCCTCGACAGGGCCGCGGAGGAAACGAGACCGTGTGGGCCAAGATGGAACAAGAAGATCTTGAGACCACTCCTAGAACGATCAGCCGCCTGCAAATGGATCATTCGGATGCGCCGCACCGTCGGTCGGTTCGACTGCGGTCCCATTTCGGAGCATTGGCGCGCGGCCGTGGCCCGGCAACGCCCGCCAGTCTGCGGCATCGCGGTGGCACGGGTACTGCACCTCCCGCGCGCGAGATCGGACCGGAACCGACCTCTCGGCCGGAGCCAGGACGCGGTTGACAGCGGAGGAGGCACCTTGTCCGTCGCACGCCGAATTCCCGCGCTTCTCGCCCTGCTCCTGCTCGGCGCGCACTTCCTGCGTTTCGGCCACCTGGTGCTGGTCGGGCTTTGCCTCCTGCTGCTCGTGCCGCTCTTCGTGGCACGGCCCTCCGCCCAAACCGGCGTGCGCTGGGTCCTGGTCCTGGCGGCGGGCCTCTGGGGCTGGACGGTCGCACAGGAGGTCCACCAACGGCTCGTCCTCGGCGAGCCCTGGATACGCCTCGTCGCCATCCTTTCCGCGGTGATCGCGTTCACGCTGTGGGCTGCCTGGCTCCTGCGCGCGCGTCCACTCGCCTAGCAGCAGCCATCCCGGGTGGCGTAAGCGTTCCAGGTAGCCACGAGACCAGGTGCTTCCTGCCGAACCAGACGTTGGCGAGCGGTGCCGTCGGCGGTTCCGATTCGACCGCGAATGGCTTCCGAACACCCGGTTCTCGCGTGGCTTGACAGGGGCCGGTCGGCTGGCGTATACGCCTCGACCCTGAGAGTGATTCTCAGAATCGCTTCTCAGGGAGGCATCGCGATGTTGGCCTGGCCACAGCGCGCACCCGCGCAACCCAAAGTCGTCGCTCCGCCGCGCTCGCGGCGAACGTTGGACCGGCTCGGCATCGGCCGAGAGGCGCGGGTGGAAGCGCTCCATCTCGAACGAGCCGAGCTCGACTGGGTGCGGGCGGTGGGGATTTTCGAAGGGGAGCGGCTGCGCGTCCTGCGGCGGGCGGTGTTCGGTGGGCCTCTGCACGTGCGCACCCGGTCGGGGGGCGAGTTCGCTCTCGACCGGCGGCTTGCCGCGCGCATCGCGGCGGTCGCGGTGTTCCAGACGGCGCACGCCTTCGGGCTGTGAGGGAGGCCCCGCATGGGAACGGAATCGGTGCCGGTGAGCGACAGCGGTGGAGCCGACCACGCGGCGGCGACAGGATCGAGATTGGGGTAGGAGCGTAAGAGCAAGGCATTAGCGATGTCGATCGGCGTTTGATTCGGGATCTTGGCCTCGGGAGCGGTCGCGCTCGCGGGCGGCCCTCGCGCAAAGCAGGACCGCTGCCGGCACGCGAAGACCGATCGACTGGATCAGCTTCTCCATCACCGTCAACGCGGCCGTCGTGGCGGGGCTCGCGCACGACATGAGGGGCGACTCCGGTGCCTCATCGACGGCGGCGTTCACGCACTTCTTCGGCGGCGTTGGGCTCCGATACGCTTGGCAGCTCCGGTCCGGGTGGGTTCTCGGCGCCGGCGGCAGCGTCTTGTTTCCGTACTTCTCGAGCGATGGTCTGGTCGTCGATATGGACACACCGGGGCCGCTTGTCTTGCAGGAAACGGCGTGAGCGTATCTCGCTTCTCGCGGATAGACGCCCTGCACGCATCAGTAGCGCAAGAGCAGGGTGTCGCGGCGCGACGCCGAGACGCGGAGAAACCAGCTCGAGGCGAGCGTGATAAGCCGATCGCGCGACGAGGAGCCTTCTCGGCGCAGGCTCGAGCGCGGCACTGGGTGGCCTCGCCGCACGCGGGGTGGGCGCTCACCGTGCACTGGTAGCGCCGCCACATCACTCCGGCGCCGCAAAGAAATGCTCCAGTTGCCGGCTGCTCGGAGGGCGGGCATCGAGAGGATCTCCCGAGCCGGCCCTTCACGCTCACCCTGAACCTGTCGACGGGCGGCCGCTCCTGCCGTCCTCCGCTCGGCGCGGGCTTGCCCCCGCAACTCCAATCATCGAGCTTCCCATCAGTAGTGCCAGCCGGCGTCGAGAATCTGCGCATGGCGCGAGGCTTTCGTGGCTTGGGAAATCAGAGCTCGCGGAAGATCCAACCTCACATGGTTGGATCTCCGGTCTGGAAGCAGGCGAACACCAGTCGAACCCGCCCGCGTTCAGGTTCCCCCGCAGGCGTCGGTCGACACGAGCTCGACTCGCCGATTGCGCGCCCGGCCCTCGGGGGTCGTGTTCGCATCGACCGGCTTCTCCGACCCGAAACCCTTGGCGCTCAGCCGAGCCTTGGCGATGCCACGACTCTCCAGATAGGCCATCACCGCCTGGGCGCGCGCCTGCGACAGCTTCAGGTTCTTCTCGGGCCTCCCGACGTTGTCCGTGTATCCCTCGACGCGCAGGTGGGTGAGCTCGGGATGGCGCGCCAGCATTCGAACGAGTTGGTCCAGCATGGCGCGAGATTCGGGGCTGACTTGCGTGTCGCCGAACGCGAACAGGATGTTTGTCGAGAACTTGAGTCGGGAGCGAATCTGCCGAGCGACTTCGCGCACGATGTAGACGTGCTGCGGGTCCGACATCGGACAACCATGATTGGTCGCCGGTCCCGGCACGTCGGGACAGTTGTCGACGACGTCCGGCACGCCGTCGTGATCGGTATCGGTGACCGGGCAGCCGAGATTCGAGGCGGGTCCCGGAGAGTCGGGACAAGCATCGACCAGGTCGGGCACTCCGTCGCGGTCGTGGTCGGCAAGCGGACAGCCGTCATTGGACGCGGGGCCCTTCTCCAGCGGGCAGCGATCATTCTTGTTGATGAGGCCGTCGCCATCGTCGTCGTTGTTCGGGCACTGCGCGGGTGAGTGATGCTGTCCGGGAGCGCAAGGGTTGGACGGCGGCGGTTTCACTTTCTTGGGAACGACCGTCTTTGGGGGCGCCTCCTTGACCACCTTCTCGACCGCGACCACTTCCGGCGCCTTCTTGATCGGCCTCTCGACGACCGGCGTCGCGAGGCCGGGGGACCAGGTGACGCCGGCCAGCACGCGGAAACCAGGAAGACCCGCGAGGTCGCCCGCCGCCGCGCCGGCCAGCGCGAAGACTTGAAGCGGCAGCGAACCGAGTGAGTGACGCGCTCCGAGCCATGCCTCGAATCCCGCAGCGCCGTCGAACGGCACGAGCGCGCGCAACGTCAGCTCGGGATGGAAGGCATTGGTTGCGAGCTGGGCGGCGGCCTGGATCGCCACCTCGCGCGCGGGCCGGGACGCGTCGAACGGCGCAAAGAGGAGATCGACGTCGAGGGCGGTCCGCACCGGCCCCATCGCCGCGCCGGCTTCCAAGCCCGGCTCGAGTTGTGCCTTCTGCCAACCGGTGCCGTCGGACAGACCCGCCATGCCTAGCGGCAACCCCAACCCGAGCCTCGCCGCCAAATCGTAGGTCGGCCGGCGCAGCAACGCGTAACGCAGTCCAATCGCCGGGTTCGCGATGCCGGCCGCGTCGGGCGAGACGTAGCCCAAGCGCGACAGGTCATCGCCGCCTTGCACCGCGACGACCGGGAGCCACGCCGTCACCTCGAGATCCTTGGAGACACCGTACGCCGCCAGGAGGTGGAGCGCGAGCCGGTTCGACACCAGCGCGGCCGGCCCGCTCTCGCCGGGCAGCATGAGCGGGTCGTGCTGATACTCCATCGCGCCGGCAAAGCGCAACGCGCCAGGGGGGAGCACCCGCCCCGCGTCCGAAAGCAGCGTGCCTTCGCCAGACGGGTCGAGCGTCAGCCGGTCCAGGTCGTAGGAAGGGTCCGGCGCCTGCGCCCGCGCCGCCGACGCGATGAGCAGGATGAACGCAACGGTCAGGACCGCGATAGCGCCATGCCGCAGACGGCAAGAAGCATTGGGTTGGACCGTCCAACCGAGCGCCGATCGGCGCGCGATCGGCTGTCCGACGCTCCCGAGCGATCGCGGTGCAAGGATGGACAGCCGGTCGCGAGATCCTTCCGTCGCTGCGTCCATTTCCCAGGCGACCGGACTGTCCATCCTACTGGCTCTTGTTGGCCCAGAATCAGCGCCAAACACCTTGAACCTCATTGCGCACTCTCGCGGACCCACATCAGCCACACGCCGTCGGTCGTGTAAACGGAACCGCACTTCGACTTGCCGGTGTCTTCTCCCCAGCCGGTGCCGTCGGCCGAGCCGGGTCCCGAGCCGGCGTAGTCGACGCAGAAATCTTGCGGATCGTCGCAGGTCAGCTCGCCCAAGGGATTGCCGTCGGCCGTCGCCCAGGGGCTGCCCCCCGCGAGGACGTCGCCGGTCAAGTTGTTCTTGCGCGCGGGTTGCGCGAAGAGCTGGTTCGGTCCTGGCGTGCCGCCGGGGACGTTGAAGCAACTGTCGGCGTCCGTGCCACGGGTCACCACGTCGTACCAGTCCACGGAGTAGAACGAGAGATCGACGTCGTTCGCGCTCTCGCTCGCGTGGGCGCGGCACGAGAAGCGGACATCGGTCGGCGCGGAGATGATCTGCGCGCGCAGGCCATTCCAAACACCCGGCGCGGCATCCGTCGGCGAGGTCGAAGTCAAGCCGTTCCACCAGGTCGTCGCGACATCCGATGGAGCGGCGTTCGCCGCGGCAGAGACGAGCGTCCAACCTCCTCCATCGGTTGTCTGATCGCACCAGACCGTGACCGGCGCGTCGAGTCCGGAGGGTTCGAGTCGATAGGCGCCGTCGGAGGGAGACTTCTCGCTAGCGCGCAACGCGAGGCAGGTCGGCGCGAACCCGCAGACGCCGGTCGCACAGTAGCCGGTCGCGCAGTCATCTCCGGTAGCGCACTTGAGCCCCACCGCGCAGGGCGCGCACGCGCCGCCACAGTCCACGTCCGATTCGGTGCCATCGAGCTTGCCATCATTGCAGGTGTCTTCGACGCAAGCGCCGTTCGAGCAGCGGCCTGAAGCACAGTCGCCGCCGGTCTTGCACGCTTGGCCATTCGTGCATCCGCCGCAGGTGCCGCCGCAATCGACGTCGCTTTCGCTCCCGTTCTTGACGCCGTCGGAGCACGATGGCGCGGCGCAGGCGAGCGGGGTGCCCGTGCAGACACCGCTCGTGCAGTCGGAAGCCACGGCGCAACTCTTACCATCCGCGCATGGAGGACACGAGCCGCCACAGTCGAGATCGGTCTCGCTCCCGTTCTTCACGCCGTCCACGCAGGTCGGCGCCGAGCAGACGTGCGCGCTCGGATCGCAAACGCCGCTGACGCAGTCGGCCGCCGCGGCGCAGCCCTCGCCGTCCGCGCACGGCGCGCAGGGCCCGCCGCAGTCCAAGTCGGTCTCGCCCTCGTTCTTCACGCCGTCTGAACAGGTCGGCGCGAGGCAGACGTTCGTACCCGGGTCGCACACGCCGCTGACGCAGTCGGCCGGGAGCGCGCAGCCCTTGCCGTCCGCGCAGGGAGCGCAGGGTCCGCCACAGTCCACATCGGTCTCGCCGCCGTTCTCGACGCCGTCGTTGCACGCGGGAACGGCGCACGCGAGCGGCGCGCCGGCACAGACGCCGCTCACGCAGTCCGCGGCTACCGCGCAGCCGTCACCGTCGACGCACGGAGGACACGAGCCGCCGCAGTCGAGGTCGGTCTCGTCGCCGTTCTTCGCGCCGTCGGTACACGAAGGAGCCAGACACACCGTCGCGCCCGAGGGTCCGCCGCACACCAGCGACTGGCAGTCGGTGCCACTGCCGCAACGTTGGCCTTGTGCGCAGGGGTCGGGACACGAGCCGCCGCAATCGACATCGGACTCGTCTCCGTTCTTGATTCCGTCGGAGCAGGTCGGCGCGGCGCAGGTCAAGCCTCCGGCGGTCGATCCGCCGTCATCGGAGGTCGTGCCACCATCGCCGGAGATCGATCCGCCGTCATCGGAGATCGTGCCACCATCGCCGGAGATCGATCCGCCGCCGTCGGAGGTCGTGCCACCATCGCCGGACATCGATCCGCCGTCATCGGAGAGCGTGCCACCATCGCCGGAGATCGATCCGCCGCCGTCGGAGGTCGTGCCACCATCGTCGGAGATCGATCCGCCGTCGTCGGAGACGACTCCGCCGTCGTCCGACGCCGATCCGGCGCTGCCATAGCCTGTCGCCGTGCAGTTCGAGCTCTGGCAATCGGCGTTGACGAGGCACCCTTGGCCGGTGTCGCAAGGCGGGCAGTTGCCGCCGCAGTCGACGTCGGTTTCGAGGCCATCCTTGCGACCATCCGTGCACGTCGGAACGTCGCAGACATCTTGGAAGCAATCACCGGTCACGCAGTCCTTGTTCGCCTTGCAGCCGGCGTCCGCGGCGCACGGTGGGCAGGAGCCGCCGCAGTCGACGTCGGTCTCGGTTCCGTTCTCGACCCCGTCGCTGCAAGACGGCGCGGCGCAGACGCCGGCCTGGCAGGAGCCGGTCGCGCAGTCCGCGCCCGCCGTGCAGCGCAGGCCGACCGCGCACGGGTCGCACGATCCGCCGCAATCGACGTCCGTCTCGGTGCCGTTCTTGACGCCATCGGTGCAGGCGGGCGACTGACAGACATCATGGTCGCACACGCCGCTCGTGCAGTCGATGGACTCCGCGCAGCGTTTGCCGTCGGCGCACGGCGCGCAGATGCCGCCGCAGCCGACGTCGGTCTCGCCGGTTTCCAAGACACCGCTCGTGCAGGCGTTGGGAACGCAGCGGCCCAAGGAGCAGACGCCGCTCGCGCAGTCCATGTTCGCATCGCAGACCGAGCCGTCCTTGCAAGCCGGGCAGGTTCCACCGCAATCGACATCGGTCTCGTCGCCGTTCTTCACGCCGTCCACGCACGAGGGCGCGGCGCATCTTCCTGACGTGCAGACGCCGCTCGCGCAATCCGCGGGCGCGCGGCAGCGGCGGGCGACGGGACAAGGAGCGCAAGTCCCTCCGCAGTCCACGTCGCTCTCCGCGCCGTTCGTCACGCCGTCGTCGCAACGAGGCGCCTCGCACACCCCCGCTTGACACACGCCGCTCTGGCAATCCGCGGCCGACGCGCAGCCCAGGCCGGTCGAGCAGGGCAGGCAGGAGCCGCCGCAGTCGACATCGGTTTCGACGCCGTCCTTCGCGCCGTTGCCGCAGGTCGCCACGAGGCAGACGCCGTTCGTACACAGCCCGCTCCGGCAGTCCTGGTCGACTTTGCACGCGGCGCCGAGCGCGCATGGCCCGCACGAGCCGCCGCAATCGACATCGGTCTCGTCGCCGTTCTCGACTCCATCCGAGCACGAAGCCTGGACGCACCGTCCACCGGCGCAAACGCCGCTCGCGCAGTCGCGTTTGTCTCGACAAGCCCCGCCGACGGCGCAGGGAGCGCAGATGGGGCCGCCGCAATCGACATCGGTCTCGTCGCCGTCCTTCTTCTCGTCGGTACACGCCGCGGGCACGCAAAGGCCTCGCTGGCAAATGCCGGTCGCGCAGTCGGCGCCTTTGACGCAGCCTTCGCCGTTGGGGCAGGCATCGCAGGAACCACCGCAGTCGACGCCCGTCTCGTTGCCGTCCTTCACGCCGTCGGCGCAGGTCGCCGGGATGCAGCCGCGCTTGCCGCAGTCCTGGCTCGCGCAGTCGTCGGGCTTCGCGCACTGTTTGCCGATGCCGCAGGGGCTGCACGCCGATCCGCCGCAGTCGACGTCGGACTCGGTGCCGTTCTTGATATGGTCGTCGCAGCGAGGCGCGTAGCAGACACGGGTGTTGCAGTCGTTGCTCGCGCAATCGTCGTTGACGAGGCACGGGTGCCCGCCCCGGCAACCGGTGCAAGGCCCGCCGCAGTCCACGTCGCTCTCGCCGTTGTCGGTCTTCCCGTCGGCGCAGGTGGCGGGCGCGCACAGGCCGTGAGCGCAGACGCCGGTCGCGCAGTCGCCGTCCACCAGACAGCGCTTGTCCTGAGCGCATTTCGGACAGTCGGGCCCGCCGCAGTCGACGTCGGTCTCGCGAGCGTTCTTCACCTGGTCGGTGCAGGTCGGGAAGGCACAACGACCGCCCGAGCACACGCCGCTGTCGCAGTCGCTACTCGCAGTGCAGAATCGGCCCGGCGCGCAGCGACGGCAAGAGTCGTCGCCGCCGCAGTCGACGTCGGTCTCCACGCCGTTCTTCACGCCATCGTTGCAGGCCGGAATCGCGCAGATGCCGCCCGCGCAGATGCCGCTCGTGCAGTCGGCCGCGACGTTGCAGCCGGCGTTCGGCCGACACGGAGGGCAGGAGCCGCCGCAGTCGACGTCGGTCTCGTCGCCGTCTTGTTTCTTGTCCGCGCAAGTCGCGGGAAGGCAGCGCCCCGACACGCAGAGGTCGCTTTGACAATCGGCGTCGACGGCGCAGGCTTTCGTGTCCGCGCAGGGAGCACACTCGCCGCCGCAGTCCACGTCGGTTTCGTCTTGCGAGAGCTGACCGTCCAGGCAGTGAGCGGCGAGGCACTTGCCGTCGAAGCACTTGTTGGAATCGCAGTCGTCGTCGGCGCGGCAGCTCTTGTTGGCGGCGCAGGGCTGGCAGCGACCGCCACAGTCCACGTCGGTCTCCTGCGGGTCGAGCTTGCCGTTTTCGCAGAGATCGCAGCCTTTGTCGTCGACGATGAGCTGCCCGTCGCGGCCGGGCTTCGACAGGGGGCAGGCGTCCTGGTTGTCGGGGAAGCCGTCGTCGTCGGTGTCGGCGTTGTACGGGTTCGTGCCGAGCTGCTGCTCGACCGCGTCGGGGATGCCGTCGTGATCGGTATCGATGCGCAGCTCGGCGGCGGTGGAGGCGTGCCCGAGCACCCGAACCACGAGCTCGCCGTCGGTGGCGCTGGGCGGAACGTGGAAGACGAGCTTGTTCTTGGCGGCGGAATCGGCCGCCGTGCTGGCATCACCCATGATTAGAGTTTCATCGACGGCGGAGGCGGAGAAGAAGCGGCCGGTGACCGTGACCTGGTCGCCGGGTGACGCCACCGGTCCGGTGTACCATAGGCCCTTGACCTGCGGCGCTTGCACCGACACGATTTGCGGCGATCGATCGGTGGGAACGGCGAGCACGTGCGCGGTCTCTTCGGCGACTCGATCGTTCCCGTCGAAAGCCATCGCGGTGATTGTCCAGCGTTGCGGCTCGCCCGTCGCGGGGAGAGACATCTTCGCCTCGAACGGCAGCGTGTCGCTCGACGTGCCGTTCACGATGGCGCCGTGCTCGTCCGTGATCGTGAGAATCGCCCGCTGCGCCTTGTCGTTTGGCGCCTTGAGCCAGAAGTCGACCGGCGAATCGGTGAGCGAGAGCAGCTCGCTCGGAAGGGCGCCGTTCAGATCATCGTCGCTCGCGAAGGCGAAGCCGGTTTCGTGGTTCCCGAGAGCCGGAAGCTTGTCGCCAGGAGCGGCGACGCGAACGAGCGCGACCCCGTCGGCGGCGGCCTGAGAAACGGAGTCGGCCGGAAGCGCAGCCGATCCGAGAATCAGGACCAGCGGCTGGGCCGTCGGGCGCGAGCGCGAGCCCATCAGCTCGTTCAGCGCCGCTTCGAGCCCGCAGGTGAGCGAACCGGAGCCGCGACCGTCCGATCCGTCCAGCGAGTCCAGGACCGGCGCGAGCGGCGAGAAGTCCTTGGTCAAGGGCACCACCAGCGAAGCGTCTTCCCGGACCGTGACGAGCGCGAGCTGCGGAGCATCGGCCTTTCCGAAAACGCGCAAGAAGGCCCGCACGGTGGCGACGCGCTCGTGTATCTGGTCTGAGGAGGCGGACCTGGAAGCATCGAGGACGATGGCGACATCGTGCGGGCCAGTCGAGAGCACGGCTCCGTCGACCGGAGTCGCGATGAGCGAAGGCGCTTTCGCGCAGGCGGAAAGGGTACCAGCGGCGAGCGCCAGAAGGAGCAGAGAGGAAGGCGCGAGGCGATGCGGGCGGATGGCCTCAGGCCCCGCTGCGCACCGCCGTAGATTCCCGCCGATCAGACCGATCGGTCGGATCCGACTGATCGGTCTGATTGGGACCCCGTAGGGCGGGGGCTCGTCCCCCACCGGCCTGCGAACGGGTGCTTCGCTCGGCAGGGGACAAGTCCCTGCCCTACCGAGCGGACCCAAAGGCCCGTGACTCTTCGATGCAACGGGCATGAAGCCAGGCATGTTCATCACTGCTCCGAAATCGGCCGGGTCCGGTACCGCAGGTAGAGCACGATGTCGGAGACGACCGGCTTCTTGGCGTCGGGCAACCCCGCGCCGGCGATCCAGGCGTTGCCGGCGTCCGCCCCGTCGACCCAAAGCGGAATGATGACCTTCCAGTCCGGCGCCGCGAGGCTGCGGTCGCGGGCGAAGAGCTGCCAGCAATTGTCCTCGGGGGCGCCGTTGCTCTCGGCCGAATCGAGGCACCCGGCGAGGTTGCTCGAAAGGCTGTAGAAGGTCGGCGGCTGCGACTCCTGCCCGAATTGGCTTTGCGGCGCGTAGCCGATGAGGTAGGTGTCGATCGGATACTGGAGCACGGGAGCGGTCCCCAGCTCCTGCGTCGTCGCCACCGGGTGGCAGGCGCGCAGCCAGTCGACGTCGCCGCGCTCGAGCTGGTAGTGAATCGTTTCCGTGGTCTTGTCGAGGTTATCTCCGACGAAGTTCACCGCCACGTCGCCCGCGGTGGCGGGGCCGTCGCCCTGGGCGTTGGGCTCCCAGTCGAGGGTGTGGTTGCACTCGAGCGGGTTGACCATCCAGCTCTGGTTGCCGGGGTCGCCGGTCTCCGGGAGCCAGATGACGAAGGGGAGCTCGATTTGGTCGACGGTGTGCGTTCCCACGATGCGCCGCTTCAGGAACGGCGGCTCCGTGATGAGGTTGAAGAACTGCTGTCCCTTGGTGACCACCTGACCGGTCGTCGGGTCGACCACGTCGCGGAGGTTCGGGAAGAGCGCGTCGCGCAAGGACAGCCGCAGGACCGAGAGGTTGTTGAAGGCGTCGCAGTCGATGGCCTCCTGGCCGCAGTAGTCGCGCGCCGTCTGGTCGAGCTGCGTTACGACGGCCTGCAGGTCCTCGACGGTGATGGCTTGGTAGACCTGACTTTCGAGCGCCTCGAGCTGGGCGTCGGAGAGGTTGTACTGGTGGGCGAAAGCCATCACCATGCGGTAGGTGGTGTCGAGCGCCTGGCGGAAGGTGTCCGCGGACTTCGACACCAGGTAGTTGCCGAGCAGGACGCTGCCGTTCTCGCGCCCGATGAGATGGTTGATGACGTAGTCGATGCTCTGGGCCTGACCGTCCGACGCCGCCTGAGCCTGGAGCTGGACCTGCTCCATCTGCGAGTAGACGCTCAAGAGGTCCTCCAGCGCCGCTTGGTACTGGGTGCCGATGCCCTGGAGCTGAGCCAACATGTCTTCCAGAGTGTTCTTGTCGGAAAGCTGGTCCAACGTCTGGTCGTTCGCGCGGCTGAGCGGATCGATGGCCGTCGTCAGACCCTTGTCGGCGGTCTCCAGCGCCCCGTCGATGGCGCTCTGCACAACCTTCTCGGTGCCGTCGATCGATTGCGCGACAATGTGCCCTGGACAGTCGGTTCCGTCCGAGAAGCCCACGATGATCATGCAGTCCGGATCCTTCGAGAACGCGTCGATGCTGTCGAACACGCGATCGGTGATGGAAACCGCGAGCTCGAGCGCCGCCGACGCGGCCTGGAGCCCGGTGATGGTGGTATTGAAGCTGTTGGTCGCGTCGTTCTTGGCCTTGATGTAGGCGGTCATGTTGCGCACGTTCGCCAGGATGTTCCCCACCTGGGCGTCGAGGTTCTTGACTTGCATGACCAGGTCTTCCTTCTGGCCGAGCAGCCCTCCCATCGTGCCGCCGACGCAGGGAACGTCGGCGCCGTCGACCTTGATCGACTCGTAGTTGCCGTCGTAGGGGCACGACAGATTGCTCAGGTTGCCCGAGGTGTTGGCGCCGTTGGTCGTGAAGTAATCCGTCACCTGCTTGCAGACGTCGGGGTCGCCGAGGTTGAGGGCGGACGCGGAATCGCACTGCGGGACGCCCGAGCACGTCGAGCTCGCGCTGTCCCACTGGCCGCCTTCCACCGTGCATTTCCGCTCGTCCATCGTGCCGGCGATGTCGTCCTTCGCGATCTGAGCCTCGAGCGCGGCGCACTCGTTTGCCCGCGTCGTCGGCACTCCACACAACGACTGGATGGTGTTCTGGTAAGCGCCCGTGGCGTTCGAGAGGTTCGCCTCGAAGGTGTCCATGTCGCTGAGCGACGCCTTGAGATTGTCCACGGCCTGGCTGATTTCGGTGTTGGCCTCACCGAGGAGCCCGCTCTGGCCGTCGTCGCCGACCAGCTCCTGCCGGTAGTTCTGCCAGTTGGAGAGGTTCAGGTTCGAGTTCTCGAAGAAGACGAGATTCGGGCTGATGCCGAGCGGGTTCTTGGCGTCGTCGAGCTGCAAGAGGATGCTCTGCATCCTCTGCAACAGGGTGTCGCCGATGCCGTCGTAGGTGAAGTTCGGCCCCGCCCACTGCCGCTGGAGCGCGAGGAGGTAGACGCTGACGAGATACTCTTCCTGCGCGAGCTGCTCCGCCAGCGGGCGATCCGACAGCCCCGAGGTCTCCAGGACCCGCCGGTGCAGGTCGACGAGCTGCTGCAAGGCGTTCAGCCGGTCGGTCAGAATCGACTCCATCTCCTGTACCCATTCGGAGCCGTCGCCCTGGAAGCGTTGCACCGGCCATCCGAAGAGGACATCGGTCGGCGCGGGACCCACCATGTTCTCCAAGAGCTCGTTGTAGAACTGCACCGACGACTCGAGCTTCTCCTGCTTGAAGGACAGCGCCTCGCCCTTGCCGAACGGGTTCACCTGGTTGCGGTAGAGCGCGTAGAACGCATCGGAGAGGTCGTGGTCCGCTTGGAACTTGCGCGCCTGGGCGAGCTGCTGGTCGAAGCGGGTGTACTCGTGGAGCGCCTCGAGGGCCTGATTCTGCGTGTTCTCGCAGTCCGCGGTCGGAAGCGTCTGCGAGCAGAAGAGCTGGTGGTTGCCGGTGTCGCTGGTGGCGAACGGCGGCACCCAGCCGCCCACGATGGCCCGGCGGTAGAGCGCGAGCCCGCACTCGGCGACGTTCTCGTCGATGCAGGCCGGCGTCGGCGTCGACTCCGGTCCCTGGTTCTGGTCCGTGCCGCAAATCGTGATTTGACCCGAGAGGAAGTCGTAGATGGAAAGCGTGTCGTTGGACGCCGCCGACGGGCCGACGCCGTTCCCGGAGGTGCCGTTGGTGCCCAGCGCGGCCAGCGCGTCGCTGATCTGCTGCTCGAACGAAACCAGCTTCGGAAAGACCGCCGAGCCGCCGGAAGCCAGGCTCGCCAGGTAGCTCGTCAACGCGGTTTGAGAGGCCAACTTCGCTTGCGCGGTCTGCGCGTCCTTGGCGTTCGTCACGGCGGTCGCGCTCGCATCCGCTGCGGCACCTTCGGCCACCACCGCGCCGCACGCCGTCTCGATCTCTTGATCGAGCTCGGACGTGACCACGTCGACGGCGGGATACGAAACCGTCGCCGGCGCATCGGCCGGGAGCACCGGACCGACATCGAAATCCGACTCGTCGTGGACAGCCTGAGTCAAGAGGAAGCTGCCATTCAGCGTCAGGTCGGTCGCCTGCGGGACGAGGCCGCTGATGGCCTCGCGGTAGATGCCGTAGAAGCGCTTGGCCGCGTCGTCATAGGTTCCGAAAAGCTGCACGACGCGCCGGATGCGACGGCCGAAGACGTTGTCCGCGACCAGGTTGGTCGTGGCGCCGGTCGAGGGACAGACGCCGTTCTCGTCGACGCAGAAGCCCGCTGGCAGGTCCACGATCCACAACAGGCGCATCCATCCCAGCTCGGGCGAGTAGAGCCCAGTCAGGGGAATCTCGTTCTTGCCGGTCGGATCGGTGGTGTTGGCGAAGGCCAGGGACTGGTCGCCGTGGACGAGACCCTTGACCACGTAGCCGCTGGAGAGGTTCGTGTAGTCCTGCGAAGTCGCCTGGATGCCTTGATCCTCGAGGAGCTGGGTCCAGGACTCCTGGGTGTCCTCGATGTGCAGCTTCATCGCCAGGTTCAGCGGCAGGTTCGGCGCGAGGTTGTTGTCCGCGCCGCCCAGCGCCACCGAGTAGGTGCCGGTGTACTCGCCGGAGGGCGTCGTCTTTTCGTAGAGCACCTGGAACGAGTCGGAGCTGCCGTTGTCGAAGATGACGCGGAAGTTCGCAGAGTACTTGCCCGGAGTCAGGTGGCTCGCCGCGACCGGGTCGAGGCTGACCGGCATCTTCGGATTTCCGACGGCGAACACGGTCCCGAACGGAGCGACCGGCATCACGAAGTGCTTGTCATCGCCGAGGATGCAGTCGGCCCGGTCGGCGTCGGACCACTGCGACGGGTCCTGGCGACACTTCGGATCGTCCTTGAGATTGTAGGTGACCTCGACCCGATAGCCGAAGCTGACGGAGGGGTTCGTCGCCACCTGCCGCTTGGTGATGAGGTCCATGATGAGGATCGGGTCCGACGAGTCGGTCTGGACATCGTTGAGCGAGACGGCCGGCTCCCCGAAGAGGAGCGCGTAGTTCTTCGGAATGAAGACGAAGCCGGGCTGGGCGTTGGGCGAGGGCAGCGTGCGGCAGCGGTTGTTGTCGGTGCAGTACCAGTCGGAGCCCGGACAGTCGATGCTGCGGTAACACAGCGGCGCGCACTGGCCGAGGAAGCAGTAGGCGCCGGCGGGACACTCCTGGTCCACCTGGCAGCTCGTTTGCGACAGGTCGACCGGGACGCAGGTGCCCTTGCTGTAG
The DNA here is from genome assembly GCA_021787845.1 of Myxococcales bacterium. Lineage (GTDB taxonomy): Bacteria > Myxococcota > Myxococcia > Myxococcales > JAJYLH01 > JAJYLH01. The sequence continues at coordinate 24,659 of JAJYLH010000014.1, read as the reverse complement.
TCGCAGGTCGTCAACGGCTCGGCGCACTGGCGATCGATGTCGGCGAAACCCATCTCGCGGCTCGCGACGAGGCCGCACTCGCGCTCGCAGACGTTGCGGCTCGTGTCGCAGTGGAGCCCGGAGCCGCAGTCCGAGTCGGCGTTGCAGAAGACCAAGTCGTCCGACGGACAGGTGCCGGTCGTCGGGTCGCACTTCGGCTCGTCGAGGAGCGCCTGGATGATCAGATCCATGTCGAAGATGTCGAACTTGCCGTCGCCGTTCTGATCGAGGAGCTTGTCGAGGTTCGCCTCCAGCGAGCACTGATCGTCACTGCCCAAGAGCGGCTGGTTGCCGGTCAGGAAGTCGGTGATCGCAAGGTCGACGAGGTTCAAATCGACGCGGAACCGGGATGCCTGGCAGTAGTGAGAGCCGTCGCCGCCCGCGGTGACGCAGGTCTCGCCGACGGCGCACTCCGACTCGACGGCGGTCCCGGTGTCGGAGTCGCAAGGGATTTCGCAGTGGCGGCTCGTGGCGTCACCGGCGACGAGCTGCACACACCTCGTCGCGTAGGCGTTGTTGGCGCACTGGGCGTCGGTCCCGCAGCCCATGCCGGTGCCCCCGGCGGACGTACACTCGTTGGGAACGCTCGTCGTCGTGCCGTCCCCAGCGCGGGCGACGCTAGCGAAGAGGAGCACCAAGGCGAAGATACCGTAGCTGAACGCTCGACACGCCAGCGAGGGGCTGTGGACTTCATCGAGGCTCAGCAAACCGCTCGTCCTGAGGGGAGCGAGCGCCCTTTGCGAGCGGACTCCAAGGCCGGGCGGTTTGCGCCAACGCTCATCCTTCGAGTCCGGCCGACCAAGAACCGTCGGCCTCCCCTCAGGATGAGCGGAAATAGGCACTGAAACATGCCCGGGAGACAAGTGACAGTCCCGTTTCATGGCTTAGCCTCCGCGTGGACGGAGATTTCACCGAGCGGCCCGACGGCGAGGTCGGCCTCGGGCGGCGCGAAGATGGGCCGCTGGTCGAGCAGGTCGAGGGTCGTCGGTCCGGTGCCGGTGCGCTGAAAGACGAGCGTCGCGAGAGGTCCGCTGTCCAGCGTGTTCAGGTTCGCGGTGGAGAAGATGAGAAGCCGCAAGACGTTGCCAGGATGCACCTGCGCGACGAGCTGCTTGCCCGCCTTGACCACGGCGTCGAGCGGTTCGGCGCGCACGAAGGTGAGCCCGGAGCCGACCTGGAAATGGAATTCGGCCAGCCGCGGCGCGGGCTCGTCGGCCGGGCGGGCGTAGCTGATCGTGACGGCCACCTCGCCATCGACCACCGTGGGTTGCGGTTGAAGGCCCAGCACCGGCGGCAGATGCTCGATGGCGTTCGCCGGCGTCCTTCGACTGCGCTCAGGATGAGCGGGGGTGGAGCGCTCAGGATGAGCGGGGGTGGAGCGCCCAGGATGAGCGGAGGGGAGCCCCTCAGGATGAGCGGGCGCGGGCTTCGAGCACGCAGCGAGCGCCAGCGCGAGCGCGGCGGAGGCGAGAATAGCGGGATGGCGTGAGGTGAGCATCGGCTTAGTCCTCAAGTACGTGGGTCCCTGCGGGACCGCGAGAGGCCCCCGGCGCAGACGTTCCATCGTGGCGTCGATGATGTCATGTCAACAGAACCCACAGACCAGGCTGCCGTTGCAGTTCGAGGCGGAGTTACACGGCAGCGCGAGCGAGGCCGAGTGGTAGACGCCGTTTACGTCCTTGCAGGAACACGACAGCGTGCAGCCCGAGACGGAGCAGCCGGTGCAGGTCGCAGAATAGGTGCCGCTCGGCGCGCTGCAGGTCGGCGGGGGCGCACAAGACCCACAGGTCAGGTTGCCGTTGCAGTCCGCGATGTCCGCGTAACACGGCAGCCCGAGCGAGGTCCCGTGGTACGAGCCGTATGTGTCCGCGCATTGGCACGACAGCAGCGAACAGCCCGAGCCCGAGACGGAGCAGTTGGTGCATGCCCCAGAATAGGTGCCGCTCGGCAAGGTGCATGTCGGCAGCACATTTGCTCCAGCGAGGCAGGCAATCTCCGGGCCCGAGCATGCGGCGCCGTTCCAGTACCCCCACGTGCCCTGGGGAAAGTAAGCCCCACATTGGTACTGCCACGCCGAGCCGTTGCTCGGGATTTGATAATCGGTGTTGATGTCACCGCCCCGGTCTGACCCGCTGTAAACCGGCCCACTCCACGCGAAGGCGATAGCCTCGCCGCCGTTGTTGCAATAGCACTGGCTGGAGCCCTGTTGGCAGCTCTGCCATTGCACGCTCATCCCACTGCCTCCGCTCCCAGGCGCGTGTCCGTTGATCGTCCCGACCTGCAGGTTGTTGGCGATGACGGCCTTCTGCGCCTGGATCGTGCCACCGCTGTCGATGTACGCTCTCGCCGGCCCGCCGCTCGGCCCGACGCCGATGGAGCCCTCCGCGTAGACATCCTGCGTGTGCAGGCCGCCGGTCCATCCGGTCGGATAGCCAGTGTTCGGGTCCTTCCCCGCGCTGCCGAGGTTGCCGCTCAAGGACGCGCTGGCCAAGGTCGTCGCCCCGCTCACCTGGAGGGCACCGGCCGTGAGCGTGCCCGGAACGTTGAAGTCGCCGGTCACGCCGCTCATCGAGACGCCGCCGGGGATGGAGACCTGGCCGGTCACCGTGATCGGACCGTTGATGGTCGCACCCGTCGAGCCAACAGTAAGGTCATCGAAGCTCGCCGCTGGCGCGCTGACAGATCCCGAGGCGTTCAGGTCGCCGCTGAGCGTGAGGTCTCCTGTGATGTGCCCGCCGCTGGTCGAGACGGTGAGGGGGCCTCCAGAGGTGAGCGCCCCGGTGACCGACAAGCTCCCGGTCTCATCGGAATCGCCAACGGCGTGAACGCCGCCACTGGCGATCGTCGCCGCCCCGCCGACATCCAACGTGCCGCTGATGGTGCCGGTCCCCTGCACCTTCAGGCCCGAGAGGCCGCCATCGCTGCGCGAATTCACGGTGAGCATTCCAAGGATGGTGGTCGCACTGTTGATCGACGACGCTCCGGTGACCTGCATCCCGTTGGATTTCACGACCAGGTTGCCCAGGGTTTCGGTGTCGTTCGATTCGAGGAGCAATCTGTCCAGCGGGACCGGAGTGTCTCGGGCCGCGTCGCGGGCGGAAATGTGCAGCGTGGGCGCGCTCTCGTGCAACGGCGTCCAAGTCAGAAAGCCTCCGTTGGCGAACGGCGCGAAGTCGGTCGGATTCGCGTAGAGGCTGGGCGCTGAGGCGGGCGTGCTCATGTCGAAGTAACCCGTCTCGATCTCCCTGCGCAGGAGCATGTCGCGGTCGGCGCTGAAGCGCTCCGCGTAGTTCGCCTCGTCGGCGATGTCGACTACCTGTGCCTGTTGCGCGAGGGCCGCGTACGAGCTCTTGAGCGAATAGGGCACCGTTCCAAACGCGACCGGCCTCAGACAGTTGCCGGTCCCACCGACGCAAGCCTGGAACGCGAGATCCTCGTTCGTGGCCACCACATGGTTCAGGTCGCAATCGATGTTGTGTCCGATCACCAGGTTGATGGTGCTGTACGAGACCCGCACGTTATGGAAATCCTCCGTGCAGAGCGTCTCGGCGCCGCGCTTGATCTTGACGACGACCCTGCTCAAGATGGTGTCGCCCAAGGGAAGCTTGGCCTGGGACAGGCGCACCTGGAAGTTGAACAGGAGCGGTGCCGGCTGGATCTGCACATTCGAGATCCGGTATCCGCACGGGAAGTCGCCCGCGCCGTCGCAGAAGACCGACTGCGCGCGGGCGGCGCCGGCCGCGAGAAGGACCGCGCAAAGAGAAAGCAACGCCAGCGTGATTCTCATGGTGCACCCAGAGTGGTCGGCGGAGCGAAGGGCCCCACGTACACGATCCCATCCTTCACGGCCGCTGCCGACGCGGCGCTTGCACGACGGATGAGGCGGAAGGCGGAGGGCATCGGCCCGGTCCTCAGTCATGGCAACAGCCCGCGCATGCACCCGATCGCGGGGGCGCCGCAGGTGTGACCGTTCTTGGTCCAGTCGCTGTTGGTGGGATCCGTGCACTGAAGATTGAAACTGCTAGCCGTCTGCTGCCACACGATGTGGAGCGGGTACACGGAGGCGAAGCTGAAAGTGACAGCCGTGTCGCTTCCGCAGCTGCACACGCTCGATGGCCCCCAATACTGATCCATATAGGTGCTACAGTTGGTCGACCAGTAGAACGTCACCTGCTGGCCGCTGCCGGAGCCGGGCACCTTGCCGTTGACGGTGCTGACCTGGAGGTTCCCGGAGATGTTGCCGCTCTGCGCGTGGACCGTGCCGCTGTTGTCCATGTACGCGCCACCCGTCGGCCCGACGCCGATGGAGCCCTCGGCGTAGAGATCTTTGGTGTGCAGGCCCCCGGTCCACCCGGACGGATAGCCGCTGTTCGGATCTTTCCCCCCGGCGCCGATGTTCCCTGTCGCCGTGATCCCTGGCACGGTTGTGCCTCCGGTCACCTTGAGCGCGCCTGCGGTGAGCGTGCCCGGTACGTTGAAGTCACCGGAGACGCCGCTCATCGACGCGGCGCCGGACATGACGAGCTGCCCGTTCACCGTCAGCGGGCCAGCGATGGTCGCGCCCGTCGCGCCGACCGAAAGCCCGTCGACACTCGCGGACGGCGCGTTGATGGTCCCCGTTGCATCGAGGTTGCCGATCAGCGTCATGTTTCCTGTAACGTTCGCGCCTCCGCTCGTCACGGTGAGCGGGCCCCCGGAGGTGAGCGCTCCGGTCAGCGACAGGTTTCCAGCTTCATCGGAATCCCCCGTCACGTGGAGGCCACCGCCGACGACCGTCGCTGGTCCGCCGACCGTCAACGTGCCGCCGAAGGTGCCGGGCCCCTGCACCGCCAGGGAAGGATTGCTGCCGCTCGGCGGATTCACGGTGAGCATCCCGACGATGGTGGTCGCCCCATCGATCGATGATGCGCCGGTGACCAGGACACCCTTGGACTTGACGACGAGGCGTCCGAGGGTCTCGGTGTCGTTCGATTCGAGGAACAGCCGGCTCAACGCAATCGGCGTGTCATGAGCCGGGTCGCGCGCGGCGATGCTCAGCGTCGGCGCCGTCTCCTGCATCGGCATCCAGGTCAGAAAACCTCCCTGCGCGTACGGCGCGAAATCCGAGGCGTTCGGGTAGAGGCTCGGCGCGGAGCCCGGGGTGCTGAAGTCGAAGTAGCCGATCCCCAGCTCCTTGCGTACTGTCATGTCGCGGTCCGCGGTCGCCCGCTGTGCGTAGTTCGCCAGGCCGGCGACGTCCGCCGAGTGCGCCTGCACAGCCTCGACCGCAAAGGAGCTCTTGAGCGCATCAGGCGTCGTTCCGAGCGGAATCGGCCGCAGGCAGTCGTCGGCGCCGCCGATGCAAATCTGGAGCGCGAGGTCCTGGTTCGCGGCCACCACCTGGTCCAGCTCGCAGTCCATGTTGCGGCCGATTTCCAGGTTGAGGGTGCTGTCGGAGACGCTCACGTCGTGGAGCTCTTCCGTGCAGAGCGTCTCGTTGCCGCGCTTGAGCGCGACGATGATCTCCTTGAAGACACCGTTGCCCGTGGGGAGCTTCGCCTGAGAAATGCGCGCTTGGAACTTGAGGATGTTCGGCGCCGGCTGGATTCCCAGGTTCGACACCTGATAGCCGCACGGGAAGTCGCCGGTGCCGTTGCATGAGACCGACTGCGCGCGGCCAGCCCGTGGCGCGAGCAAGGCCAGTAGGATGGACAGTCCGGTCGCCCAAAGGCCCGGCACGGCCAAGAAATGGACACGCGACCGGCTGTCCGTCCTTCCAGAGCGATCGCAGGAGAGGTCTTCCGCGCCGATCGCTCCGGCAGTCGGATAGCTGGCCGTCGCGCGTGCGGCGCAAGGCCGGCCTGTCCGACCTGCTGTCTGCGGGGAGAACCCAGATGTTCTCATGGCGCACCTCGGATGAGGATGCAACGATCCGGGCACCGTGTCCCTCGCGGGAAGAGCAATCTGGCGTAGCACGGCAGTGAGCATCGGCCTCATCTCGTTACCACAGCCCCGAGAGGCAACCCGTAGTGGTAGCCTCCCAATAGCTCGACGACCCATCGAGGGATGAACAATAGACATCAAAGTGGTTGCCTGAAAGGGACGCCCCGCCGACCAGCGTGCCTTCACAATCGGGCTTGTACGAGATGGGCACGTCGCCGGCAGCGCAGTCGCCACTCGTCCAGTAAAAGCGCGATCCGCCCGGGCCCGGAACAACCCCGTTGATCGTCGCGACCTGCAGGTCGCCATTGATGACGGCGCTCTGTGCGTGAATGCTGCTACTGTCGATGTACGCCTTTGCTGGACCACCGCTCGGGCCGGCGCCGACGTTGCCCTCCGCGAGGACGTCCTGCGTGTGCACGCCGGCCCAACCGGACGGCATGCCGCTGCTCGGATTCTTCCCCGCGGAGCCGATGGTCCCGGTCGCGGCCACGCTGGGGAGCGTCACCGGCGTGCTCATCTGGAAGGCGCCCGCGGTGAGCGTTCCCGGGACGTTGAAGTCGCCGGGCACACTGGTCATCGGGACGGCGCTGGAGAAGGAGGCCGGGCCGTTCAGGGTGAGCGAACCGTTGACGGTCATGCCGGTCGCGCCGACGTCGAGGCCGGTGAAGCTCGCGGTGGAGGCGGTCAGGTTTCCTCCGATGTCCGCGTCGCCGGTCAGCGTCAAGTCACCGGTGATGTTCGCGCCACCCGTCTGGACGGTCAGCGGGCCCGAAGTGAGCGCTCCGGTGACCGACAAGCTTCCATCGATGTCGGAGTCCCCAGTCACGTGGAGGCCGCCGCTGTCGACGGTCATCGGCCCGCCCACGTCCAAGGTGCCGGTGAACCTGCCGGGCCCCTGCACATCCAGGCCGGAAGGATCGCCGTTGGCGGGCGCGTTCACGCTGAGCATCCCGATGACCGTGGTCGCGCCATCGATCGATGACGCTCCGGTCACCTGCAACCCATTGGCCTTGACGACCAGCCGCCCCAGGGTCTCGGTGCTGTTCGCTTCGAGGAGCAGCTTGTCCAGCGGCACCGGCGTGTCACGAACCGCGTCCCGAGCGGCGATGTGAAGGGTCGGCGCCGTCTCATGCTCGGGCGTCCAAGTGATGAAGCCGCCGTGAGCGAACGGCGCGAAGTCCGCCGGGTTCGGGTAGAGCTCGGGCGCGGAATCGGGCGTCGAGAAGTCGAAATAGCCGGTGCCCAGCTCCTTGCTCAGCTCCAGGTTCCGGTCGGCTGCGGCGCGGTGCGCGTAGTAGGCCTGACCGGCGAGGTCGGCCTCGTGCGCCTGTTGCGCGAGGAGCGCGTAGGTGCTCTTGAGCGCGTAGGGCACCGTGCCGAGGTCGATGGGCCGCAGGCACTTGTCGGTCCCACCGATGCAAATCTGGAGCGCGAGGTCCTCGTTCGTCGCCACGGTCTCGGCCAGGTCGCAGTTCATGTTGCGGCCGATCTCCAGGTTGATGGTGCTGTTGGTGATGCGCACGTCGTGGAACTCTTCCGAGCAGAGCAACTCGTCGCCGTGCTTGAGCTCGACGATGAGCTTGTTGAAGACCCCGGCGGCGATGGGCAGCGTCGCCTCCGACACGCGCGCCTGGAGCTGGAGGAGCTGCGGCACCGGCTGGATTTGCGCGGTGCCGATCTGATTGCCGCACGGGAACGCGCCCACGCCATTGCAGGCGACCGATTGGGCACGGGCGACACCTGGCACCAGCAAGGTCAGTAGGATGGACAGTCCCGTCGCCCACGATACGGGCATGGCCGTGGAATGGACACGCGACCGGCTGTCCGTCGTGGCACAGCCATCGCCAGGGAGCGTCGGACAGCCGCCCTCTGCGCCTGCTGCGCGCGGAGGGACCGTCCAACCTACTGTCTTGGGCATCGGGCGAGATGTTCTCATGGTGCACCCACCAGGCTGACCGACACCTGGGCGGCGGTGACACTTACCCCGGGTTTGACGCCCACGTAGTCGGGGGAATCGAGGACGCCGTTGGGATCGGTTCCGCCCTGGCCCACGTCGACCCAGCAGGCGAGGTCGTACTTGCCGGGAACCAGGGGCTCGTTGATGTTGGTGACTCCTCCGCCGGTCCAGCACTTTCCGCCCGCCGGACAGGTGAGCTGGTCCGTCGCCACCACCGGCGAGTCGCTCCAGGGCGGCAGGGGCAGCGGCTTGCCGGTCGGATAGCTCCAGTAGCAATGCGCCGGGCTCGTGTCGCCAGGGCTGCCGCCGGTCATCTTGATGGACGGGTCCACGGTCGCGACGAAGTCGGAGACCTGAATCGACTGCACCGTCTCCTGCCCCGCGGTCGTGGTCAGGCTCATCGACACACCCGGATCGCCGGGGCTCCAGACGGGATGCCCCAGGCTGTCCTTGGTCTGGTTCACGTTGAAGAGCGCGTAGAGCTGGTACTTGCCTGCCGGGAACGCCGTCTCCGGCGGCGGGCTGGAATCGCCGGCATGGCTGGGGTCGACGAGGATGATGTCGCCGCCGCCCGCGGGCACCTTGGCCCCATCGGCGGTGCGCGCGACGAGCCTGCCGGTGTCCTGCGAGATCAGTACCGCCCGGATGTCGATCGCCGCCGAGCTGATCGCGCCGACCTCCAGCTTCACCGCCGAGGCATCGACGCAAGCCACCTGGATATTCGTGACATCAGCAGTCCCCACCGTTCCGCTGGCGTTCTGGACGGTACACAACTGCACGGGCGAAACCGGCTGCTGGGCCACGGTCACGTTGTAGAGGCTGCCCGTCGTCGCCGGGGTGGGGAAGGCGAAGGCGCCGTTCTGGGTGATGGTGGCGTTGTCGGCGCCGTTGTTCGAGAGCTTCAACCCGGCGCCGGACACACCGGACACGATGCCGCCGATGGCGAACAGCTTCGTCGTATCCACCTTGGTGCAGACGACCTGCACCGAGGCGTTCGCGCCCTGGATGGTGCCGCTGCCGCTGATGACCTGGCAGGTCTGATCGGGCAGGTTGGGTTGCGTGGCAACAGTGACCGAGTAGGAGGCCGCGTCGAGGAGCTCGGTGGAGAAGCTCTGCGTTCCATCGGCCGCGACGGCGAGCGTCTGCGCACCGTTGAGCGAGAGCGTCAGGTTCTTTCCTTCGAGTCCGGTCGTCGTCGCGGAAACGAGGTAGGTCTGCCGCGACGAGCAGCTCACCGCGAGGCTCGCGACGTCCTGGTTCGGCATGGTCCCGGTGGCGTTGCTGATGGCGCACGTGACGCCGGTCGTCGAAGGGCCGGCGGAGATTCTCACGGCATACGCCTTGCCCGGCGCGACCTTCTGGGCGAACGAAAACGCGCCGTCGGCGCTCAAGGGCAGCGATTCGCTGGTCGCCGAGTTCGAGAGCGTGATCGAATCGCCCGTGGGTAGACCGGTGAGCGTGCCGCCCAGGACGCGCGGCTTGACGATGTCGCAGTGCAGGACGAGGTCGCTCTCGCCGCCGGCCGGCATCGTGCCGCTGGACGGCGCGAGCGTACACGTTTCGGTCGGAGCCCGCGGCGCGCTCTCGATGGTTGCGGTCCAGCCGACGCCCTGGAGCAACGGAGCCGCGAACTGGAACGTGCCGTTCCGGCTGACCGCGAGGTCGAAGCGGCCGTTCATCGCGACCATGCTCCCGGCCACGTACTGATCGGTCGTCAAGTGCAAGAGCGCGCGGTCGCCCTGAATGCCGTCGGCGGTGCCGCTCAGATAGACCACCGGACCGCAATCGACTTTCGCGGTCGTGCCACCGGACGGCATGTTGCCCGAACCGCTCGTCGCGTCCACCGCGCAGAAGACATTCGCCGAAGACGAGGGCTGCGAGACGATGGACAGCGCGAATCGCTTCCCTTGACCGATCGGCGTCGGGAAGGCCGCGCTCGGGCGCGAGGAGGTCAGCGTCACCTGCTCGGCGCCGTCGGAGACCACGACGCTGCCCGAGGTGAGGCCGGACACGGTCGCGGTCAATGGATAGCTCGGCAGCGCGGCGCTCGTGAAGCCCTGGTCGTCGGCGAAGCCCTTCGGAATCGAGAACTCGAGCGTCTGGAACACACTGACGTCGTCGTTCAGCGGGTCGATGGAGATGTCGCCGCCCATCGCTTCGTAGCAGAGCTCGGTGCGGTTCTGGTCCAGCTCCACCGTGCAGGCGTTGGCGGTCTCGGTGATGGTGCCGTTCGTGAAGCCCTGGACGTACGGAGGCACGCTGAACTCGACGTCCGCGAGCGTGCCGTTGCCGTCGTTGTAGTTGCAGTTGAGGATTCCGTAGCCGCCGCCGGTCGCCGCGGTGAAGTCGATGAGGCCCGAAGGCGTGCAGTTGCCGCCGGCGCAGAAGGCCGTCGTCGCGGGCGAGTCTTCCTTCGTGACATCCCCGTAATAGAGCATGCGCTGGCGGCCGGTGCCCGGCTCGACGGGCGAGGTCGTGCCTTCGTACGAGCAAGCCATGTTCGTGGAAATCGGCGCGAGGGCGCTTCCGACGTCGGCTTCGGTGATGATCACCGCGGGGTAGCCGCCGGGCAGATACTCGCGCAGCGGATCGGAGAGGTTCTGGCAATCCGTGTCGCTGTGGTCGATGCAGTCGAGGTTGCCGACGTAGTCGGGAATGTCCCCGTCGTAGCCGAGGTAGAACGAGCTTCCGGGCGGCCGTTCGTGGCAGAGCGCTGGGTCGGGCGTGCCGCCGCCTCGGGCCGCCGAGAGCGCCAGATCGTTCAGGCAGAAATCCTTGTCGGCCGCACCCAAGCCATCGGAGGCGTAGTCGAGGTTGCGGTAGGGCGAGTCGATGAGCCGCGCCCGCAGCGAGGTGATCGGATGCGGCACCTCGAAGACGTACGGGTTTGCCTCCGCCTCGATCTGCGTGCGGTTGTCCACGAAGACTTTCCCGATGCGGAACCAGTCGCCGCCGTACAGGGCTCCGTCTTGGCCTTCGAGCTTGCCCTCGACCACCAGCTCCGGCGGAATGCCGCGGTCGCCGATGCCGTACGCCTTGATGGTCACCGGCTCCATCTCGCCCAGCGCCACCGTGCGCCGGATGCCGTCCGGCAGCTTGGCGTAGACGGTCTCGGTCAGCCCGCCGAACGACGCGGGCGCGAAGTCGGACCAGTCCCAGTCTCGGAGCACGCACCGGCCGTGCGAGCAGTACTCCAGCGTCGGATCGCACAGCGGCACGGAGTGCCCGTCCTGGTTCGCGAAGCACTCGGTGAGGCAGGCGCCGTGGTCGCAGTAGTAGTCGTTGGAATCGGGACAGCCTTGCACGGTGCTGATCTGGAACGAGCCGTAGTCCTCGGTCGTGTTGCGACACTCCATGCAGGTCGAGGTCGCGGTGTCGCAGAACCGGCAGGGACCGTTGAGGCAGGTCTGCGTGAAGCACTGTTGGTCGCTCGCGCAATCGCTCGAGCACACGAAGCCGTAGCCCGGATTCTCCTGCTTCGTCGAGGCCGGTCGCATCGAGCAACGGCCCCCGGTGGTCGAGCAGGCGTAGGCGTCGTTCGGGTCGCACGCGACCATCACGCATTGAGCGTTGACGCAGGCGTAGTACGGCGGGCAGTCGAGATTCGAGGTTCCGCAGGAAGGAAGGAGCGATGGCACCTGGCCCGCGCGGCCGTCCTTCGTGAGTCGCTCGAAGCCCTCGGCCGCGTCGGAGACGAACGCCTCGGGCGAACGCAGGCCGGCCCACACCTTGACCTCGTCGATGCCACCGTGCAGGGCCATCGTGTACTGCTTGCTCGACGGGTTCAGATAGGCGCCGACCCAGTTGCACGGGTAGTAGCGATCTTCCCGAACCCAGGTCAGTCCCTCGATGTCCTCGGGCTGCGCGCCGACGCGCGTGCCGCCGGCGAGCGTCGTGAGCGAGGCGCTACGCACGAGCTGCGGCCGCGAGTTGCTGGTGCCATAGAGGAGCAGCCGCGAGCCGTCCGGGGAGAAGACGCCTGTCTCGACATCATCGAGCAGCCCCGCGAGGTCGACCGCCGTGGGCGCAGCGCCCGTGGAGAGGTTCGCGACGAAGGGCTTCGAATCGTGCTTGCGCTGGTCCGCCGCGAAGGCTGGCGAAGCGGTTCCGGACTCGATGCGATCGAACTTCAGCGTCGCGAGCAATCCCGGCGTGAGCGGCGTCGCGTCACCGTCGGCGGTCTTCACCTCCACGCGGACGAACGAGCCGGTCAAGCCATCCTGCTCCGTCAACACGAGTTGCTTGCCCAAGGCCGCCTCGACGGTGCCCTGCGCCGCCGCGGCCGTGTCCGCCGGCTGGAGGCGCGGCTGATAGGTGCTCGGATCGAACGCGACGTAGAGGTCGTGGATCTCGTTCGGGTAGCAGTCCTTCACGTCCCAGGCGCCGTCGTGATTCAAGTCCTCGTTGGCGTCCTTGACGTGGTTGTGGTTCGTGTCCCAGCAGTTGGGGTCGTACCCGCTCGGCGTGAACCGGACGCTTACCGTCGCCGTCGAACCTCCTTCGACCGCGTCGGCCGCATACTGGGTCGATGCCGCGTACCGAGTGGTGCTCTTGTCGTAGAGGACCTCGACGACCTCCGGCGGCGTCGCGCCCGGGCGCGCCTGCCGGAACGCCGCGAGGAGCCGCGCTTCCTCGGCGCTCGTCGAAAGCCCCGTCACCGGCGTCACGGTGGAGTCGCGAATGTTCTGCGGGATGTCGAGCCAGGTCACCTGGTGTCCCTCGAACGAGCTGTCGGAAGAATCGAAGAGCACCCTGCCGCGCACCCCACCAACGCCGCGGCCGTGGACCCAGAAGGCGTTCTGATGATTGCCGTCGGACCGCGTGAGCTGGACCGCCCCGATGCTCTGGCTCGCGAGCAGCGCGTCGTAGTCGAGCTGGGCGACCTTGACGCCCCCGTCGAGGTCGGTGGAGACGACGCGGTTCACCGGGTCGAACCCGACGAAGTAGAGCTGGTAGCCGCGGCTCGTGTTGTGCTCGTCGGGCACGCTGTAGACGTTGCTCTCGAAGATGAGCCCCGAGCCGTCGGGCGCCCACCTCGGACGGCGCGCCTCGATGCCGCGCGACTGGTCGCCGAAGCCCTTCGTCACTTGCGTCGCGTTGGAGCCGTCGAGGTCGGCAATCCAGATTTCGCTCGAGCCGCTCACGTCGGAGCTGTAGGCGATGAGCCCGAGGGCGGGGCTCACGTCGATGTCGCGGAAGTTGTGCGCCGGGTCGCTGACGACGGGCATCGTCTGTAGCCCGTTCGGATCGGTGCGGCGGACAGAGAACAGCCCGTTCTGCCGGTCCGCGTACCAGACGGCCTCGGGCGGCTGGCCTCCCATGAAGTCGCCCTCCTGGTGGAGGATGACGTCGCTGCCGTTCGCGAACGCCGGACAGACGATGGAAGGCGGAACGGTCGTGAGCTGCGTCGAGCCCGCGGCCGCGCCGTCGAAGTAGAGGTTCACGACGCCGGTCGCGGCATCGAGGGTGAAGCCGACGTTGTGCCAGGTGCGCAGCGCTAGTCCTTTGGCCATCGTCGTGCGCGCCACGTGGTAGCCCGCCGCGAGATCGCCCGCGAAGAACGAGACGCTCGCCGTGTCGTCCGGCGCGAAGTCGACGACGAGCCCGAAGTGGGTACGCTCGTCGGGACCGTTGTGGCTGAAGAGAATCTGCGGCTCGCCGGCGGTGTCGGCGGACGTGTCTCCTTCGGTGTAGAACCACATCGAATAGGAGAAGCTCTGACCCGACGCGACGAGCGGGCTCAAGACCTGCACCGGCAGCTCCAAGTGGTCGCCCGTGCCATCGAGGTAGGCGCCGTCGCGCACGACCCCGTCGATGCGTCCGGCCGTCGAGACCGTGCCTTCTTGGAGCGCCGCGAGCCGCGCGGTGATGATGGCCTTCTGCTGCGGATCGGTCTCCAGCGCGCAGGTCGGGACCTCGGCGCACAGCGCGGTCGCATCGGGCACGTTGGAGTAGGACTGCGGCGCGTCCGCGCTCTCGAAGCCGTACCAGAGCAGGAGCCGTTGGTTCTGCTCCTCGGAACGCGCGGGAATGGTCACCGGCGCGCCCCACAAGATGCGGTCCGACAGATCGTTCTGCCGGTTCTGATCTCCCTGGAGCGGAGCGATGGCGTCGGTCATCGCCGTGGGGTCGGTGGAGAACGAGACGTTCGCGGCGCCATCGCCGATGCGCTGGAAGACCAGCTCGACGATGGGTCCGGTCGGAATCGGACTGGACGACGCGGGGTCGTAGACGGTCAGCCGCAGCTCGCCGGTCGAGGTGTGCTCCACCGCGAGCTGCTTGCCGAAAGCGGTCAAGTTCGGCAGCGGCCGCGCGTCCTGCAGGAGCAGGTTTTGCCGGTCGTAGTCGATGTGCAGGTCCAGGACGCGCGCGGGAATCGGCGAGTAGTCGTAGAAGACATGGACGAGCGCCTGTTGATCGTCCGCCGACTCCAGCTCCAGGTGGAACGCGGTACACGCGCCGTTGCACTGGCGAGGCAGGCAGAGCGGAAGTTGCGAGTTGGGATCGAGGCCACACGCGTGACGGAAATCGCAGTCGGCGTCGGTCTGACAAGGCCCGCCGGCGGCCATGCCCTGGCTTCCGGCGTAGTCCTTGATCCACTGCGGGAGGCCGTCGCCGTCGTCGGCGCAGCTCGCGGCGTCGCGGGTGGGCATCGCCTGGCACACGAGGTCGGGACAGTTGGTCGGCCGCGAATCCTCGGGCTGGGCGCAGTCGGAGGCCGAGCACGCCGGCGTGCTCAGGCAGAGCGCTCCGGGACACAGAGCCGCCGGCACCACCACCGCGCCATTGTCGCGGTAGCAGATTTCGGTGCCGCGGCCGGCGTCCGCGTACTCCAGCTTGGCGAGGTAGAGATCGTTTCGGGTGACCGGCGGCACCCCGTCCTTCTCCCAGATGTCCTGCGACGGCCCGCAAGCCTGATGACAGACCTGAGCGTTGTCGGCCGGGCCCGCGTCGCAGGCGTCGTTGCAGTCGAGCCACCCGGACAGCGTGTCGATCTCCTCGAGCGACAGCGGCCGCGCGTGCGCCACCGCGGGCACGAGAAGGAGGAGCGGCACCACGTAACACGCGAGGCGGCTCATGGCTGGGCCTCCGCGGAAATCGCGAGCGGCGCGTCCCAGGCTCCCGTTTGGAGCGCATCGTCCGACGCGATGGGCGCGAGGGTCTGTGCGCGGTGGACCAGGTGGAACCTGACCGTCTTGTACGCGGGTCCGTGCGCGCCGGGTGGACGCGCGAAGGTCATCGTGAGCCAGCGACCAGGGTCGATGGAGAGCGCCTTGTCCTGCGAGAAGACGAGAAGCTGGAAGCTCCCGTCGGCGAGTTGGAAGTAGGGCAGGTTCGTTTCGGTGAAGCGGTAGAGGCGCTTGCCGGCCGCCTGAAGCGGTGGTCCCGGTTCGATGGTCTGGAGCTCCATCGGCGGGTCGACGGCGACGCGGACGTCCGCGAGGCGCGGGTCGGGTCCGGTGGCGGTCGATTCGAGCGCGATGGTGGCGCGGGAGATTTCGCCGAGGACGATGGTCTGGTCCACCCGCACGAGGCGCAGCTTGCAATCCTTGCAAGTCACGTCGGCGTCGCAGGGACCGCAGGTGCCGCCGCAGCCGTCGGAGTCGGTGCAGCTCTTGCCCGCGCACTGCGGGGTGCAGACGCAACGGCCCTCTCGGCAGACTCCGGCGCCGGGACACGTGCCGCAGGAGACGCCGCAGACCTCGCCGCACTGGGCGCCGGTGGACTGGCAGGTGTCGATGCAGGCCGGTGGTGGGGCGGTGCCCGCCGGCGCGCACGCGAGGGCGAAGCTGACCGCCGCTGCGAGGACGACGGGCGACCGCCACGAGCGAGTTCGGTCCATCATGGCTTCCGATCTCCCGACACACACTGTCCCCCGCCGCACAGGTTCGACAGGAGAGCGCTGCTCTTGACACCGGTCCATCGCGAAATGTTGACGGTGCCGTCAAGAAATGTCGACGCGCCAACCTCGCTCGCGGGGACGGGCGAACGGCGATGCGCGACGGATGGCGCCTCCGAGCCATCCGACGAATCGACATCCTGCGCTTGCCGAAGGGCTCGGGCTGAGCGGGAACACCGGCGAGGCGAATTCTGGAAGGCAGCGCCGCGCCTTCACGGCTGAGGGGGTATCGGCTTCGTTCAGGTTGGTGCCCGGCTCCCATTTTCCTGTGGCACGGGCGTCCTCGCCCGTGGAAGCCTCGCCGAACCGCCGGCATGGCAGATCTCCAAGCGGCCACGGGCGAGGACGCCCGTGCCACGGGAGAAGAGCCCGCGCTGAAGCTGAACGAAGGAGATACCCCTTCACGGCTGACCGGCGACCGCCATCTGGTAGAGGCAGCGCAGCGGCTCTTCGTCCTGCGAGCGGTAGAGGTGGAGCGCGCCGCCCTGGCAGCGACGGAGCTCTTCGCAATCGTGGCAAATCCCGTTCGTGGCCCAGGAGCGGTCGCGCAGGGCCTGATAGCGGCTCTCCCACACGTCGCGAAACCGCTCGCGCTTGACGTCGCCCTGGACGAACGCGTCGGCGAGCTCGGGGCAGGCGCCGATGCGGCCGTCGCAGAGGATGCCGCCGACGGTGATGCCGGAGAGGCACGCCCAGAGGTAGGGACGGACCTTGCCTTCGTAGCGCCGGCCGAGGAAACCTTCCTCGCAGGACTCGGGCACCGGCAAGAGGCCGTCCTCGCGGGACGTGCGAACGAACTCCAGCAGGCGGCGGACGCCCGCGGCGTCGGGCACCAGGTCCGGCCGCTGGGCGGCGCGCCCGATGGGCATCACCGGCGACACCCGCCAGCGGGAGATGCGCATCTTCGCGACCTGGTCGCGCATCCGCCCGAGCTCGGCGAGCGCCGGCGTCGTCACGGTGCTGAAGATTTCGAGAATCCCCTGGTAGCCCGCGGCGCGCAGGTTCTCGACCGCCTTCGCGACCGCCTCGCCGCTGCCGGCGCCACGCAGCTCGTCGTTGAGCGCACGGGGCGCGTCCATCGAGAGCGTGATCGAATCGATGCCGGCGGCGACGAGCTTCTCCGCGGTCTTGGCGGAGACCAGATGCCCGTTGGTCACCATCCCGAAGGGAAACCCGAGCCGATCGATCTCCGCCATCAGGTCGATGACGCCCTTCTTCATCAGCGGCTCGCCGCCGGTAATCGCCACCATCACCTGGGGCGCCTCGAAGTCGCGGGCGATCTGCTGGACGACCTCCTTCCACTGGTCGATGGAGAGCTCGTCGCGCTCGATCTCGGGCCCGCAGGAGCTGCCGCAGTAGGCGCACTGCAAGTTGCAGCGGCGGGTGACCTCGAGGAAGAGGTAGCGCAGAGGATGCGCGCGCCGGAGCGCGGCCAGCTCGAGCTCGTGGACGCCCCACTGGACGACCCGCCCGAGCGACCCGAGCCGTTCCGCGAACCGCCCGGACTCAGCAGGCATCGAAGGCACCATCGTGACCGTCGCGCACGTCGCGTGGGATGGGTGAAGCGGAGCGAAGCCCATCGTCGTCGAGCGATGGCCGCATGATGGGCTCCGCTGGCGCTCCACCCATCCTACGTGTTGGTTCGAGGGGAAGGGCAGTCGCCACGGCGCTAGTTTCCATCCGGCGATCCACCGTCAGGTCGGCTCCCGTAGGTGCAGATACCCTGCGTCCCGCCATCGGCTTTCTCGCAGTACCAGCCCGATCCACATCCGGCGTTCGCGCAGCTTGCATCGTCGAAGCACATAAACGTTGCGCCAGGAGCACCGCATGACGCGTCGGTGTGCGGACCGTACTCGACCATTGGCCACAGCCCGCAACCAACGCCGACCACCATGGCGACGGCGCTGACGACCGCGAGCCCGACGCGGGCGAGAAACCTTCTCGACTTTCGCGCGGCCTTCGACATGCTGGCCTCACTGGCCCATTAGACTTCGGCGTCACATCGTCCATGGGCGTCGCAGGGTCACGGCGTCCCTGCGTCCGCCCGGCCTTGAGCACATACGCCTTGCGTCCCGCCGTCCGCCTTCTCGCAGTACCAAACAGAGCCGCCGGAGCAGCGGGAGCATTCATTGTCGCTGGCGCAGGTGACCGGTAAGTTGATACAGGGCGCCACACCGTACAGTGGTGTCGGCGGGCCGCAGCCAACGCCGACCACCATGGCGACGGCGCTGACGACCGCGAGCCCGACGCGGGCGAGGAGCCTTCCCGACTTACGAGCGACCCTCGACATGTTGGCCTCCGCGGCCCGTTGCACTTCGGCGTCGCATCGTCCGACGTTCTCGCATCGGTCTACTGCTTGCAAATGCCCTGCGTCCCGCCGTCCGCCTTCTCGCAGTACCAGCCAGTACCGGCGCACCTGACGCAGTCGACGTTGCTGACGCACGAGCGTGGCGGGTTGGCACCGCATTGCCACGGGCCGTACAACACCGCCGTCGGACCGCAGCCACCCAAGAGCATCGCGAGGCCGGTCGCGGCGGCGAGCCCGACGCGGGCGAAGAGACTTCCTGACTTGCGAGCGACCTTCGACATGCTGTCCTCGACGGCCGGTTGCACTGCGGCGTCACATCGTCCGCGCGCGTGTCAGGATCACGGCGTTCCCGCGTCGGCCTGGCCCGGTTGGCAGACGCCCTCAGTCCCGCCATCCGCCGGCTTCTCGCAGTACCAGGTGCTGCCGCGCGCGTCGACGCAGGTCTGGTCGTTCGTGCAGGACACCGCCGGCGGCGGGCCGTACGCCACGGGTCCGTACATGATCGGACCGCACCCGGCTGCGCCAGCGAGGGCCGCGAGGCCACCGGCGGCTGCGAGCGCGACGCGCCACAGCCATCCACGGGACTTGCTCGCCAACTCGGACATCGCGTCCTCCGACGTCGAACCCCGAGCACTGTCGCACGCCCCTGCCCGCAGGTCAACGTCTTCGCCCCGAACGGGGCTCTGGCGCCCGCCGGGAGGATGCCGATGCGCGCCGGAAGCGACCCGACGCCTCGGACCATCGTTGCGCGCCGCGGCTTGCCGCCGCCGGGCGCTTCTGGTAGACAGCCGCGCCCAGCGGGAGGTCCCGCGCATCGGACGGAGGAACACCATGGGAACGATCGGCCACATCAGTCCCGGAGATACCGCGTTCGTGCTCGTGAGCGGGGCGCTCGTCGCCCTGATGACGCCAGGGCTCGCGTTCTTCTACGGCGGTCTCGTCCGGCGCAAGAACGTCCTCGCCATCATGATGCAGAGCTTCATCGCGATGGGCGTCGTCACGGCGATCTGGGTGCTCGGAGGCTTCAGCCTCGCCTTCGGGCGCGACATCCACGGGCTCATCGGCAACCCGCTCCAGTACTTCGCGCTGCACAACGTCGGGATGGCGCCGAACCCCGCCCATGGGCCGACCATCCCGTTCCTCGTCTTCTTCGGCTACCAGGAGATGTTCGCCATCATCACCCCGGCGCTCATCACCGGGGCTTTCGCCGACCGGGTGAGCTTCAAAGCCTTCCTCGCGTTCCTCGTCGGCTGGAGCCTCCTCGTCTACATCCCGTTCGCGCACTGGATCTGGGGCGGCGGCTTCCTCGCCCAGTGGGGGCTCGTCGACTTCGCCGGCGGCATCGTGGTCCACCTGAGCGCCGGCATCGCCGCCCTGGCCTCGGTCATCTTCGTCGGCCGCCGCAAGCTCGCACCCGGCGAGAGCACGGCGCCGCACAACATCGCCTTCGTGGCCTTGGGCACGGGCCTGTTGTGGTTCGGCTGGTTCGGCTTCAACGGCGGCAGCGCTCTCGCCGCGAACGGCATCGCCGCGACCGCGTTCGTCAACACCGACATCGCCGGCTCGGTCGCGATGATCACCTGGCTCGTCGTCGCCTGGTGGCGCGAGGGCAAGCCGACGATGACCGGCGCGCTCACCGGCGCGGTGGCGGGCCTCGCGACGGTGACCCCGGCGGCTGGCTACGTGCGGCCCTGGGCGGCGGTGCTCATCGGGCTCGCCTCGGCGCTCGTGTGCTACGCGGCGGTCCGCTTCCGCATGCGCCGCAGCTTGGACGACGCGCTCGACGTCTGGGGCGTGCACGGCGTGGGCGGCTTCATCGGCATCGTGCTCACCGGCGCCTTCGCGGTCGCGACGGTCAACGGCGTCAAGGGCGCCATCCAGGGCGACTGGAAGCAGTTCGGCGTCCAGTGCGCGGGCGCGGCCATCACCGCGGTCTACTCCTTCGTCATCACGATGGCGCTCTTGAAGGTCATCAACGTCTTCACGCCGGTGCGGGTCGACGAGGTCGTCGAGACCAAGGGGCTCGACCAGGAGCTGCACGGCGAGACGGCCTACGACCTGGGTGGCGGCGCGACCTGACGGGTGTGGCACCGGAGCTGCTGGCCGGCTCCGGTGTTTCTTTCCGCTGGCCGCCGGCTGAAGAACGCTCCGATGGCTTCGGCGCGGATCGTCCGGGTCGCCCACGGGCGTCTCCCGCGACCCGGTCGATCGCTCACGCCTATCCGGTTGCTGGATATCCACGCCTCCCTGCACGGGCCGGCGCCCGCAACCCAAACCGTAGGATGGGTGGAGTGCAACGAAGCCCATCGGCGATGGCAAGCCCGTGGCGATGGGGGCTAGTGCGCTCGCATCTCCCGCGCGATGCAAGCGCGGCGGCTCGACTCTCGGCCCAAAGGCCGCTGTCCTCCCGCCGGTCGGGAGGATGCATGACGCCCATGGAGCTTGGCGACCGAGTCGAACGCGGAGAGAACATCCACACCGAGTTCAAGGAGGCCCGGGTGCACCCGGACGCCGTGGCGGCGGCGCTGGTCGCCTTCGCGAACACCGACGGCGGCGAGCTTCTCGTCGGGGTCGCGGACGATCGCACGATATCCGGCGTCGCCGACACCGACCGCGTGATGCGCGTCAGCCCCCGATGCAGCAGCGGGCGCCGTAACCTCGAACCCGGTTCTGATCGTACGGCGGGGCTCGTCCTGCGCTGGATGCGACTCCCCCGCGCGGGTTAGGGTCGGGGAGGGGGCGAACGGGGTGCCGCGTGTCTTGACCCTTGGCCAAGGGAGCGGTATGTATCACCGGGCGGTGCGCGGAGGTCGAGGTGCGGATCACCGACTTCGAGTGGGACGAAGGCAACGAGCTGCATCTCGCCATGGGACATGGCATCGAGCCCGATGAGGTCGAGGAGGTCTTCGCCGAAGCGCCGCTCTACCGGAAGACCAAGCGCGGGCACTACGCCGCGTTCGGTCCGACGGCGTCCGGGCGGCTGCTCGTCGTCGTCTTCGAGCTCAAGGGGCGAGGGGTCGTGCGGCCGATCACCGGTTGGGACATGAGCACGGCCGAACGACGATACTATCAAGCGCGACCGGGAGGACGACGATGAGCAAGCCCAAGACGCCAGAGGACCTCGCGGCGGCCTACGATCGCGAGGGGGTTCTCGGGCACCTGGAAGGCGCGCGCGTGACGTTCGCCTTGGACGAGGAGCTACGCGCGCAGATTCTCAAGGGGGCCCGGCGCCGGAAGCTCAAGAACGTGTCCATCAAGCTCGACCCGGCACAGATTGCGGCCCTCCGGAAGATTGCCACCCAGAAGGCGATGCCGTACCAGACGCTCATCCGCTCGTGGCTCGCCGAGGGCATCCGCCGGGAGCTGCTCGCGAAGTAGAGTCGCCAGGACTGCTTATCGGGATCACCACACCACGCTCGCGTTTCTGGCCGCTCGTCCTGAGCGCAGTCGAAGGACGGGCGGTCCGTGCGGCACCTCGCTCGTCCCTCGACTGCGCTCGGGATGAGCGGCATTGCCCAACTGGCTTGGTGTGGTCAACCCGATAAGCATCTTGTCCAGGAACCAGAGGACGTCCCTGCTTGCCCATCGATATTCCACGTGTGGTCGGCGGCCAGGCGGTGAGCTTCTGGGATGCCCTGCTCGTCTCTGGCGCGCGCGACGAAGGGCCGCTCAGATGCGCTCCACCCATCCCGCGGGCCGGGGCATCGGCTCGCGCGACGCCATGCCCGAGCCCGGTGGGTTGCGCGACCGGCTCCGGCGGGGTAGACTCGTGTCCATGACGGCGCTCGCAGAAGAAACGGCTCGGCTCGTCGACAGCCTCCCTCCCTCGAAGGCCCAGGCCCTCGTGGAGTTCGCGCGCTACCTGGCGGACAAGGCCGATGAGGAGGACTGGGATCGTCAGCTCGGGGATCCGCGATATGCCTCCAAGCTCGCGGCGGCGTCAGTCGACGCCAAGCGCGATGCGGACTCGGGCGCGGCGACGCCGCTCGACCCGGAACGACTGTGATCTCACACGGCCTGCCACGGTTCTGGAAGCTGTACGACGCCCTGCCCGAACAGATCCGGACCGAGGCGAGGCGGGCGTTCCTGCTCTTTCGTGAGGACCCGACCCATCCGAGCCTCCGCTTCAAGCCGCTGCGCGGATACCAGGACCTCTGGTCGGTGCGCGTGACGCTTTCGTATCGAGCGCTCTGCCGGCGGGACGGCGAAACGCTCTACTGGTTCTGGATTGGCTCTCACGCCGACTTCGACCGCGACTTCGGATGACAGGACGGCCGGGCTCGGTGCGCATCGAGGCGATGCGCCTGGGCACCGCGCACCTGCCGCGAAACCCCACCGTGTTCGCGATGCTCGCTCGCATGGGGCTCGTCACCGACATCGGCCGCGGGGTGCTCCGGATGGTCAAGCTCGTCCGAGATCAGACCGGCCGCGACGTGGGCATCGCCGAGGAAGCCGAAGAGCTCGTCGTGCGCATCCCGCGACCCGCGAGGTAGCGCGTCAGCCTCCGATGCAGCAGCGGGTGCCGTAACCTTTCGCGTACGGTCTCGCTTGCGCTTGGTCGCGCCTGCCGCGCTCAGAGCTTGGCTCGGATCAAGTCTTGATGCAGACGAGCAGGGCCACGTTGCGCGGGCGGACGCCGACGAAGGCGTCGTAGGTCGTCAGGTTGCCCCATGTGCTGCTGTCGATGTAGTTCGTCTGAGTTTCTGCAGAATTGGCCGCGGGCAGGGTGATGCCGTTGACTTGGGCACCGGGCGCGAGCTCTTGGAAGCCTTGGTCGAACTGGTCGTTCCAGTGAAGGCGGTCGGCGAAGCCGGAGGCCGTGGCGCGGTACGCGTCGCCGTCGACGTAGCCGGGGAAGACGATGGACGATCCATACTCGAAGCTGCCTAGGGCTCGGTCGGGGTCGGCTCCGCGGCCATGATCGTAGCCTCGGATGAACTCGCCTCGGAGGTCCGGGAGGGCGAAGGTGGTCGACCCGTCGCCGTTGCCGAACATCATGCCCATCGCGCTGAAGAGCGCGGCATAGGTCGTTCGGGACACGAGCGAGCCATCTGCTTCCAGCCAGCCCGATGGACAGGCGCTCAGCGCGAAGTAAGCCACCATCCCGGGTGGCTGACTACCCCCGGCGTCATTGAGTGCCTTGATCGCCGTGTTGGCAGTAGTCATCTCATCGTTCAACGTCGAGATGGACGCCGCATTGTTGGCGACGCCCGTCGTGTTGGTGGAGATTGCCGTCGTGTTGGTGGCGATCGCCGTCGCATCACTCGACTCCTTGGTGCCGAGGTTCGTGATGGACGTGTTGGCGGTGGTCATCTGACCCTGGAGCGTGGTCACGTCGGACGCCACCCGGCCGAGGTTCGCCGGCAGGTTCGTCAGATGCGCGTAGTCCACCGTTCCTGGCCAGGGGTCGGTCGGCTTGACCGTCGGTCCGACGTCGCTCCAGGTCGGCACCGACGGAGCGCTCGGGGCGTTCGTGAGCTGCGAGTAGTCCATCGTCCCAGGCCAGGCGTCGGTCGTCTGCACCGAGGGCTTGACGATGCTCCACGTCGCGGCGGGCGGGATGGCCGGGGCGCCGTTGAGCTGCGAGTAGTCCATCGTCCCGGGCCAGGCGTCGGTGGACTGCACCGAGGGCTTGACGATGCTCCACGTCGCGGCGGGCGGGATGGCCGGCGCGCCGTTGAGCTGCGAGTAGTTCAGCGTCCCGGGCCAGATGTCGGTCCGCTGCACCGTCGACGCCACGGTCTGCCAGGTCACCGGCGGCGCATCGGTCAACTGCGAGTAGGGCATCGTCCCGGGCCAAGCGTCGGTGGCCTTCACGCTCGAGGCGATGCTCGACCACGACGCCGGCGCGGGCTGGTCGGTGAGATGCGAGTAGTCCATCGTCCCGGGCCAGACGTCGGTCGCGGGCACCGTCGGCGCGTAGAACGAGATCGCGTGGTTCGCGATCTGGATGCCCGGGCCGTCCTGCCAGATGTTCGGCGATGGCGGGGGCTGGCACGTCCATCCGTCGGCAGTCTTCACCACCACGTCGCCGGTGACGCAGGTCGACGGCAGGACCGGCACCGTCGTGCCATCGACGGACATCTTGCCCGAGTTGTCCGTAAGCCCCGTGCCCGCCTGCACCGGCGGCTGCGCGCCGGAGACGACACACCCCGCCAGCGCACACGCGCCCGCGAGCGCCAGCATTCGCCCGAATCGCATCGCCTGCCTCCCGCCGCTCGTCCCGCGACTGACCGGGAGGAGCGGTCCATGTTCCCGCCGCCGGCAGGCAAGCACACGCCGCGGGAAAGTGCAAGGGGTCGGAAACCGGCGCGGCCACCCTCCCCGTCTTGACTGCCGAGGGCATCCGCCGGGAGCTGCTCGCGAAGTGATCATTTCGGATGGGCGGGTGATCCGGGTGCGGGAAGCGGGTGATCCGGGTGCGGGAAGCGGGTGATCCGGGTGCGGGAAGCGGGTGATCCGGGTGCGGGAAGCGGGTGATCCGGGTGCGGGAAGCGGGTGATCCGGGTGCGGGAAGCGGGTGATCCGGGTGC
>JAJYLH010000075.1 GCA_021787845.1 Myxococcales bacterium | reverse complement strand
TGTGCCGAGCCCTCACGGCCCTTCGAGGGCCGGGCACGAGGGCGGTGGCAACGAGCGAGGTCCGTGGGCCCGGCCGCCTCAGGGCGAGCGGGAACGACAACCTGAGATGTCTGGATACCCAGCCACCGAAGACCGGGCAGCGCGTGCCCGACGCTATTGGCACTTCTTGGCGTAGGTCGCGCTGGCCTGCTGATGAGCCGAGGAGGAGTCGCTCGTGATGTGCATGACCGTGCGCAGGCCGTCGCAGCCGGGGCCGGAGTCGAGGATGTCCTCAGCGTGGTGTTCGAGCCGGGTCATGCCATCCAGAATCGACTTGTTCTGCGGGTCGTACCCGAGCCCGGTCGACCAGGCGGAATAGGCGTCGGTGTACGACTGCTGGTCGAACGAGCTCTGGCCCTGGGTCGCATAGTACTGCGCGAGCCGGGTGCGCATGTCCTGTCCGTACCACGAGGTGACGCCCGTCGGCACGATCTGCTGGTCCGCGGTCAGCGCGTCGGTGAATGTCTGCAACATCCCTTGCTGGTCGCCCGCCCGGCTGTCCGCATCGCCCTCCTTGTACTTGCCGGAGACGATGGTCAGGGCTTCGGCGATCTCGCTCGCGGTGTCGTTCTTGTTCTTCACCTTCCCGATGGCCTGCTGCGCTTGAAGTATGTTACCGTTCACGTAGGCTTCCACCGCCTCGCGCACGTCCTTGTCGTGATACTGGCGCTCGATGATCGTCTTCGGGCTCGCGGCTTGCGCGGTCCCGCTGCCGAGCCAGGGCGCGAGCCGCGACGGGCACGTCCACGGAATCTGGTCGCGCGTCGCCTTCTCGGCTTTGCGCAGCGCCTTGACGGCCGCCTCATCCTCGGTCGTCTGGCACGCGTAGTCGAGATAGCGCGGGCACAGCTTCAAGACCTTCTGCCGATTGCCGTCGCGCGCGGCGCCGTGGCACTGGGCGCCGTAACGCTGCATCAGGCTCGACACGAGCTCCTGCACCTTCAGCCGTGACCGCGCGAAGAAGCCCGAGTCGGTACTGATCTGCGTCAGGAGGTCCACCGCCTCCTGGTCGCGACCCATCTCGATCTTGGTGTTCGCCTGATTGAAGAGCTGCTGGTTGTGCAGCTCCCCCTCCGCCGTGCGCACGAGCATCCGCGTTTGCGCGTCCAGCGGATTCAGATCCCATGCCTGGGTGAAAAACCGCTTGGCGTCGACGAACCGGTCGTCGCGCAACGCCTGCTGGCCCTGGGCGATGAGCGTCGCCTCGTCGGGACCCTGATGGGAGGTGTTGACCGGTTGTCCCCACCTCGCCGGCCGCGAGGCCGGATGGTGCAACGCGACCAGCGCGATGACCAGCACCAGGAGCAACGCGGCGACCGCAATCAGGAGCTTCTGCCGGCTCGTGAGCCCGGCGCCGGCCGCGCGCTTGGCGGGACCGGCGACGTACTGCCAGGTGGTCTCGCCAAACCGCACCTGGTCGCCGCTCTTCAGCGTCCGGGGAAGGTTCGGCTTCAATCGCTCGCCGTTGACGAAGGTGCCGTTCGAGCTCGCGAGGTCGACCACCACGTGGCCCGAACCGGGCTCCAGCCGCACCTCCGCGTGCTTGCGGGAGACCGAGTCGTTGTCGATCTGCACTTCACGGCCCGGGTCGCGCCCGACGAACCCCGGCTCCGCCGGCAGGTGCAGCGTCTGGCCCGCCATCTCCGCTTGGCCTTCGAGGTGCCCTTCGCCGGCCGCGCCAGCGTCCCCCTCGCCCGGCGCCGCCGCGTGCGGGTCCACCTTCTTGATCTTGATCTTGAACTCGCCGACCTCGATCGCCGGACCGGGGCGGATTTCGCTCGTCCCGCTCAGCCGCGCGCCGCCGACGAAGACGCCGTTCTGGCTCCCCAGGTCCTCGATGTGCAACCGGTCGCCGTTCGTGAACAGCCGCGCGTGCCGGCGCGAGACCTTCTTCGACGGGAGGACCACGTCGCAGGTCGGCTCCCGTCCGACCACCAGCCCCTGGTCGTCTCCGAGCGAGTAGTGCGCCTCGGCCCCGTCCGGCGCGTGCACGGTCACCTGGTACATCGACGAAAAAGCCCTCCGGGTCCCCCGGCTAGTCCTCGCGGAAGATGTTCATGTTCACCGGAATCCCGCGGCGCTGCAGGTCGTCGTAGAAGCGCGGCACGAAACCGGTGGCGACGTAGCGCCCGTTGATGCGCCCCTCGTCGTCGAACCCTTCCTGCTTGAAATAGAAGATGTCCTGGAGCGTGATGATGTCGCCCTCCATCCCGGAAACCTCCGAGATGTACGTCACCTTCCGGGTGCCGTCGGCGAAGCGCATCTGCTGGACGATGATGTTGACCGCCGCCGACACCTGGTCGCGGATGGCGCGCACCGGCAGGTCCATCCCGCTCATCAGGACCATCGTCTCCAGGCGCGCCAGGGCGTCGCGGGGGCTGTTCGCGTGCAGCGTCGTCAAGGACCCGTCGTGGCCGGTGTTCATCGCCTGGAGCATGTCCAGCGCCTCGCCGCCGCGGCACTCGCCGACGACGATGCGGTCCGGCCGCATCCGCAGGCAGTTACGGACGAGGTCGCGGATGGTGATCTGGCCTTTGCCCTCGACGTTCGCCGGCCGGGTCTCGAGCTGCACCCAGTGGTCCTGGGGGAGCTGCAGCTCGGCCGCGTCCTCGACCGTGACGATGCGCTCGTCCTCCGGGATGAAGGAGGAGATGATGTTCAGGAGCGTCGTCTTCCCGCTCCCGGTGCCGCCCGAGATGATGATGTTCTTGCGCACCTTCACGCAGGTCTCGAGAAACTCCACCATCTGCGCGGTCAGGGTGCCGAACGCGAGCAGGTCCTTGATGCGGAAGCGCTCGCGGGCGAACTTGCGGATGGTCAGGCTCGGCCCCTTGAGCGCGAGCGGCGGGATGATGGCGTTGACGCGGCTGCCGTCCTTCAAGCGCGCGTCGACGAGCGGGCTCGACTCGTCGATGCGCCGGCCGATGGGCGCGACGATCCGCTCGATGACGTGCCGCACCGCCTCGTTCGAGGAGAAGGTCTTGTTCGCGAGGTGCAGCTTGCCCTTTTGCTCGACGTAGATCTGGCTCGCGTGGTTGACCATGATCTCGCTGACCGTGTCGTCGGCGAGTAGGTCTTCCAGTGGGCCCAGGCCCAGCGCTTCGTTCAGGACGTCGGTGACGAGCTGCTCCTTGTCGACATCCGGGGGAATCTCCCGGAGGTTGTCCATCTTCTGGACGATGCCGCGGATGGTCTGCTCGGTCCTTCGCCACAGCTCGTCGTCGCCCAGCCGGTCCATGTCCAGCCGGCGCAGGTCCATCGCCTCGATCAGCTTGTCGTGGCAGGTCTTCAACAGCTTCGACCACTTCTGCCGCTCGATGCTGATCGACTGCTGGTCCTTCACCGCCGCCGGCCGCCGGGACCGGGCGGACGGCGCTCGCGCGCGCGCCGGCGCGGGTTCGGGCGCGGGTCCAGGCGCGGGCGCGGGCGTGGACGTGGACGTGGACGTGGACGTGGACGTGGACGTGGACGTGGACGCGGGCGGCACCTGAGCGGGACCGGTCTCGCCCTCCGCGAGCCCCTTCGCGTGCGCGCTCGGCGGCGAGAGGCGCGGCGGCTCCTCCAGGGTTTCCGGGTCCGCCTCCGGCTCGTCGGCGATCGACAGCTCGAAGTCCCCGACGGCGACGATGTCCTCGGCGCTGAGCACCTGCGGCGCCGCCAGCTTCTTGCCGTTGACGAAGGTGCCGTTCGTGCTCTTCTGGTCGACCACGATGATGCGGCCATCCTTCTGCACGAGCCGGGTGTGCCGCTTGGAGATGTTGCCTCGGGCGAGCACCACGTCGTTGTCGTCGGTGCGCCCGATGGAGATCTCTTGCTTGTCGAAGTCGAGCCGCTCCCGTTCCCCCCCTTTCTCGGCGACGAGGATGCTCAGCATCGCTGCTCCTGGCCAGAAGGGATGCCGCTAATCCCAGATGCTGAAGTTGACCGCTTCGTTGGCATCCTCATAGCGCTCCTTGATCTTGTCGATGGTCTCGCGGATGCGGTCGGAGTCGGGATTGACGATGGTCGGGGTGACGAAGATCGCGATCTCGTTCTTCTGGTTGATGAACTCCCGGCTCTTGAACAGCTCGCCGATGAGCGGGATGTGGCCGAGAATCGGCACCTTGGAGACGTTCTTCTGCTGGTCGTAGTTGAAGAGGCCGGAGAGGACGATGGTCTCCCCGTGCTTGACGGTGACGCTCGTCTCCACCCGGCGCTTGCGGAAGCCCGGATAGGTGTTGCCGCCGATGTTCACCGAGAGCGTCGAGTCGATGTTGCTCACCTCCGCCGCGATCTTGATGGAGATGTTGCCCTGCCGGTCGGCGGTCGGGGTGACGTCGAGGATGACGCCGAACTCCTTCCAGTCGACGGTGACGTTGTTCAGGGTGATCAGCGGAATCGGGACCTCGCCGCCGACGATGAAGTGCGCCTTCTCCCCCGACGCGCAGACGAGCTTCGGCTGCGACAACAGCCGCCCGTAGCCGTAGTCCCAGCGCAGCCGGACCGCGAAGTCGCTCGTGAGCCCGCCGGTGAGCTGCAGCGTCGTCTGCTGCGGGAGCTGGCCCTGCTGCGGCGGGTTGTAGCTCTGGTAGCCGATCTTGATGCCGGAGTCCTCGGTCGAGGTCAGGTCGGTCGGGTAGGTGATGCCGAAACCGTCGTCGACGTTGCGCCGAATCTCCACCACCTGCGCCTCGACCAGCACCATCCGCTTGATCCCGACCGTCAACAGGTCGTTGACCTGCGAGCCCATCGCCTTGACGATGAGCTGCGCCTTCTGCAGGTCCTGCTGGCTCTCCACCGTCCCTTCGAGGAAGATGCTGCCCCCGATGACGTTGACGACCACGCTGTTGAGCCCGTTCTCGGCGAAGGCCCGGGCGAGGTTCTTCGCCTGCAGCTTCAGCGCTTCCGGGCTCGGCCGCACGAACGAGCGCACCTCGGGGAAGAGCTTGATCACCGCCTGTACCCGCTGGGCGTCCTCGGTCGTCAGCGTCTCGCCGTCCAAGTAGACGTCGTCGCCGATGATGCGGATTCTCACGCCTTCGATTTCGCCCAACAGCGCGCTCAGCTCGGCCGCCACCTCCTCCGGGTCGTGCTTGCGCACCGAGATGGTGTAGGAGAGCCGCCGCCCCGAGTTGCGCCAGATGAGGAGCGTCGTCTTCCCCTGGGAGACCCCGAGAATCAGCACCTCGCTCGAGCTGAGCGTGCGCACGTCGGCGATGGTCGCCATGCCGACCGCGACCCGGCTGATGCCCCCGTGGACGACCAGCACCTTGTCCTCGCCGATGCCCACCTTGATCGACTGGTCGGCGCCGTTCGCCGACACCGCCGCCCGGCTCGGCAGCGAGGCGAGCGCGACGAGGCCGAACGTGGCCCAGAGAACCCCACGAAACCGCTGGCGCGCGAACCTGCGTCCCATCGTCTCTCCGTCCCCCGTCGAAAACCCATCCCCAAGCCTGCCGTCCGGTCCCGCTTGCCGGCGCCGGTCCTCCCTCGACCCCTTTGCCTCCCGGGCGACGAGCGCCGCATCATACGCCGAGGTCGTCCGATTTCGGAAGATGGGAAGCGCTCGGGTGACCATGGACCCCGACGGCTCACCGCAGGGGCGCGACGAGAGGCGCGTTCACGAGCGCGTCCGAGAGCGCCTTCACCCGCGCCAAAACCGGCTTCGCCTCGTCGCCCGTGAGAAAACGCGGCTGGAACCGGTGCGCGGGCGGGTTCGTGAACTGCATCGGGAGGACGGTCAAGCTCTTCACCCCGGCCCTCTGCAGCACCGCCCGGACCGCGATCGCGTACTCGTCCTTCGGGCCCCAGTTGCCGCCGAAGATGAAGTTGCCGAGCGAGTAGACGATGGGCACGCCCTTGTACCACTCGATGCCGTGGATGACGTGCGGGTGCGAGCCGAGGACGAGCTTCGCGCCCGCGTCGATGGCGATGTGGGCGAGCCGCCGCTGGTAGCCGAAGACCTGGTGCTGCGCCTCCTTGCCCCAGTGGAAGAACGGAATCACGATGTCCGCTTGCGCTGCCGCTCTCCTCACATCCTCGGCCACCCAAGCGCCGATGTCGCAGTCGTGGCTCGAATGGCAGCCGGCGACGCCCGGCTTGGTCGCGGTCGCGTAGACCTCCTTCGGCTCGATGTTGTGGTCGTCGAGGTAGAAGTAGCCCAGGAACGCTATCGTCAAGCCGTTGCGCTTCAGGATGGCGGGCCGGCGCGCCTCGGCGAGGTTCATCCCGGCGCCGAAGAAGGGAATCCCCCGCGCCATCAGGGTGGTCATCGTGTCGACGAGCCCGTCCGGGCCGTAGTCGTACAGGTGGTTGTTCGCGAGCGAAACCGCGTCGACCCCGCCGTCGGTCAAGACGGCCGACAGCTCCGGGCGGGCGCGGAAGTTGAAGTTCTTCGGGATCTTCTGGCCGCGCCAGGTGAAGGGGCACTCCAGGTTGACGACGAAGAGGTCCGCCGCCCGGGTCACCTTCCGGATCCGGGCGAAGGCGTACTGGCGGGCTTCGAGAGCGGTCATGCTCCCCTTGGCGACCTCGCCGTCCAGGAACTCCTCGAAGTGCTGGCCGAGCGTCACGTCGCCGGCGGCGAGGAGCGTCACCGTCGGCTCGGGCGCGGGCGCGGCGGAGGGGGCAGGAGCGGTGGAGGCGAGCGCGGCGGCGAGGAGCGGGACCAGCATCGGGTCACGCTCGCCCGGAAGCGCGTCCGGTTCAAGGGCAAAGCGACCGAGCGCAAGCGCTCCGTCACCGGAAATCGACTTGCGAGCCCGCCGGCGAGACCCGCTCATCCCGCTCTACCAACCCGCGAAGCCTTGCCGGCGTGCGCAGATTGTCGACGCCGCGCAGCAGGTCAGTGGTGCCGGCTCTCTGGCCCGGCTCGATCGTGCTCGGCGGCGTACCGGGCCAGCGGGCCGGCACTACCAGTCCGAGCCCGATCGCTTGGGTTCGGGGGGCAGCCCGCGCCGGTTGCAGTCGAAGGACGAGCGGGTTCCGGCGGGGCGTCCGGCCTAGGGCGCGACCTGGAACCCCGCGGGCACCGGCTGGGTGAAGAGAGTCGGCGCGAGGGTCGGGTTCACCTTGCGCTCCCGCCATTCGATCTCGACCGTGGTCTTGCCGTCGGCGGAAACGAGCTGCACGTCCCGCGGCAGATCGAACGCCCCCCCGAGGTCCGAGAACGTCGCCCGGTAGCCGGGAACGTCGAGGCGCCCGCCCACCGCCACCGCCACCGGCCGGAGCGTTCGCGGGTCGAGCTCGATGCGTTCGTCGCCAAGAGGGCTCGCGAGCCAAAGCACGTACACCGCCCGTTCGACGTCGACGGTGAGCCGTACCGGTGCCGCCCCCTCGACGAGCGGCGGGAGCCCCAGCAACAAGCTGACCAGCTCCGCCGCCGGCAACCGGAGGGGCAGGAGCTGGCCGATGGCGGCGGCCGTCGCGCGGCCCTGGTAGAAGACGTGGTGCCGAAAGTCCGCCAGCGCGAAGCGGCGCCCGTCGGTGGTGAACGTCGCGAGCGGCCCGAACGCCGTCACCGCGTCGAGGCGGGCGCTCGTCGGCCGCTCGGCGGCGATGAGCTCGGTGACGTGCCCGCTGCCGCGCGTCGCGTGCACCGCCGCTCTCGCCTCGCCCTGCACCGACCGGACCTGCGCCTCGCGCGCGCGTACCGCGCGAAAGGCGACCCGCGGGTCGGTGATCCGCCCGCGGGGCCCGAACTCGAGCTTCGGCGGCCGGTGGATGCACGAGGGTAGCAGAAGCGCTGCGATCAACCAGCAGGGGAGCCGGCCCCACTCGTGCCCGACGCGACGAGGACCGGGCGCCCACCGGGAGCGCTGCCGACCCCTGGGGGCACCCCTCACGGCTCGTCGCCGAACGGCGGCGGAGGCGGCGGCAGCTCCTCGAACTCGACCTCCGTCTCCTCCCGCAGCCGGTCGACCTCGTCCTTCAAGCCGCTGAGCGCCTCGTTCGTGTTGCGTAGCCTCTCCGAGAGCACCTGCGCGAACGACCAGAGGAGCTTCACCGCGAGCAGGCTGTCCTTGCGCATCAGCTTCAAGAGCGCGTCCCGCGAGAGCGCGATGGCGCTCGTCGGCTCCACCGCGACCACCGTCGCCGAGCGCGGTGCCTGGTCGACGAGCGCCATCTCCCCGAACTGCGCGCCCGCCCGGAAGGCGGCGATGGTCGCGCCGCCCTTGTCCACCTCCACCCGCCCGCGGAAGAGGACGAACATCTCGTCACCGCTCTCGCCCTCCTGGACCACCGTCTGCCCCGGCTGGAAGCTGCGCGCCTTCGCGATGGAGAGAATCGAGAGCAGCTCCTTGTAGGTCATGTACTGGAAGAGAGGAATCCGCCGGAGAATCTCCGCCTTCTGGTCGACGTCGGTGTGCTCGTCGCCCTCCTCCTGCGCTCCCGAGGAGACGACCACCGTCGTGATGTTGTCCTTGCCGCCCCGCTGGTTCGCGAGGTCGATGGTCTTCATCGGCAGCGTCGAGCGCGGCTCGCTGGAGAACAACGACACCAGCTCGTCGTCCTTCAGGTAGCCGTGCAGCCCGTCGGAGCAGAGCAGGAACAGGTCGCCCGGCATCACGTCGGTCAGGAGCGTGTCCACCTCGACGGAGGGCTGGAGCCCTACCGCTCGGGTGATGACGTTGCGGATGTCGCTCTTCTCCGCCTGCTCCCGGGTCATCAGCCCGCGCTTGACGTGCTCCTCGACCAGGCTGTGGTCCTCGGTGAGCTGGTGCACCCTCCCCGAGCGCAGGAGGTACGCCCGGCTGTCGCCGACGTGCGCCACCACCGCTTTTCTGCCGCGGGCGATGAGCGCGACGCAGGTGGTGCCCATCCCCCGCTTTTCCGGCTCCCGTTCGGCGAGCTCGAAGATCTCCCGGCACGCGCGCTGGATGGCGTGCGCGACGAGCTTCTGAACCTCCTCGCGGCCCTCGGCGCTGGCCTCGTGGGAAAAATCGTCCAGCGTCGAGCGATGCGCCGACAGGTGCTCGCGCACGACCTCGACGCAGCGGGCGGACGCGACCTCGCCCGCGGCGTGGCCGCCCATCCCGTCGGCGACGAGGTAGAGCCCGAGGTCCGGGTCGACGAGAAAGCTGTCCTCGTTGTGCTTGCGCTTGCGGCCGACGTCGGTGGCCGCCCAGGCGTGGTAGGTCATCGGAGTTTCAAGCCCGCCGCGACGAAAGCGCGCCCCGACCGGTCGAGACGGCTCCTCGAAGCGCCAGTATGCCCGAAGCGCCCGGCGCTCGAGGGTCCGTCAGGTGGCCGGCCGGTCACTTGATGCGGCGGATGGATTCGATCACCACCGGCTTCACCGGCACGTTCTGCATCCCGCCCTGCGTCGAGGTCGGCACCGCGGCGATCTTGTCGGCGACGTCCATCCCCGCGACCACCTGGCCGAACACCGCGTAGCCCGGGTTGGTTTGCGCGTAGTCGAGGAAACCGTTGTCGACGACGTTGATGAAGAACTGGGCGGTCGCGCTGTTCGGGTCGCTCGTGCGGGCCATCGCGATGGTGCCGCGCAGGTTCTTCAGCCCGTTCGACGCCTCGTCGACGATCGGCGCGTGGGT
This sequence comes from Myxococcales bacterium, assembly GCA_021787845.1. GTDB lineage: Bacteria > Myxococcota > Myxococcia > Myxococcales > JAJYLH01 > JAJYLH01. Next base: position 12,782 of record JAJYLH010000075.1, on the reverse strand, counting down.
CTTCTTCTCCACGAGGTCGCGGGTGAAGCCTCCGCCTTGGACCATGAAGCCCGGGATCACCCGGTGGAAGATGGTCCCGTCGAAGAACCGCTCATGGACGTAGCGCAGGAAGTTCTTGGTGGTCACCGGCGCCTTCGTCGCGTCGAGCTCGACCTGGATGTCGCCGAGCGAAGTCTTCATCTCGACGACCGGATGCGCGGCCGCCTTCTTGGCCGCCGGCTGGTGTCGCGCATGGCGCACGCTCGCGACGCCCGCGGCCGAGAGGGCGAGCCCCAGCACGCAAAGTGCGAGGACGACGGAACGAACACGGGTTTTTCGCATGGCGCTCCTCGAGGCGACGGCCCATCAGGGCGCCGCCCGCAAAAAAGACGGCCGGGGAGCGTTCCAGATGCGAGCGCCGCCGTCAAACGATTCGCCGCTGGCGGCCTCTCTCGTCGACCGCGCGAAGCTCGTGGGCAGGGACCGCTCCATCGCTCTTCTGCCCATCGCGAGACGGACCCGGCGGCTGACAAGGCAAGCGCGAGTCCGTGCCGCCAGCAAGCGGCGTGCCGGCACCGCCGGGTCGCCGATGGGCCGCGACGCAGAACCCGCGGCCGACGGCCGCCCGCAAAAAAAACGTTGGAGCCCGTCGGCCGGGGGACCGACGGGCTCCGATGCACGAGCTCAGATGCAAGAGCGCGACACGGCAGGGATTGGCGGGGGGACCAGTTTTCCGTCACCGCGCCGCGCCCGCTCGTTTCCAGATGCAGCCCTCGTGCCAAGGCGCGGATCGGCCGTCTGGGCGCCGTAATTGCCCGCTAAGAGGCCGTTTCGGACATCGGGTGGCTTGCCGGGTTCGCCGGAGTCGGCGCAGAAATCGCGCCCCGCGAAAATCGTGCGCGCAAGGTCTTCGCCTGGGGGGGGCACCGGCGGCTCTGGGTCAGTGCGCGGCGCCCCCGAAGGCCACGTAGAGCGCCGCCGCCACCACGGCCACCGCGAAAACGGCGAGCAGCACCGTCGCCAGCTCGCCGTCCCGCCGCCTCTTCTGGACCGCGCGCATGATGCCGCTCGGCCGTGCCTCCGGGACCTGCTGCTGCCGCATCTTCTGCGCCACCTTCGGCGTCGGTCGCCCCGCGCGCCCGGGAAACACCTTACCAGTTGGAGGCCGCGCTCGGCCAGAAAGCTTCACCGGGGCGCTCGATCCCGACGGCCCACGAGCCGCCACGCAACCCGCCCCAGGAACGCTTCCGTCGACAGGTCCGCTCGGCCCCGACGCGACGGCGCCCGCTCGGGCCCGCCGAGAGAGCGCGGCACGCCGAGCGCGACCTTCACCCCGAAACCGGCCGCGACCCGAACGGAACCCCGACCACCGTCGCTTCCGGTCCCGCTTCGGTGCCCACCCGCAGCCTCGACCCGGCGGCCGCCACCTCTCGCCGGACCATTCCGAGCGCCACTGTCCGGCTGGACAGGGGGTCCCACGCCGCGCTCGTCACCCGGCCCGGCGTCCTCGCGCCCAGGAGCGCCGTGCCCGGCGCCACCGGCTCCTCCTCCCATTCGAGCCGGACCAGCCGCCGGTTGACGTGGCCGACGTACGTCGCCTTCGCCACCACCTCCTGCCCGACGTAGCAGCCTTTCCGGTAGCTGATGGCGCGTTCGAGCCCCGCTTCGAGGGGGTTGTGCGTCTGGTCCCAGTCGAGGCCGTAGCGGCCGAGCCCGAGCCCGATGCGCCGCGCCTCCCGCGTCGCCTCCCCGACGACCCGCGCGCCTCTCACCAGGAGCGCTTCCGCTACCCGTATCGCCGCGTCGGCCGGCAGGTAGAGCACGGCGCCGAACGGCGAGCCCAGCGCGGCGAACGAGGCGCCCGCGAGCGAGGCCGCCCGCCCCTCGCCGTCGGCGAGCGGGTCGCCCTCCAGCACCGCCGCCGCCCTGGGTCCCCACAGCTCGAGCGCCGAAAGCGATTCCGAGACGTCGAGCCACTGCGCGTCTTCGTGAACCCGATGCCGGGTCCACAGCTCGTCGAGCGCCGCCCCGCGACCGGGCTCGGCGTCGAGGAGGAGGCCGTCCTCGAGCTTGACCACGCGCGCGTCGGCGACGAGCTTGCCCTGCGCGGTGACGAACGCCGCCTCCAGCGCATGTCCTTCGGATAGAGCGTCCACGTCGTTGGTGCAGAGGCCCTGCAGGAACCCGACCCGGCCGGCGCCGACGACGAGCACCCGGTCGCGCCCGCCCGCGTCGTAGAGCCCACAGCCTTCCCGGGTGGCGCGCAGCTCGGCGAGCGGATCGAAGGTCGCGAGGTGAGCCAGAGCCCATTCGGTCAGCGGCGATGCGCGCAAAGGGTGCCCTCCGTCCGACGGGTTGCTGTGGCGGCTGGAGGGCGCCTTGTCAAGGCACGTTGGAAGCGGATTGTGGCGCTGCACCAGTAGGATGGGCGGTCCGGTCGCCTGGGTAGGGGTACTGCGCACGAGAGAGAGCGCGGCCGGCCGCCCGTCGTTCCAGAGCGATCGCTCAAGGGTCGCTGTCGGATCGCGATCGCTCGAGGGGTAGCCCGTCGAATCGCGAGCGCTCTGGAATGTCGGACGGCCGTTCGCCCGCCTCGCGGCGCGCGAACCGGACCGTCCAGCCTACTGGCCGTCGACAAGTTCCGCCGCCGCGAGCCCCTCCTCGACGAGCTCGCCGTTCTGCGCGCTCCAAATCATCCGGGTCAACGGATGCTCCGCGGTCTCGAACCGGGCCCGCACCAGCCGTTCGAGCCAGCGCCGCGCTTCCGTCGTGCCCTCGGCCGCGAGGAGCACGTCGCGCCCGGGAATCGCGACGAGACACCCGTCGCCGAGCTGCCGGGAGAGGTGCGAGACCACCGCCGGAGAGAGGATGCGGGCGGCGCTCGAAACGTCCGGGAACTCCGCCGAGAGCGTCAGTCCTTCCGGCTGCTCGTAGAGCACGAACCCGTCGTTCTCTTCGGTCGCGACCTCGAGCCGGTGGACCGCGAGGTCGAGCGCGTCGTCGAAGCCGGCGCCACCTTCCCGCAACGCTTTCCGGGTCAGCGGCTGGACGCAGCGCCCCGAGTCGAGCGCGAGCGCGACCCAGACCTGGTCGGCGAAGGGGCGCGCCGCCAGCCGATGGAGCTCGGGTGCGCTTTCGCTCAGGAGTAGCGGGAAGAGCCGGTCCGGGTCGTAGGTCGCCGGGGTCTCGCCCTCCTCGCGCGCGCGCACGAGCAAGAGGGCGCACAGGCGGACCAGCGCTTCCGGCTCCTCGCGGTACTCGTTCCACAGGTCGCGCAGGCTGACGAAGAAAGAGGCGTTCGGATGGTCCCGGTGGCGGAATTCGACCCGTTCGCCGCACTCGCGCCCGATCTCGAAGGCCGGCAAGAGGCGTTCGGTCGCCTCGCGCAGCGCCTCGACGAGCCCCCGCGCGCTCCGCCAGTCCGTCGACCGCCAGGCGAGAAGCCGCGGCCGTTGCGCGCGCGCTCGCTCGAGCGCGTCAGCGAAGCCATCCTCGTCCTCGACGCCCTCGTACCGAAACGTCAGGCCGGCGAGCGTCGGCGCTTCGGTCGTCCACGCGAGCGTCTCCAGGATGCGCTCGGTCTGCCGCTCCTCGACCGCCGCCAGGGAGGCGACAGCGCTCTCGCTCCATTGGCCGACGAGGCGCCGGCCTTCGATGACCCGGGCCTCGCCGTCCTCCCCGCCGACCCAGAGGTCGGGCCGCACCGGCGGGCCCCCGGACGGATCGCGAACCGACGGCCGCGGGCCGAAGGGCAGCACGAACTTCTCCAGCCCCTCGACCCCGGCCTCGGCCAAGAGCCGCGCCCCCTCGTCGACCGGCGCGTTCGGCTCGAGGATCTCCTCCCATTCGAGCGCGAAGAGGCCGGCGGGCACCCCGCGGGCGACCAGCCGCTCGAACAGCTCCGCCTCGGCGTCGACGTACTCGGGCATCAGGTCGCCATCGAGCTGTTCGGCAGCGGTCCAGGTGCCCGTTTCGCCGTCGGGCTCGATGGTCTCCAGCTCCGCTGCCAGGAAGCGGCCGTCGAGCTCGGCCGCGAGCACCAGCGTCCCCAGCCGCGCGGCGAGCGCCCGCGCCAGGGAGCGGTCGAGCTTGCCGTTCTCCTCGATGACGGTGACGAACCCGCCGGTGGGCGGGACCAGCACCAGCCGCCGCTCGGGGCTCGGGAGGACGACCCCGTCGGCGTTTACCGGCAGCGGTCCTACCTCCCTCGACCATTCGAGGAGCGCTTCCGCGACCGCCACCTCCACCGCCGGGAGATCCTCGGTCCGGACGAAAATCTGCGCGCAGGAAAGGCTCATCGAACGCTACTTCAAGAGCGGCGAAATCTGCTTGAACTCGGGGGTTCCGGCGGCGCCCAAGAGGTCGAAGACCACGGTCTCGGTCGAGGTGATGGTCGCGCCGCACTCGCGCATCAGGGCCAGGCCGGTCTCGAGGTTCTCGCTCTGGCGGGAGAGGACCGCGTCGCGGACGACGAACGGCTGGTAGCCGCCCTGGCACAGGTCGCGCACGGTCTGGAAGACGCAGACGTGGGTCTCCATCCCGGCGACCACGACCTGCCGGCGGCCGCTCTGGAAGAGCCGGCGCGCGACCTCCTTCACCGCGCCGCAACTGAACTCGAGCTTGTCCACCGGGGCGGCGTCCAGCGGCAGCGCTTCCAGCAAGCTCGCCACCGTCGGTCCCAGACCCTTCGGATACTGCTCGGTCGCGAAGATCGGGAGGCCGAGAACCTTCGCGCTGTCGATGAGGATGCGGGCGTTCTTGACGAGCCGCGCGAACGGCTCGGGCGGCATCGCGGCGCCGAGCCGCTCCTGCACGTCGATGACCAGGAGCGCTGCCATGTCCCGTTCGAGGGCGAAGCGCGAAGGCGAGGAGTCGTGGAGGTGGCTCATGAGGGCCGCCATCTAAGCACGACGGGCCTTGGAAGGTCGCGAGCGCCATCCGCGAACGACGATCGGACCGATCGGACCGATCCGACCGATCCGACCGATCCGTCTGATCGCCGGCTCGGGCGCCTTTGCTCGCCGCCGCTACACCGCGTAGCCGATCGACCCTGACGCGGCCGGCGCCTCGGGGTCGAGCATCACGTTGACGCAGGCGACCGTGTTCGACTCGACCGCCCGCTCCAGCGCGCCGATCAGCTCCACAGGCTCGGTGACGAGCTCGCCCCAGCCGCCCATCGCCTCGACGATGCGGTCGTAGCGGGTCGGTGCGAGCAGAGTAGCAGGGCTTCTATCTTCCCCGTGCGCCGCCACCTGGGGAATGCGGATCTGCCCCCAGGCGGCGTCGTTGCCCACCACGCAGACCATCGGCAGCTCGAAGCGCAGCGCGGTCTCGAAGTCCATCCCGTTGAGCCCGAACGAGCCGTCGCCCTGGACCACGAACACCGTCCGGTCGGGGTGCAGAATCTTCGCCGCCAGGGCAAACGGCGCCCCCACGCCCAAACAGCCGAGCGGCCCCGGGTCGAGCCAGCGCCCCGGCGCGTGGAGCCGGAGCACCTTCGCCGCGATGGCGACGTAGTTCCCGCCGTCGCCGATGAACATCGGGTCGCGCCCGTTCTGGTGCGCCACCGTGTCCAGCGCCTTCGCCAGCCGGTAGTGGTGAATCGGCACCTGGTCGCTCGCCTCGAAGACCGAAAGCTCTTCCCGTTTCTTCGCCTCCCGGCTGCGCAGCGTCTGGAGGAAAGCGGTGCGGCCCTTCTTCGAGAGCCCGTCGACGAGCTGCCGGAGCACGAGCTTGGTGTCGCCGACGATGCCCACCTCGACCGCGCGGTTCCGGCCGATTTCCGCGGGGTCTGAGTCGACCTGGACGATGCGGAGCCGCTCCCCGAAGGTCGGCGCCGAGCCGTAGGACAGCCGGAAGTCGAAAGGGGTACCGAGCACCAGCGCCGCATCCGCTTCGCCAAGCGCGTCCTTCCGGGTGTGCTGGAAGAAGTTCGGGTGGCTCCAGGGAAGGCAGCCGCGACCGGAGCCGTTCAGGTAGACCGGTGCCGCTGCCTTGCGGGCGAATTCGTCCAGCTCCGCCGCCGCGTCGTCCCAGTAGACCGAGCTGCCGGCGAGCACCGCCACCTTCTGCGCGTGGTCGAAGAGCTCGACCGCGCGTTCGACGAAGGCCGGGTCGCCGGCGGCGCGCGCGCTCGTCCGGTACGACCGCGGAATCGGCGCCTCGCTCTCCTCGACCCCGTTCGAGAGCACGTCCCAGGGAATCTCCAGGAAGACCGGGCCCGGCCGGCCGGTGAGGGCGATGCGGATCGCCTTGGCGAGGAAGACCGGCACCCGGTCCGGCGCGGGCACCCGGTCGGCGTACTTGGTGATGCGGGTGAAGAGGTCGACCTGCTCCATCTCCTGGAGCGATCCCCGGCCGGCGTTGAACTGGGGCGCAGCGCCGCCGATGAGCAGGAGCGGACTTTGGGCCGACCAGGCGTTGGCGACCCCGGTCAGGGCGTCGGTGACGCCCGGCCCGGCGGTGACCACCGCCACCCCGAGCGACCGCGTCAGCCGCGCAAAGGCGTCCGCCGCGTGCGCCGCCGCCTGCTCGTGCCGGGTGTCGACGACCCGGATGCCCTCGGCGATGCACCCGGCGTAGATTGGCGCGACGTGCAAGCCGGGAAGGGTGAAGACGTGGGTGACGCCCGCCCCTTTCAGCATCCGCGCCACGAGCTCGCCGCCAGTGATCGTCGCCATCCGCCCTCTCCGCCTTCGATGCGAGACGGTGCCGTGTAACCGGCGACCGGGCGGGCGGCAAACGTCGACTGGCTGGCGCTTGATCCGGCCGGGCTGCGCCGCTCATGCCGGGTGCTTGCGCTAGAGGAAGGCGTAGCCGACGTCGACGACGCCACCGACCCGGTGGGTCACCCAGCCCTTCTGGAGGTCGTCGAACCAGAAGAGGCCGCCGACGCCAATCGACAGCGACCGGCTCGGCTCTGGGAAGAAGCGCACCGCCGGCCACAGGCGCACGCTCGCGTTCGCCGCGCCGATCACCTTGCGGCCGTCGACCTGGGCGACGAGCTCCACCGGCGGCACGAGATGGACGCCGAGGGCGAGGTCGTAGAGGACGCTCGGCGCGAACGGGCCGCGTTCGTTCGCGAGGAGCCGCTCGACGCCCACCCCCGCCCGCGCCTGGGCGCTCAAGACGCCTTCGCCCCAGGCGTAGCCGAGCATCGTGTCGAACCCGCCGGCGACCAGGCGGCGGCGCATCGGGACGTCGCTGCCGACGAAGAGCGCCACCGCCTGGTGCGGGTCCAGGACCCACGGAACCTCGAACGCCACCCGGAAGGCGTCCGGGGAAACGGAAGCGCTGTTCCTGAGCGTGACGAGCGGCACGGTCAGTCGGAGGAAGTACAAGGACATGAGCGCGACCTGGTCGAGGTCGGTCCCGTCGGTCGCGCGGTTCCAGCCGACGTCGTTCGCGAGCGTCAAGGAGACGTCGGGAAAGACGCTCGGCACGATGAACGGCGAGACGAACTGCCGGTGCTCCGCGCGCAGCCGCGCCATCCTGGGGTCGACGCCCGGGCTCCTGATGTCGCCGGTCCACTCGTCGGGAAGCCGGCCGAAGCCTTCCGCCGCAACGAGGTGGCTTTCGGGGATCGCGGCGGTCTGGCCGTCGTGGAGCGCGGCCGGCCGATAGGAAGGTTCGGGAGCGCTCGCGTCCTGCTCGGCCCGCGCCACCGCCGCGCACAGAAGGCACACCACCGCCGCCGATCGCCGCATCGCACCATCCCCCCGAGCGCCATGGGAAAGCGCTCGCCCGAGGGGGAGTGTGCGTAGAGTGCAACCGAGCGGCAAGGCTCTCCCGCGAAGGAGAGCGCCTGGGTCCTCCTTCGAACGTCACCGGGCCGCGCGCTCAGGTGCTGGAAACAAGTAACCCGACCCTGTTCCGGAGCTTCCTCGCTCCCGCTCATCGAAGAACGCAGTCGAAGGGTGGGCGGGAACACCTTGGGCCGCTTGTCTCTTCGACGAAGTTCATCCTGAGCTCGCCGAGGGGCTCAGGGTGAGCGGTCCAGGGCAGCACGACTGGTCGAGGCGATTCTGTTCCGGCCCCTCAGCGGAAACGCTGCCGCTGTGCGACGCCGGGCTGGCGACACGGGTGTTGACGACACCCAAAGCCTGTGCAGGGCGGCGCCTCCACGCGATTTCTAGCCGCCATGATCGTCATCGATGCGGCGGCGTTCGGCGAGCGGGTGCGAGGGCTGCGCCAGGCGCGCAAGCTGACCCAGGCCAATCTGGCCGAGCGCGCGGGAATCACGGACGAGACGGTCAGCCGGGTCGAGCGCGGCGCCTTCGAGCCGACCCTGTCGACCGCGGTGCTGCTCGCCCAGGCGCTGGAGACCCGGCTCGACACGTTGACCGGACGCGACCGGGAAGAGGAGCCGCTTCCCCATCCGCTCGCGCCCAACGTCCAGCGGCTCGTCGACCTGGTGCTGGCGCTCGACCCGGACGCGCAGGCGGCGCTCCTCAGGATGGCGGAGCTCCTGTACCAGAAGCGCCGTCCCGGGGCGAAGGAACGGGCCGCCGAGGCGAAGCGGCGCCGCGAGAAGAAAACCTAGGAGGGCTATCGCCTTCGAACCCTAGCGAGCGATGCCCGGCAGGAGCCGTCCTTCGACGGAACCGCTCATGCCAGCCGGAAGCGCTCCTGACGCCCCTCTCGCGGCCGAAAGGTGCGGAGCGCGTTACTTCTTGCGGAAGCGGGAGAGGCTCGCCGGCAGGTCGGCCAAGGGCGGCAGGGTCTCCTCCGGGTGGAGCGTCTTCGCGCGGCCGTAGAGCGTCTCTTCGCTCTCGACGTTGTTCGGGTCGGGCACGCAGCAGTCCACCGGGCACACCGCGGCGCAGGCCTCTTCCTCGTGGAACCCGACGCACTCGGTGCACAGCTTCGGGTCGATGACGAAGATGTCTTCGCCCTGCGAAATGGCGTTGTTCGGGCACTCTGGCTCGCAGGCGCCGCAGTTGATGCACTCCTCGGTGATCATCGTGGCCATCGAACGCTTCTCCTTTAAGTACCCGGCACCTCGGCCGGAGGGCGGCCCTTATATCGGCAAGGCCGCGGTCAAGCCAAGCCCTTTGGACTGGCCCGAAAGGTCAGAGCAGGTCGGCGACGCGCTGTCCGGCGGGGCCGGCGAGCGCCTTCTGGGCGAGCGGCACCGGCTCGTGCGCCTGGACCTTCGGCTTGAGCGCCAGGGCATGCGCGCGCGCCCGTTCGGCGTCGCTTGGCCGTGTCTCCGCGTGGTAGCGGGCGGCGGCGGCGACCCAGTAGTCGAACGCTTCGTCGGCGAGATGGGCGCGGTGGCAGACGGTCGCGAGCCGCTCGAGAACGGTCCCGCTCGCGCCGGTCTTCTGGGCGAGCTGCTCCCAGAGGATGCGCGCCCGAAGCGGCCGGGAAGCATCTTCCTCGGCGATCGCCGCCTTGGTGTAGAGCGCCACCGCTTCCGTGGGGCGACCGGCCCGCTCCAGGGCCTCGCCTTTCGTCCACAGCTCTTGCGAATGGGTCGACCGTCCCCGGCGTGTGCGCGCCGCCATCCTCGTCCTCCACTCCCGCGCCGCGAGGATAGCTTGGCGCGAGGTCGCAGGCACCTTGAGCGCAGTCGAGCGGTAGCCCTGCATGGTAGGTGGAGCGCAAGCGGAGCCCATCGTCCGATCCGTCCGATCCGACCGATCGGTCCGATCGGTCGTGGCCCCATCGCCCGGGGTCACGGCTTCGCCCGCGCGCGCGCGGCCGCGTCACGCAGGCCCGCGATCGCGCGCTCATAGGGAGGCTCCTGGAAGATCCCGCTACCCGAGACCAGGATGTCCGCTCCCGCCCGGACGATGTCTTCGGCGTTCCCCCGATGGACCCCGCCGTCGACCTCGATGGCGAACGAGAGCGCTCTCGCCTGGCGCATCTCCTTGAGCCGCCGCAGCTTCCGCCCCGCCGAAGGCAAGTAGCTCTGCCCGCCGAAGCCGGGGTTGACGCTCATCACGAGGACCAGCGCGCATTCGTCGAGCACGTAGTCGAGCGCCTCCGGCCGAGAGTGCGGGTTGAGCGCGACGCCCGGCTCGGCGCCGGCGGAGCGGATCTGCTCGACGATCCGGTCGAGGTGCGTGCACGCCTCCAAGTGGACGCTGACGAGGCTCGCGCCCGCGTCGGCGAACGCCTGCACGTAGCGCTCCGGCTTTTCGATCATCAGGTGCGCGTCGATGGGCAGCTTGGTCACCTTGGAAATCGCCGCCACCGCGCCGGCGCCGAGGGTCAGGTTCGGCACGAAGACGCCGTCCATCACGTCGACGTGAATCAGGTCGGCGCCGGCCGCTTCGACCGCGCGCACCTCGTCGGCGAGCCGTCCGAAGTCGGCGCTCAGGATTGACGGGGCGATGCGGACGGGAGGCGCTTCGGAAGGCATCAGGGCTCCTCAAGGGCGGCGGCGCAGCCGTGTAGCGTAGAAGCCGTCGGTGCCGTGCCGGTGCGGGTCGAGCACCAAGTCGCCCTTCGCGTCGGTCAGCGCGGAAAAGTCGACCGGCCCCGCGGGCGGCGGCGCGCGGGCGAAATCGCGGTGGCGCGCGAGGAAGCGCTCGACCTGCGCCGGACCCTCCTCGCGGGTGAAGGTGCACACGGCGTAGGTCAGCGTGCCGCCGGGCGAGAGCGCTCCCGCGAGGCGGTCGAGGAGCCGCGCCTGCAGCTCGGCGAGGCGGCTCACGTCCTCCGGCACCCGCTTGGTCTTCAGCTCCGGATGGCGCCGCACGGTTCCCAAGCCCGTGCACGGCGCGTCGACGAGAATCGCGTCGTAGCCGCCGGGCGGCTGGAAGGTCAGCGGCAGGGTCGCGTCGGCGAGCTGCGCGTGAACGATGGAGAGCTCGAGCCGCTCCGCCGCGTCGACGATGTCGCGCATCCGGCCCGGATGGACGTCGAGCGCGTCGAGGTGGCCGCGGTCCTCCATCAGCTCGGCGAGGTGGCAGCTCTTCCCGCCCGGCGCGGCGCAAGCGTCGAGCACGGTCGTGCCCGGCACGGGAGCGGCGAAGTAGCCGACGAGCTGCGCCCCCTCGTCCTGCGCCTGCCAGCGGCCGCTCTCCGGCCGGAGAAGCCGAGCGGGAGCGGTCGCGTCGAGTGCGAGCCCAGCCGGCGACCATCGGGTCGGCAGGGCGTCGAGGTCGAGCTCGGCCTTGAGCGCGTGCTCGACCTGCGTGCGGTCCGCCTGGAGCCGGTTCACGCGCAGGTTCAGCGGCGCGGTGCGGTTGTGCGCCGAAAGGAGCGCCTGCGTCTCGTCGAACGAGCGCTCGGCCAGGAGCGACTCGACGATCCACCGCGGAAACGATTCGGTCAGCGACAGGTGCCCCGCCGGATCGACCGACGCGGGCGGGATGAACACGTTCGTCTTCCCCCGCGCGAGCGCGCGCAAGACCGCGTTGACGTACGGCACCGCCCGGCCGCGGTGGACCTCCTTCGCGAGCTCGACGGTCTCGTGGAGCGCGGCGTGCTCGGGCACCCGCAGGTGCAGAAGCTGATGCGCGCCCAGCCGGAGCAGCGCCCGCGTCTCCGGCTCCAGCTCGGACAGCTTGCGCTTGGAAAAATGCGCCAGCACATGGTCGATGAGGACCTGCCGGCGCAACGTTCCGTACGTCAGCTCGGTCGCGAGCGCGACGTCCCGCGGGTCGAGCGCGCCCGCCTCCGACAGCGCGGCGTCCAGCGCCCGGTTCGCGAACGCGCCGCCCTGTTCGACGCGTACGAGCACGTTCCGAGCGATGCGGCGCGGCTCGAGCACGTGCCGCTTCTAACACGCAGCCGGGCGGGACAGGCCGTTCACTCGTTGAGCGCGGCCGAACGAGGACGATTCGGTTGCGCGGCAGGATCGATCCCGGCACAGAGCGATCGATGGGCGCGGAGAAGACGGCGGACCAGGGCATCGTCGAACGGCCGGTGACGACCGTCGGGGCGAAGGGCAAGCGGGGCGACGGCGCACTCAGGCTGCGCGAATGGTCGAACGAGGAGCGCATGACCCGTGCCCTGAAGCGGCTGGGCATCTGCTGGCTATTGGCGGTGCCGCTGCTCTTCGTGCCGCCGCACATCATCCTGGGCGCGTCGGTGTTCGCGCTGGGGCCGATTCTGGCCTTTCTCGCCTCGCGCGAGTCGGCCCGCGTGCAGGAGCAGAAGATCGCGTGCCCCGACTGCGGTGCCGAGGTCCCGGTCGACGAGCAGCCGGCGTCGTGGCCTCTCGCGGCCCGGTGCCGGCAGTGCCTCGACATCTTCTCCATCGAGCGGGCCAAGCCGACGTGAGCGGGCGACCTGCACCGATCTACCAACCCGCGAAACCCTTGCGCGGTTCGCGGATTCTCGATGCGGCGCACAGAGCTAGAGGTAGTGGTGCCGGGCTCTGCGCTGTCGGGGGGTGGGTTACCGGAATTCGAGCCGGACCCACCCATACGAAGCAGCGCAGAACCCTTCGAATCGCGGGAAGCCTAAGGAGCCGGGCACGGGAGTGCCCGGACGCGGCACGGCACGAAATGCCTAGCGACCCGTCCAGCGCGGCGCGAAGGCACTGCACCATCCGGGCACTCCCGTGCCCGGCTCCAACAATCGCGGCGCCCGCTCCCTGAGCGGTCCGATCCCCCCTTTCATTGCTCCTCAATAGAATCTGTGCGTGGAAAGCACCTCTCGGGAAGCCGGACACGTGAGGGTCCGGGTTGGGCAGTGCCGTTCGCCGCTCTCCGACCGCCCTGTCGCCCGACGCGAAGATCTTGACGTGCAGTTCTCGCGATCGACGAACGCGGTGCCTGCACCCGGACACTCACGTGTCCGGCTTCCTTGTCTCGCCCGTAACACGCACAGATTCTGTCGGAGAG
>JAJYLH010000132.1 GCA_021787845.1 Myxococcales bacterium | reverse complement strand
GGAGGAGCATGGCCTCCGACAGGCTGCCGCGCCCGACGCCGAAGACGCGCACCCGGCGGTCCCGCGGCAGGTTGTCGAGAAAGCGCCCGCGCCCCGCAGGGGGCGATCAGCCACCAGAGTCCAGACGTGGATGGCGCCGGTGCGGTTGGTCTCCACCAGGCCGCCGAGCCCGGGCGCCACGCGCTCGTCGTGCGACCACTCCCAGCGGGGGACCACCTCGCGGATGATCCGGCGCTGCTCGGCCGCCATGTCGAACGCCTCCGCCTGCCGCTGGGCGCGCTGGCGATGCCGCGTCTCGGCGGCCTTGATGGTGCCGACCAGCAGGCCCCATCGGCGCAGATCGCTGAGGGCAGCGCGCCGCGTCTGCCCGGTGCCGCGCAGCTCGGCACGGACTCGCTCGAGCTCCCGACGCGCGATCTGCTCGACGATGGCCGGGTCGGCGGCGGCGAAGCGCTCGAGGGGCGGGACCTCGAGCTCCGCCCGGCGCCGTACCTCGCGGTCGGCGTGCGAGAACGCGCGAGCGGAGTCGGTGCCCGCGGCGATCATCTCGCGGGCGATGGGATGGTGATGCTCGTATCGGTACCGGTCCAGCTCCCGTGCTCGATGGTCCTCCGGGTGTGCCTGCAGCGACGCGCGCACCTCGTCGACGAGGCGAGGGGGGAGCCTGTGGTGGACCCCAGTGGGCGTGGCCACGATAGCCGTTCTCCAGGCCCACGCGGCCGGGCCCTGGCCGCCAGCTGGGTGGCTGACCCGACATGTATGGACACGACCGCGTTCTCGTCAAGGGCGGTCCTGGCGGAAAACACGAAAGGTCAGCATGCAGGGGTCGACCAGACGCGATCATGTATCCGCGATCCTTCAGCTTCCTCGCGCCGCCTATCACACCGGGTAGCGGTAACCCGGTACCTGGTCGCTATCGCGACGTCAGTCGCGCGCACCATTGACACGTGCGCCTTCGCTGACCAACATGATTCGCGGGTGGTCGCCATCCGCCGGCTGTCCCCGCAAACGCGGGGGTGGTCCGATCTGAGAGCCGGCAGTGACGCGAAGAGCGGCGCGCGAGTGTCGTTCCAGTGCGGTCCGCCGGATGCGGCCACCTCGAGATCGAACCGCCCCACCTGCAGGTGGGGCGGTTCGTGCATCGCAGCCTCGGCTTGGGCGGCGAACCGGACGCCGCGGGGCGCGACAGGCCTATCGCCACCATGACCGGTGAACGAGCGGACCTCGCCGGCTGCGCCGATGAGAACACGACCGCTGCGTGGGTCGGCCTGCCCGCCTTCCGCGGCCTCGTCATCCCCATACAATGAGGTGCCGGGGACTCTGCGTACGCCCGGTCATCTGTCGAGGGGCCGAAGGCAGGCTGTCGAGGAGGGAGCGGATGGCGCTCGAGCGAGAGCGACTCCACGACATCCTGTCCGAACTCGCGACGCGCCCAGGGCACGAGAAGGTCCGCGCACTCACCCTCGAGCTGCTGGTCAACGGCCTCGGCGTCTCTAGTCGAGACGTTGACTTCGAGCGGCCGTTGCCGGAAGTGCGTGGACGTGCCGACGCGCTGCTCGGCCAGACGCTGTTCGAGTTCAAGCGCGACCTGCGGAGGGAGCGCGGCGATGCGGAGGAGGAGCTCTCCCGCTACCTCGCCGATCGGGAACGGCAGACGAATCTGCGGTTCATCGGCATCGCCACGGATGGCGCCGAGTTCGCGCCGTACGAACTCCGCCGCGGCCGGCTCGTCCGGCTCCCCGGGCTCTCGCTCACGAAGGAGCGACGCGCCGAGTTCCTCGCATGGCTCGACACCGCGGTCTCGATCGGGGTCGACCTCGATCCCACGCCCGAGGCGATCCGCCGCGAGCTCGGCCGCGACAGCCTCGCCTACGAACGCGCACGGGCGGCGATGGACGCCCTGTGGAGGGAGGTCGGCGAGCAGCCCGATGTCCGGCTCCGCCGGCAGCTCTGGTCGGACCTGCTCGCCCGCGTGTACGGAACGAGTGTCGACCAGGATGATCTCTTCTTCCAGCACACGTTCCTCACGATCGTCGCCAAGACGATGGCGGCGCGCGTGCTCGGCGTGGTGCCCGGGCAGGCGGCGGATCTGCTCGCGGGGAGCGCGTTCAGCACGGCCGGCATCCACGGGGCGGTGGAGAGCGACTTCTTCGACTGGGTGCTCGATGCGCCTGGTGGATCTGAGCTCGTCGAGCGGATCGCGCAGCAGGCATCGCGGTTCCGCCTCGCCGACGTGGAAACCGACGTCCTGCGTGGGCTGTACGAGTCGCTGGTCGATCCGGCCCAGCGGCACGATCTCGGGGAGTACTACACGCCCGACTGGCTGGCCGAGCGCGTCTGCGCGAGAGCCGTCACCGCTCCGCTCGAACAGCGCGTGCTCGATCCCGCGTGCGGCTCGGGCACGTTCCTGTTCCATGCCGTTCGGCGCTTCCTCGCGGCGGCCCGAGAGGCTGGCCTGCCCGACCGCGACGCCGTCGCTCGATGCTCCGCCATGGTGCTCGGAATCGACGTGCATCCGGTCGCCGTCATCATCGCCCGGGTCACGTATCTGCTGGCACTCGGCGAGGAGCGGTTGCGCGAGCACGACGCGCTCTCGATCCCGGTCTATCTCGGTGACTCGCTGCAGTGGAACACGCACGCGTTCCTCGCCGAGCGGGAGGTCCTCATCGATGTGCCCGACTCGCCGAGGGCGCTGTTCTTCCCGTTCGCGGTCACCCGTGATCCAGCGCTGTTCGACGAGGTCGTCGACACGATGCTGCGCCTCAGCACGGAGGAGGCTGGTCGGGCCGCGTTCGAGGCCTGGCTGGCTCGTAATGGGATCGGGGACGAGACAGAGCGCGAGGTGCTCGGCCAGACATACGCCACCCTGCACGAGCTGCGCGCCGCCGGCAGGGACCACATCTGGGGCTACGTCGCGCGCAACCAGGGGCGGCCGATCTGGCTCTCGAGCGACGAACAGCGAGCCGACGTCCTGATCGGCAATCCGCCCTGGCTCTCGTATCGGTACATGGCGCCGGCGATGCAGGAGACGTTCCGCGCCGAGTCCCAGCGGCTCGGCGTGTGGGTGGGCGGTGCGGGTCGAGTCTCACACCAGGACCTCTCGGGCTACTTCTTCGCCCGCTGCGTCGAGCTCTACCTGCGCCAGCGCGGGACGATCGCCTTCGTGATGCCGTTCGCAGCCCTCAGCCGGCACCATTTCGAGCGCTTCCGCTTGGGCCGCTTCGCGGCACCGCAGTCGCGCCCCGCGCTGGAGCACGTCGTGGCCTCGGTCCGTTTCGTGGAGGCCTGGGGGTTCGACGAGCGGGTCCAGCCACTGTTCCCGGTCCCATCGTGCGTCCTGTTCGGGATCGCGGGGGAGATCGGCGCGGTGCCAGCGCCCACCCTGTTCGTCGGGGACCTGCCCCGGCGCGACGCCTCGGCAGGGGAGGCAGCGGTCGCGCTGCGCGTGGATGCGACTCCGGTGCCCGAGGAAGGTCCGCACGAGAGCTCCCCCTACAAGCGCTGCTTCCGTCAGGGCGCGATCGTCGTCCCGCGTATGTTGTTCGTGGTCGAGCGAGTCCCCGCCGGCCGGCTCGGTGCCGACCCCTCGGCTCCGCTCGTGCGGAGTCGGCGGGTCGGCCTCGAGAAGCCGCCGTGGCGGGACCTGCCGTCGATCGAGGGCCGCGTTGAGGCCGAGTTCCTCCGGCCGCTCTACCTCGGCGAGTCGGTCGCGCCATTCCGCCTGCTCGACGCGCCCACGGCCGTGATCCCGTGGGACGACGATGCCGGCGTCCTCCTCGATCGAACTGCTGCCCAGGCGAGGGGCAGCGTGTTTCTCTCGGGGTGGCTGCGGGGGGTGGAGGATCTCTGGGCTGAGCACGGCAAGCGCAAGGAGCCGCTCGTTCCCCGGCTCGACTACTTCGGCCAGCTCAGCGCGCAGCTGCCGGGCGTTCCGATCCGGGTCGTCTACGGGGCGTCGGGCACGCTGCCGGCCGCGGCCGTGCTCCGCGATCCCCACGCGATCGTGGAGCACAAGCTCTACTGGGCGGCGGCCGACGAGGATGAGGCGCGCTACCTCGAGGCGATCCTGAACAGCGAGACGGCACGGGCGGCCGTTGCCAACCGCCAGAGCCGCGGCCAGTGGGGCGCGCGTGACTTCGACAAGGTGATGCTGGACCTGCCGATCCCCCCGTTCGATCGCTCCGACCCGCTGCTCGGCGAGCTCGTGCGGCTCGCCGAGCGGGCGGAACGCGTCGCGGCCGACACCGCCATCCCCTCGGGGCTCGGGTTCGTGCGCGTGCGTGCGCTGGTCCGCGAGGCGATTGCCCGGGACGGCCTGTTCGCGCTGATCGACGCGGCCGTCGCCGCCCTGCTGGGCACCGCGCATGAGGAGCCGGCGCTCCGGGCGGCCGAGCAAGCACCGGCCTACGGGTCGCCAGTCGATAGTCGAGTCTGATCCGGACCATTCGGGGTCGGGGGTGTCTCGCTGGGTGGCGAGCGTTCCCAACGCGGACGAGGCGCAAGCCGTGGCCGGGGGGTGTCGTCGCACGCCGCCCACCCGGACTCCGACA
>JAJYLH010000074.1 GCA_021787845.1 Myxococcales bacterium | reverse complement strand
TACCGCCCCAGGCTCAAACCCAGACTCGCCGCTGGACAAAAGGGAGCCAACTGACGATCATCACGTCCGCGTCACGCAGGGGGGGAAAGTTTTGGAAGTACGGGGGGAAAGGTTTTGAGAATCGACATGCCACGACTGATGATGCGAGCAGATACTTTCGCAACGATTAATACCAGTTGCCATTCAGCCCTTCGGGGGTACTCGTCGCGGGCGCGGGAGTAGCGAAGGTCGAACCTCGGCGGTGCGAGAACCGCTCCGCCCACCACGACGATCTCGGCGGTCATCGCCGTGGCCGCGAGCTCCTCGTCCAGCGCCGCGAAGGCCTTCTCGATATCCCCTTGCGTCAATCGCGCCTCCCGCTTCGCTTCCCGCGCTCCTCGCCAAGGCATTTCGCTCGCCCTCGGCGACCTCGAACCCGGCCGATCCGGTCGATGAAACTTGCGCCCGGTCGATCGCGGGGGCCGGGGCTTGGCCTCCGCCCGTGACGCCGCGGCGAGGGACGAGCCCGGGGCAAGCCCCGCCCGAAGGCGCTGCCGGACAGGTGTGTCGACCAGACCGGCCGGCCTCGCGGGCCTTGGCGCGGTCAGCGGGATGAGCAGCTCGCGGGCAGCCCCTTTGCCTCCGGCCGGGCGGATGCTCATCGTCCATCGCGCGTGCTCCGGGAGGTGACAACCGGTTCCTACCTGCTCGCGCTCGCCGGCGCCACCGTGGCCGGGCTGGCGATGGGCGTCGGGCCGGAGCGCAAGGGCCGGGCAGCAGGGCTCCGGACCCACATGTACGTCGCCGTCGGCGGGGCCCTGTTCGCGCTCTTGGCGCGGGAGCTCGGCGGAGCCCACGCCGATCCGTTGCGCGCGGTGCAGGGCGTGGCGCTGGGGGTCGGCTTCGTCGGCGCGGCGACCGTGCTGCGGCGCGGCGAGCGCGTCCACGGCGTTTCCACCGCCGCCCAGATCTGGGTGACGGCGGCGCTCGGGACCGAGAGCGGCTACGGGCACCCCTTTCGAGCGGTAGCGCTCTCGGTGGTCATCGCGCTGCTGTCGATGGTCCTGCGCCGCTTCGAGCGCGACGTCTTGCACACCAAGCCGGAGGACCCTTCGAGCTAGAGCGGCGGTCCTTCGCCCGCCCGGTCCGGGGGCCTGTCCGATGCGCAAGTTGATGAGCGTGCGGCCGGAGTCGGGATCGCGCGGGATGGCGCTGCCAGGCCGGGACCTGCCCTGGAAGGACTTCTTCGCCCGAATCAAGAACGCCTGGCTCGACCACGACCTGTCGAACGTCGCCGGGACGCTGACCTTCTTCTCCGTTCTGGCGCTGTTTCCGTTCCTCTTGTTCCTCGTGGCGCTCGCCGGCCTGCTGATGGACCCGCACCAGGTTGCAAGCCTGCTGGAGCCGTTGACCAAGGTCGCGCCGGCGGCGGTGGTGCAGGTGGTCGGCGGGCGGCTGCGATCGCTCGCGGCGTCGAGGAGCGTCGGAATCCTCACCGGCAGCATCGTCGTCACGCTCTATTCGGCCTCGGGGGCGATGAAGTCGCTCATCGACGCGCTGGACCGCGCCTGGGGCGTGAAGGATTCGCGCTCCTACCTCCGTCGCTCGGCGCTCGCGCTGGGCATGACCCTGTTCACGACGGTGTTCGTCCTCGCCGCGGGCGTGGGGGCGGTAGCGCTCCTGCCCATCGGCAACGCCGTCGGGGGGACCCCGGGAGCGCTTCTCGGATGGCTCCGGCTGCCGGCCGCGGCGGTCTTGATGATGCTCTTGTGGGCGGTGCTCTACTGGGCGCTTCCCGACGTGGAGCAGCGCTTCCGGCTGATCACGCCGGGGAGCGTGGTGGGCGTCCTCTTGTGGGTGCTCGCCTCCTGGGGCTTCTCGCAGTACGTCGCGCACTTCGGGTCCTACGAGGTCGTCTACGGCGCGCTCGGGGGCGTCGTCATCCTCCTCGTCTGGATGTGGATTTCGGCGCAGGTGTTGCTCCTGGGCGCCGAGATCAACGCGATCTTGGAGCGCGCCTCACGGACCCGGCAGCAGACGGAATCGCTCGCCTCGGCAGGAGCGGTTCAGGTAAAGCGTAGTGCACTCGATGAGCAGCACCGCTTTAGAAGGACAGGCGGGCCCCCTCGGCCCTCGTGGACCCGGCGGATGCTGGAGGTGGCGCTCGCGGCGCTGGTGTTTCGGCTGCTCGAGCGGCGGTGAGCGCTTGAGCCAGCCGATGCGACCGCCTCGAGACGCCGGAGGCGAACCCCTTTCGGGATCCGCCTCCGGGAGATCACGCGAGCTCCAGGTCGCCTAGACGAACCGGCGGCGCCGCGCGACGAGCGCGAGCAGCACCAGAGCCATCCCGAGCATGCTGGTCGGGCCGTTGTTCGCGCAGCCGCAGGGAGGCAGGTTCGAGCGCGGGTTGCTGCCGCCGGACCCGGACGAGCCGCCGGTGCTGCCGCCGGTGTTGCCACCGGTGCCGCCGGTCGCCTGGCACAGGCCCGTGCCGCCACCCATGTCCTCGCAGGCGTAGCCCGCCGGGCAGGTCGACTGGCCGCCGGGGGTGCATGGCTGGAAGCAGGTCGAGTTGGTTCCCGAGGCGACGCACTCGAGCGGGGACGCGCAGCTCACCGTCGCGCTGCACGGCTGACCGATCTGAGCCTGGCTGCCCGATCCGCCGCCGGTCCCGCCGCCAGTCCCGCCGCCGATTCCGCCGCCGATCCCGCCGCCCGTGCCTCCACCGCTTCCACCGCCGGTCCCGCCGCCCGAGGGCGGGGTGCAGGTCTGAGGCGGGCTCTGCTGGGCGTAAATCGCCTGGATCTGCGTGCAGTCGTCCGCGGCGACCTGCTGACACTGGGCAGTGGTCGCGCCCTGGCTGCAAATCGACGCGCCCGCGTTGGTCGGGTCGCCGCCGCAGCAGGCCGCCATCTGGTTCGCCGCCTGCTGGCAGACGTTCGCATCGCACGAGCCGGTCCCGCCGCCGGTCCCGCCGCCGGGGCTGCCGCCGGGGCTGCCGCCAGGGCTCCCGCCCGTGCCACCACCGGATGAGCCGGAGCAATCCTCGAGGCAGACGCCGGACACGCAACTGTAGCCAGACGCGCACGCCGTCGACGAGCTGCAGGTCGCGTTGTTGGACTGCCCGTTGCTGTCGATGCAAATGCAATTCGATCCCGAACAGTTCACAGCGAAGCAGGAGAAGCCGGACGCGGAGCAGCTTCCCGTGGTCGTGCAATCGGCCGCGCCCGCCGGCACCGAGCCGCCGGAAGTGCACTCGAAATTGCTGCTCCCAGTCACGTCCTGGCAGCTCTGACCCGACGGGCAGCTCCCGCCCGTACCGCCGCCAAGGCTCCCGCCCGTACCGCCGCCAGGGCTCCCGCCCGTGCCGCCGCCGGTGCCTCCACCGGTCCCGCCACCGGACGAGCCGGTGCAATCTTCGAGGCAGACGCCGGACACGCAACTGTAGCCAGACGCGCACGCCGTCGACGAGCTGCAGCTCGCACCGTTGGACTGCCCGCTGCTGTCGATGCAGATGCAGTTCGATCCCGAGCAGTTGATGGCGAAGCACGAGAAGCCGGAGGTGGAGCAGGTTCCGGTGCTCGTGCAATCGGCCGCGCCCGCCGGCACCGAGCCACCGGAAGTGCACTCGAAATTGCTGCTCCCCGTGACGTCCTGGCAGGTCTGGCCCGACGGGCAGCTCGTGCCGCCGGCGCCAGTTCCACCACCGGTGCTGCCGCCCGTCCCCCCTCCGGAGCCGCCACCGGTTCCGCCGCCGGAGCTGCCGCCGACGTACTGGCTCCAGAACGACTCGAACGCGGAGACGTTGGTGTCGCAGCCGAACTGCGAGCAGCTCTGGTCGCCGTAGGAGGTGACGCCCGCGACGTAGACGTTGCCGTTGACGGTGACGAACGCCGGGCCGCCGCTGTCGCCGGAGCAAGGGCCGCCGTAGGTCGCCTCGTCGAAGCAGATGGTACCCGGCTCGTCCTCGCCGCTGTTGCAGCCTCCGGAGCTGTTGCAGACTGTCTGGATGGGCACGTTGCTGAGCTCGTACTTGGTGCCGGCCGAGCTGTTGACCGAGGCGTTGGTCTCACCAAAGCCGACGAAGCGCACCTGCTCGCCGGTGGTGACCCCGATCGAAGCGGGCAACGGCGGTATCGGCGTGACGCCCGACACCGGCGACTGGAGCTCGAGCAGCGCGACGTCGTTGACGACCCCGCCGTTGTTCGTGGCCTGGAAGCTCGGGTTCGTGTAGATGGCCTTGACCGCGAGCTGCTGGCTAATCTGGTGGATGTTGTTGCAGATGTCGACTTCGAGGTCCGACGGCGAGTACGGGTTTCCGCTCCCTCCGATGTCCACCGTGCAGTGGCCGGCGGTCATCACCCACTGGGACGCGACCAGGGTGCCGCTACACAGCGCTCCCTGGCCGATCTGAATAGCGACCACCGCCGGGTCGCCGGGGTCATATGTTCCGCCGACGATGGGGTTCGGGCTCGAGTGGATGGGGGTCGGAGCGCTCCCGAGCTGCTGCGTGCAAGCGAGCAGGGTGGCGGCGAGGGCGACGAGCAAGCGTGTGCGCATGACGGTTCTCCACGAAGTCGGACGGGTCGAGAGCTCGAGCGAGGGGGATGGCATCACGGCGACTCGAGTGGCGCCGGCGCGCCGAAAGCTTCGCGCGTGGGTCGTCGGAGAGATGACGACCGGGCTTGCCGGACGGCTCCGCTCCCCGCTGGGTGGAGCGAGGCTGTCCGGGACAGGGTGTTCAGGATCTGGACAGTGGCACGGCCGAGGACACCTCCGGGCGGTTCGGGGGAAAGGCTATGGGTCAAGCGAGAATCCATGATGGCACCTCGGCGCGGGCGACCACCCGACCGCGCGGGCCGCCGTGTGTGCAGCAAACTTCGGGCCGAGGGCCGCCCGTCTCACGCGTGAAATCATGCGCATTGTGACGCGTCTCGCGCGTGAGAAGAGCCTCAGCGCGGGCTGTCCGGGGGATCAGGCCGCCAAGAGGCGAGGAACGCTCACCAGGAGCGCTCCTGCTGCCGGCTTCGCGGATCGGACCGATCGGACCGATCGGACGGATCCGACCGATCGGTCCGATCCGACGTTTTCACGCGCGCCAAGAAAAGACGCGGCGGTGAGCGCACGCCCGACCGGCTGGCCCATCACCAGCTTCCGAGGAGCCATCCCATCGTATCGGGCAGCCGCCTTCGCCAGGCGGTCTCGTGGTGCTGGCCCCCTTGGTCGATCACCAGCTTGAGCTCCCAGTCCTCGTAGCCGACGGCCTTCAGATGGCGCGCGAAATCTTCGACCGCCGTCGGGTAGTCGAGGAGCACCAGCCCCTGCCAGATGCGCTCCTCGGTCCCGGTGTCGAGGTAGATCCGCTGCCACTGACGCGGGTGCGCGCGCCACGCCTCGAAGAGACGGCCGCCGCTCCACATCACGCTCGGCGAAACCCCGCCCGCGCGACCGAAAATCTCCGGCCGGCTCCAGGCCGCGTAGAGCGAAATCAGCCCGCCCAGCGACGAGCCCATGATCGCCGTGTACTCCGGCTCCGGTCTCGTCCGGTAGGTGCGGTCCACCCAGGGCTTCAGATACTCGGCGAGAAACGCCAGGTACAACGGGCCCCGCGCCTGCACGCCTCGCCGCGGCTCGTCCCAGGGCGAGTACTCGGCGAAGCGGTCGGGGCCGTGGTCGATGGCCACCAGGAGCCACGGCTCGCAGTGGCCCTCGCGGGCAACCGCTTCGATGGCGTCGTTCGCGCACCAGGTGTCGTAGAGCGCGCTTTCCGGATGGTCATAGACGTTCTGACCATCCTGGAGATAGAGCACCGGGAACCGGCGCCGGGGCTCCCGTTCGTAGGCGTCGGGCGTGTAGATCCGGATCGTGCGCGGCTGGCCCTCCGGCGGCGAGTCGAAGTCGTGCAAGATGTGGACGTATCCCATGTCCGATGACGAGAAGCGTCGCCAAGGCGGCCCGTCCGCCAGCGGGCTCGACGCTACCACGCCCCCTTGGCCGGCAGCGGCGCGCGTGCCAGGAGCGGTGTACATTCTCCTCTGGCGTTCGCTCGTCCTTGGCGGGAGGTGGCGCGATGTTCGGCATCGTCCTGGCGGCGCACGGGGAGGTGGCGCCGGCGCTGCTGGCCGCGGCGGAGGGCATCGTCGGCGGGCTCGACGGGGTCCGGGCGGTGTCGTTGCAGGCCGGCGGCGATCCCGACCAGATGCGCGACGAGCTGCTCGACGCCATTCGCGCGGTCGACGCGGGCGACGGCGTCCTGATGCTGGTCGACATGTTCGGGGGCACGCCGTCGAACGTGTGCTTGACCTGCGGCGCGCCCAGCCGGCTCGAGGTGGTGACCGGGGTGAACCTGCCGATGGTGGTCAAGGCGACGACCGTGCGCGATTCGTCGCTCGCGGACGCGGCCCAGCTCATCACCGCCTACGGGCAGCGGCACGTCGCGCACGCGACGGAGATTCTCCGGGAGCGCCGGCGGCGGGCGGGAGCGGACCCGGAAGGCGCGAGCGCGTCGCGGTAGGCTCTTCCGGTCCTACAGCTCGGGAGGGCTCCCGCTTTAAGGAGCGTCGGGTTCTCATGGCCATCGTCCTCGCTCGGGTCGACAACCGGCTGGTGCACGGGCAGATTCTCTCGACCTGGGTGCCCGCGCTCGGCGCCGACGTGCTCGTGGTGCTGGACGACGAGGCCGCCGAGAACGACCTCGCGAAGAGTGCGATGGAAATCGCGGTGCCGCCCGGGCTCGACCTGGTCGTCGACCGGGTGGCGCGAGCGCTCGAGACCGTGGACGCGCTGCCGGAATCGGCGCGGGCGATCGTCCTCGTGCGAGGCATCGAGGAGGCCCAGCGCGCGCTTTCGGCGGGCCTGCCCGTCACCCGATTGAACCTCGGGAACATCCATTTCGCGCCCGACCGCCGGCCGGTTTCGCAATCGGTCTACCTCTCGCCGGACGAGGTGCGCCGGCTTGCGGCCATCGAGGCGGCCGGGGTGACGGTCGAGCTCAAGACGCTGCCCCGCGACGCTGCCGTGGGGCTCGAGGAAATCCGGCGGCGCGCCATGGGAACGACGGCGTGACCGCGGTTCGAATCGCCCTGGTGGTCTGCGTCGGCGCTTTCACTTCCCTGGAGCGCAAGAGCTTCGGGGAGCTGATGCTCTCGCGGCCGATCGTCGTCGCCACGGTGGTGGCGGCGATTCTGGGCGAGGCGGGCGCGGGCCTCGCGGTCGGCGTCGCGCTGGAGCTGTTCTTCCTCGGCAGCTCGGCCTACGGCGCCTCGACGCCTGAGCACGAGACCTTCGCGGCGCTCGCCGCCTCGGCGATCGCGGCGCGGGCCTATCTTCCCCACCATCCGGCCGCCGCTTTCGCGCTCGCGGTGCTTTTCGCGTTGCCGTTCGCGCGGCTCGGCCGGCGAGCGGAAGCGGCGATCGAGCGCTGGCACGTGCGGCTCGTCGAAGGCGCGCGAGAGCGGCTCGAGACGGGAGACGAGCGGGCCGCCAACCGACGGGCGCTCGCGGGGCTCG
Organism: Myxococcales bacterium; assembly: GCA_021787845.1. Classification (GTDB taxonomy): domain Bacteria; phylum Myxococcota; class Myxococcia; order Myxococcales; family JAJYLH01; genus JAJYLH01. The sequence goes on along the minus strand of JAJYLH010000074.1, from coordinate 15,059 downwards.
TGCTGCCGGCGCTGGCGGGTGCGGCCGCGGTCGGGACCGGGCTTCTGCTCGCGCCATGGGCGAGCGCCCTCGCGCACCTTCTTCCGCCGGCCATGCTGAAGGGCTTGTCCTGGTCGTGGGCGCTCTTCCTTGGCGTCTGCGCTGCCCTGAGCCTGAAGGCCATCCGGTCCAGGAAAGCGCTACTGCTTTCCGGAGTCGCCGCGCTGGCGGTGCTCGGAGCCTTCGCGCTCGCGACGTACGTCGGCTGGTAGCCCGCTTTCAGGCGCGCAGCGATGGCTCATCCGCTGGACGAGGACGCGCCCCGATGATCGGACCGATCGGTCGGATCCGTCCGATCGGTCTGAGGTCGGGCTGCGGAAAGCGCGCTACGCCTTGGCCCCGGCCGCGCGGCGCTGCTTGCCGCCGCCGTCGCTGAGGCGAGGCTTGGCGGGACCGCTGCCGCCGAGCCGCTCCTTGCGGGCCTTCATCACGTCGCTGATCCAGATCGTGATCGGGCTCGCGATGTACACCGACGAGTAGGTGCCGGTGATGACGCCGACGACCATCGCGAAGGCGAACTCGCGCAGGGTCCCCACGGTGAAGATGAGCAGGCCCATCAACGACAAGAGCACCGTGAAGTGGGTGATGATGGTGCGGGAGAGCGTTTCGTTGATCGACTCGTTCATCACCCGGACGAGGTCGCGGCCCTTGTGCTTCTGCAGGTTCTCGCGGATGCGGTCGTAGATGATGACGGTGTCGTTGACCGAATAGCCGACGACCGTCAGCACCGCGGCGATGGTGTCGGTGTTCAGCTCGGCGTGGCTCAGGAGGTAGTAGCCGGTGACGATGATGGCGTCGTGGAGGAGGGCGACCACCGCGCCAGTCGCGAAGGCGAAGTCGAAGCGGAAGCCGATGTAGAGCAGAATCAGGGCAATCGACAGGAGCAGCGCCTTGATGGCGGCGATCTTCAGCTCGTGTCCGACCGAGGCGCCGACCGTGTCGACCTTGCGGATGAAGGTGCCGGTCGCCGGCTTGAGCTTGGGGAAGGCGGCCGACAGCGACCGCTCGACTTTGTCGCTGACGCCCTTCAAGAGCACCGAGTAGACGGTCCCCTGGGTGATGACGCGGACGTCCTGCACGTGGAACCCGGCCTTGGCGAAGTCCTCGCCCACCTCGGCCTTGGTCAGCGTGGTGCCGGCACCCGCCCGGACGGTGACCTGGTCGCCCTGGTCCGCGTTGTAGGAGATGCCCGCCTTCCCGGGCTTCAGGCCGGGTAGCGCCGCCCGCAGCTTCGGCGCTTCCTCCTTCTCGAACACCTGGTTCGTGAAGAGGCTCGCCTGGCGCACGCGGACCAGGAACTCGTGGTTTTGCGCCTCCCCGAACTGCTGGACGTTGGTGTCGGCGATCCCGCCGGCATCCAGCGTCTTGCGAATCCGCACCGGGTCGACCGGGCCGGTGAATTGAACCTGCATCTCGCTGCCGCCGGCGAAGTCGACCCCCCAGTTCGGTTTGGCCGGGCTCCAGACGTGCCCGACGAGCGGCCAGACGAAGATGAGAATCGACAGGCCGAGGGAGAGGCTCAGCCAGAACTTGCGCTGGCCGAGGAAGTCGACGTTCGGAACCTGCTTGAAGATCTGCATCGTTTACGTTCCGCCCTCGAAGGGTTCGAAAGAGAAGCCGCGCAAGCCAGAGCCCCTATACGCTCAGCCGGTCCGGCCGCTTGGCCACCATCCAGTCCATCATCCAGCGGGTGCCAACGATGGCGGTGAACATCGAGGCGACCACCCCGATGACCAGCGTCACCGCGAACCCCTTCACCGGACCGGTGCCGTACTGGTAGAGCACGACGCCGGAAATCACCGTCGTCAGGTTCGAGTCGAAGATGGCGGCGAAGGCCTTGTCGTAGCCCACCTGGAGCGCTGTCCTGGGGCTCTTACCCCACCGGATTTCTTCCCGGATCCGCTCGTTGATGATCACGTTCGCGTCCACCGCGACGCCGAGCGTCAGCACGATGCCGGCGATGCCCGGCAGGGACAGGCTCGCGCCGAAGAGCGCCAGCGCCGCGAGGATGATGAGCCCATTCATGACGAGCGCGATGTCCGCGAACAGCCCGCTCAGGTTGTAGTAGAGGAGCATAAACAGGATGATCAACGCGGCGCCGACGAGGACCGCGATCGCCCCGTCGTGGATCAGCTCGGGGCCGAGGCTCGCCCCGACCGAGTTCTGCTCGGCGATCGTCACGGGGGCCGGCAGCGCTCCTGCCTTGAGCACCCGGGCGAGAAGCCGCGCCTCCTCGAGAATCTCGTTGGGCGCCTTGTAGCCACCCATGGTGATCTGGGCGCGCCCGTTCGGGATTTCCTCGTTGATGACCGGCGCCGAGTTGACCACCCCGTCGAGGACGATGGCCATCCGCTTCTTCACGTTCTTCTTCGTCAGGTCGTCGAAGAGCTTGGCCCCGCGCTGGTTGAACTCCAGCTCCACGTGGGGCGTGTTGTCGACCACGTTCTGGCCCTGCTCGACGTTCGCGTCGATGATGTATTCGCCGGTCAGCGCCGCCTTGTCGGCCAGGAGATAGGTGCGGTAGTGCACCGGCTGGCCGGGCTCCTCCACCCGCTCCAGCATGTAGACGTAGCCCGCGGGCGCCTTGTCCTTGAGGAAATCGGTGAGCAGCTTCTGGTCCTTGCTCTCGAGGTAGGGCGACTTTCCCGAATGGGTGCCCTCCCAGTCGAGGTGAATCCCTGGCGGGAGGGTGAGCTTCGCCGCCGTCTGGTCCTCGTCGTTTACGATCCGGAACTCGAGCTGCGCGGTCTTGCCGACGAACTCCTTCGCCTGCTCCGGGTCCTTGAAGCCGGGGAGCTGCACCTGGACGTGGTTCGAGCCCTGCCGCTGGATGGAGGGCTCGGCGACGCCGAACTTGTCGACGCGGTTGCGGATGGCGGTGATCGACTGCTCGATGGCGCCGCTCTTCAAGCGCTCGATGGTCTGCGGGCGAAAGGCGAAGGTGACGCTGTTGCCGCTCGAGGTCACCCGCCGCATGTCCTCGTAGTCGTCGGCGAGCTTGATCATCTGGTCGAACTTCCCCGCCGGGGCGGTCAGTTGGACCTCCTCGCCGGCCGACTTGGCGACGACCCCGGTCAAGCCCTTTCCCTGGAAGTAGTCCTGCATCTCGACGGCGCGGTTGTTGGCCCGGGCCGCGAGCGCCGCGTCGAGGTCGACCTCCATCACCAGGTTGATGCCGCCCTGGAGGTCTAAGCCCAGGTTCAGCTTCTTGTCCGGCGCCCACCTGGGCAGCACCTTCTCCAGCGCGCCCTTCTCGTTGCGAACCGACGCCGGGAGCTTGAAGTAGTAGTAGCTCGGCACCAAGAGATAGAGCGAGCCCAGCGCCACCAGGGCGATCATGACGCCCCGAATCTTCCATCCCCGATCCATGCTTCCGACCGCCGGCTGCCTTCTAGGCGGCGCTCTCGGACCTCGAGAACGCTCCTCTGGGGCGATGCCTTCAAAGGGGCGGCAGCCCTCCTGGAGGGCACCGCCCGTGGATTGGCTACTTCTTCTCCCCGTCCTGCCGCGACAGCGGGCTCGGGCCCGTCACCGCGTTCTTCAGCACCTTGACCTTGACGTTGGGCGACAGCTCGATGGACAGAAAACCGTCGGCCACCTCCGCCACCTTTCCGAACAAACCGCTCTGGAGCAGCACCTCGTCCCCCTTCTTGAGCTGGGAGACGAACGTCTGCTGCTGCTTCGCCGTCTTCTGCTGGGGGCGGATGATGAGGAAATACAGCACCGCGAAGATGAGGATGAAGGGGACCGCGGAGCTGAGCAGGCTCATGCCCCCGCCGCTCGAGTCGGCGGCGCCGGTCGAGGCGGCAGCGAGCGTCAAACCCATCAGCCAGGCGTGCGGCACTTGACCAGACCTCGCGGGGCACCCCGAAGAAGGGTCTGCCCAAAGGGTCCGCGTCTTTAGCAGACGTTTTCCACCGGCACAAGCGCTTTTCCAAAGGAGCGGCCGGGCGCGCCCCCTATCGCACAGCGGGAGCCCTGCCCCTCGTCGCGCTTCACCCGCCCGAGTCCGCGGCGGGCGCCCGGCTCCCGAAGAATTCGCGGGCGAACGCCGCGAACCGGTCGGCCGCGATCGCTTCGCGCACGTCGCGCATCAGGCGCAGGTAGGTCCAGAGGTTGTGCTGGGTCGAGAGCGTGTACGCGGTCAGCTCGCGGGCGACGAAGAGGTGCCGGAGGTAAGCGCGACTGACCGTCCGGCAGGCGTAGCAGCCGCACTTCTCGTCGACCGGCCGGTTGTCGCGGGCGAAGCGGGCGTTCTTGAGGTTCATCCGGCCTTCGCCTGCGCGGGTGAAGACGAGCGCGTTGCGCGCGCACCGGGTCGGCAGCACGCAATCGAACAGGTCGACGCCCGCCGCGACGCCGTGGACCAGATCGTCGAGCGTGCCGACGCCCATCAGGTAGCGCGGTTGGTCCGCGGGGAGGAGGGGAGCGCTGAAGGCCACCCCCTGGTGCATCTTCTCCGGCGGCTCTCCGACAGCGTAGCCGCCCAGCGCGTAGCCGGGCAGGTCGAGCGCACAGATCTCCTCCACGTGCCGCCGCCGCAGGTCCTCCCAGGGTCCCCCCTGGACGATGCCGAAGAGGCTGGTGCCCGAATCTTCCCGCCAGACGGCGCGGCACCGCTCGGCCCAGCGCGTCGTGCGCGCCATCGAGGCCTCGTGGTACGCGCGGTCGGCCAGCGCCGGCGGGCACTCGTCGAACGCCATGATCACGTCGGCGCCGAGCGCCATCTCGATTTCCATCACCTTCTCGGGCGTGAAGAAGAGCTTCTTCCCGTCGAGGTGGGACTGGAACTCGACCCCTTCCTCGCGGATGCGCCGCCGGTCGGCGAGGGAGAAGACCTGGAACCCGCCCGAGTCGGTGAGCATCGCCCCTTCCCAGGAGGTGAAGCGGTGCAGCCCCCCGAGCTCGCGGACGAGCTCGGACCCCGGCCGCAGGAACAGGTGATAGGTGTTGCCGAGGATCATCTCGGCGCCGAGCTCGGTGAGGTCGCGGGCAGTCAGCGCCTTGACGCTGCCGGCGGTACCGACGGGCATGAAAGCCGGCGTCTCGACGACGCCGTGGGGGGTGTGCAGCCGGCCCCGGCGGGCGTTGCCGCTCTTCGCGAGCAGCTCGTAGCGGACGGGCACGGGTGCGTTGGACCTCGACCGGCTGGGCGACGAAGAGCCGATGGCGCGGCAAGCCGACTGGCCCGGGCGCGCGAAATCGGCGAGCCTAGCAAAGGATTCGGGGCTTGACTGGATCGCCGAAGCCGCTCTAAGCCCCTTGCCTGCCGTGGCCGCGCCCCCGCATCCGCCCGAGCTGCGTCCCTACCGCGTCGCGGTGTACGTCGTCTTCGTCGCGTTCACCCTGACGTTCATCTTCCAGGTCGCCCGCAGCATCTTCACCGACCTCTACCCGGGCCGCGCGTCCAGCGCGAGCCTCGCGCGGGTGACGGTCACCGACTGCGCCAACAGCCTGGGCAAGCTGTCACGCCAGCTCGACGCCTGGAGCGGCAGCTCGGTCGAGCCCCGCGGCGGGCACGACTGGAGCGGCTTCACCCGCACCTTCGAGGAGCAGTTCGGCCGGTTTCAGACGCGCTGCATCGACCACGCTCCATTGGGGACGAACCAGGAGCTCGCCGACGCGCTGTCCAACGCCGCCGACAAGCTCGACGCGGTGCGGGCACACCTTTCCCGCTGCGGCGACACCGGTCGCGAGGATCGCGCGGCGCTCGACCATGCGATGAAGGCGCTCCAGGTCGACGTCCGTGCCGCCGGACACTAGGGCGAGCGTCCTTCGCGAGGCCGCCGATCGGACCGATCGGACCGATCCGACCGATCGGTCCGATCGATCGGCGAGGGCGCTAGCCCTGGCCGGCACCGCCGCTGCCAGGCCCCAGCCCGAACAGCGCCCGGGCGAGCTCGTCGGCCCGCTCGAAAGGGAACGGCTCCCCTCCCGCCGCCCGGCAGCCCAGCCGCTCCAGCTCGGCCCATTCATCAAGCCGGACCGCTTCCGGTCTCGGTAGGGGCAGCGCCTCGATCAGCGCGGGGAAGACGTTGAGCCCGCCGCCGAGTTGCACCCGGTAGTAGGTCTGCACCAGCGGCGTGTGCAGGAGGGCGGCGAGAAAATGCAGGCCGTAGAGGCGCGACGGCTCGATCTGATGCGGCGCGATCCGCAGCCGGTGGCGCCGCCGCTGGGCGAGGGGCACGCTGGCCGCGTCCGCCTTGCGCACCACCAGGGCGACCGAATCGTCCGCGTACCGGCCGCTCTCGTCGACCGCGGCGACGAGCCCCGCCCGGCCGCTCACCTTGCGCACGACGAGCTTCTCCGACTCGAAGAAGACCGGGTGGCTCGGGCGGTAGAGGCGCTCCCGCTCGTAGACGAGCCAGCGGGTGCTCTCGCGCAGCACGAACGGCGTCACGTCGTCGCCCTTGAGCATCGGCTTCGCGAGCGGATGCGACGGCCGGTCGAGATGGAAGTCCTTGACCGGCGTGCCGCGCGCGCCCCAGGAGGCGCAGAAGTAGCGGCCGAGCGGAACCGAGCGCTCCGCCATCAGCAAGCACTCGGCCGCCGCCGGCTCGGCCACTTCCAGGCGCAGCATCGACCGCGGGAGCCGGCGGAAGATGCCCTGCGGCACCGCTGCCGGCTGGCGTCGCCGGCGGCGGATCAGGGCGACCTGCCAGGCCTCCGCCGGCCGCCGCTGGACGAAGGACAGCGCGACGCAATCGAGCCTGGCGCCGTCGAACGCCACCGGTCCCAGCTCCTCGATGCGCTCGATCACCGTGCGCTCGAGGAGCATCGTTCGCGCTCTTTCGGCGTTCGACTCGGTGAGAAACGTCCGCGGAATCAGGAGCGTCGCCCGGCCGCCCGCCGCGAGCACCGTCCACGCCCGCTCGACGAAACCGATGAAGAGGTCGAACCGCCGCTGCGCGGTCGACAGCGACCGGAGCAGCTTCTTTCGGCGCTCGGGCGCAATCCGGTCGACCGGGACGAAGGGCGGGTTGGTGACGACGAGGTCGAACCCGCCCGCCGGCCGGAACGCACCTTCCTCGTCGGAGAAGCGGAGCGGAAAATCCGCGTCCCAGCGCACCGCCCGGTCGGGCGCGCCCGGCGGCAGACGGCCCGGCTCGTCGCGCGCGAGAAGCCGGAGCTTCAGCCGCTCGGTTCCGCTCGTCGAATCCGCGGGCGGCTCGAGGAGCGCGTCGCCCAGCCGCAGGCGGTCGGCAATCAAGGGACCGTACGTCTCTGCCTGGCCGAAGAGCGAGAGCTGCCCTGCCCCCTTGAGCGCGCGCTCGGCCAGCGCCGCCCGGACGGCGACCGACAGCCGCGCGGCGAAGAGCGCCGTCGGATCGGTCTCCACGCCGTGCAGCGCCGCTACCGCCCAGGCCACCGGCTCGACCGGCGCCGACGGGTCCCGGCGCCGGCGGGCGACGAGCTTTTCCACCAACAGGTCGAACGCCGCCGCGAGAAACGCGCCCGCCCCGCAGGCCGGGTCCAGGACCGCCGGCACCTCCTCGAAATCGCGCAGGGCACGGGCGACGAGCTTCTTCGCCAGCCGGTGCGGCGTGTAGTAGCCGCCTTCGTCGCGGCGCGCCTCGTTTCGCGTCACCAGCAGCGCGCCATCGACCTCAACGACTTGCCGGGACCGCAGTCGCTGAGCGAGAGCGCCGAAGGGGTCGTCCGCCGGCAGGCTCGCGAAGCAATCGTGCGCGGTCCCCGCGCTGGGCTTCGCGCCAGCCTGGGTCTCGCCGGCTCGCTTGGGGCTCAGCCCCGGCAGCCACCGCTCCCGGCCCAGCGCGGCGAGGGCCGGCGGCATCGCCAACCCGGTCGTGCCCTGGACCCGCCTCGCCAGCTCGGAGAGGCGGTCGAAATCGCCGCCGGCCGCTTCGTCGATCGCCCGCGGCCCGTCGCCGAGGTCGAGCTGGTCGGCCGCGAGCGCCGTCAGCAGACCGGTGTCCGCCGCTTCGGCGGCGTGCGGCAGCGCGAGCCGACTGCATAAGCCCGTCACCAAGGCGAGCCGGAGCGAATCGAGCGCGCGCGCCGGCCGGCTGCGCTTCAGGCCAGCTCGAGCATCAACAGTTCGGGGTCCTCGAGCCAGCGCTTCACCTCGGTCACGAACGCCGCACCGATGTGGCCGTCGATGACGCGGTGGTCGAACGTGCAGCTCAAGTACATCCGGTCTCGGACCACGATTTGCCCGTCTACCACGACCGGGCGCGGCTCGATGCGGTGGATGCCGAGGACCGCCACCTCCGGATGGTTGATCACCGGGGTCGCGAACATCCCGCCGAGCTTGCCGAGGCTCGTGATGGTGAAGGTCGAGCCGGTGAGCTCGGGGAGCGAGAGCCTATTCTCCCGGGCCGCCTGCGCCAGCCGTTCCAGCTCCTCGCCGAGGACGCGCAGGCTCTTCCTGTCCGCGTCGTGGATGACCGCGACGGTGAGGCCGGCGTCGGTCGCGACCCCGATGCCGAGGTGGAACGCCTTGCGGATGACGAGCTCCTGCTTCTCTTCGTCCATCACCGCGTTCAGATGCGGGTAGCGGCGCAACGCGGCGACGAGCGCCTTGATGATGAACGGCAGGTAGGTGAGCTTGGTGCCTTCGAGCCGGGCATCGAGCCGTTCGCGGAGCTTGACGAGAGCGGTCATGTCCACCTCCTCGACGAAGGTGAACGGCACCGCGAACTGCTCGCTCTCGACCATCTTCCGGAAGATCGCCTTGCGCAGCCCCCGCATCGGCATCCGCTCATCGGCAGCGCTAACGGTTGGCGGCGGCGGGGCGATCGGCACCGACTGGAGAGCTGGAGCGGCGTAGGTCACCTTGGGCGCTGCCGCCCCCATCGGCGCGCCCTGCCGCTGCGACTCGATCGCCTGGAGCACGTCCCGCTTGAGCACCCGCCCCTGGGGACCGCTCCCGTGGACGAGCCGCAGGTCGAAGCCCTGCTCCCGGGCGATGCGGCGGGTGACCGGGGTCGCCAGCACCCGCGCGTTCCCCTCCTCCACCACAGCCGCCGCGGCCGACTTCCCGTTCGAACCCGGCGCCCCTTCCGCCCCCCGCTCCTCTTCCTTCCCTTCAGCCTTCCGCTCCAGCGCGGCTTCGGCCTGCGGCTCCGCTCTCGCTTCGGGCTTGGGCTCACGCTTTTCGGCTGCGATCTCGCTCGGCGCATCGCCGGCGAGGTCCAGCGTCACCAGCGGCTCGTGGACCTTGGCGATGGCGCCCTCGTCGCCGAACCGCTTCACGACCCGCCCCTTCTTCGGCGAGGGGATGGTGACCGTCGCCTTGTCGGTCATCACCTCGACCAGCGGCTGATCCTCCGCGACCTCCTCCCCCTCGTTCACCAGCCACTTGACGATTTCGCCCTCGACGACGCCTTCCCCGATGTCCGGAAGCTTGAATTCGTAGGCCATGAGAGCTCCATTTCGGCGGCCGAGAAGGCCGTGGTCATCCGTGCCCTAGAAGTCATCGCGTGCGAAGGGGCCCGGCCGGCGGCGCCGTCGATGCGCCCGCGAGAACGCGCTCGGTCTCCGGCACCGCCACGAATCGGGTGACGACGAGCCCCAGGAGCACGCTGCCGGTCAACGCCAACCCGAGCGCCACGAGGGAGGGATAGGGCCGGACCCGCTCCGGCGCACCGGCGGTTTCGAAGAGCCTCCGGCCGCGGGCGCCGCCGAGGGTGGCGAGCACGTACGCGCCCCAGGCGGTGCCGAGGGGGAGGAGCGCCAGCGCCAGGACGCCGAGCACGAGCTGCACGCGCCGGGCGCGGGGCGAACGCCGGAGCATCCCGCGACGCAGCCACAGCGAGAGGATCATCAGCGCCACCGATGCCGCGACGATGCCCGCCGCGAGGTGCCTCCAACGCCCCGCGAGACCGCCGATGCCGGCGAGCAGCGGTACCGCCAAGCTACCCGCGAACGCGAGGTTCAGCGTGGCGATCGTGGCGAGGTGCCGTTCGGTTTCGAGATCGCGCATCGGTCGCGGTGTCCGCCTGCTCCTACGGCTCGTACGCCACGGTTTCCTTGAGCGCCTTGAAGATCCGAGGCGCCCGCGGGAGATAGTCGTTTTCCAGAGTATAGGGAAACGGCGTGTCGTAGCCGGTGACCCGCACCGGCGGCGCTTCGAGGAAGGTGAAGCAGCGCTCGGCGATGAGGCTCACGAGCTCGGCGCCGAAGCCGCAGGTGCGCGGGGCCTCGTGCACGATCACCACCCGCCCGGTCTTCTTCACGCTCTGGACGATGGCCTCGATGTCCACCGGCCACAGCGTGCGCAGGTCGATCAGCTCCGCCGAGAGGCCGTCCTTCGCCGCCTCCTCGACCGCGGCGAGCGCCTCGTGCAACATCGCGCCCCAGGCGAGCACCGTCACCTGCCGGCCCTCCCGCACCACCTTGGCCTGCCCGAGAGGCAGCATGTACTCGCCCTCCGGGACCTCCCCTTTCGCCGCACGGTAGACCCGCTTGGGCTCGAAGAAGAGCACCGGGTCCTCGCTGCGAATCGCGCTCGCGAGAAGGCCTTTCGCGTCGTAGGGGTTCGAGGGCTGGACCACCGTCAGCCCGGAAGTGTGGATGAAGAGGCTCTCCGGAGACTGGGAGTGGTAGTGCCCTCCTTTGATGCCGCCGCCGACCGGCGCCCGGATGGTCACCGGCGCCGTGTACTGCCCGCCCGAGCGGTAGCGCATCTTCGCGAGCTCGCTGACGATCTGGTCGAAGGCGGGGAAGATGAAGTCGGCGAACTGGATTTCCGCCACCGGCTTCAGGCCGTACATCGCCATCCCGATGGCGGTCCCGACGATGCCGCTCTCCGCGAGCGGCGTGTCGACGACCCGGTCGCCGCCGAACTCGTCGTAGAGCCCTTGGGTCGCCCGGAAGACGCCCCCGAACTTGCCGACGTCCTCGCCCAGCACCACCACCCGCTCGTCGCGCCGCATCTCCAGCTTGAGCGCGTCGTTCACCGCCTGGACCAGGTTCATCGTCGGCATCGATTGGCTCCCCTCACCCACTCGTCGAGCGCTCGTGGCCCCCAACCGCTCACCCCGAGCGCAGTCGAGGGGCGAGCGGCTCGTCGCGGAGCACTCATCCTTCGACCACGCTCAGGATGAGCGGGTTTCTCTCACCGTGGACATCAATGCGGCGGCTCACAGCGGGAAGGCCCCCTCAGCGCCTGTCTCGCTTCCGGCGTTCCGGCGCGCCTCGCCGAGCTCCTCGGCAAGGTGCCAGGGCATCGACCGAAAGACGCCCTCGAACATCGACTCGAGCGGTGGCGGCGGGGTCTTCTCGGCGACGGCGATCGCCTCCTTGCACTCGTCGTCGATGCGCCGCCGCAGCTCCTGGTCCTCGGCATCGCTCCAGGTACCCTGCGCGACGAGGTAGCGGCGCACGCGCTCGAGGGGATCCTTGCCCTTCCAAGGCTCCAGGAGCGCTTCCGGTCGGTAGACCTTGGGGTCGTCCGACGTCGAGTGCCCGCCCATCCGGTAGGTCAGCGCCTCGATCAAGGTCGGCCCCTCGCCGCGGCGGGCACGCGCCAGGGCTTCCTTCGCCACCCGGTAGCAGGCGAAGAGGTCGTTGCCGTCCACTTGCGCTCCTGCCACCCCGTAGCCCAGCGCCTTGTCGACGAGGCGCGGCGCCGCCGTCTGCCGGGCGAGCGGCACCGAAATCGCCCAGCCGTTGTTGCGGCAGACGAAGACCACCGGCGCCTTCCAGACGCCCGCGAAGTTCATCCCGGTGTGGAAGTCGTTGGAGCTGGTCGCGCCGTCGCCGAAGAAGACCATCGTCGCGTCGGGCCTCCCCCGCTTCTTCGCCGCGAAGGCCGCCCCGACCGCCTGCGGAATCTGGGTGCCGATGGGCGAGGAGACGCTCGTGATCTTCGCCTCGCGCCACGCGATGTGGTTGGGCATCTGCCGGCCGATAGCGCTGTCGTTCCCATTGCCGAAGAGGTTGTCGACCAGCGCTTGCAGCGGCATCCCGCGCAACAGGTAGCCGCCGTTCTCGCGGTAGCAGGGGAAGAGCCAGTCGCTCTGCGCGAGCGCCGCGACGGGCCCGATGATCGACGCCTCCTCGCCGATGGACCCGATGTAGAAGCCGATGCGCCCCTGGCGCTGGATGCCGACCATCCGCTCGTCGAGCACGCGGTTTCGAACCATCGCCCGGTAGAGCTGGAGCGCTTCGGTGTCCGGGAGCGGTGCCGCCTGGCCGTCCAGCAGCTCTCCGTCGGGGTCCAGGATCCGCAGCGGTCCGGCGTCCGTGACGCCGGGCGCGCCGCTTGCGCTCGCCTCCGCCGCTGGCCCGGTCGCCATCATCCGCATGCCACCTCCGATGCTCGGGCGTCGGAAAAGGCGCGCGATTTAGCCACCGGTCGGGCCCGGCGCAACCGGAACGCGCGCTTCGGGCGCCCGGGCGTCGAGGTGGTGTTCGCTGGCCGAAAGCCGGGGCGGAGCGGACCGAGGCCCGACCTTCAGGCGCCGTCGTTGTCGCCGGGCTCGCCGTCGCTCGCGCGGTCGCGGTCGAGGGTGCGGTACAGCGTGCGCCGGTCGATGCCGAGGATCTCGGCGGCGCGTTTCTTGTTCCCGTGGGTGAGGGTGAGGACCAGGTCGACGTACCGCCGTTCCAGGACGGCCAGGGTCGGACGGTCGGCGATGATCGCGTTCAGCCCGAACTCTCGCGGCGGCGGCTCGGCCTGTTCGGCCGCACCGGAAATCTCGGCGGGCAGGTCGCTCGCCAAGATGAAGTCCGGGCTCGCCACCGCGAGCGCTCGCTCCACCGCGTTGCGCAGCTCGCGAACGTTCCCCGGCCAGGGCGACCGGCGGAGCACCTCCACCGCTTCCGCGGAGATCGAGGGAGGCGGGCGCCCTTCCCGCTTCGCCGCTTGCGCGATGAAATGCTCGACCAGTGGCGAGATGTCCTCCGGCCGCTCGCGCAGCGGCGGGAGACGAAGGCTCACCACCCGCAGACGAAAGAGCAGGTCCTCCCGGAAGCGCCCCGCCCGCACCTCCTCGTCGAGGTCGCGGTTCGTCGCCGCCACCACCCGCACGTCCACCTGGATCGGTTCCGTCCCCCCCACGCGCCGAATCTCGTTCTCCTGGAGCACCCGCAGGAGCTGCGCCTGCATCTTCGGCGGGACCTCGCCGATTTCGTCGAGGAAGAGCGTGCCGCCCGTCGCCTGCTCGAAGACGCCGCGCCGCTGCCGGTCGGCGCCGGTGAAGGCCCCCCGCTCGTGGCCGAACAGCTCGCTCTCCAAGAGCGTTTCCGTCATCGCGGCGCAGCTCACCGCGACGAAGGGCCCGCGCGCCCGCGCCGAGTGCGCGTGGACCGCGCGCGCGACGAGCTCCTTGCCGGTACCGCTCTCGCCCAGCACGAGCACCGGCGCGCTCGAGCGGGCGATGCGGCCCACCATCTTGTAGACGTTGAGCATCGCCGCCGACCGCCCGACGATGCCGGAGGCCGGGCTCGCCGTCGGTTCGGGAACGCTCTCGGCCTGATTGCGCTGTTGCGCCAGGCGGCGACGCTCGAAGGCCCGAGAGACGCTCTGGCGCAGCTCCTCCAGGTTGAACGGCTTCGCGAGGTAGTCGTTCGCGCCCGCCTGGGTCGCGGCGATGGCGCCTTCCACGTCGCCGAAGGCGGTCAAGAGAATCACCGGCAGGTCGGGGTCGCGCGCCTGCAGCTCGGCGAGGAGGCTCATCCCGTCCATCTCGCCCATCCGGACGTCGCTCAGGACGAGGTCGAACTTGTCGCCGCGGTCGAAGAGCGAGAGCGCTTCCTCTGAGCATTCGGCTTCGGTGGTGGCGTAGCCGGCGAGGCGCATCACCTCGACCGCGAGCTGGCGCGCGACCCGGTCGTCCTCGACGACCAAGACCCGCTCTGGCGCGCCGCCGACCGCTTCCATCCCAGAACCCCGGACCGGATGCTCGAACCCCGACGGGGCACAGACTACGCCGTCGAGGGGCGCCGTGCAGGTCGGTGCGACGCTCGCGGTTGCCGCGAAGGAGGGGAAGAGCCGGAGCGTCAAGCCCGTCACCGCCGCCTTGAACGATGCGCTCCCGCCTTCGCTCCACCGACCGCGCGGATGGTCTCCCCGGCGGTCCGTGCGAGACGAGCGGACGAGCTCACCGCCGTCACGTCATCTTGCGGTAGACGCCGATGACCACCCCGAGCACCTGGGTCTCGCGAAAGTCGCTCTTGCGCACGTAGATCGGCTCCATCCGGGGGTTCGACGGCTGCAATCGCACCCGGTCCTTCTCGCGGTAGAGGCGCTTGACCGTCGCCTCGTCTTCGATCATCGCCACCACGATTTCGCCGTCGTTCGCGGTGAGCTGCTTCTTCACGAAGATGTAGTCGCCGTCGAAGATGCCATCGCCGACCATCGAGTCGCCCTTGACGCGCAGGGCGAACACCTTGGTGTGGCCGCCGAGGAGGACGCTGTCGACCTGCACCGTGTCCTCGATGTTCTCCTGCGCGAAGAGCGGCTTGCCAGCAGCGACGGTGCCGACGAGCGGCACCGCTATCGAGCGGCCGGAGCCGAACGCCGGCTCCACCTCGGCGCGGGCTTTCTTCTGGACCTTGGCCCGGTGGGCGGCGAGGCTCGTCACGTTCGGGGCCGGCGGGTCGTTGAAGGCCGGGTCCGGCTCCACCGGGTTGAGGAGCTTGAGCGCCCGCGACTTCGAGGTGCCCCGCTCGAGGTAGCCCTTCCTCTCCAAGCTCTTCAGGTGCTCGGCGACGCCGTTGGTCGACCGGATTTGGAAGGCCTCGCCGATTTCCCGCACGGTCGGCGGGTACCCGTTCTCGCGCTGGTGCCTCTCGATGAAGACCAGGATTTCGCGCTGCCGCTCGGTGAGCTCTTCCTGCATCTCTTGCCTCCTTGGGAAAGACGCCCGTTCAGCACCTGCGAACAGAATACTGAACAGCCGTGCGGAGGTCAAGAGCTCAACCAACACTGGGTATCCAGACACCTCAGGTGTCTTGGTCCCCGATCCGCTCACCCTGAGGTGCCCGCGCCCACGGAGCATGAATGGAGCACGGCAAGCATGCGCGGGCCTCGAAGGGCGAGCGCGAGGGTG
>JAJYLH010000073.1 GCA_021787845.1 Myxococcales bacterium | reverse complement strand
ACGGGCGTCCCCGCCCGTGAGCGCTTGGGGACCTGCCATGCCAGCGGGCTCGACTGGGCTTTCACGGGCGAGGACGCCCGTGCCACGATTCCGATCGTCTCCAAAGTCGAGCTTGGGTTGCGGGCGTCAGCCCGCGCTAAGAGGCGTGGATATCCAGCTCACGGTGAGCGGCCGCCGTTGTCAGGGGTTTGGATTCGGAGGCTCCATCGCCCGAAGCCGGCTCGGGGCGATGGAGTCGTCCGACTGGATCGATCAGTTGCCGACGCCGAACCGGTACTTCGCATGGCACTGGCCGCAGGAGTTGGGCATCACCTCGTCCCACGCCCCGTCCGCCTGCGCGGCCGCGTAGGTCGCGAGGCTGACGTCCGGCCACGCCACTTCGAAGGTGTGCGAGGCCACGTCGCCGATCTGATTCGCCTGCCGGCCGCTCGCGTCCGACGCCGAGTAGAACGTGCCCGTGTTCGAGGTCATCGGCATGTGGCAGGTCGAGCAGCGACCGACGGGCTCGCCGGTGGCCGCGCCGGTCGGATCGAAGAACGCCGGCATTCCCGCCCGGCTCATCATGTGGCTCGTGACCGCCGCCGCGATGTCGGTCCCCGCCTTGGTCTGGTCGCCGTCGATGGGGTTGCCGTTCTTCTGCGCGCTGCCTTGCATCGAGGTCTGGTAGAGCGCCACGTCCTCGTGCGAGACGTTCGCGAAGTCGCCGTGCGTCGCATGACACGACAGGCACATCACGTCGTCGCGGAAGGCGGCCGTGTTGCCGGTCAGCGTGTAGGTGTCGGTCCCGCCAGTCATGGTGATCGTGCTCGGCCCGCCGTCGAGCGAGTGCGGGTCGTGGCAGTCGTCGCAGGTCACCTTCTCGAAGTTGTTCAGCTCGTGCGCGCTGCCCTGGAGGTCCTGGAACTGGGTGTGGTCGGTGGTCGTGAACCCGTCGCTGTAGATGCTCGCATCGCCGTACGCCGGAAGCTGCATGAAGTCCGAGAGCTTGTCGACGCCGGGCACGAAGTTGCCGCCGTAGGGCTTGGTGTCGTTCCAGGCGAAGTCGAACACGCCCGCGCCGGTGGAATCGACGGGGCTGACGCTCGAGCCGCCGTTGGTGTGGCACTGGCCGCAGGTCTCGTTCTCGGACTCGGCGAGGAGGAACTTCGGGTTGACGATGAGCTTGGCGTCGCCCGAGTCCGCGTGGGCCGAGCCCGGGCCATGGCACTTCTCGCAGCCGATGTCGACGGTCTTGTTACTGTCTTCCGACTGAACGCCGAAGCCCGTCACGCTCGTCACGTTATTCGAGGTCGTGGTGGTGAGCTGCGCGCCGGCCGTGTGGCAACCCGTGCAGACCGCCGAGAACGTTCCCACGCCCGGGAAGTAGTCCGGAGCCCCGACCCAGGCGTGCTGCCGCCCGTTCCAGGCCGCCGGAAGCGTGACCATGTCGTCCACGTTACCCGTCGTGCTGGTGAGACCCCAAGCAACCGGAGCGTCCGGAATCTTGAGCAGGTATTCCTGCTGCCACCACTCGTTGGTGCAGGTCGCGGTCGCCGGGATGAGCCCGGGCTTGCCACATGCCCCCGCGCCCGTGCTGCCGCCGCCCACCGTGCCCTCGACCGGCATCAGCGTGTTGCCGCCCGTCAGGTCTGGCGCGGTCGTCGTCCCGAACGCCATCTCGAACCGGGGGACGCCGGTCGCGCAGCCAGTCGCTGGATTTTGCAACACCCAGACCTCGGTGTCGGCGACGGGAACGCCCGGCGGGAGCGATCCGGGGTCGACGGAGACGCCGGTGTCGGTCTTGCTCGGCGACTCGCAGGTGCCTGTCGCCGGGGGCCATCCGGTCGTGTCCATGTGCCCGAGCGTGAGATCGGTGTAGCTCGCGTGCGCCGAGGCATTCCAGCCGTTGACGATGTCGGGCGTCTTGTTCGTGTGGCAGCCGACGCAGGTGGTCGATCCGACGAACGTCGCGTCCGCGGGCGGAGCTCCGGAGAGCGAGACGTCGACGGTCGCGCTGCCGCCGGCGGCCAGGTGCTCCGCGCGCCGGTTCTCGCCGGCGAGGAAGCCATCGGCGGTCGCGGTGACGAAGACGAACCCCGGCGCGACGTTGGACAGCACGTACCTGCCGTCGATGCCGGCGGTCGCGCACTGGGCCGGCGTCACGCCCTCGACGCAGACGGTGGCGCCCGCGATCGGCCCGGCGCTGGTGGAATCGCCCGGCCCGGAGATGTGGCCGCTGAGGGTCCCCGGCGTGTTCGCGCCCGCGGCGAGGCTCAAGCTGACGTTGACGGTCGCTCCGGCCACCACGCCCACGCCGGCGAGGGTACCGTCCTGGTATCCGGTCTTCGAGGCGAGGACTTGGTAGGCGCCGATGGGAATCGAGGCCAGCGTGAAAGTGCCGGTCGCGTCCGTCTGGGCGCTCTGGCTCGCCGGGTTGGTGGTGATGGCGACGCCCTCGAGCGCGATGCCCGAGGCATCCTTGACCGTTCCCGCGAGGGTGCCCGTGTCGACCGCCGGCGTTCCCGCTTGACCTTGAGCGCCGGGATCGCCCTTCGGGCCTTGCGGGCCCTGCGAGCCCTGTGCGCCAGGCGCTCCCGTGTCTCCGGTCGGTCCGGCCGGCCCCGCGGGACCCTTGTCGCCCGCCGGTCCCTTGCACGCGATGCCTCCGATCAGCACCGCCACCGCTACCCACGTCCACCCATGCTTCCGTTTCGCCATGATGTCCTCCGACGCTCCGCTCTTGCGGAACGCGCTCCGTCGTGCATTCCCCGTGCCCGGCTGGAGCGCAAACCTTGCGGCGGCAACGGGGAATCACGTTGCGAATGAGGCCGCGCGGCGTGGCGCCTCTTGGGCGACACGCGGGTTCGAGGCGGCTTCCGCAAAACCTGCGCGGACGAGCGGTCCGCTCGGGTCGGAGTTCCGGCCGGGGACACGTTCAGAAAGCTGAGCGATTTCCCGCGCTTGAGCGACCTCGCGGGAGTCGCGTCCCAGGCAACCTGTCCTGGCGGCCATGCAACGCAAGAATCGACCTTGCGCCTCCGAGGGCCACGCAAATTCCGTCGGCCGGGTCCCAGACAGAATCCGCGCGGGGTGCCTATCCGGTCGACGCCAGCAGAATCGGAGCGGCGGCCATCGGGCGCCGCTCCAAGTGGACGCACTGGCGTGATTCGGACCATGCCTATCCGGTTGACACACTCGCCCGACGTTGGAGCCGGACACGTCAGTGTCCGGGTGCAGGCGACGCGATCGATTGATCCTCAATGGTGCCACGTCGCTGGCCGGGCGCCGGGCCTGCGGCCCGGCACGACCGATAGCATTCCAGGCCGTGCATGTACCCGGACACTCACGTGTCCGGCTCCAAGTGTGTCAACCGGATAGGCATAATTCGGACAAG
Organism: Myxococcales bacterium; assembly: GCA_021787845.1. GTDB lineage: Bacteria > Myxococcota > Myxococcia > Myxococcales > JAJYLH01 > JAJYLH01. The sequence continues at coordinate 19,426 of JAJYLH010000073.1, read as the reverse complement.
CAGCTCCACGCGCACGCCCACTCGTGGTCGCACCCTCTACAGAGGCGAGACCAGAGTGGTCCTCGAGGTCAGCGCCCAGGTGACGACGTCGATGACGATGCCAGTTGCGAGGAGCGAATAGCCGAAGGTCGCAGTGGGGGAAATCGACGTCGTGCCGAGCGAGGCGTCGCTACTGTTGCCTTGCTCGATGAGCAACGCGCCCCCGAGGATGGTGGCGGTTCCGACGCCGAACCCGAGGTATCTCCACAGCTTTGTGTTGTCGTGGTGGGCGGGCGCGACCTGGGTGAACGGCGCCGGCGGGCGACCTGAGGCTGGCGCGGGCGCTGGCGGGGGCGATGGTGGCGGCGGCGGCTCGGCGGATCCCGAAGTCGCTGGCGCAGGTGCTCCGGGGCGCACGCAGCGCACCATGCGCAAAGCGCCGATCTGAGCCGCCATGGGGTATCCGCTGGCGAAGTTGACGCTCCAAGCCTTGAGGAGGCCGATCCGCGTCGCCGACCAGTACCACCGGCTCATCCCCGGGTAGGTCGACATCACGCTGGAAGTGACCATCGCTGCCCGCAGGAGCACGAGCTCGCGCTTTCGCGGCAGGCGCCAGCCGCCGCCGCCGAGCCTGAGCTGCGCGCAGTATCCGACCGCCTCGCCCCAGCTCATCCGCTTGGGCTGCATCGTCCACTCGCGACCGAGCGCGCGAAACGTCCGGCCCGCCAGCGCCGGCGGCGGGCTCGGCCGCGCGAACGTCACCTGCTTTTCGAGGACGCGGCCTTCCTGCAGGCTCAGCTCGACCGTCTGCGTCTGGCCGGCGGACTGCACCTGCACTGCGGTCGTGCACACCGGGAGCTTGAACGCCCCCGGCACGCTTCCCAGCGCCTGGCCATCGGCGAGCGCCGTTCCCTGGAGCGCGTTGCCCCGATCATCGACGACCGTCAGCTCGAGCCCCGCGAGCCTGGGCTTCGCCGTCAACCGCAAGTCGCGATCCTCTCCTTCCTTGAGCGTCAGCCGCTCGCCGCTCTGGAGATAGCAAGGATCATCGACCAGCACGGTATGCGTTCCCGGCGCGAGATCGGTTGGTGAGAGCGGCGATTTCCCCATCGCCTTGCCGTCGATGCTCAGCGCGACGCCGCTCGGCTGGGTCTCGACGGTCAGCCGCGCCGAGATGCGCTGGAGCGTCAGGGTCAGCGAGGCGCCGGCCTGGGCGTCGAGCTGCTGGGTGTTCGGCTCGAAGCCCTCCCGCTGCATCGAAACCCGGTGCGCGCCGACCGCGACGAGCTTGGAGCACGGCGTCGCCTGGCAGAGGACATTTCCATCGAGCAGCACCACGGCATCGGGCGGCTGGCTCTGGAACTGGACGACGACCTGGCTCATCGCGCCGAGGTCGATGTTGTCCGCGGTCGCCACGATGGCCTGATCGGCCGGCGGCGGGGCAGCGGGAACTGGAGATGCGGCCTGGCCGCCCGTCAGCCCCGCGCGCGCGAAAAAGCTCGCAGCCTTCTTCTCGAACGCGTCTTCCAGCGCGAGCGTCGTCCGCCCGAGCACCCGCGCCGCGGCCAGGATGCGCCCGCTCTTCGTGTCGATGAGCCGAATCGATGCGGTGTACTCGCCGTCGACCCACTCCACCGCGCCGGTGAAGAACTTGTCCGCCTCGATCTGCCGCGCGGTCTGGAGCTGGCAGGAGCTGTCGGAGCACTTGGTCGGGTCGATGCCGTTGTCCTCGAGCAACTGGAGCGTGGTGGCGCTGGTCATCACGGTCCAGCCGGCCCCGGCGAGCTGATTCGTCGCCGCGTCCCGCAGCATCTCCTCGATCGACGCGCGGTCGGCCTTGCGCATGTGCCCGTTGGTGTTGGTGACGTCGAGCGGCAAGACCGCGATGAGCTTCTGCGTCGCCCGCGCGCTGGGCGCCATCCACACGAGCATGAGCGCCGTCGCGAACGCCAGCCGAGCCGGCATCGACCACCTCCGTCGGCGCCGCGATACCACGTCGCGCATGACGCCGCAAGAGGGCATGAGGCCGGGCCGACGGAGCCTGGAGTCGGCAATCCCGGGGGGCACGGCTACGGCGGCTCGGGGCGTGAGCGCGCGCCGCATGACTCGCCCGACCGTCGTTTCAGAGTGTTTGGCGTCTTGGCGAAGGCATCCCCGGTTCAGCACCGCCGGGTGCTCCCAGCGCGGTTCGCCGTGAATCGGATCGAGGCATCACGCTCGCGGCTCGGCCTCGCACCGATTAGAGTGGCGCCCGATGAGCGTGCGGCGCGCGAACCGTCCCGAGCTCTTGGCCCCCGGCGGGAGCATCGAGGCCATCGAAGCGGCGGTGCAGCACGGCGCGGACGCCGTCTACCTCGGGGTCGGCTCGCTCAACGCCCGCGTGCGCGCGCGAAACCTCACGGCGGCGCAGCTTCCCGGCGTCGTCGGCTTCTGTCATGCCGCAGGCGTGCGCGTCCACGTCGCGTTGAACGTGCCGCTCCAGCCCGCGACCGTGTCCGACGCGGCATCGACTCTGGCCGAGGCCTGGGCCGCCGGGGCCGACGCGGTCATCGTGCGCGACGCCGCGCTGATGCGCGCCGCCCGCGAGCTCTGTCCCGGTCTGGCTATCCATGCGAGCACCCAGGCCGGCGTCCAGACGCCCGCGAGCGCCAGGCGCGCCCGCGAAAACGGCTGCGACCGCGTCATCCTCGCCCGTGAATCGTCCTTGGCCGACGTCCAGCGCATTCGCGGCGCGGTGCCAGAAGTCGAGGTCGAGACGTTCGTCTATGGCGCGCTGTGCTTCGCGGTCTCGGGCCAGTGCCTTCTGGGCGAGGCGGTGGGCGGCCGCTCCGGCAACTACGGCGCCTGCTCGCAGCCTTGCCGACTGCCTTACTTCGACGCCACCGGGAAGCCGCTCGGCTATGTCTTCAGCATGCGCGACCTCGATTTGACCGCGCGGATTCCCGAGCTGGTCGAAGCAGGCGTCGCCTCGCTGAAGATCGAAGGCCGGCTGAAGTCGCCCGCCTGGGTCGGCTGCGTCGTGCGTTGGCTCCGGCGCGCGCTCGACCGCGATCCGCCGGGTCTGACCGCTGACGAGGCGCGCCAGTTCGAGGCCGAGGCATCGGTGCTCTTCCGCCGGCCGCCGACGAGCGCGTGGTTGGATGGGAATCGCGGTTACACCGATCTCGTCGCGCCCGATGCTTCGGGACATCGCGGCTTGAACGTCCCAGAGTTCTCAGTGGTCTCGATTCGCGGCGGGCACGCGCTCCGATTCCGGACGCCGGTCGAGCTGAGCCTGCACGACGGGCTCCTCGTCGGCGTGTCGGATCCAAAGGCGCATGACGGCGTCGACTCGCGCCCGATGCCGGTCGAGCGGCTCCTCGACGAACGCGGGCGCGACACGTTCCGCATTCCCGCGGGAGCCGTGGCCCAGGTGCCGATTCGCGAACGCGGTCGCGTCGTCGCGGTGGCGATTCACTCGTCCGATGCGGTGCGGCTGTCCTACGAACGCGCGGACCGGCGGATGCCGCAGGACGTTCTGCGCGGCGAGCCGGCGCGGCCGCGCTTTGTGTCTATCGATCTCGCGGCTGGGCACCTTGGCGGCCTGTTGCGGCACGGTCGCCTCGAACATGCGTTCGACCTGCCGCTTCGGACCGAGCCCGCGCGCAATGGAGGCTTGCCCCGAGACCTCGCGTCGCGGCTGTTCGGCGATGCCGAGGTCCACGCCGAGCCCGGTCTCTTTGCCAATCCGAGCGCCCTCAAACGTGCCCGCCGCGAAGCGCTGGCGGCTTTCGAGACCACTGCGGGGGCCGAGACGGCGGACCTGACGGCGCGCGTCGAGGCACGCTTGCGCGAGACGGCCGTCTTCCCGAAGTCCGATGCGGAGCTGCTCGCCATCGGCCCCGCGGCGTTCTCGCGTGTCGAAGGCTTCCCGCATCGGGAAGTCTTCACGTCGGCCGGACACAAGTTCGAAATCGAGCCGGCCCGGCACGGGACCCGAGTCCAGTACCGCGGACGGCGATGAGCGCGCGACGGCGAGAGCTACAGCGCGAAGCCGATGCGGGCGAGGGTGACGAGGCCAACGTCATCCGGGCCGGGGCCAGCAACGGGGATGTCCCAGCTCATCGCGAGCGAGCCCCAGACGCGGTCGGCACCGCCACGCAGGCCGAAACATGGGCCCGCGAAGACTGCCCACTCGCCCGGCGTCAGGCGATCGCCAGCGGTGTCGAGGCGGAGGCTCGTCGCGAGCATCTTGGTCGACGCGGCCGTCACACCGACGAACGGCTCGAGCCAGGTCGAGCGGTACGACGGGATCCAGCGGAAGCGATGCGAGACGAGCAAGGTCGCGTCGCCGGTCCCGTAGCGCACGCCGCGGTCCATCATGCCGCCGCCGAGGCCCAGACGCAGAGCCGCCCACGGGACGCCGAGGTTCATCTGTCCAGTCAGCCGCGCCGCCACGAGCCAGTTCGGCCAGTACGATTCGTGGCCGTCGGAGGGGTCCTTGCCGCCGCCGGCGACCTGCGCTCCGAGCGCCCCGTCGTGGAACTGATGCTCGACCTCCACCGTGCCGCCGACGCCCCCGGATCCGAAGACGAGACCCTCGCCGCCCCCGCCGACGCCGGCGGTCACCACGGTCGCGCGGTTGGCGAGCGGCGCGGCGCCGCGCGAGGGCACGGTGATGGCCATCGGCAACGTCGGGCTACACGCGGCGAGAAGCAGTGCCAGAGCGGTTCCGACAACGCGGGTTCTCATGTTTGGCTCCTCGAGGTGAACTCACCCGGTGTGGTTTTCGCCTCGATGGATCAGCGGTGAAGCGACAGGCAGTAGGATGGGCAGCCCGCGGAATCGCAACGCGATTCCCGGCTGCCCGTCCTTCCAGAGCGAATGTTGGTCGACGGAACGGCGAGAACGCTCGCTCTCGGACGGACAGCCCGTCGAGCGCGAAGAACCGCGCTCGTCGGGACTGTCCATCCTACTGGCTTGCGGCCCAACTCCCTTGCGAAATCCACCGCGGCTCCTCGACAGGAAAACGGCACCCGACTTACCCCATCACGCGCTTGAGCACGAGCCGTGCCACCGCGCTGACGGCCGAATCAGGGCCTCTGGAAAGGCATTGAGGCCGAGCGACGCCAACGCGGTGCGTCGGACGCTACTCAGAGCCAGAGCGGCCATCCGAGTCGAGCACGCGGTGAGACCGGAGCGTTCCGTTGGCACGCACCCGTGCGTCCGACCATAGGCGGCGGATAGAGGTCTCGCCATCGCCTCGGCGATCTCTTGACGCGCGGTGCGTGCCATGCGAGGTTCGCGGCGGTCGAGCCTGCATCGAGGTGGGCATGGACGCATCCGACAAGACCCCGCGGCAGCCGATCGCCTCGCCCGGGCCGCGCGATCCGCGTTCCGAGGTGCGAACGTCGCTGCTGGTGCGGGCGCTGCTCGCGGCGACCGATGTCGTTTCCAGGTCCGGGGTGTGGCGGCGGCCGCGTCGGACGGACGGACGCATCGAGAACATGTCGCTCGTCGACAAGCTGATTTGGGCGGCCAAGTCGGGGCATCCCGCGGACCTCGACGAGGCCGGCTCTGGCGTCGCCGAGCGGGTGGGGCAGGGGCGCCCTCGCGCGCCTGACCCTCGTCAAAGGCACTCTCGACGGCGCCTCCCGGTGCTTCGTGACCGGCGCACAGGCGATTCCGATCCGCCAGCGCTGGACCGCGACGCCGCAAGGCCCGGGGCTGACGCTGAGCCCGTTGCGGATGGCGCTCGACGACGCCGACGGCCGCGAGTGCGCCCGCCTCGCCGACATGATCTTCGGAGAACGCTGGCGGTCGGAGTGAGCTTGCGCGTCGCTGACGAGGCCAACGTCTGCGCCTCGAACTGAGACAGGGCCTTCGACTCGGCTCCTTCGATGAGGAGGTCATTCCAGCGCAGAGCTTCTCTTGCGTCGCACCTTCAGCGACTTGTTCGGCGCCACGACTTGCCCGCTCAAGACCATCGCGTCGCGCACGGTAAACTCCGAGAGCCCGGCGGGAAAGTTCGGCACGCGGCGCACCAGGTCGCCCACGCTCACCAGGCGGCCGTTCCCCGGAACGCCGGCGAGGCAGAGGTCGCGCACGCGCGCGAGCTCCTCCAGGGACACGGCGAGGTTGCGCTCGTGCACCCAAGTATGCGTTCCCGCGCGAAACACCTTCGCATGTCGCGTGAGAATCCGGTGGACCCCGGCACGGCGAGGCGGACTATCGATTCCCGCCGCGACCAGGATCTCGACGATTTCATTGAGCGTGAGCGGCCCCTCCGCGTCCCTGATGACTTGGTAGTACCGCTCTCCCCGCGTGAGAGGCGGCTTCGAGTAGACCCCTTTCTTCGCCTCGACCCCGAACAGGAGCTTCAGGAATCGCGCTTCCTCGACGGGGTCGGCGAAAGCGATCCCCTGGAGTTTCAGCGCGGCGCGCACGGACTCGACTTCACGGCTATTCCGGAGCGCCGCCCGAATCACCTTCGCCAGCTTGCCCCTCCACTGCATGAGCTTCAGGGTGGGGCACGCCAGCACGAGGTTCGGTCGTCTCTTCCCAGGCCCGGGTAGCCGCGGATAGCGCCAGTCGACGCCGGCGAGCTGGGCGCACACCAGGAACTCGCGACGCACGGACGCGCCCGCCAGGCGCCGGCAGGAATCGAAAAGCGCGATGCCGCCACCGGCGTCGAGAAGACGCTGAGCGGGCGCCAAAATACGGCGCGCCACCGGTCCGAATGCCGACTGCCGCGCGAGAGCGATCGTGGTGCGAAGCGTCTGGTCGATTCGCTGCCGGGTCACGGGAGGATCCCAAATCCGGGCGATCTCCCGGAGCTTGCGCCCGTCGCGATACAAGACGAGGGCGAGGGCCCAGGCGTCGGGCAGATTCACGGTCAAGGACTCGACGAGCTCGCTGGCGGTGCTCGGCTCCGCGTCCCGACCGAAGAGCACGCGGTTGGGTCCCTCCGTCCGGACCCGCTGGAGTATCGACAGGAGGTGCGCGTGCGTTCCCCGTCCGTAGTTCGGCTCGGCGACGACGTCGACGTGGTCGAGCCAGGCGGTGAGCTCACCAATCGTCTTGAGCCCGTGCCGCCGAATGATCCCCCGCGCTCGCACGCTGAGCACGAACCCGAGCGGTTCGAGCGGGTACTCCTCGTGGATGCCAGGCGTCATCTCGTGACTCATCGCCACCTGCTCCCACCCTTGCGGGGAGAGCCTACTCGAGCTCGCGGTCTCGAGCAACGGGTGGCCATCGACGACGAGAACGCCGGGGATGACTATCGACCGCGCGGCCGAGCCGATCCCGGCGCTGGTGGCAGCGCGGGGAGACGAGACTCGACCTCACGACGGCGCACCTGGCTCCCGGGCGGAGGGCAGGAGCGGTGGGGCTCATCGGCTACCTCGGGACCGCGTTCGCTCGCGCGGTCAAGGCCCGCGGGTCCACGGCGACTCGCCGGCGCTGCTGCTCTTCCTGAAGCCCGACGGTCCCTCGGCGCGGACGCGCAGCTCCCTGCCAAGCACCGCTGCCGCTCTCCTGGGGCGGTGCCGAGGGCTCGGACGCGGCTCCCATTCTCTCGCGGCACAGGCATCCCCGCCTGTGGGAGACCAGCGCGACCTCCTGGCGAATCGGTCGGCCAGGCCTCCACGGGCGAGACGCCGCGAGGACGCCCGGGCCACGGGAGAAGAACCCGCCGCCGAAACGAAGGCGACATCCGAGCGGCGGACCCGGACGCCCCGCCACCGGTCGTGCTCGGCGGCTCGCCATCCGCCGGGTCGCGAGCGCGCCTGCTTCTCGAGCCGTTGCGCACGCGCTTGACGGCCGTCTCGAAACGTGTCTACGATGGCCGCACGTCCGGCGCACGCGAGCGGCTTCCCGTTCCCGCCGGACCTGAGGGAGACTCAATCATGGCCCACGTTTATGACGCACAGTCGATGGTCGACCTGCCTCGGCTCGACGCCGCGACCGCCTCCACGATGGGGACCCGTCTCGTCACGCTCTTCGACGCGAAGAAGAAGCTGCCCGCGAACGTGGCGAGCGCGGGCCGGACGCTGACCGCGACCGTCGCCAACCTGGGTAGTGCCTTGAAGGCGCTCGCGCCCAGCGGCGAGGCGCCGCCCACCGAGGTGCCTCCCGACCGGCAGGAGGCGTCGCTCTGGTCGGCGATCGAGTCGGTGCTGGCGGGCATCCGGCGCGTTCATCCGACGCTGGAGCTCGCGGCCAAGATCGCCGCCGCGGCCAAGCTCCATGCGGCGCTCTTCCCGGACGGGCTGCGCTTCCTGCGCCTGCCCGTCGACCGGCGCTGGGCCGAGACCGAGCGGCGCCTCCACCAGCTCGGCACCCCGCCGATGCCCACCGAGCTCGCCCTGGTCGGCGCGGCGGATCTGATCCCGCCGCTGACGAAGGCGCACGCGGCGACCGGTGTCGCGCAGGGCATCACGTTGCCCTTGCCGGACGGACCGGTGCCGCCGCAGGTCGCGAAGCCGCTCGACGACGTGCGCAAGGCGCTGCGCGTCTACGTCGTGCAGCTCGCCGCCAACGCCGCCCTCGACGAGACCGGCGTCGCGACCGAGCTCCAGGCGGCCCTGCTCAAGCCGCTGACCGACTACGAGCCGCCCGCGCCGCACAAGGCCATCTCGCCTCCGCCTCCCCCTCCGCCCGAAACGCCGCCCGCGACCGCCCAGACGCCCGCGCCGCAGCCGGCCAGCGCCGCGACTCCCGGAACGCCCCCCGGAGCGCCGCCCCCGGCGCCCGGCGGCAAGCCGCAGCCGTAGGCGAACCGGCCCGCAGGCTCGAAAACGAGCGCCAGGCAATCGCAAGACGCGACCTTGGCGGCCGAGTCGCCGTTGCGACCGCAGCATCGGTTGTGCGGCACTCGGGCCCGCATTGCACCGCGGGCCGATCTGAGCTGGCAATCCACTCGAGCGTCGACCGAAGTGCGCCTCCTTGACCCAAGGCCGGAAGCCTGCCTAGCTTCTCGGCCTCGGGAGACGTCGGAATCCGCATGCCTCTCCCCGCGGCCAGTTTTCTTGCCGGCTGACCGCCGGGGTGCGATATTTCGTTCGCCTGTTCGCCGGGGCCTAGGGACGACCATGATCACGCGACTGAGGGTCGAGAATTTCAAGGGCTTCGCGCACCTCGACCTGCCGCTGGGGCGGTTCACGGTCCTGGTCGGTCCGAACGGCTCGGGGAAGACGACGATTCTCCAGGCGCTGGACAGGCTCTCCAAGGTCGCTGCCGCAAAAGGGCGCGGGAGGAACTCGCGCACTGCCTTTCCACGTCCGGACTTGCCGCCTGAAACATTCGCACGCAAGGGCGCTGCCCGATTCGAGGTTGGTGCGGAGATCTTGCAGGACAAGACGTCGGCGACTTGGCTGAAGATTGTCGGCGCCCCGGACAAGGAGGGCACTTGGGACACGACCGCGAGCCTTCGCTGCCAGCCGAACGAATCGGACAAGTCCGCAAGCACCTCCGAGGAGGACTTGGTCAATGTGGACGAGCCGCCACCGGCGCTCGGCGAATTTGCGCGCAGCGCCCTGCTACAGCTTGATCCGAGGGCCGCGGCCACGCCGTCCTACCTTCGCGATCGTGGCACGTCGATCGACACGAACGGAGCCGGGCTAGCGTCGGTGCTGGCGAGCTTGCACGGGTTCGATCCCGATGCCTTCAACGATATCACGTCCGCTCTCCGCGACATCGTGACTCACGTCGACCGGATCCGGTTCGATCGGGTTGCGGTAACCGTGCCTGAAGCCTCCCCAGGCGGGGGGAATCCCATTCTCGACGCCGTGGCAAAGCTCACACCGGCTGAGCTAGCCGACGTAGTCTCACGGCTTTCACCTGCTCAAATCGCTTCCCTTCGATCCATCCCCGGCGAGACTCGAGTCGCGGCTGATGTGATCTTCTTTGACACGACCGGAGCCAATGGGCTTCGCGCGGACGAAGCGGGTGACGGCACCATCCTGGTGCTCGCGCTGTTGACGACGCTCCTGCGTCCGCCGCGGCCGACGCTTCTGTTGCTCGACGACATCGAGCTGGGCCTTCACCCGGCTGCTCAAGAGAAGCTCATCGGCGTGCTACGCAAGCTCCTCGAACGCTTCCCCGATCTCCAGATTGTCGCGACGAGCCACTCGCCCTTCATCCTCGACTCCTTGAGCTACGACGAGGTGTGCCAGACGATGCTGACCCCCGGCGGCGACGCGGTCGCGGGAAAGCTCGTCGACCATCCCGAATACGAACGATGGCGGGAGCTGATGCGTCCGGGCGAGTTCTGGAGCACGGTCGGCGAGGCGTGGCTGGCGAAGCGCGAGGCCTCCAAGAAATGAACCGCATCGTCGTCGTATGCGAAGACGAGCCCGATTTTCGCGCGGCGCGGATTCTCGCGGACCGCGTCCTGATGAATGGCGTCGAGTGGCTGCGAGACCAGAACCTCGACGACTTTCGTGACTGGACTGGGCTCGATGAGTCGCGACCGTATCTCGTCTGGAAGAGCCTGCGTGAGGACGTGCGACGGACCGCGCCGCGCGAGCCGAAGGGAATCTTTGGCAAGTTCGCGGGCGAGTCGGGCGCCCCCGACGCCTGGGCAGCTCGCTTTGCGCTCCTCGCCATCGCGGGCCTTTCGGAGTCGCCGGCAGCCGTCATCCTGCTACGCGATGCCGACAGCCAGCAGAACGAGCGACGCCGGGGGCTCGAACAGGGCCGGGCATCCCTGCCGAACCCGCCGCCGTTCGCGGTCGTCGTCGGCCTTGCGGATCCCAAACGAGAAGCGTGGATCTTGGCCGGCTTTAGTCCCAAGACCGACGATGAACGACGCAGGCTCGCTGATCTGCGACGGCAGCTCACGTTCGACCCGACGCGCGAGCCGAACCGTCTGCGTGGTCGCCATGATGAACGCGATATCAAGCGCGTGGTGAAGACGCTGGCGAACGATTCGACGCGAGAAGATGGCTGCTTGCAGGAAATCGCGCTCGACGAAATCGGCCCGGATGTCGGCCTGCGGGAATTCGTCGACGAGCTTCGCTCGTGGCTCGTACCAGCCTTTGAGGGTGAACGCACAGCGTGAAAAAGATGGTGAGCGCCGGCCGAGACGCCGCCCGCGACCGCCCAGACGCCCGCGCCGCAGCCGGCCAGCGCCGCGACTCCCGGAACGCCCCTCGGAGCGCCGCCCCCGGCGCCCGGCGGCAAGCCGTAGCCGTTGGCGAACCGGCCCGGAGCTCGAAAACGAGCCTTCGACCCGAAGCGCTTCGACCCAAAGTTTGGGTACCCAACGTTTGACCCGAAGCGATTCGACCTAAAGTTTGGGTACCCAACGTTTGACCCGAAGCGATTCGACCTAAAGTTTGGGTACCCAACGTTTGACCCGAAGCGCTTCGACCCAAAGTTTGGGTACCCAACGTTTGACCCGAAGCGCTTCGACCTGAAGACTGGGAAACGAGCCTTCGACCCGAAGCGCTTCGACCTGGAAGCTCGTGGTCGGGCGTTTCGACCTTGCTCGCGTCGCGCCTCGCCTCGCCCACAGGGCGATGACCGTCACGCCATCGCCGCTTTCCGGAGCTTCGACGACACCGGGGTTTCGTCCAGGCCGACCTCATGCGCCGGTCGCAGCGGGATCCGGCCTCCCGCGCGGGCGGGCCCGGTCGGCCCGTTCTCGAATTTCGAACGTCTTCAGCGCGTTGCCGCCCCAGCGATACGCCGCGCGTGCCTCGACGAGCCAACGCACCCGGCCGAACGTCGCGTCCGACAGCCGCTCCGCGAGTGCCGCCTCCGGCACTCTCCGCGCCCGCAGGTCCATGTCGAGCTCCGGCGCCTGCGAGCCCGCCCGCGCCGCCGCCGCCGCCGAGTCGATCGTGCGGCCGCACGCGCAATCGTAGGCCTCCGCGAGCGTCACCCGGCCGCCGTGCGAGGTGTCCGCCGCGCCGCGCCAACGCTCCGAGGCCATTGACCTTCGCGCGAAAGGGGAGCAGAAGGTCGGCGGCGAACCATTTTCGACGCGAGGAGCGTGGGGGCCGACGCGATGCCGCAGTTGTTCGGGCTCCTGGAGGATGTGCTGCTTCCCGGCGAGGAGCGGCCGGTCGGGTCTCCTTCGCTCGATGCGCTCAGCCTGAAGGCGTTGAACGCGGCGGTGGGCTCGAAGGTGGTCTTCGTCACGGTGACCGCGCCGCACGAGCTGCCGACGCTGGTCGCCGGGCGGCACGCGACGGAAGCGGAGGTCCTGCGCGCCGAGGGCGAGACGCTCGTGGTGCGCGGCGTCGGCCGGGTGCGCATCGCGAAGGCGTCGCGGTCCGAGCCGCCCTACGAGGCGTCCTGCGAGCCGGCGGAGTATCCGGTGCCCGCCAAGACGGTGCCCATCGCCCAGGGCTTGAAGGCTCTGGCCGATGCGTTGGCCGCCGGAGGCACGCCGGAAGGGGGTCCGACGCGGTTGAACGATGCGGCGGCGGCGCTCCTGCGGGCGGCGACGCCGGCCGGAGAGCTGCCGCGGCTGATGCGCGCGCCGATCGAAAAGGCTCTGACCGACGCGGCGGGGCTCGTGCGCGGGCGGATTCCGGCGTTTCAAGCCGAGGCGAGGCTGGAGGAGGTGGCGCGGGCCTTGACCGAGGCGCCGTCGCCGGCCCAGCGGCGGCGTCTCTGGAGCCGGGTGGTCGAGGTGCAGAAGCGGCTCGACCTCGAGGACCCGACGAACAGCGCCGACCTGGACGACCTCGGGAAGCTGGAGAAGCGCCTCAGGCAGGCGGGAATGCCGCGGGAAGCGCGCGACATGGCGAAGCGCGAGATGCGCCTGTTGCGCGGAATGGACTCGAAGAACAGCGAGATGACGACCTACCTCGCGCACCTCGACCTGATGGCGCGGCTCCCGTGGCATCCGGACGAGCTTCCGCCGCCCGATCTGGCGAAGGTGCAGAAGGTCCTCGACCGCGACCACGCGGGGATGGAGAAGGTCAAACGCCGGGTGCTGGAGTACCTGGCGGTGCGCGCGCTGGGCGGGTCGTCGCAATCGACCATCCTGAGCCTGGTCGGGCCGCCGGGGACGGGCAAGACCACCATCGCCCGGGCGATCTCGGAGGCGTTGGGGCGGCCGTTCGCGCGGGTCTCGCTGGGCGGCGTCCACGACGAATGCGAGCTGCGGGGCTTTCGGCCGAGCTTCATCGCCGCCAGCGCCGGTCGGATCATCCAGGCCATCGCCAACGTCGGCAGCCAGAGCGCCCTCCTGCTCCTCGACGAAATCGACAAGCTCGGCACCGACACCTCTCGCAGCCCCACCGGCGCGCTCTTGGAGATTCTCGACCCCGAGCAGCACGAGCACTTCTCCGACAACTTCCTGGGCACGCCCTACGATCTTTCCAACATCCTCTTCATCTGCACGGCGAACGACGCCACCCGCATCAACCCGACGCTGCGGGATCGGCTGGAAGAGGTGGAGCTCGACGGCTACTCGCTGGAGGAGAAGGTCGGTCTGGTCCACACCCACCTCATGCCGCGCATCCTCCGGGAGCTGGCGCTCGGCGCCGAGGTCGATGCCGCGGACGAGGTGCTGATCGGCATCATCGAGGGGCACACGCACGAGGCGGGTCTCCGGCAGCTCAAGCAGCGGCTCGCTTCCATTCTCCGCGCCCGGGCGCTCGCCAAGGTGAAGGACGGCATCGACCCTTCGGGACCGATCACCCCGGACGAGGTGACGAAGGTGCTCGGTCGCGGGCGGGCTCCCCGGCGCGAGCGGGAGCCGGTGCTGCCGCCGGGAACCGCGTATGGCTTGTCGGTCAGCGGCGAGGGTGGGGCGCTCTTGCCGATCGAGGTGGTGCGGCTGCCGGGGCGAGGGAAGCTGCAGCTCACCGGGCGGCTCGGGGAGGTCCTCAAAGAGAGCGCGCGGGCGGTCTTGTCGCATCTGCACTTCGCGCGGGAGGCGTACGGCATCGAGGAGGCGGCGTTCCAGGCGGACCTGCACGTGCACCTGCCGGACGGGGCGACGCCCAAGGACGGTCCCAGCGCGGGGGTGGCGCTGGCCGTGGCGATGACGAGCGCTCTCAAGGGCCAGGCGGCCCGGGCCGATGTCGCTTTCACCGGCGAGATGACGCTGTCCGGCCGGGTCCTGGCGGTGGGCGGCGTGCGCGCGAAGTCCCTCGCCGCCGAGCGCGCCGGGATGAGCCGCATCGTCCTCCCCGCCGAGAACGTCACCGACCTGCCCGAAGCCCTCCGGGCCACGCCGGTACTGATCTCTCAACTCGATGCCGCGCTCGCGGAAGCGTTCCGCAAGGACGAGGAGACGCGCGATGGCAGCGAACCGGCGCTCGCGGAGCAAGGCGCAAAGGCTCTTCTCGGACGACTTGTTGGAGGATCTGGAAGCCGAGCTCGACCAGCTCTGGGGCGATGAGATGGCGCCCCACCTCGTGAGGCGGTCGAGGGTCTTCTGGATGGGCCGGACGATGCTGGCGGCGGCCTGGGCCTGCGCGGCGGCGGCGGCGCGGGACGGTTCTCGTCTCGACGCGGTGCTCATGTACCTCGACTCGATGGACACCTTCGACGATCGAGACGCGCGGGCGGCCATCATCCTGGCGGCCCTGGACCTCGCGCGGACCACGGACCAGCGCGAGGCCGTGTACTTCCTCGCGGGCTCGAACGGGTCCGACCAGGACGCCATCGTCGGTTGGCTCGATCCCATGCGGCCCGCGGAGCGGGAGTTGCTCGCGGGAATCGCCGCTTCGGGAGAGGATTACCCGGCGGCCCAAGCCCGCAAGTCTCTGGCGAAGGTTGCGGATTTGCCCTGGTGGCAGACCCACTTCGCCTTCGATCCGACCGAGGGGCTGTCCGAGACGGAAGCGGCCAAACTGCTCCCGAGGCTCCAGGGAATCATCGCGGCGGGTGAGGAGAGGCAAACGTTGGACGGGGACAGGCGGCTCGTCAAGCTCATCAGCCGGCTGCCGGGCCGCGCGATGTTGGCGGCAGCGGAGCCGGTCCTCCAGCGGCAGAATCTGGACTCGTCGGCCTTGACCTCGTTGCTCCTGAACGTTGCCGTGGTGCCCGGCGGGCCGGCCCTGATCGGGCGTGTCGCTGGCTGCTGTCGGCGCGGCAAGATTCTCAACCCATCGCGCCAACAGTAGGATGGGTGGAGCGCAGCGGAACCCATCGGCGTGACGCCCGTCGATGGGTTCCGTTTCACTTCACCCATCCTACGACTTGGGTTGCGGGCATCAACCCGCGCTAGGACGTGTGGATACCCAGTCGACGCCGAGCCATATCGGGCCCCACGCGACGGGACGCGCTTGACCGTGCCGGACGCCCAGGTAGACTCGGGCGCCATGCTCAAGGGCGAGCCCAAGAAGACGGACGGCGAGTGCTACGACCTCTTCCAGGCTGGGTTCAAGGTGATGCAGTCCAGCGCCTGGTTCGAGGCCGCCGAGCTGTTCCGTCGCTCGCAGGTGCTCAAGCCGTACACCGGGACGGTCGCTCGTGAAGGCGAGTGCCTCCTGGAGGCGGGCGAGCATCTCAAGGCTCTGATCTGTTTCGAGGTCGCGTTCGGGTACGACCGGAAGTTCTATCGGGCGATCTGCCTGAAGGCGCGGGCGCTCATCGGGCTCGGCCGGCTCGCCGAGGCGGACGACGCGCTCGCCCTGGCCAAGCGGCTGAATCCCGAGGGCAGGCTCGCTGACGAGGTTCGTCACCTCCTGGGTCCCGTGCCTCGAGCCAAGAAACGCAGGCGTTGACTCGGGCGCCGCGGGCACGACCCGTCCCGCACCGCGAGCTGGGCGGCCCTCACGCGGAGGGACCGCGGGTTGCCTCGACGACGCCGACGTGCGAGGATGCGCGCGCACGGCAGGCATCGGCCACTCGGAGGCAGACATGAAGAAGACAATCATCGGAATCGTCCTCGGCAGCATCTTTCTCGCGGCGCCCGCCTACGCGTTCGCGCCCGAGCTCTCCAACCGGGACGAGCAGAGCTACAAGTACAAGATCGTCTGCGGCGGCGAGACGACCGACTCGAGCATCGACGGCAACACGACCACCAGCTTGTCGGGGTCCGAGGGCTGCAAGCTCGTGGTCAAGGGCGCGGGGTCGGCCAAGCTCGCCGCTGACATGAAGTGCAAGATCAAGGACCACTCGCTCGACTGCGAGTAGGCGGGTTTCCTCGCAGCTCTTCGATGAATCACGGGCGGCCTCGGAGAAGACGTCGCCCGCGCCGGGCATGGTTGTGTCCGCGGCGCGCCCTCGGCTCGGGTGCGCTCGACGAGGATCACGTCGTCGTCTCCGGCAGCGCCTGCGCCTGGTGGAGCCCGCCGCGGACGCGCAGCAGCTCCGCCTCGGTTGACCGAGCGCTCGAACCGTGGCACACGCCTCGCTCGAAGGTCGTGCCTGCGGGAAACGGGATAACTGTGCCTCCGCATAGGCGATCTTTTGCTCCCTCTCCCGTTGCCGCCCCATGGAGCCGGACACGTGAGTGTCCGGGTATTGCTGAGCCCCGCGAAACCCGGACACTGACGTGTCCGGCTCCAAGTTTCGATCGGCGGAGGGTCGGGGAGGGGGGGCGGCGCGGCCGACAACCTGAGACGCATCGATACCCAGGTTTCTGTCGAGGAGCCAGATTCCAGGTCTCGTGACCCGCGCACCGATCCGGTTGGGGAGGGATAGCCGTCCTCCGGCGCTCGCCGATGGGTTCCGCTCCGCTCCATCCATCCGACGGATTGGGTTGCGGACGTCGGCCCGCGCGGAGCTGGACGCGCATCAGCAGACTGAGGTAGCGTCGTGCGCCTCTCACGCCATGCCGGAGGGAAGGTCCACTCGATGTCCAAACGTCTGAAGACGCTCGCGGTCTGGATCGTGCTCGTCGTCATCTTCTTCGCGGCGTACGAGCACTTCGAGTCGCAGCCGTCGGGAGGCGCCGCCGGCTCGAGTTGGTCCGGCCTGTTCCCCAACCTCCTCCTGATCCTATTGGTCGCCGCTCTCGTCCTGTTCTTCTTCAGGCGCGTGGGCGGCGGGAAGAACATCCTGACGCTGCGCAAGTCCACCGCGCGCGACGTCGCGACCCTGCCGCAGACCCGCTTCGCCGACGTCGGCGGCGCCGCGCAGGTGAAAGCCCGGTTGGCCGATCTGGTCGACTTCCTCCGCCGTCCCGAGGCGTGGGAGAAGGCCGGCGCGCGGCTGCCCAGAGGGGTGCTTCTCGAAGGGCCGCCCGGCACCGGGAAGACGCTCCTCGCGCGCGCGTTCGCGGGCGAGTCCAAGGTGTCCTTCTTCGAGGTGTCCGCCTCCGAGTTCGTCGAGATGTTCGTCGGGGTCGGCTCCGCGCGCGTGCGCGACCTGTTCGAGATGGCCGCGAAGAAGGGAACGGCGGTCCTCTTCATCGACGAGCTCGACGCGGTCGGGCGCCGGCGCGGCTCGGGGTCGGTGAGCTACAGCCATCAGGAGCGCGAGCAGACACTCAACCAACTCCTCGTGAGCCTCGACGGGTTCCAGCGGCGCGGGCGAGTGGTCGTGATGGCGGCGACGAACCGCGCCGACGTCCTCGACCAGGCGCTGCTCCGGCCCGGGCGGTTCGACCTGCGGCTGCGCCTGGCGCTCCCGGACGAGCGGGAACGGGCGGAGATTCTCGCCATCCACCTCGAGGGCCGGCCGGTCGATCCCGCGCTGACGCCGGCGATGGTCGCCGCCCGGACCGAGCGGGCGTCGGGCGCCGACCTCGAAGGGATCATCAACGAGGCGGCGATGGCGGCCGCGCGCCGGGCGGGAGCGGGAGCGAAAGAAGCCGTGCGGCTCGAAGCCCAGGACTTCGATCAGGCGATCGCGAGCTGGACCTCGCGCTCCAGCACGTTCGACCGGCTCGACGCGGCGCTCATCGAGTCGGGCTCGCAGCTCGTCCAGACCGACGCGTCCGTGCGCGTGCGCGTGCGCCTCACCGACGGCTCGGACGCCGACGGCGAAATCGTCTGGGCCGACGAGCGGTTCCTCAAGCTCGAGCTCCCCGGCGGCGGTCACGTCGTCGTCGCGCGCTCGCAGGTCGTCAAGCTGGAGGCCGGCACCGGCACCGCTCCCGCGGACGAGATCCGGCAGGACATCTGGGCTCACGTCCGCGCGGAAGGTGCCTGAGCTGACCTCCTCGCCGGAGCCGATCCTCTTTGCGCAAGAGGGCGTTTCCGCTTCGCACGCCGCGGGCCGGCGCCCGCAACCCCGACTGGTGGATGGACAGTCCCGCCGAGCGGGAGCGCTGCGCCCGAAGCGGTGCGCTCCCGCAGAAGGGGCGCGGCGCAGCAGCCAGGCAGGAGCGCTGGTGTCCTCGACGCGTTTTTCCGCCTCGACGCGCCTCGGCGCCGCCGCCGGGCAGGAGCGGTGCTCTTCCCACCCTTGGCGGTCGGCGCGAAATCGGTTTTCCCCGCGAATCCACGGCGTTCCGAGCGGCCGAGCGCCTTCTCCCCGGGGAAATGCCGGTGGAATGGCGCGCGCCGCCGCGGCTGCGTCGATTCACCCGTAATTTCGCGGGGATTTGTCGCCGAAAAAAAGCGCTTGCGCTGTCCGAGGCGGTGCGGGATGGTTCGGCACCGGCCCCCAGGAGCGCGACTTTTCGCGCCAGGAGAAACACCATGCAGGGCATGCTCGCGGGCGACGCGGCCATCTATGATCCGGTCCACACCTTCGACAGCCATCTGGATGCCCAACTGCCGGTCAGCCCGAAGACGCCGGGGGCGAAGCCGAAGCGGCTGCGCGATCGCGTCGATGAGGAGGTCGTCATCGACGTCGAGGCGTGGCTCCCGAAGTTCGAGGCCGCGGCGCTGAAGGCGGGACGGCAGGCGGCGGTGGACCGGGAGATCCAAGCCGAGGAGGCGACTCAGGAGGAGACGCATCTGCGGACGTACGAGATGAGCCATCTCGTCCTGGCGGGGACGGCGCGACATCTCGCCGTTCGCGACCTGCTCAAGCCGCGGGTCGGCTCCAATCCGGACGAGAACCTCGCCGCCATGGTCGACATGCGCCAGCGCATCGACGATCACGCGAAGGAGATCGCCGAGGCCGGCGTGAAGTTGAAGCTGGACCCCCCGCACTCGGCGGCGGAGGTGAAGAAACAGGCGGCGGCGCACCGGGTGGCGACCGACAAGATCACCGCGCTGCGCAAGCAGGGCGGCGTCTCGCAGCAGGAATTGGACGAGCTGCGCAAGGAGGGCGAGTCCCTGCAGACGCGCATCAACGTCCAGGTGCGGGCGGCCATCCCCGGGAGCCGCGCGAAACAGGTCGAGTTCGGCCTCACCGAGCGCGAGCACGCCCGCCCGGCCTCGTCGACGAGCCCGCCGACGACTCCCACGCCGTCCGAGCCACCCCAGCCGCCACCGGCTCCGGCGCCGACCCCGGGCCCGGCCACCGCGAGCGCGCCGGCGACACCCGGCCCCGTCGCCAGCGGCCAGGCGGGAACCCCGACGCCATCGACCGCCGCGCCGACCGCGCCGGCCGGAACCGGCACCCCGGCCAATCCGACGCAGCCACCGACCAAGCCGTA
>JAJYLH010000072.1 GCA_021787845.1 Myxococcales bacterium | reverse complement strand
CTTGACGTGCAGTTCTCGCGATCGACGAACGCGGTGCCTGCACCCGGACACTCACGTGTCCGGCTTCCTTGTCTCGCCCGTAACACGCACAGATTCTGTCGGAGAGCCCCTTTCATCGAGCGCAGTCGAAGGATGAGCCTCCCCCGGGTCACGGCGGCTCCTACTCTCCACCGCGACGCATCCCGAGGGCAGGATCGAAGCGGGCCGTTGAGGTGATACGGCGTATTCTCTTCCGCAATCTTCGATTCGCAGAAGTTACGATGGTGGCGGGGCAGCGGCTAGCTCAAAGGTAGATTCATGCCCATCCGGCGCGCGCGCCGCGACGTTCGCGGGTGCCGGACATGCCAGTGTCCGCGAGTTTGCCCAGGACTTTGTGCCCGATCCGAACACTCGCGCGTCCGCCTCCGGGTGTGGCAGCCAAGCAGGCGGGGGATCGACGAGTCGCTGCGAGGTCTTTCAGCCGAGGTGCGGACTTCTTCCGGACCGCTGCGAGGGTTTTCCGCCGAGGTGCGGACTTCTTTCGGACCGCTGCGAGGGTTTTCCGACACCACCGCTCATCCCGAGCGCCCTCGAGGCGGGTACGATACTCCACCGCTCATCCCGAGCGTAGTCGAGGGATGAGCGCGCCGCGATTCTCCGCTCGCCCCTCGCCTGCGCTCGGGGTGAGCGGAGAATCGCTGCCTCGACCATGAGATCGGGCGCAGCCACCATCGAGGAGCCATCATGAGAGCCATCGACGCGGGTACGGTACTCCACCGCTCATCCCGAGTGGCCTCGAGGCGGGTACGATACTCCACCGCTCATCCCGAGCGTAGTCGAGGGATGAGCGCGCCGCGATTCTCCGCTCGCCCCTCGACTGCGCTCGGGGTGAGCGGAGAATCGCTGCCTCGACCATGAGATTGGGCGCAGCCACCATCGAGGAGCCATCATGAGAGCCATCGACGTTCCCACCTACCTGCGAGACACGGCGCTGCGGTTCCTCCCGCACCGGGCGCCGACGGGGCTCATCCGCATCGGGCACCCGACGCGCTCCTCGCCGGTGCTGGTGACGTGCAACTTCACGCTGACCATCCGGCGCCTGCGCGAGGTGCTCTCCGGGCGCGACGCCTGGCTCCTGTGCGCGAATTCGAACGGCATCAACGTCTGGTGCGCGGCCGGCGGCGGGCATCTCACCCACCACGACGTCATCTCGGTCGTTCGCACGTCGGGCATCGAGCGCGAGGTGGACGGGCGCGAGCTCATCCTGCCGCAGCTCGGCGCGACCGGCATCGAGCCCAAGCGCATCACGGAAGTGACCGGCTGGAAGACCCGCTGGGGCCCGGCGCGGCTGGAGGACCTGCCGGCGTACCTCGATCGCGGCAAGCGCGTGAAGCCCCCCGAGCGGCACATGCGGTTTCCGCTCTGGGAGCGGCTGGAGATGGCCGCGATGTGGAACATCCTCACCGCCGCCATCGCCGGGCCGATCTTCGGGCTCATCGGCGGCTGGCGCGTGGGCGTAGCGACGGCGCTCCTGGTGCTCGGCACCGTCTTCGCCCTCTTCGCGATGCTTCCGGTAGTCCCGATTCGACGGGGCATCCGCTGGCTCACGATGGCGGCCTTCGCCGGACTCGGTTTCGGCATCGGAGCGGGCGCGCTCGCGGCGCTCGCGGGCGTGACGCCGTGGCACCTCCTCCTCGTCGCCATCGCCGCGGTGATTACGATGCTGGTGGTCGCGGTCGACCTCGCGGGATCGACACCGCTCCTGCCGAGCTACATCAACTCCTTCCACAACAACGCGCACATCGAGCTGATCGCCGACAAGTGTACCGGCGCCGCCGACTGCGTGAAGGTCTGCCCGAGCGACGTGCTCGAGATGACCGGTCGCGCGCGGAAGGTGAAAATCGCGCGGGACGACCAGTGCATCCAGTGCGGCGCGTGCATCGTCCAGTGCCCCGAGGACGCCCTGCGCTTCCGCTACGACGACGGGCACCTCCTCGAAGCCCCCGCCATTCGCGCCACCCGCATGGGCATGACCGGCCGCAGGACCGTCGCGGTGAAAGCGTAGGAAGAGCCCACCCTTCCCGACCGGTCGCCGCGAAGAGCGGTGGAGGGCTCTCCGGTTCGTTCGTTCAAGTTAGGGCCGACAGATTGAACCGCGCGTGGAGCATCCGGCGTTCTTGGCCGGATGCGGAGCAAGCGGCTCCCGCGGAAGGCGTCGGGATCACCGAGGCAGGAACCTTCGGTTGGAGCCGCTTGCTCCGCGAGCCGAGAAGAGCCTCGGCTCGCTCCACGCGCGGTTCACGGCGAACATGGCCGATGACCGCCCACCTGAACGAAGCGGACAGCCCGCGAGCGGTGTTTGGAGCCGGGCGCTCGTGCGTCCGAGTTTGCCGGGCAGCGGCAGTACCCGGACACTCACGTGTCCGGCTCCGAGTTCTTGCCCGGGAGAGGCGGAGCATCACCTTCGCCAAGGCAGTCTTTTCCTCCCTCTCCCGCGTTCTTGGCGGGGGAGGGTCGGGGAGGGGGGCGCCGCTCGTTCCACCTCTCCCACGGTGCCAGGGACCCGCTCATCCCGAGCGCAATCGAGGGATGAGCGGAACGCCGCGAAGAACCGCTCGTTCCTCGACTGCGCTCGGAATGAGCGGTTCTTCGCTGGGATCCGATCTCGTTGGGGATCCGGAGCGGTCATCCAGAAGAGCCGCGTGCGGTCTCCGCTGGCGGAGGACCCGTCCGGGTCGTCCGGATCGCCTCTCCGCTGGCGGAGGACCCGTCCGGGTCGTCCGGATCGCCTCTCCGCTGGCGGAGGACCCATTCGGGTCGTCCGGATCGCCTCTCCGCTGGCGGAGGACCCATTCGGGTCGTCCGGATCGCCTCTCCGCTGGCGGAGGACCCGTCCGGGTCGTCCGGATCGCCTCTCCGCTGGCGGAGGACCCATTCGGGTCGTCCGGATCGCCTCTCCGCTGGCGGAGGAGAGGGGAACGTCCACTAGTGCGCCGCCACCACTTCCGACATGGTGCGGCCGGAGAAGGCCACGTCGATTCCGCTTGTAACGCGGATCGGCTCGTGGATAATCGGGGCTACACCGCGCTCGGGCGGTCGAGGAGAACACCATGCACCACCTTCACGAGAACGATCCCGCCGCGAAGTTCATCAAGGAGGGCAACTACAGCACCGGTTCGCTGCGGGAGTCGGAAGACGCCGACCTCGCCAAGCCGGTCGAGGCCGCCACCGGCAAGATCAAGACGCTGCAGATCGAGAAGCTCACGCTGCAGGACCTGGAGCCCCTCTACGCGGGCGCCCTCGCCCGCCGGCTTCCGAAGCTGCGCACGGTCTGCGACGAGTTCCAAAAGGCCGACGCCGCCTACATGGCGAGCCCCAAGGGAAAGGGTTTCAAGCCCGTCTTCTCGGCGACGGTCGCCGCGATTTTCGCGTCGAAGCACGCCGACTTCGACAAGACGATCGACGACATCGCCGCCCGGGCCTCCGACAAGGCGAACCCGCTGCCGGACCCCTACACCGACGTCGCCAAGCGATTCATCGTCGAGCACACCGCCTATCGCCGCATCACCGGCCGCATCTCCGCCACCGCCCAGCAGGCGACCGACAACGGCAACGCGACCACCGCGGCGAAGAACGACATGATCACGACGATGCACCGCCTCGAGGGGAAGCTGAAGGATCGCCACCCGAACGATTCGGCGGAAGTCGAGCTGGCGTTCATGCCGGAGGAGCCGAAGCACGGCGGCAAGGCCGCAGCGCCGACGCCTCCGGCTCCGACCCCGCCCGCGCCGCCGCAGCCGCCTCCCGCCCCGACCCCGCAGCCCCCGGCGCAGGCGCAGCCGCCGGCCGCTCAGCAGCCCACCCCTGCTCCGCAACCGCAGCCGCCCTCCAGCCAGCAGCCCACGCCTCACCCGTAAGCGCTCCTGCCCGGCGCGGGGCCGGAGATGGCGCGGCCCGCCACCAGGTGCCGCCGTCGCCAGCCGATCAGACCGATCGGTCGGATCGGTCCGATCGGTCCGATCGGTCTTGGCGGATGCCCTTGGTTCGCCGGCACCCGGACACGGACGTGTTCGGCTCCGCGGGTGGCATCGAGGAACGGCGCGTGGTGGCGGGGGCCGACCGGCCGCGCCATCCGCGGTGGTATCATCGGGCGTCGCGCCGTCGTGGCGTTCCGAGGTTCTGGATGCGTGCGAAGCTTTCTCCGTGGGCGCTCGCCGTCTCGCTGCTCGTCGCGCTGGGCGCGCGCGCGGACACGACGCCGTTCGTGCCGCAGGCGCTTCCCCAAGAGGGGCGGTTGCTCGGCGCGAACGACCAGCCGGTGACCGGCGCCGTCGACATGACCTTCCGGCTCTATCACGAGGACTCCGGCGGGACGGCGGTCTGGAGCGAGGAGCAGACGATCCAGGTCGACAACGGCTACTACGCCATCCGCCTCGGCGACCCGGCGGACACCGGCGTCCAGCCGATCACGGCGGACATCCTGGTGCCTCCGGTCTACCTCGCCATCTCCGTCGGCGGCGCCGAGCTCTCTCCGCGGCTGCAGCTCGGCACCGTGCCCTACGCCCAGCGCGCCGACCTCGCGAACCGCATCGACGGCGGCACCATCTCGAACGCCACCATCACGAACTCGAGCGTCGATGCGACGAGCGTCTCCATCGGCGGGAAAACCGTCATCGACTCGAACGGGAACGTCAGCGCTACCTCGCTCAGCATTGGCGGGAACACCGTCATCGACTCGAACGGCAACGTCGGCGGCAAGTCGCTCACCGACTACGTGACGAACGAGACGCTGACAGGGAGCTACTCGACCTCGGCCGACCTCGCGTCGCAGGAATACGACAACCGGGTGCGCAACGGCTCCTTCGAGCTGGGTCAAGCAGGAGCGGTGCCGACCGACTGGGACTCCGTCGGCGCTGGCACCGGCACGCGCGGACAGAAGGCCGACGCGCAGGCGCCGTTCGGCGCGAACGTGCTCGAGATCGCCAACTCCGGGTCGAGCGGCCAGGTCGCGGTGCAGCAGGTGGTCATCCCGCAGAGCGCAATCGCGGCGGCCGCCGGCGAGACGTTCACCGCCTCCGTCGTCGCGGCGAAGGTGTCCGGCCCGCAGGGTCGGCCCGGCCGGCTGTGCCTCACCGAGTCCGACGGCGACCCGGCGCCGACGTGCGTCGCCCTCACGCTGGACAGCGGCTATCTCCGGGCGACCATCAGCCATCCGGTCTCCCAGACCGCGACCTACCTCGCCGTCCTGCTCGATCCGGCGTCCGCGGCGGGCGATACGAACACCTACGACTTCGACGGGGTGATGGTCACCCGAGGCGCGCTCGCGCCGCCGTTCGCGGCGAACATGGCGGAGCAGGTTCCGTCGGCGCTGCCCGACCAGAGCATCCCCGCTTCCGCGCTCCCCGCCGACGTCGCCCTCCTCGACGCG
Source organism: Myxococcales bacterium (assembly GCA_021787845.1). GTDB lineage: Bacteria > Myxococcota > Myxococcia > Myxococcales > JAJYLH01 > JAJYLH01. Next base: position 17,429 of record JAJYLH010000072.1, on the reverse strand, counting down.
CCGAGCGACGCCTTCACCGGCGACGTGAGCGCGCCGACGTTCAGCGGGAGCGGTGCCGGGCTCACGAGCCTCCCGGCGGCGCAACTGACCGGCATCGTCCCCGACCCGAGCCTCCCGACCGACCTCGCCCGCACCTCCGGCGGCGCCACCTTCGACGGCCCCGTCGCGGCCCCGAGCTTTTCCGGCGACGGCAGCGCGCTGACGAACCTCGACGCATCGCAGGTCACCGGGACCTTCTCCAGCATCGACTCGAGCGGCGCGGTCCAGGCGCAGAGCTTCACCGGCGACGGCGTCGGGCTGACGAACGTTCCCGCAACGTCGCTCACGGGCGCCTTCGACCCCATCGGCATCGGCGTCGCCCCGCCGCGGGCGGCGCTCGACGCCGGCCACTCGACCGACGCCATCATTCTTCCCACCGGCACCACCGCTCAGCGGCCCGCGAACCCGGTCAACGGGATGCTCCGCTACAACACCGACACGCCCGGCCTCGAGGCGTACATCGCCGGGCAGTGGGTCCAGTTCGCCGTCCGCGCGCCGCCGGGGTCGAAGACCCTCTCCGCCGCCGGAGGGACGAGTTTCACCGTGCCGCCGTTCGTCACCGAGATCACCGTCAATGCCTGGGGCGCCGGGGGCGGCGGCGGCGGTGGCGGAGGAGGCGGACCCGGGGGCGGCGGCGCTTATGCGACGAGCACGATCACGGTCAGCCCGGGCGAGACGCTCACCGTCATCGTCGGAGGCGGCGGGGGCGGCGGGCAGTCGGCCGTGTGCGGTTCCGGCGGCGGCGCGGGCGGAACCGGCTCGGGGGGCATCGGTGCCGGTGGAGCGGGCGGCAACGCGGGACCCAACTGCAGCGACATGTCCGGCGGAGGAGGCGGCGGCGGCTCATTCGTCCTGCGCGGCTCGACGATCCTCGTCGCGGCCGGAGGAGGAGGCGGCGGCGGGGGCTACGAGTCGCCTTCGTGCAACGGCGTCTGTGCCGGCGGAGGCGGCGGCGGCCAGAACGGCGCAGGCGGTCAGAGCGGCGGGATGGCGACTTCGGGCGGCGCGGCCGGAGCGAGCGGCTCGACGAACGGCGCCGGCGGGGCGCAGGACTCCAACGACGGGCCCGGAGCCGGGGGCGGTGGCGGCGGCTTGCTCGGCGGCGGAGGCGGCGGGGTCAACTCGCCGTACGACAACTACGCGGCCGGCGGTGGAGGAGGCGGAACGAGCCAGGGCGACGCGATGCAGAACGGAAACGGATCGACTCCGGGCGATGCCGGCGACGCGGACCGCGGCGGTTCGGCGGGCAACGGCGGCGGAGCGCAGGCGGTCGGCGCGGCAGGGCTCGTCAAGCTGAGCTGGTAGGCCACGGCGCGGGCGGAATGGCCTGCGTCGCGCCCGGAACGGCGCGCCCCGCGAACAGCCCGTGCGCCGCGCCAGCCGATCGGACCGATCGGTCGGATCGGACCGATCGGTCTTGGCGGATGCCTCTCGCCTGGCGCGAAGACGACCGGCAGGTCGGCTTCGTCGTCGTTCCGGGCCAGCGCCGTCCACGCCGGTCGTCCCGGCGGCTCCGCTCCCGGCGGGCTCGTGCGCGGTCCACGAATGAGGCACTCTCGACCGATGCCACCGCTCACCGCCATCGCACGGAAGCTGCGGGCGCGCGCGGTGCCGTCGCACGCGCTGGCGTGCGAGCTCGCCCTCGCCGTCATCGCCGAGCCGGCGCTCGCGGACGACGTCGTCGCCACGCTGGAGGACCCGCGCCTCTGGGTGCAGCGGCGTGCCGCCGACGCGCTCGCCAGGATCAGCGAGAGCGAGCCGACGGCGCTGCGAGCGTTCCGGCGCGCGCTCGTCGAGGCGGCGGTTCGCGCAACCGATTCCAAGCTGCGCTGGCGGCTGGCGCAGGTCCTCGGCCGCCTCGACCTCACCCGACGCGAGCGCGCCCAGTGCACCGAAGCCTTCTTCGACGCGCTCGACGACCGGCAGATTGCCGCCGTCGCCTGCGCCCTGGAGCTGCTCTCGGACTTCTGTGCGCACGATGAGTCGCTGTGGCCGCGGCTGCTCCCGCGGCTCGTCGAATGCACCGAGCATGGGAGCCCGGGCATCCGCGCTCGGGCGAAGCGTCTACTCGACGAGCACGATCGCGCGCAACGCCGACGCGCCCGCAACGGGAAATGAGCCGGGCGATGGCGCCGGTGCACACCCGGAACCCCGCGCTGCCTCGACGCCAGCCGATCAGACCGATCGGTCGGATCGGTCCGATCGGTCCGATCGTCGCCCGCGGATGGTGGAGACCTTCCATGCCTGCGGGTTCGGCTCGGCCTTCACGGGCGAGGACGCCCGCGCCACGAGGTCTCGCGGTGTGGCTCGGGAGTCGGCGCGCGCGACACGATTCCGTCCTGGGCGCTCACGGTTCCGGGCAGGGCGTGCCGAGCTCCGCCGGGGCGGGGACGGTCGCGGTACCGGTGTCGAAGAAGCTCTTGAAGAAGCAGCCGTACTGGTATTTCACGGCGTCGAGCTGGGCGAAGATGTCGTGGGGATCGTCGATGCCGTCGCCTCGGTACTGCACGACGACGCCGGTGTACGGTTTCCCGCTGGCGCTCGTGACGTCGTTCTTGACGGGATACGGGACGAGGCCGTCGAGCCCGCCGACCTTGAGCGATTCCTGCATCTCGGGCCACACGATGTCGCCCACCTCCCGGTGACCGTAGGCGAGCGCCGTCGCGTTGTAGATTTCGCTCGCGAAGTAGTGATCTCCCTGGCCGACGGGCTCATAGACCGGACGGACCGGGCTTCCGGGGAGCGGGCGCTGCGCCAGCCGCGGCATGTAGACCATCGGCTCCGCCGGCTCCCACGCCGTCTCCAGCATCAGGCCCAAGGTCGGGTGCAGGTAGGTCAGCGGCACCGACGGATCGATGCCGAGCAGACCCTTGACCAGCGTCGGCAGTCCGGAAATGAGCGAGGTCGTCATGATGAACTCGTTCCAGAAGCCGCCAGCGCCGGTCGGGGCGACCGCAAGGATCTTCGGCTCGACGGCGCCGATCATGTTGGTGTACATGCCGCCCATCGACTGGCCCATCGCGAGCAGCTTCGACTCGTCCAGCTTGTACGCCGTCGCCCCCGCCGGCAGCGTCGGCCCAGCGCATCCGGCGACAACGGACGGGTCGATGCGGACCTTCGCCAGCGCCTCGATGAAGAGCCGCTGCTCGATGACTCCCTGCCGGAACGTGTCGCGGAACGCAGCGAGGTTGTTGAAGTTCAGATAGGCCTCTTCGCCCGCGCCGGGGAGCCGCTCGGGGTTCAGAGGCAGCGCGCTCCCGGCGGTGGCGAAGCCGAAGGGCTCCAGAACGTAGGCCGGACCCTGCCCCGGCGTCGGCGTGCCGCCCGGAGTCGTGATCGGCCCGCGATCGACGACCTGGGTGCTCAGACCTCCCGACCCGTGAAAGTAGAGAACCAAGGGATACCCGCCGGACGGCATCTCCGACTTCGGAAGGGTGATGACGATGGGCGCGACTTCCTTGCGCTGCTCGATGGGGACGCCCTGGGCGTCGGGCACGAACAGTCCGTCGGTGTCGAAGGGCGGCCTGCCCTTCTGGAACTGAGGATAGGTGATGGTCCCGGTCAGCTCGCAGAACCGGTAGTCGCTCGGATTCTGGACGAGCTTCAGGTTGTCGATGGACAGGTCGTACTTCCCGAGAATCGCGGTGGAGATGTCCGCGGTCTGCTGTACCACGTCGCCGGTGGTGAAGACGGTGGCCGCGGCGACCGACTTCGCGTCGATGTGATCTTTGGCCAGCGCCGACCAGAGCGGCGCGTAGAGTTTCTTGGCCGCCGCTCCCCGGGTCCCGGCCGGCGTCTCGCCCGCCTCGAGCTGGGCCAGCGCCAGCGGAATTCCCAGCAGCTTCCCCGCCGCGTCCTTGAGCGAGCGCATCACGACGAACGCGTACTGGTGATTCGGGAGGAGCACGATGCCCGGATACGCCGCGACCGCGAGCAGATGGTCCGGAACATAGACCTGATCGTTCGGAGGCGTGTTCGCGACGGTCGGGATCAGCGCTCCCACTTTGGAGGACTTGGGATCCACGTCGACCAGGAGGATGGGCGACGACGCAACGGCAGGGATGAGGGTCTTCTCCGAGAGCTGCGGCAGCGCCGCGCTGAACTGGAAGTACCCGACGGGCAGCACCGGAAAGCCCGGATGCTGCATCGCGATCTTCTCCAGGCTGGCGATGACCTTGTTCGCGGCCGGGTTGGGGAAACCGGTCAAGGCGGGCGTGCCCTGCGCGGTCAGACGCAAGTCGGACGGGTACGGGAAGCTGAAGAAGGCAGTCGGGTTCGTCAGGTCGGCGTTCAGATCGAACTGGACCTGGGTGCCCGCCGTCGCTTGCACCGGCGCGCCGCCACAGCCGCCGAGCAGCGCCGCCACGAGCAAGATCAGAGCGAATCGGCTCATCGGGATGACCTCGCCTCGCTCGAACTTCCGGCCGCTCGTCCTGAGCGCAATCGAAGGACAGGTTTGGGCGGCGCCACGCTCGTCCCTCGACTGCGCTCGGGATGAGCGGCATTGCCCACGTGGCCTGGTGCGGTCAACCCGACAAGCAGTCAGAGCGGAGCTCGCGGTCATCTCGTCAGCCTCGAGCGTCGCGGAACGGAGAGCACGACGCGGCGACACTCTCGCCCAGGCCGCACCGGTAATCAAGAGGCGGGGACCCCGAACGGCCGCGGCGCGAGCGCAGTCGCTTGGCCGATATCGCCGACGACCGGAGACGCGTCGGCGATGCCGCGCTCAGGTCATCCGCAGCGCTTCCGCCAGAATCGGCGCCGACCCGGTTCCCACCTCCAACGGCGCGGAGCCGGAAGACCGCGCTCAGGTGCCTGCGATCCGACGAACGGACCCGCGGGAGCTTGACGCGGCTTCGGGACCCGTGTCCATGATGGCGAGTGCTGGGCTCGGCCGTCGCGGCCGACCCGCGGGGGCTCCCGGTGCGGCGAGACGAGGTGTCGAGCGGCCTTCTCGCGACGGGAGCCTTCGGGGCGCTGCTCCTCTTGGCGGTCGTCGCGCGCGCGACCCTGACCCCGTCGGCACTCGCCGGTCGCCCGAGCGCATTGGGTCCTCGCGCTCTCCCCAAGGTTCTCGCGCCAGTGCTAACGCCGAACGGGTCGCGCACCTGCGGCCACCGCGCGCAAGGCTGCTGCGCACATGCTCAGTGCGGCTCCGGTCTCGCCTGCGACGCCGGCACCTGCGCTCTGTTCTTCAGCGGCTACGCCTGGGACGTGAAGGCGGGCACCGACCTCGGCCCCGGCCACACCGACTGGTCCTCGAACAACGTCCGCGTCGACGCGGCGGGCGCGCTGCACCTGGGCATCACCCGCGTCGGGAACACTTGCTACTCGGCGGAGCTCTCCTCGCGACGCCGGTTCTCGTTCGGGCGGTTCCAGTGGTGGGTGGAAGGTCCGATCTCGAGCTTCGACCCGAAAGCGGTGCTCGGGCTGTTCCTGATCGACGACCGCGGGCCGAAAGGGAAGAACGAGATCGACATCGAGTACTCGCGCTGGGGAAATCTCTTGAGCCCGCCGGGCAACTTCGTCGTTTGGCCGGCGCCGGGAGCGGCCGAGGGCTGCCCGACCGGCTGGCGCCTGACCATCGACCCGGGCGGATGGCACTGCAAGTTCTCTTTTCCGACCCCGTTCGGCCGCTACACCACCCAACGGTTCACCTGGTCGCGCGGGAACATTTCGTTCGACGAGCTCGGCGGCTTCTACGCCGATCAATCGAGCGCGATGATCTCCCGAGCCTTTGCGCCGGCGGACCGGCGGTTCGTGCCCGCCAAGACGATGAACCTTCACATCAGCTACTGGGCGTGGGGCGAGCCCGACACGCATCCGGTGACTTGCCCGCCCAACTTCACGACGCCGCCGGAAATCATCATCCACCGGTTCACCTACGTGCCCGAGTCGGGCCCGGCGCTCGTCGGACTCGCGCGCGGCGCGGCCGGAACCACCTTCGCGGGAACAAACCCGGCGTCGCCGCGGTCGCAGTGATTCCGACGCCAGGATTCACGACTTTTCGCAAGAGGCGGACGCACCCCCGCTGCCGGGCGCCGGCCGGCAACGGCAATGAGCTCCCTTCCGCCGTCGCTGTCACTTCCGGGTCAGCCAGCCGTTGCGCCGCACGGTCAGAGTCGCGAAGGGTTGGACCCACATCAGGGCTACCATCGCGAACCAGGCGTAGAGGATGCCGTAGATCACTTGCGCCGACCGTTCGCTCTTCAAGTAGATGAGCCCGTAGATCACTGCCCAGGCGGTGGTCATCTCCAGGCTGAAGACGAGCGCGTGCGGGTGGAGGTAGACGAACCACGACCCCGCGAGGACGCCGACCAGACGAACGAAGATGGTCAGGGGCTGCATCACCGCGTCCATCAGCACGAGCGGCCCGCGCAAGGACCCCAGGGAGAGCGCCCGCGTCGGCGCGAAGGTCAGGGCGCGCAGTCCCTCGCGCGTCGCCGACCGGCCCCAGCGGGTGTACATCTTCGTCAGTCCCTTGTACGTCCGCGGAACGATGGTCTCGACCACCGCGCTCGACTGGTACACCGAGTCGTAGCCCTTCGAGAGCACCGTGGTCGTCATAGCGTGGTCGTCGCCGTTGGTGCAGGGGGCGCCGAGGAACAGTTGGTCGCGCCAGACCTCGAGCTCGTCGGCGATTACCGACATCCGATAGGCCTGGAGCGCGCCCGGACAGCACCAGACCGTCTTCAGTTGGCTCTGGTAGGCGCGCGTGAAGTCGAAACCCAGGATGTACCGAACGCCGAGCATCCGGGTGAGGACGTTGTCGTACCGGTTGAAGACCTGGACCTTCCCGGCGACCGCGCCCACCCGTTCGCTGCGTAGAAACGGCACCGCCATCGCCGCCAGGCTCTCCTCCGGCACGATGGAGTCCGAGTCGACGGTCGCGACGATCTCTGCGCCGTCGGAGAGCGCTCGTTGGAAGCCCTCGTAGAGCGCGTGTCGTTTGCCCTGGTTCGTCGGAAGGTGGATGGCGGTCACGACTTTCGGATGGCGCTTGGCGACCTCGTCGATGTACATCCCGGTGTCGTCGCGGGAGCCATCGTTGACGACGACGACGTTCAGACAACCTCGACGGTAGTGACTCTGGACGACCGACTCGATGGAGCGTTTGACCATCGGGCCTTCGTTGAACGCCGGAATGACCACGGTCAGGCGGGGAAGGCGCTGGCGTTCCTCTTCCGTCAGCTTCAGCGGGCGGTAGCGCGCCCAGAGGATCAGGCGGACGACCAGCGAAACGACGAGGCTCCCGAAGAGCCACACGCCCCACCGGCCCGCGGCGCGCCAGGTGACTTTCGCCCGATGCAGCCAGTGCATCGTCGTCGAGCCGGCGAGCAGGATCAGTACCGCCAGGATTGCGGTCGCCACCAGGAACATGAGGAGATTGGGGTGCAGCACCCGCGCGAAGAACCCGATCGGGTCGCGCCCGAGGGGCGGCATCTTCCCGGGCCAAGGTCCTTTGCCGCGGACGATCTCGGTTGCCGGACGCAACCAGCGGCTTCCCGAAGTCGGAACGTCTCCCACACCCGGCCGACCCGCCAACCGCGGACCCCGCATGCGTTTTCGCGCTCCTGCCTGTCGCCGGCGCCGGGCCTTTCGCCCCTGCGCCGTGGCGCCGACTCCCTGCGGGCGCCTTCGCGCTCGCGCGGGCCGATGTCGAGCTCGGCGGACACTCCGACGACGCGCCGGAGCCGTTTCGACTCGCCCGCTTCAGACGAAGAGGCTCCTGCGCGATTCAAGAGCCCGCCGCCTGCTCGCCCCCCCGACGCCAGGGCGCGATGTTCGTTGCCAACGCCGGCGTCCGCTCGCTCATTCCCGGCGCCACCGCCCGGGCCGACGCCCGCGGGGCTGTCGCGAAGATGCGCAGCCTGGCGCCCTCGCGCGCCCCGTCAGCTCATGCCAACACGCGGGGAGGGTCCGAGGATCTCGGCTACTCGGTCGTAGCGATCTCCGACAGCGCCGTCACGCCGTCGAGCGCCAGCGCCGTCCCGATCCCATAGGCGAGATGACTGGACAGCGACTTCGCATGAGTGCCGAAGGCATAGTGATTCGGCCAGTCGCCGAGCTTGAGGAGAGGCACGAGGAAGTCGTCGTCGACAAGCCACGCGGCCGCGCCGAAGGCGAGCCCTTCCCACCATTTCGGCCGCGGAACGAACAGAGCGAGCAACGCGCCCAGCGCTGCGCCGGTGGCGAAGTGAACAGCGTAGCCGGCGGCCGGCCGCAGCCACGCGGGCAGGTGCCGGTGCGCGAAGCCCTCGACGAACCGCCGCGCCGTCGTCTCGGTCGTGTTCTCATCCTTCGCTTGCGGCTCGCCCGGCTCCCGCGGCGGGCGGCGCGGCGTCCCCGACGGAATTCGCGCCGCCACCGTGGTCTGCAGGAGCGTCATCGCCGCCGTTCCCGCGAGCCCGGCCGTCAGCCCGCGCCCGACGACGCGCCAGGGTGCCGTCTCGGTCGCCTGCTCCATCGCTCGACCCTCCTCGTCGCGCCGTCAAACAGACTAGCCACGGACGAGCGACAGCAGGCCGTCTGGCGATTGAGCACGCGACCGGTGCACGAGCGTCAAGCCCGTCCGCGTCACGTCCGATCGGACCGATCGGTCGGATCCGTCGGATCGGTCTGATCGACAATGCGGCGCCGAGCGACCGCCAACCGCTCGCCGCTCACCTGAACATTCCGTGAGCGTCGAAGACGTTGGTGAACCGGCGCAGGGCGACGAACGCGCCGTACCGCTGGAGCACGTGGTAGACGGCGTTCCAGCTCGTCGGTTGCTCGGGGTACCCGCCGCGGAAGATCAGATCCGCCAGCGCGGGACCGCGCGCGAGCACCGGCAGGGGCCAGCGCGTCCGCGCATTCTCTCGTGAGACGAGGACGAGGTAGCGCCCGGTCGTGAAGTCGCGGATCATCCGCACCCGGCTCGGTCGAAAGAGGATGCCGGAGTTGTAGACGAGCGAGCCGATGACGTATTGCTCGTCGGGCGACCGGCGCGACAGGTCTCCGCCGCCGCTGCGCTCGAGCATCGCCGCCGCGCGCTCCTTCTCCGCGAGCCAGAGCACCGCCACCGCCGCCAGCGCCTCTGGGTAGCTCATCGGCCGCAGCGCGCCGGACTGGTCGACGACCGTGCCCAGATGCGTTCCCAGCGCCCGGTCCAGCTTCTTGATCAGACCAACGTGGCGCGCGAAGAGAGGGACGAGGTCGTCCATCCCCACGTCCTGCACGGGCACGATGTGCGTAAGCTCCGCCTGATGCTCGCGCAAGAGCAGCGCGCCGCCTTCCGCGATGAACGTCACCGCCACCTCGGCGTCGGTGATGCGCACGGCCTGGTGCTGCGACGCCGCGTCCTCGTTCGCGAGCGCCACCGCGCGATGCACGACCCGCTTCAGCTCGCGCTCCAGAGCCGCGGTGTCCCATCGTTCGTCGAAGTACCCGAAATAGCGCTTGGGGAAGACGCCGCTCGTCAGATAGCTCTTCAGCTTGAACGCTTCGTAGTCGATGACCTCGCGCTCCAGCTCGCCGAGAGACAGCCCGAGCGGCGAGCCCATCACCGGCGCCAGCGCCTTTTTCGCCGCGAGGTTGGCGGCGACCTGGGCGATGAAGAAACGCCGCTCGCGGGGCTCGAGCTCGTGAGCGGCTTCGCGGCGCAGATACCGGTAGGCGCGCGCGGCATCGTTGCCGTGCGGCAGCGCGTCCTGGAGCAGCACCTGCACCGGCGCCGTCGCCGCCGCGAGCGAAACCAGGAGCGTCGCAAGCATCTTCGCCTCCGGTCGCCCGTGCCCCGTTCAGCGCCGAGCGCCTGCGCTCGGGCCTCGAGGACCAGCTCGAGCGCTCTCGCTTCTGGACAGGCGCAGACCGCGATCGGTTCGAGCAAGCCCGCTCATCCCGAAGGAAGACGAGCGCGCGCAATCGATGGGCTGCGCGGCGCCCATCCGACACGATGGGCAGGGCTCACCAGCGGGGACGCCGTCGCCGTCCGCGTCCTGGCCGATGTCACGCGCGCGGGTGCACGTGGGCGCGGACCCAGTCGATTATGAGCTGGGTGTTCGTCCCCGGCGTGAAGATTTCCGCGACCCCGAGCGCCTTGAGCTTCGGAATGTCGTCGTCGGGGATGATGCCGCCGCCGAAGACGGTCACGTCGGTCAGGCCCTCATCGCGCAGGCTCAAGAGCGTTGCCGGGAAGAGCGTCATGTGCGCGCCGGACATGATCGAGAGGCCGACCGCGTCGACGTCCTCCTGGAGCGCCGCGCGGGCGATCATCTCCGGCGTCTGGTGGAGGCCGGTGTAGATCACCTCCACGCCGGCGTCGCGCAGGGCGCGCGCGATGATCTTCGCGCCGCGGTCGTGCCCGTCGAGGCCGGGCTTGGCGAGGAGGATGCGGAGCTTACGGTCCATGGAGTCGCCCCAAGAGGGTGTGGCCAAGGTGCCGACGCGCAGCAACAGCCGGAACCGCTCGTCCTGAGCGCAGTCGGAGGATGAGCATCACCGCGGCGTCCCGCTCGCCCTTCGACGACGTTCACCCTGAGCTTGCCGAAGGGCTCGGGATGAGCGGGTTGTCCTCGTGGCGCCCTCCAGAACTTCGCCACCCTTCCCCCTCGGCGCGCACGAAGCCCCGGGCGGACGGTCCCGAGCCGTTCGCCCGAAGCGGCGCCGCTCTAGCCCTCCGGTGGCGCCGCCGGCGTGCCCGAGCGCTGCGTCCGGGCGGCCTTGAGGCGCGCCTTCTTTCCGCGCAGCTCGCGCAGGAAGAACAGCCGCGCGCGGTGCACCTCGCTCGAGCCGATCTTCTCGATGTGGTCGATCCGCGGCGAGAACAGCGGGAAGATGCGCTCCACCCCGACGCCGTAGGAGACCTTGCGCACGGTGAAGGTGCTGGCGTTCCCGGCGTGCTTCTTGCGGATGCAGATGCCTTCGAACACCTGCACGCGCTCCTTGTCGCCCTCGCGCACCTTCGAGTGCACCCGCAAGGTGTCGCCCGCCTCGAACGCCGGCAGCGCCTTCTTCGCGTCCGGCGCCACGTTCGCCGCTTCCACCAGCTCGATCTCCTTCGTCCGCATCGCAACGTCTCCGCTCGGCCAACGGCCTCAAAGCCTTCACTCGCTCTCGCGTCGCCCGGCTTTGAGCTCGGCGACGAGCGTTCGGTCCTCGTCGGTGAGCGGCAGCGCTTCGAGCACCTCCGGCCGCACCGACAACGTCCGCGCGATCGCCTGGCGCCTGCGCCAGCGGGCGATCCGCGCGTGATCGCCGGACACTAGCACCTCCGGCACTTTCTGGCCGCGAAACTCCATCGGCCGCGTGTACTGGGGGCCCTCGAGCAGCCCCTCCGAAAAACTCTCGTCCCGCGGGCTCGACTCGTTCCCGAGCACCCCGGGGACGAGCCGCGCCACCGCGTCGATCACGCAGAGCGCGGCGAGCTCGCCGCCGGTGAGCACGAAGTCGCCCACGCTCACCGTCTCGTCGACGAACGCCCGCACCCGCTCGTCGACCCCTTCGTACCGCCCGCAGACGAGCACGAGCGCTTCCGCCTTGCTCCACCGCTGCGCCACCGCTTGCGTGAAGGGCACGCCCTGCGGGTCGAGCAGCACCGCTTGCGGCCCCCTCTCCGAGAGGGCCTCCCGCGCCGCCTCGATGGCCCCGACGAGCGGCCCCGGCGTCATCACCATCCCGGCGCCGCCGCCGTAGGGCGTGTCGTCGGTCACCCGGTGCCGCCCTTCGCCGTACGAGCGCAGGTCGCGGGTGCGGACCTCGAAGAGCCCGCGCCCACGCGCCCGACCGAGCACCCCCTCCGCGAGCGGCGCCTCGAACATCCTGGGAAAGAGCGTCACCACCTCGATGACGAGCGGTCCCGACATTTCAGCTCACCGCTTCGCCCTCGAACAACCCTTCCGGCGCGTCCACCACGACCCGCCCGGCCGGAAGGTCCACCGTCACGAGCCCTTCGGTGAAGGGCACCAGCACCTCGCGACCGCCGCAGTCGACCAGGAGCCACTCCTGCGCCGGCGAGCTCTCCAGGTCGACCACGGTCCCGTAGCGCTGTCCGTCCTTCCCGACCACCTCGAGCCCGACGAGGTCGCGCCGGTAGATTTCGCCTTCCGCCGGCGGAGGCAGCTCGTCCGAGGAGAGCAGGAGCGCTGCACCGACCAACGACTCCGCCCGGGTCCGATCCTCGATCCCTTCCAGCTCGAGGAGTACCTGCCGCCCGAGCCGCCGCGCCGCCCGGACCCGCCGTCTGGTCCTTTCGCCCGCGTGCTCCACGACCACCTGCTCGACCTGGAGCAGCACGTCGGAGCCGTCCGACGCGGGCCGCGCGACGACCGCGCCCTTGAGCCCGTGCGCACGCACGAGGCGGCCGACCGCCTCCAGCGCCTCGCCGGTCACGTCGCCGGCGTCGCCTTGAGCTTCTTCAAGAGCGACGCCACCGTCTCCGACGGGATCGCGCCGACCTTGAGCCAGTGGTCGACGCGCTCCATGTCGACCTTGACCTCGGCCGGGTTGGCCTTCGGGTCGTACGAGCCGAGCTGCTCCAGGTAGGAGCCGTCGCGCTTGGCGCGGCTGTCGGTCGCGACGATGTGGTAGTACGCCTTCTTCTTCGCGCCCGCGCGCGTGAGCCGGATTTTCACGCTCATCGACTTCCTCCAAGCTCGCGTTCCTCGCGAGGCTGGCGACCGGGCGAAAGGGCCCGGCCGAAACGAAGCGCGCCTCTTTACAGGCTCCCGCGGGCGAAGTCAAGCGAAGACAAAGACCCCTCGCCGATGCCGACCGAAGACCGCGCTCGACGCGGGCGCCCACGGTTGACCGGCCGCCACCAGGTGAGCTACGAGAACGCGGCAGGGACGAAAGGTTCGGCCCGACGGCTTGGAGGCCCGCGTGGTGAGTCGACCTTCGGAGCGGGCGCGGCGCGACCACGGCCGCGCGGGGACGGCGGTCGATGCCGGGCTCGGGGCGCGGTGCTCCGCGGGCTTCTCGATCCGTGCGTCGCGGTGGCGAGCTTGACCCGCGACCCGACGCCATCGTCGGCCCGTCTCTACCTCGGGGCACAGATCCTCCTCGCGGCCGGCTGGCTCGCGTACATGATGGTGGTGCTCGCCCACGGGATGTGGGCCTGGAAGCCGCCCACGATCATCCCGAGCTGCGTCGGAACGGCGCACCTCTTGTCTGGGGGCGTCAACGCCTTCAGCCCCGCGCCCAACGGCACGACGCTCCTGCTCGCCGGTCTCGCGAGCTGGACCTTCCCCCTGTGGCTCTTTCCCGTCGTCTGGCTCGGCGGGTCCCCGCTCGCGATCGCCAACACCGAGCTCGTGTTCCAGGCGCTCGGCTCGGTGCTGTTCTTCGTCTACGCCCGCCGGAAGCTGGGCAACCCGAAGACCGCCCTCCTGATCTCGGCCGCCTTCCTGCTCCAGCCCCTCGTCGTCCGCGCGTACGTCATGGACATCTACGCGCCCGTGATGCTGCTCGTGGCTGGCGCGATGCTGGCCCGGGAGGCGCGGCGCTGGGTCCTCTTCTCGGTGCTGGTCGTCCTCCTGGCGGCAAGCCACCAGTTCGGGCCCGTCTACGCGATCGGCATCTGCCTCCTGGCCGCCCAGGACTGTGAACAGCCCTGGAAGCGGCGGCTGCGGCGGCTCGCCGCGTTCTACGTCGCCTTCTTCGGGGCGCTCGGCGTGGTCGTGATCGCCTTGAAGCTCGGCGGCCGGCTCGACCAGGCATTGCACCGGCCCGTCTGGGTCCACCCGACCTTCTATCCGCAGAGCGCGCTCTTGCTCACCTACCTCCTGGTGAGCCTCGCGTTCCTACCCATCCGGCGCTGGCAGTGGATGCTCATCACCGTGCCGTCGATCGTCTACGCGGTCTTCAGCCGGCCTTGGCGGATGCACGGCGATTACCTGATGCTCGTCGCCTTCTGGTTCGTCGCGGCGGTCGAGGGCCTGGCGCTGAAGCCGCGGTGGCGGCTCGCCTGGGTGGGGCCTCTCATCGCCGTCGCTACGGTGGCGGGTCTGATCATACCGGTCACGCGGGAGGTCGCCGAGGTGTTTCCCGACCGGGGTCTCCACCTGACCCAGGCAGAGCAGGCGTTGGCGTACGTCCTGCAGCACCACCCGCTGCCTGAGGAGTGCGCGACCCAGCGCCCGCTCTTCCATCTCCTCGGGGCCGACATGCGCCGGCGGATCGTCGACGTCGACGACCCCGCCCGCCGCCCCGCGCCCTGCGTGCTCCTCCGGACCGGGGGCGGGGATTCGTCGGGAGGCGGATGGGCTCGCGTCCGCGCGCGCCTCGCCCGAGGCGAGCTCCAGCCGATCTTCGACCAGGCTGGGATGCTCCTCGCGGTCGAGCCTTCGCATCCCCCTGGCCAGAAATGACCCTCCCGGAGACGGTCCCGGACGCTCGCGTGTCCGACTCCACCTCTCGTCGATGAGAAGAGCGCAGATTCTGTCGACGAGCCCCGGAGCGCGCCCGAGGGCAGTCAATGCGCGCGCTGTCGCATCAGGGCACAGAAGCCGTCGGACTCGATGCCCAGTGGAATGTTGATGAGGTTGTAGTAGTTTTCGAGGGCGTTGACCCAAGTGATTTCGACGATCTCCTCTTCGCTGAAGTGCGCGCGCAAGGTGGCAAAGGTCGCGTCGGAGACCCGGCGCTGGCGCGTGGCTTCCTCGGCGTAGGCCAGGGCGGCGCGCTCGCGGTCGGTGAAGAGGGGGCTCGTCGCGTAGTCGCCGAGGGCGTCGAACTTGGCGAGCTCGACGTGCTCACGAAAGGCCACCGCGCGGGCGAGGTCGAGGCAGAAAGCGCAACCGTTGACGTGCGAGGCCATCGCGGCGACGAGGTAGTGCAGACTCGGGTCGAGGCGCAGCCCGTTCATGTCGAATTTGACGATCTCGTACATCATCCGAGTCGAGCGCGGCATCCGCGTCGCCACGACCTTCATCGGCGTCATCACCTTGCCGAATTGGCGGCGCGTCATCCAGAAGGCGAACCGCAGCATCAGGCTTCGCGGTCGTTCGATCGGTTCCAGTCTCATCCGCCGTGCTCCTGGGGCGAACTCGGTTGGGGTCCAACGTGCGAGACGGCGCACAGCAAAGGGCGCGCCACCGGCCGTTGCGCCGCCCGCACTGCGCCAACGATGGGAACGCGTCGTGGGGGTGCAAGGGATTCCGACAACCGATGTCGGATTTCCTGCCGGGTCCGGGTTGCTCTTCGTCGCTCACGACGATCGAACCATTCCTTTCAGGTTGACACGCTTTATGGGCTTTCCGGTTCACTCAGGTTCAGCGCTCGGGGCTAATCCGCTCATCCTGAGGGGAGGCCGACGGCTCTTGGTCGGCCGGACTCGAAGGACGAGCGGATTGGCCCCACGGCAGCCGCCCATCCTTCGAGTCCGCTCGCAAAGAACGCTCGCTCCCCTCAGGATGAGCGGCTGCAGAAAGTGCAACCTGAGCGAAGCGGAAAGCCCGTCACGCTTTTTTTCGCAACACGTAGGGCGTGGGCCTGTCCCCCGCTGGGCTGGCGGCGGATACGGCGGGGGACAAGCCCCCGCGCTACTACTCCAACATCGGGACAAGTGCGTCAACGGGCTGGGCGGCTCGAACCATGCCTATCCGGTTGACGCACTCGGGCTCCGCCCGATCAGCTCGAGGCTGGTCGCGTTCGACGCGAGGTAGGCGGCGTTGAGGTCGAGGAGCCGGCGCCCGCGCAGGAAGCTCGCGAACCTGAACGAACCGGATAGTCCTCTACGGCACCGTCTCGCAGGCGAGCTGGCCTTGAAGCTGGTCATCCGCTATTCTCATGTTTCCGTGCCGGTCCTGATGACCCGACTGTCCTACGGTTTCGTCGTCCCCGGTGGGGTCGTGGTCGTGGTCGGGGCTGCCGGCGCCGGCGTCTGTGGCTGGGTTTGTGCCGCTGCTTGCGCCTGCGCTTCTGCCTCCGCCTCGGCTCGTGCCTCTGCCTCGGCCTCGGCTCGGACCTCGGCCTCCGCCTTGAGCTGGGCCTTGAGCTGGGCCTTGATCTGCGCCTTGAGCTCGGCCTTGGTCTGCCCCGGGGTCCCGCCCTGTTTCGGCTTCTTCTTCACCACCCGGGAGAGCAAGGCGGGCACGTGTTTCTCGAACTCGCGCCCCCAAAGCTCGAAGGCGGCCTTGAGCACCTCGTAGTGGCCGTTGACGAAGAGGGTCCAGTAGCGGTTGGCGGTGTCGGCGGCGGCCTTGGCTTCCGGGTCCTCGCGCTGGGGGGCGGCGCTGGGCTTGAGCGCGGTCACGAGCTGGTTCCCGAGCACGTCCGCCCGGGCCAGGTCCTCGGCCGTGGCGGGCGTCTTGTTGGCGAGGAGCGCCTCGTTCTCCTTCCAGTACACGACGATCTTGACGAGCCCCTGCGCCGCCTGCAGGGGTCCGCGCCCTTCGCGCAGCTTGGCCACCTTGTCGGCCGGGAGCACGCCGAACTTGACGCAGGTATCGAGCGCCGAGAGGAGCTTGTCGCGCGACTCGAAGCACTCGGTGATGAGGTCGTGGACGACGCCCGTCGGCGCGCCGGCGAGGTCCGCCTGGGCGGACGCGAACGTGGCGGCCTGGCCCATCGGCACCACCTCGTCGAGAGCGTCGATGCGGGCCTTGGGCCAGGAGGTTCTGAGCGTCGTGCGCTCGGCGAGGACCGCGTTCACCCCGGTGGTCGCGTTCTCGAGCGCGAGCGGGACGTTGCCGCGCACCTTCACCTGCTCGGCGGGGAGGGCGGCGGCGGCGGGCGCGTACTTCTTGAAAGCGGCCTGCTGGGCCTGGAGCTCGGGCGAGGGGGCGGGCTGAGAAGCGGTTTTCGACATCGAACGACCCCTACGCCGGAGGCACGAGGGCGCTCCGGCAGCAAGTCACCGCGGGTGTCGCGGGAGCGCCGCCGCCCATCGGACGCCCGGCCTCGAGCACCGCGGCAGGCCCGACGCCCGCGCGGCCGAGAACCAGAGCGAATCCGATGGCGGTAGCCATGGCCGGCACGCTAACAGACCGCGAGGAGGAATGCAAGCGCTTCGACATCCCGGTCGAGAACCAGCCATCCGGACCGCTGGCCCGGCCGATCACCCTCGGCCGCAGGCGCCCGGGGGCCCGGAAACGCGACCGCGATACCCCTCCCGAGACTGGGGGGAGTCTCGGACGAGGTGGTGGATACCCCTCCCGAGACTGGGGGGAGTCTCGGACGAGGTGGTCGATACCCCTCCCGAGACTGGGGGGAGTCTCGGACGAGGTGGTGGATACCTCTCCCGAGACTGGGGGGAGTCTCGGACGAGGTGGTGGATACCCCTCCCGAGACTGGGGGGAGTCTCGGACGAGGTGGTGGACACCCCTCCCGAGACTGGGGGGACACCCGGGCCGCATCATCGGTTGGGGCATTACGGGTCGGCCGGCTCGTCGTAGGAGGTAGGATGGGTGACG
>JAJYLH010000131.1 GCA_021787845.1 Myxococcales bacterium | reverse complement strand
AGAGATCGAAAACTGGAACGGTCGCGATCCCCCCCCTTTTTCGACCGTTCCAGATTCGCGCGCCCCGGAAAAGGGCGTTTCCGGAGAGATCGAAAATTGGAACGGCCGCGCCCCCCCCTTTTTTCGACCGTTCCAGATTCGCGCGCCTCGGGAAAAGGGGGGTTCGGAGGAGATCGAAAACTGGAACGGCCCGGACCCCCCCTTTTTCGACCGTTCCAGATTCGCGCGCCTCCGAAAAGGGCGTTTCCGGAGGCTGGGTATGCAGTTGTCTCAGGTTGTCCTGCGTTATCCTCGGGGCGGTACGAAGGCCCCCTCCCGCAACCCTCCCCCGCAAGCGGGAGAGGGGCTAACTGTGCCTATGTCAAGGCACTCTTTTCCTCCCTCTCCCGCGCACTTGCGGGGAAGGGAAAGGGGAGGGGGCGGCGGTGTACTCCGAACCTGAGACAAGTGGACGGCTATCTTCCGGAGAGATCGAAGACTGGAACGGTCGCGACCCCCTCGGTGGATAGACCACAGGGCCTGCCGGCCGCCATGTGGAAATGCTCATCGGCGATTGGGGTCGCGCCCGCCGGCGGAAGAGGATGGTCGCAGCCGGCCACGACCATCACCGCCACGGCTGCATCGCGCGCAGGGCGGCGAGGATGGCGCGGGTCGCGGAGGACTTGTTGAGGGTGTAGAAATGGATGCCGGGCGCCCCGCGCTCGAGGAGATCCGCGCACTGCAAGGTGGCGTAGGCGACGCCCAGCTCCAGCGCCGCTTGCGGGTCCTCTCGCCGCTGCGACAGCTCGCGGCGCAGGCGCTCGGGAATCGAGGCGCCACATGTCTTAGTGAAGCGCTCGATCTGCTCGGCGTTGGTGATCGGCATGATGCCCGGAACGATAGGGACGCCGATGCCGAGCCGTCGCGCCTGGGCGACGAACTCGAAGTAGTAGGTGTTGTCGAAGAAGAGCTGGGTGATGACGAAGTGCGCGCCGGCGTCGACCTTGGCTTTGAGGTGCAGGAGGTCGGTGTAGCGGTCGGGGCTCTCCGGATGGCCTTCCGGGTAGCCGGCGACGCCGCAGCAGAAGGGCCAGCTCTCGCGGACGAACCGGGTCAGCTCGTCGGCGTGGGCGAACCCGCCGGGCGTCGGCTGGAAGGTCGTCTCCCCTCGGGGCGGGTCCCCGCGCAGGCAGATGACGTTCTCGATGCCCTCGTCGCGCAGCCCATCGAGCACCTGCGCCAGCTCTTCCCGCGTCGCCCCGACGCAGGTCAGATGCGCCATCGCCTCGACCGACAGCTCCTTGCGGATGCGCGAGACCACCTCCCGGGTCCTGGCCCGGGTCGAGCCGCCGGCGCCGTAGGTGACCGACACGAACGACGGCTCCAACGGGCGCAGCGCGGCGACCGTCTCGAGGAGCGCGCGGGTGCCGTCGTCGGTCTTCGGCGGGAAGAACTCGAAGGAGAAGCAGGGCTCGGGAACCGCGAGGATGTCGGTGATGCGCATCGCCGACATGGTGTCAGCGACCGGCCTTGGAACGCAAGCGTTCGATCGGCCGCGGCGGGAGCTTGCGCGCCCGGTCGGCGCGCCGCTGGCGCTCGGTCGCCTCGTCGGGCACCTCGCAGGTCACCTCGCCCGAGGCATGCGTCTGACAGGCGAGCCGCTCGCGGGTGATAAAGAAGACGTTCCCGAGCTTGTCCCTCTCGCCCAGCGTCAGCGGGCTCAGATGCTCGGCCCCGGCGGCGATGCGGACCTTGCACAGCCCGCACGACGCGACCCCGCCGCAGGTCGACGCGAGCGCCACCCCCGCGCGCAGCGCCACGTCGCGCAGGCTCTCGCCCGGCTCGGCCTCGATGCGCACGCCCGCGGGAAGAAAGAGGATCGTCGGCAAAGGCAAAAGCTCGAGGGCGCGGTCGATCGACCGAGCGCCCGTGACCGATGGTAAAGGCGCGATCGTCTTCCGGCAACGCGCAGCATGGTTGACAGCAGGCATCAAGCCGTGCGAAAGCCCTCACCTGAGGGAGGACTTGTCCGCATGAGTGGTCGGCATTGGGATTCTCCGCGGCTCGGCCCCTCGCGGGCCGACGGGCGCTTTTCCCCGAAGTCTGATCGCGTCGTCTTGCTGGGCTTGTTCGCCAGCGCCGTTTGCGCTTGCGCTTCCGCGCCTCTTCGCGGCCGAGTGAGCGGGCTCGGTGCCGTGTCGCCGCCACGAACGGTGTCGGTCGAGGTCCAGCCGAGCGGGAAGCCCGCGGTCGAGGCGGCGCTGAAAGCCGGCGTGGAGCACGGGCTCGCGGGCGCGACGGCCATCCGTCCCGCCATCGGGGGCGTGCGTCCGGCGTTGAAGCTCCGCCTGCACGTGATGGAAGCTCTGCCGCCTCGCAAGCCGCCAACGATCTCGGGAGTGCCGATTCCGCTTCCGTTCGGTAACTACGACGGCCGGCTCCAGGTCCACTCGCAGCTCGCCACGTCCGGCGGCGATTTCCTCGGCCGGCTCACCTGGGACGCCGGCGGGCCGCCGCGAGTCGAGGCCACGAAAGCGGGCCTGGCCATCGCGCGGGCGCTGGACGATGGCGCGCGGTTCGGACCGGACCGGTTCGGCCCGCGGCGGGCAAGCGACGAGCGGCTTTTTCTGACGCCCACCGCGTTGACCCTGCACCCGGGACAATTCGAAGTTTCGGACGACGAGCTGTTGCTGTTTCGTTTCGCGGCGGGGCTCTCCAGGAGCTGGCAACTCGATGCGTGGCTCGGTGCGCTCCCGGCGGTCGTCCCGGCGGCGGGTGGTCTGCCACTTCCCGGCGCGATCATCGGCGGCGCGGGTGGAGTCGCGGCGCTCGCCAGCGTCGTCGACGTGGGGCTCAAGGTGCAGATTCTGCACGAGACCCGCCTCTTGCCGGCGCTCTCGCTCTCGTATGATTTCCTTTTCGCGAACCTCGCGGCGGTCGGGGCCGGCGCGTTCGGCGGCGTGGCCTCGGGAGGCGGCGCGGCGGGCGGTGGCGTCGCGGTCGCCGACGTGCACGCCCAGTTCAACCTCGCCGCCTTGGCCCTCACCAAGCACCTCGGGCGATTCCAGGTCTCGTTGGGCAGCTACCTCTTCGACAACCACCACTTCCTTCCGCAGTCGGCACAATTCGCGGCCGTGGTCGGCGGGGCGGAGGTAGGCGATAGCGGTTCCGGAGCCGGCGCCCTTCCGGCGAGCGGCGGCACCTCGTTGGGCCGGGTGCCGACCGAGGTTCAACCGTTCGTGTCCGGATCGTTCACGCTCGGGCCGCACAGCCTCGTCGCCATCGAGGCCTTCCCGTGGGCACCGCTGCGACCGGTCCTCGGCACCACCGGCGTTCGCTGGACGCTCGGCGGCGGCGAAGACATCGGGCCCGTCGACTTGGAGCGCCTCACCGTGCGCATCGACGCCGCGCTCGTGTGGATGTACCTGAAAGGCGTTCCGTCGCAAGGCGCGAAACCTGGCGTCGGCTACCTGCCGTGGCTCGGGTTGGGCCTTTCGTTCGACTGAAGAGATGCCGCGGCGATGCCAGCGTGCCGCGGCCGGGTGAGCCTTGGGCTTGATTCTCATCGACGTGGCGATCGCGATGATGGTGGTGTCCTTCATCATCGCGCGGCTCGGCTTCGGCCAACTGCTGCGGGTCGGCGGCGCTCCGGTCGCACTGACTCGGCCACCCACCTGCTCGCGCGGCCGGTGGCTGGGGCTCCACGGGCTCGTGGCGCTCGGAACCTATCTCGCGCCAGCGGCTTGGTTTGCGCTCGCGTTTTGCGTCGGCGGGATCTGGAGCACGCGCGTTCGTCCGATGCCTGGCATGCCGGCTGCCGCGGCGGGCATCCGGGAAGGTGACGTCGTCCTGGCCATCGACGGGGTGCCGGTACGGACGTTCGACGAGCTCAAAGGGCGGGTCGGCGGGAAGCCGAACCATCGCTTCCGCCTAGACGTGGAGCGCCAGGGAAAGCGATTGAGCTTCGTCATCGAGACCAGCGCCAAGGGCCTGCTGGGCATCGTCGCGGTCGGCGACAGGGTGAGACCGCCCGTTGCGAGTGCCATCGCTCGCGGTCTGAAGGCGCCCGCACGGATGCTCCTATTGCTTCTCGAGCGGCCCTTTGAGCGGCCCAGCGCCCATGAGCCGCCGCTGTTCACGAGCCATCCGAGCCGCATCGCGTCTCGCCTCGACAAGGAGGACGTCCCGAGCTTCTGGCTCGCCGTCGAAGGCTCAGTCACGTTCGAGGTGTGGCTGCTGCTCATTCTCGGCCTGGGCGTCGTGGCGCTCGCCGGCCTGCGTCCACCGCCGAATCGAGACACGCCGCCGATGCTCGCCCCTGGATCATCGCTGCCCCGTGAAGGGTGAGCCCAAGGGCCCAAGGGGCATTGGGCTCTACGCCGTTTCCGCGTGGGTGGCGGGGAACGAGATGACGTTCATGATCATGCTCTTTCTCGGCCGAAATTGGAGCCGGACACGCCAGTGTCCGGGTGCAGGCACGGCAACGCGAATGAGGATTGTAGGGCGGCGGGCTCGTCCCCCGCCGTTGTGTAGACTCTCAAAACCTTTCCCCCCCTGAGCCGGGGATTTCTCAAAACTTTCCCCCCCGGACTTCCAAAACTTTCCCCCCTTGCGTGACGCCGGGAAGCTGGTCCACGGGAGCGGTCATGGAGG
>JAJYLH010000071.1 GCA_021787845.1 Myxococcales bacterium | reverse complement strand
GGGTGAGTCTCCCGGGAGGTACCCCACACCCCCCGAGAGCAATCGGTGAGTCTCCCGGGAGGTGTACCACACCCCCCGAGAGCAAAGGGTGAGTCTCCCGGGAGGTACCCCACACCCCCCGAGAGCAAAGGGTGAGTCTCCCGGGCGGTACCCCACACCCCCCCGGCGAGCAAAGGGTGAGTCTCCCGGGCGGTGTACCACACCCCCCGAGAGCAAAGGGTGAGTCTCCCGGGCGGTGTCCAGACGTTCAGGTAATCGGCGGTCCTTCCAGTGCTGCCTCACCCCCGCAGCAGCCGCCACCACCCGCGCAGCAGAGCCGCTGGCCGGACCGTAGGTCGCCGCGAGAGCGCGAAAGCCGTCGTCGCGCACCCGGATCGCCGCCCGAGGCGATCCGGGGTGCATGCGCGCCCGCGATCGACGCGCCTTCGAATGCTCGTTGACAGCGCTCCGGAACCATGTCTACGGTCGCGCCCGGTGGAACCCTGACCGCGGGAGCTCGCGATGTCTTCCGTCCTCGTCCTTTTGCTCGCCGTCGCTGCGGCCACGCCGTCGAGCGGGAAGTACGTCGGCGTGCTGCCCTTGCGTGACCCGGAGAAGGCGCTCTCCGCGTCAAACCTGCTCGCCCTGGACGAGACGCTCCGGACGGCGAGCGGAAACGCCCTGACGCCGCGCGGCTACACGGTCGTGGACAAGGCCAACATGATTCTCCACATCAAGCAGGCCGGCGGCGACCCGGCCAACTGCGACACGAGCTGTCTGACGGCCATCGGGCAGGCCATCAGCGTCCAGTACCTCTTCTCGACCTCGGTGGTGAAGACCGAAGGGATGCTTCTGCTGACGGTCCGCCTCTACGAGACGAAGAACGCGGAGGGCAAGCCGCTCTACGGCGAGGAGTGGCAGGCGAACAGCGTCGACGAGCTCCGGCAGGAGGTGGCCCGCAAGGTCGAGCCGTTCTTCGCCGCGGCCCTGCCCACCGCGGCCACCGGCGCCGAGTCGAAGGGCACGCTGGTGATTCAGTCCACCATCGCCGGCGCGGTCGTCGCCATCGACGAGGCGATTCAGCAGCAGCCGCTCGAAACCGGGCCGGCCTCGTACGACCTGTCGCAAGGGTCGCACCAGGTCATCGTTTCGCTGCCGGGCTACCTCGATTTCATCCAGCGGGTGAGCATCGAGGCCGGGCAGCTCGTGCGCCTCTCCGCTCGAATGGTGAAGGACGAGCCGCCCCCGCCGACGCCGCCGGGAGCGGTGACGACGCTCTTGACCGTCACCACGAATCCGCCTGGCGCGGTGGTCGCGCTCGACGGCCAGCCGTTAGGAAAGGCGAACACGAGCCAGACGTGGCCCATCGCGCCCGGCCGGCACACCGTCACCGCGAGCGAGGACCTCTACTACCAGGCCGAGCAGGTCGTGAACGTTCCCGTCGGCGACAACCGAAGCCTTCCTCTAACGCTCCAACCGAACTTCGGCGGCCTCCTCGTGCGCACCACGACGCCCGGCGCGACGGTCTATCTCGGCGACCGGCAGCTCGGGAAGGCGGTACCCGGTTCTGACGATCCCGACGGCCCCAGCCAGCTCCGTCAAGACGAAGTTCTCAGTGGCCGCTATCGCTTGCGGGTCGAGGCGCCCGACTGCCACCCGGCGCGCAGGGACATCACGGTTCACGACGGGAAGCTGACGACCGTGGACCTCGGCGCTCTGCGCCCGTCGGTCGGCAGCCTCGCGATCACCACCGAGCCGCCAGGGGCGAGCATCGAAATCGACGGCACTCCGGAGGGCACCTCGCCGGTCTCCGTGACCCGCCTCGCGGGCGGCGTGCATCGGGTCAAGGCGACCCTGCCTCGATACGAACCGTGGATCCGCACGGCGTTCGTCCAGGAAGGCGGACAGGAAACCCTGAACTTCCCTCTCAAGCCGATGTTCGCGGCCGTGAGCGTCCTGTCCGAGCCCGCGGGCGCGCGCGTGACCATCGACGGCACCGAGGTCGGCACGACGCCCCTGCGCGGGCTCGACCTCGACGAGGGGACGCATCAGGTGCAGGTCACCGGCACGCTCGGCGCGTATCGCCCTTGGAAGCAGTCGATCATGGTCATCCGCCGGCAACCGCAGACCGTCCACGCGACGCTCGAGGAGATTCGCGGTCGCTTGGTCGTCATGTCCGACCCCGGTGCTAAGGTGGTTCTGCCTCGAATTTCCGAGGCGGGAGGCACTTGATGACGGCCATCGAAATCGACCCATCGGAGCAGCTCATTCGCCTACCAAGGGAGCGACGCCGACCTCGGCTCGGCAATCATCCCTTCGACACCGCCGCGTCGCCCGATCCGACCCTTGCGCGCCAGCTTGATCTTGACGGCGATGTCGTTTCCTATGTAGGGTCCCCACGGATGGAACGCCGGCTCATCAACGCGCGTGGCTTTGTGCCGACCCCCGAGGCCGTCGTCGACCTCATGGTCGCGAGCCTGTTTGCCGCGCGCCCTCCGACAGAAGACAGCAGGGTCCTCGACCCTGGATGCGGCCCGGGAGCGTTTATCGACGGAATCGTCCGCTGGTGCCGCCGACATCGTGCGCCGATCCCGCGCATCACCGGCATCGAGCTAGACCGGGGGCGTGCCGACCATGCTGCCACGCGGTTTCGCGCTAACGAGACCATCGAGATCGTCCGTCGCGACTTCTTGATGACAAGCCGCGACCGCTTCGACTACATCATCGGCAACCCACCGTATGTCTCTATCTACAGCTTCTCTGAGGCGGAGAAGGCGGCCTATCGCGCCGAGTACGCGACCGCCCGCGGGCGCTTCGACCTCTATCTTCTATTCTTCGAGCAGGCCCTACGGCTCCTTCAGCCGAACGGGCGCCTTGTCTTCATCACGCCCGAGAAGTTCCTCTACGTGAAGACGGCCGAGCCGTTGCGGCGCATCCTGGCGCGGCTCGCGTTGCGGGAGGTTCGCCTCGTCGATGAGGAGACCTTCGGCAGCCTCGTCACCTACCCCGCCATCACGACCGTCGACAACGCGCTGCCGTTCGGCCACACGAAGATTGTGCTGCGGGACCATACGACGCGCGAGATTCAGTTCCCTGACGACGGTGCGTCCGCGTTGCCGCTTCTCAACGGGCACACCGCTCGAAATGATGGCCCGACGCTCGACGACGTGTGCCGGCGCGTGAGCTGTGGCGTGGGGCTCGACGGTTCTCGCGGCATGCTCCTCCGTCGCCATCCATCTCGCGCAGTGAGCCGACCCTAACCATGGACAGCCGACCCAAACGACGCGGCAAGACCGCGGAGAGCAGCAGGCAAGCGCAGGGTGAGAGTCCGCCGCGCCCGGATGCGCCGAGCGGCCCCGTTGAACCGATCGTCGCTGTGCTCGGCGCACTACCTTCCGAGAAACTGCGCCCAATCGACCGCGACCTGTCACGTGATCGGGCTTCGAACCAGGCAACGGCCCGATTGGCGGCGGCGATACTCGCCGGTCACGAGGCAGGCTACGTGGTCCCGACCGCGCGCCAGCGGGAAGCCATTCTCGTGGCGTTCGTCCGCGAAGGATACGTGGTTTATGGCAAGGCGTTCGATGTGGTCCACCTCCGCAGAAACGTTGACCTGAACGATGAGGACGCCATCCGACAACATCTGGACGCCATCGTCCTCTGTGAGGTCAAGTCGACGAGGAAGGAAAATGTTCCTGCTGACTTCCGTGGACACTTCTTCTCGCTATCGACGGCAGAGCTGTTAGTTGCGCAGAACCTCGGATCACATTACCGCTTCGTGTTCGTGAACACGCACACGAAGAGCTACATCGAGTTGAGCCTCTCGGAAATGTTTGCCCGGTCGCGCGGAATCTACCCATCGTGGAGCATCATGTTCTGACGCCTGTGATCGTATGGAGGCCCTCGCTTCATGAACACGCCATTCGATGAGCTCGTCACTGCAATCCGACAGCAAGGCTATTATGACCAGCGCTCCGCACGCCATGTCGCAATCATCGACAGGGTAACACGACGTGATCTCCAGGCATGGTGTCCTCCCTTGTCAGGCGAACGCCTGAGAATTCAGGTGTGCGCCATCATCGCGCACCGCGGGCGAATGAACTGCTTCGACCGCCTGGAACGGATACAGGTGAAGGTTCGTCGGTCTGACCCAGAGAGCCTGATCGTCGCGACCGTGCTCGTCGGGGTCGCGCAGCGCGTGTTGAACGTGCCGGACCGTGTCAGTCCCATGCTCCCGGAGAAGGATTTCGAGGCGCGGGTGCTGCCGCGCCTCTCGTCGGGCGACCAATCCCTCTGGTCTGAGTTCCCGCATGCCATCAGCATCAACCGTGCGCTCGACCCGAAGAGGACAATCGAGAAGCTCCGGCAGCTACGGACGCGGCATCCCGGTCATACGCACGTCGAGGGCTACGACTACGTGCTGTTCGTACCTGTCGAGATCGACAACGTGAACCCACCCCGGGTCGCGCGCGAGAACGACCTTGGCATCGACGTCGATGCCGACTACAAAGAGATGTTGTCGATGATCTACCGAGCCTACCGGGCAAGGTGGCACACGTAGAGATAGGTGGAGGAACCGTTGGGTCCCTCGAGAGCTTCCGGGCCGTACACCGGCTCGGGCCTCGTGGGTAGCCAACGCCAACCCGGCCCTCCTCCGGCGAGCTCATTCGCCTGCCTGGGCGAGGGTCTCGCGAACGAGCTTCTCCGAGACGCAGTTGCGAGCCGGATACGTGAGCGTCCAGGTATGCTCGTAGCGCGGTACCTAACCCAGATGTTCACGTGTCCGGCTCCAACTGCGTCGCACGTCGCCATCTGCCGGTCCACGGTCGTCATCACATGTCGGAGGGAGCCATGAGCGACTGCCCGAGGTGCGCCAGCGAGCGCGTTCAGGAGGACGAGCAGCGGATGACCCGGACGCTGTTCGGCCGCACCTACTCCGCTGTGCTACCGGGAACGCGCTGCCTCGGCTGCGGCGAGGTCTACGTCAACGCGATGGTGCTCCTCCGGTTCGAGCTTGCGATCGCGGCGCACGTCGCGCGCAACGGTCCGGTGTCCGGGGAGTCGTTCTCGTGGATGCGGCGGGCCATCGGCCTGTCGGGCGAGGAGCTGGCGGCGATGCTCGTCGTGCGTCCGAAAGACGCTCTCTCGCTGGAAACACGGCAAGCGCGCCGTGGACCGCAACGCCTGGCTCACCGCGAGCGCCATCGTGCTCGACAAGATCGAAGGCAAGACCGGCGCGGCCGAGCGCATCGAGGCGGTATCGCGTCCCCGCGGCGCCAAGCGCGTCGCCCTCGACCTCAGCGCCATCCCGGTCGGGCTGCCGCTACCCCTCGCGTCGAGGTGATGGCAGAGGGCGTGGGATCGCTGGTAGCGCTCGCTGGGGCTCGTCGAGCCGGATGAGCGGCGGCGCTCGGGAGGCGAGAGAAGCGCGGCAAGGTGGAAGAACCAAAGGCTCCCGGCGGAATGTGCCGGGCCAGATCCCGGCGAGGCGGCGACCGCCGCGTGGAAGTCACTCAAGGGGAATCAGTCTCGCCCGGTTCGTCGCGTGGGAGGCTTGAACAGATCGCCGCATCCGCTGAACGAGTGCCCAGCTTGCGCTGGCGACAGCCTACTGTCTCCAGCGGGCGAAGGCCTGGCGCAACGCCGTGATGAACGATCTGAGTGGGGTCTTGTCGAGGCGCCGCAACGCTTCGTCGATCACATCCCTCTTCGAGATGCCGCGCCGGTCACGTTCGGCACGGGCACGTTCCAGCTCCGCGTCGATCGCCGCCTTGCGCGCTGTGACGAGGGAGAGATGGTTCAGGTTCCAGATTCCGGGCGCAGGAGGGTTGGGTACCGCGCTTTTGAGGTCCGCGTTTGCGCCGTCACGCGGTCGGACGTGGCCGTCAGATCCAAACTCGAGAAGGACACCCCAGTCGCGTTCCGCAGGTGGTTCCAGATGCGGATCCATCTCTCCCTGATGCGGGTCACACGTGCGTGCGCCCGAGGGCCAAGCCCCGCTGCAGGACGCGTAGACGTTACGCCAGTCGAAGGCACCCCGCGGATCGACGCGGATGGGTTTCCAGTGTGCAATGCGAACTCCACCGAGGACGGCCTCGTCCTTGTGGGCAGTGACCGGGAGCGTGGAACCGTCTCCTGCGAAGCCGAGCTCAGGGTCAATGCGGGTCTCGCAGAACACGCATAGATTGTTCTGCTCCTTCCCCAGAGCGCGCCGGACGGGCAGCTTGTCGATGGCGTCGAAACGCATGCGCGCAACCTGGGCGCCCTCCGCCGGCGCGGTCTTGATTTCGGCTAGCAGCTCGGCGCGGGCCTCATTCCACGAGCGCGACGGAGGCTGCGCGGCGACGTTAGTCGGCGGCTGGCTTTTCAGAATTTTTCTCATCGCGAGCCCAGTCGAGGTGGTGGTCAACTCGAACTACTTCCGGGTCGTTCGGCCCCCAAGCTCCACGCAGCTCATCAGCCAGCTTGGTCGCCGTGTCGAGGTCATGAGCGTCCAGCGCCGCATAGAGTCGCGTGAGCGTCGCCGTCTGCGGGCTCTCCTGGTCGCGGTCGGTCGTTCCGAACACGTCCCGGAGGATGCTGTTCGAGTCTCGTCCCGCGACCCGCACCGGATGCACGACCTGCCCGGGCAAGAGCCCGACGACCTGGTCGTTTTGCACGCTCGAGAGCACCTGCGGAGAATGGGTCGACACCACGAACTGGAGCTTCGGAAACGCCTCGGCCAGATGATTCGCTGCAACTCGCTGCCAAGTGGGGTG
Source organism: Myxococcales bacterium (assembly GCA_021787845.1). Lineage (GTDB taxonomy): Bacteria > Myxococcota > Myxococcia > Myxococcales > JAJYLH01 > JAJYLH01. The sequence continues at coordinate 16,590 of JAJYLH010000071.1, read as the reverse complement.
AAGTGAGAGGTCGATCTCGTCGACGAGCACGACGCCCTCGGCCTCCCGCACCGCCCGGTCGCCAAGCTTCGGGTTGAGCGTCACGCAGCGCCGCGCGACGTCCGCGACGAGCCCGAGAAACACACGGTAGCCGTCGGAGAGGTGGTCCCAGGGGACGAGCTCGCCTGTCGAGAGCTCGACGACAGCGACCTTTCGCTTCATGTCGAAGCGGACGTCACGCACCTTCACCTCTCCAGAGACGGTCGGATGTCTCGCAGCGATGCGAAGGGCATCGAGAAAGGCATTCTGCGTCGGTGTCGCACCTCCTTGGAGCCGTGCGAGAGACGCATCGAAGAGCCATCGAAGGAGCTGCTCGTCCTTCGCACGCGGGTCGAGCGCATCGACGTATCCGTCTCTTCTGCGGCCGGGTTTCGGCACCTTCCCGGCGGTTGCGCGCGCCATGTCCGACAGCCGTTCGGTTCCATAGAACGCGATGACTGGCCAGGGTGCCTCGGCATCGGCCGACAGCTTTCGAAGCTTGTTTCGAAAATCCGTCGAGCCCTTGGTCGTCGTCCTACCCCCCGAGTGTTCGACGCCGCGTGACCAGTCGATCTCCGCGCCCGCGACGCATCCTTTCGCAGTCACCTTGCAAGGGTATTTTGGCACGAGCGTTCCGCTGGACTCCTCGAGGACCTCCCGGACTTCGCCCTCGCGGATGTGTCGAGCCACATCATCGCCCGCCCCGAGGGCGACCGCGAGGCCGTTCAGCGCCGCCGTCTTGCCTCCCGCGTTCTCTGCGTACAGGACGGTGAGCGAGCGGTGAAGGGGGATCGTCACCTTCTCGAAGCATCGGAAATTCTCGAGCGTGACGGCATCGATTCGGAGCGCTGGCATCACGGCATCCTCCTTGTCATCGAAAGCACCGACGGGGTTCGCAGCCGTCGCATCGTCGGAAGGCCAAGACGCAGCGGCTAGGCGAAATCATCGGCCGGGAGACTAGACACGGTTCCGGCTGGCAGTCAACAGGCCTTCTCGGCGCCGGGGTGAAGTTGCGCAAGGTGAGCGACTCGTCCTTGATGTTGAAGGGGCTCGCCGATCCCGTCCGGCCAGAGCCGCCCGCCTGCATGAGGTAGTCGCGCACGTCGCGCATGCCGATGAGCGCGATGCTCGCGGGAAAGTGCTGCGGTCTCAGCCCGAACCCCGAGCGGAGCTGGCGCAGCACCGATACGAGAACCGGGCCCGCGAGCGAGTCCGCCTCGTCGAGAAAGAGCGCCAGGGGGCGCGGCGACGCCTTCGCCCAGGCGCCCAGGGCCGCACCGATCTGCCGCCCGGGAGGCGCGCTCCGCCAGGGCGGCGGCTGCAGCTCGGCTGGCAAGAGATCGGTGCAGGCCCGCCAGTCGTCCAGAATCGCCTCCTCGGCGGCGCCGACCGAGCCCAGGTCCGCGGAACCGACCTCGTGGCTGAGCAGGACCGACGTGTACCGCCCCTCCGCCGTGAGCTGACCGGCGAGGGTGCTCATCGCGGTGGTCTTGCCGCTCTGCCGCGGCGCGTGCAGGACGAAGTACGCCTTGTCGTCGATGAGCTTTCGCACCATTGGCAGGCGCCGCAACGGCGGCAGCATGTAGTGCCGCTCCGGATTGCACTCGCCCGAGACACTGAAGCGGCGGGCCATGACGAGCCTCCGGCGGCGTAGCTAACGCGGCGCCGGGGCCGAAGTCAAGGCACGCTCTGGGCGGGGATTCCCGAAGCCGAGAACGTCGGCGAGGATCTGGTCGAACCATGCCTATCCGGGTCACACACTTGCTGTCGGCGACCGGTTTGAGCCGCGCGGCGTCAGCCCGCGGTCGCCGCCTCGAAACCGCGGGCTGACGCCACGCGGCTCAAGCCTCATGGCCATCACGAGTGTGTCAAGCGAATGGGCATGCTTGACACCCGGCCGGAGCCGGGTCTAGGGTCGCGCCCGGTGGAACCCTGACCGCGGGAGCTCGCGATGTCTTCCGTCCTCGTCCTTTTGCTCGCCGTCGCTGCGGCCACGCCGTCGAGCGGGAAGTACGTCGGCGTCCTTCCTCTGCGTGACCCGGAGAAGGCGCTCTCCGCGTCGAACCTGCTCGCCCTGGACGAGACGCTCCGGACGGCGAGCGGGAACGCCCTGACGCCGCGGGGCTACACGGTCGTGGACAGAGCCAACATGATTCTCCACATCAAGCAGGCCGGCGGCGACCCCACGAACTGCGACACGAGCTGTCTGGCCGCAATCGGGCAGGCCATCAGCGTCCAGTACCTCTTCTCGACCTCGGTGGTGAAGACCGAAGGGATGCTGCTCCTGACCGTCCGCCTCTACGAGACGAAGAACGCGGAGGGCAAGCCGCTCTACGGCGACGAGTGGCAGGCGAACAGCGTCGACGCGCTCCGGCAGGAGGTGGCGCGCAAGGTCGAACCGTTTTTCGCCGCGGCCCTGCCGACCGCGGCCGCCGGTGCCGAGTCGAAGGGCACACTGGTGATTCAGTCCACCCTCGCGGGCGCGTTCGTCGCCATCGACGGGGCGATTCAGCAGCAGCCGCTCGGAACCGGGCCGGCCTCGTACGACCTGCCGCAAGGGTCGCACCAGGTCATCGTTTCGCATCCAGGCTACCTCGATGTCATCCGGCGGGTCAGCATCGAGCCCGGGCAGCTCGTGCGCCTCACCGCCCGGATGGTGAAGGACGAGCCGCCGCCGCCTCCGCCGCCGGGAGCGGTGACGACGCTCTTGACCGTCACCACGAATCCGCCCGGCGCGGTGGTTGCGCTCGACGGCCAGCCGCTGGGGAAGTCGGGCCAGACCTGGCCCATCGCGCCCGGCCGGCACACCGTCACCGCGACCGAGGACCTTTACTACCAGGCCGAGCAGGTCGTGAACGTTCCCTCCGGCGACAACCGAAGCCTCCCGCTGACGCTCCAGCCGAACTTCGGTCGGCTCCTCGTGCGCACCACGACGCCCGGCGCGACGGTCTATCTCGGCGACCGGCAGCTCGGGAAGGCGGTTCCCGCTTCTGACGACCCCGACGGCCCGAGCCAGCTCCGCCAGGACGAGGTTCTCAGTGGCAGCTATCTCTTGCGCGTGGAGGCGCCCGATTGCCATCCGGCGCGCAGGGAAATCAAGGTTCGCGATGGGAAGCTGACCACCGTGGACTTCGGAGCGCTTCGGCCGTCCGTCGGCAGCCTCGAGATCACGACCGAGCCGCCGGGGGCGAGCATCGAAATCGACGGCACGCCGGAGGGCACCTCGCCGGTCTCCGTGACCCGCCTCGCGGGCGGCGTGCATCGGGTCAAGGCGACCCTGCCTCGATACGAGCCGTGGATCCGCACGGCGTTCGTCCAGGAAGGCGGACAGGAAAGCCTGAACTTCCCGCTCAAGCCGATGTTCGCGGCCGTGAGCGTCGTGTCCGAGCCCGCGGGCGCGCGCGTGACCATCGACGGCACCGAGGTCGGCACGACGCCGCTGCGCGGGCTCGACCTCGACGAGGGGACGCATCAGGTGCAGGTTGCCGGCACGCCCGGCGCGTATCGCCCGTGGAAGCAGTCGATCATGGTCATCCGCCGGCAACCGCAGACCGTCAACGCGACGCTCGAGGAGATTCGCGGTCGCCTGGTCGTCATGTCCAAACCGGCCGGAGCCGAGGTCCAGCTCGATGGCCGCGACGTCGGTCCCGCGCCGCAGATCTTCAAGTCGATCATCGGCGGTTCGCATCAAGTGACGCTCACGCTGATGGGCTATCAAGACGTTCGGCAGAACGTGACTGTCTCCGACGGTCAGGAGAAGCTCGTGAACGTGCAACTGCTCCAGCTCCTGCCGGCCGAGGCCGCCGCGCAGCGGATGGCCGAGTACGACCGGAACACGCGAGGCAGCCGATGGGCGTTCTACGGAGGCATCGGCGTCACGGCGGCGGCGGCGGTCACCACTCTCATCGAGCTCGCCGTCTGGTCCTCCGACGCCAGCGACCGCGACGCGGCCTACACCCACTACAGCAACCTCGTGGCCGCGCCGGAGCAAGTCGCGGCAGCCTGGAACGACTACGCCGCGCGCGCTCAGACCACCGCCTCGGCGGGGACCCGAACCGCCGTGTTCGCAGGAGTGACCGCGGTCGCGGCGATAGGGACGGCCTGGCTCTGGTGGCGAATTCCGGCGCCTCCGAAGTTCGTGGTGGCGCCCGCCGCGACGGGCTCTGGAGTTTCCCTGAACGCAACCGGCACGTGGTGAGGTTCCGATGCGACTCGCGATGCAACTCGGTGTGCTCCTGGCGTTGACTGATCTCGCCGCATGCTCGTCGAATCTCCACACGAGGAACAACCCGCTCGACCCCGGCGCCACCCAGGCGTCGCTGTCCGTCGAGGTCCGCGGCGGGCATCCCGAGCTGACTTGGAATTTCGGCTCGTTGGCATCGAGCCCGGCCTTCTCCGGCGCCGAGCTGGACCTGCACCGGACCGTCGTTGCCAAGGCTTGCGATCCAAGTGGGAAGGCGTTGGCGCCGTGCAGCGACGGCGACGTCGTTCTGAGTCAGATCAGGTCACCTACCGCGATTGGAAAGCTTCAAGACACCGACGCGCTGCCGGGAGGTGAAAAGCGCGTCACCTACTCCGCAGTCATCAAGGAGGGCGATGTCGAACGCCAGGTCGCGAGCACGGACTTGAAGGCGGACGACGTGGACGGTGATGGCATCAGCGATGGCGACTGCAACGACAACGACGCCTCGATCGGCACGTGCGACGTTCATGCGAGCTGCGTCGCTGAAGGAACCCGACGCTACTGCAAGTGCGATCCGGGCTGGACTGGAGACGGGATGACCTGCACGGACGTAGACGAGTGCGCGACGAACAACGGTGGATGCGATCCGCATGCGACTTGCACGAACACCCCGGGGTCGTTCACCTGCACTTGCAATGCGGGCTGGAGAGGTGATGGGATGACCTGCACCGACGTCAACGAGTGCGCGACGAACAACGGCGGTTGCGACCCGAATGCGACCTGCACGAATCTCCCCGGATCCTACCAGTGTACTTGCAACCAGGGGTGGACGGGCGACGGGAAAACATGCGCTGACATCGACGAGTGCGCAACCAACAACGGCGGCTGCGATCCGCACGCCACCTGCACGAACCTGCCTGGCTCCTACCAGTGTACCTGCAATCCCGGATGGACCGGCGACGGCAAGACGTGCACGGACATCGACGAATGTGCGTCCAACAACGGTGGCTGTGACCCGCATGCGACTTGCACGAACACCCCCGGCTCCTGGACATGCACTTGCAAGGATGGCTGGAGTGGCAACGGCAATTCCTGCTTGGAGATCGACAAGTGCCTTGACAACAACGGGGGGTGCGACCCCAACGCTACGTGTGCGCCAACGGCCCCCGGCGCCGTGACGTGCAGCTGCAAGACCGGCTTCCTTGGGAACGGGCTGGTGTGCCTAGACGAAGAATGCGCTACGTCGCCGTGCGACGGCGGTCCTTGCCCGGCGATCCCAGCAAATGAAGGCGAGCCCTGCACATTCTCTGGCGCATATGATGCCCCATGTTCATTGCCCACCTGCAAGGAAGGCAGGTGTACCCCGGTGGTCCAATCGTCGCAGGTGGGGGTTGTTTGTCGCACAAGCCGTGGCGGTTGCATGGTCGATAGGTGCACGAGTGACGGCGCATGCCCGCATACTTATACCATCCAGCCGGATGGTACTCCGTGTTCCCAGCAATCGTCGTCGAGAAACCCCGAGTGCTTTGATCCTGTCTGCCACAATGGCTGGTGTGGCCACGTTGTGGTGGGCCGTACCTGTCAAGCGAGTGCCTATGATCCTTGCTATCAGGGAACCGGCGTGTGCCAGGTATGGGTAGATTCGTACGGCGCGGAGCTCGCCATGTGTCCTAGTAGCGATATGCGCGCGCTCTGCTCGGCATGCGACTACGTCGGGGCCATTACCTGCCTATGTTGTCCAGGCGGAAGCCAAGGGGTTGATACCTCGTCTCGAGTCTGTACCTGTGGGCTCTGCTCCCAGCCCTATTGTCGGTAGTCTCTGAGCGGCACGTCGCGCGCAACGGTCCGGTGTCCGGGGAGTCGTTCTCGTGGATGCGGCGGGCCATCGGCCTGTCGGGAGAGGAGCTGGCGGCGATGCTCGACGTGCGTCCGGAGACGCTCTCTCGCTGGGAACACGGCAAGCGCGCCGTGGACCGCAACGCCTGGCTCACCGCGAGCGCCATCGCGCTCGACAAGATCGAAGGCAAGACCGGCACCGCCGAGCGCATCGAGGCGGTCTCGCGTCCCCGAGGCGCCAAGCGCGTCGCCCTCGACCTGAGCGCCATCCCGGTCGGGCTGCCGCTGTCCCTCGCGCCGAGGTGATGGCAAGGGCGGCGACGGCGATGGTTGCGCCGCCGACCGCTCGTACCAGATGAACGGCGGCGGCTCGGGAGACAGCAAGAGCGCGGCTGGGTGGAGCAGCGCAGATCCGACGGGAGAGCCCGGCCCGATGCGCGCGAGGCGTCTGCCTATCGACTCCGCCGGCTCCCTCCTTGGTGGCGTGCGGTTCGGACAGGCTCTCCAGCATGCTCGCGCACGCGCCGGCAGAACTTGCGAAAGCTGGGTGAGCGGTTCTTCCTATCGAGCGGCTCGTCCACGGCGAGCACCTGGCCCATGGCCTCGCCCCAAGCAACCTTGTCGTCGGCCGCCGCGCGAATGATCTCCTGGAACTTCTCCCACGTCCGGTCCACCGAATCGGGTCTCCAGGTCGCCAGCTTCCGCCCGTCGGCTTTGGGAAACGCTCTTTGCACAGCCTTCGCATCACCGAGATACCAGGACTCCGTTTCCTCGATGGCGAGTCGGAAGATGGCCTGTGGCCTCGACGAGAGATGCGCGTACATGCGCCCAAGCTTGGCCAGGAGCTCCTTGCAGTCATCGATGTCTTGGTCGAGTACCACCACAACGCGATCCGTAGCCGGGTCGAATGTCTTCCCCCATGCGCTGAGCTTTGCGGGCAGATTGTCCAACAGTCCTCGGCGCTTGGCGTCTGGCGGCGCAACCAGTTTGCCGGGAAGCCGGCCCCGGCCCTCGTGCGGATAGACCTGCCAGCGGTGCCTCGGGATCAGACGCGGGAGGAGCCGTTCCAGAAAGGCGGCATCGGCCGGTCCCTCGACCAGGAAGTGCAGCTTCACAGCGACACCCTCTCGCCGAGATGATTGCTGTACCAGAGGCTGCCGAGCGGAAGTCCCTCCTCCACGAGCTCCTTGATTCCCTGAATGTCCGCGGCCCGTTGCACGTTCGCGAAGCCCTTGTCGTCACGCTGGATGAGCCAGACCTGTTCCGGGCGGAGCGCGTCCACGAAGTACGGCGAGTGCGTGGTCACGAGGACATTCGAGCGCCGCTCGGCGGCATGGGTCTTGAGCTCGCCCGCGAGTCGCTCCACCAGCCGGTGGTACAAACCGTTCTCGGGTTCCTCGATGCCGATGAACGGCCGCGGCTCGGGGTCGGCCAGCAACAAGAGGTACGTGAACATCTTGAGCGTGCCGTCGGACATGTCGGCGGCGAAGTGCGGGTCCTTGTAGCCCTGCTCGTTGAACTCGAGCAGCAGACGCCCGTCGGCGCTCTTCATCGTGCGGATGTCTCGGATGCCGGGAATGCGCCGGGCGATCTTCTCGAGAATCCCCGAGAACGCGCGCCGATTCTGCCGTTCCATGTACTGGACCACGTTGGCGAGGTTCTCGCCGGTCCGGTCGAGGTGTTTCTGCGCACCGGCGACCGGGAGGCTGCGCGCCGCGTCGGGAAGGAAGTACGACAGGTACCAGCCCTCGATGAACGCGCGCAACCTGGCGACGCGCGGGTGATCCTTGAGCTGGCCCAGGGTCGTGATGGCGAGCTTGCGGGGGTCGTCGAGGCTCACGGGTACCCGCTCCTTGCCTTCCTTCGTCGCCGTCGCCTCGCCCGACCAGGCCATGCCCTTGGCGTTCTTCAGCTCGACGAACTTGTAGGGCTGCCCGACGGTCTGACCGAGACGGCCCTGGCGGAGCACCTCCCAGGCGACCACCGGGACACCGTTGCGCTCATCGATGCCCAGGGAGTAGGAGATGGGCCGAGACTCTTCGTCCTCCCGGTAGTAGAGGTCGAACTGCACGGGCCCAGTCGTCCCGGAGGTTCGTAGCCTCCCGAACCCGCCTCGCTGCGGTTTGTCGCAAGCTGCCTCGACGTTCTCGGCCAGGCAGTCCGCGAGGAACCCGAACGCGTCCAGCAGCGTGGACTTGCCGCTGCCGTTGGGTCCGATGAGACAGGTGAGCGGTGGCAGATCTTCCCTAGCCTTGTCGTGCTCGAACTTACCCAGCGTCACGTCGTACAGTGCCTTGTAGCGCTGGATGCGAATGCCGAGCAAGTGTCCCACGATCACCTCCATCCCCTGTCTAGCAGCTTGTCTCGGTCCGGTCCAGTTCTCGTCCGTCGTCGCCCCGGGGACCTGGCCGAGCGCCTTGTGGGCGAACGGGTCGGGAGAGGCGCTGGGACGATGCTCGACGTGCGTCCGGAGACGCTCTCGCGCTGGGAACACGGCAAGCGCGCCGAGGACCGCAACGCCTGGCTCACCGCGAGCGCCATCGTGCTCGACAAGATCGAAGGCAAGACCGGCACGGCCGAGCGCATCGAGGCGGTCTCGCGGCCCCGCGGCGCCAAGCGCGTCGTCCTCGACCTGAGCGCCATCCCGGTCGGGCTGCCGCTGTCCCTCGCGTCGAGGTGATGGCAGAGAGCGGTGGCTGGCTGGTGGCGGTCGTCTCTTGACGCCGTGCGGTGATGGCCGTGCCCAACCCGGACACTCACGTGTCCGGCTCCAAGGTCGCCGGCGTCGGCCGCATGGATTCTGTCGGTAGCCAGTAACGGAGTGTACCGAGCGGCTCGTCGTTTCGCAGCGCGCGAGCCCTGGGCTACCTCTCACGCCCGCACGACGACGACCTCGCGGCCCGAGGGGGTGCGTTCGGTCGACGCGGAGGTGCGTTCTTCCACCGGCGGCTGGTCCGGGCGCCGGTCGAAGATCACCAGCCAGCCCTTCGCATCCGTCGGAAGCCCGGCCAGATAGCCGTCGATTTGCTTCAAGCCCGCCACCAGCGGGTCTTTCCCTCGGCTCCACACCTTCAGCTCGATCCCCAGCGTGTCCGGTCCGTACCGCAGACAGAGATCCATCCGCCCCGTGCCGATGGCGTACTGCGGCACCAACCCGCTCATCCCGAGCGTAGTCGAGGGACCACCGCCGTTCTCCACTCGTTGGAGGAAGGCCATCGCCACGAGGTGCGGCGCCGCCTCGTGGTAGGGCTGCGCCTTCATCAGTACCTCGCCGTGCTGGCGCCAGAAAGCGACAAACGCTTCCAACAGCTTCGGCGGGTCGAGGCGGCCGTCGGCACGCAGCCAGGTCGGGGCGACGGTCGCGGCCGCGAGGAGCGGCCGGCTAGCCAGCTCGCGCGGGATGATTTCCCCGTAGATCGGATTCGCGATCTCGACACCACCCGGGCGGGTGCGCCGGATGAGACCCAGGTCGACCGCATACTCGACATCGTCCCGCGAGGCGATGATCGGTGGATCACCCTGAAGAATCGGCTCGATGACCACGCGCACCCGGGGCTCCAAGAGGCGCTCCGACAAGCTGTCCAAGTGCGTGTCGCGCCGTTCGATCAGGAGCTTCGCCGCGTCGTCCGCGTCCGCCAGCGTGAGGGAACGCGACCGGTTTGGCACCAGCACCTCGACCATCTGCCGCGCCAGCGCGTTGACAAGCCACGGATGCCCGCCTGACAGCTCGAAGGCGCGATCGACGGCCGCTGGCTCGAAGGTCTGCCCAGTGTCGGCCGTGTGCTGCGCGTACAGCTCGGCCACCTCGTCGCGGGTGAAGTTACGCAAGGTGAGCGACTCGTCCTTGATGTTGAAGGGACTCGCCGAGCCGGTCCGTCCCGAACCGCCAGCCTGCATCAGGTAGTCGCGCACGTCGCGCATGCCGACGAGGCCGATGGACTGCGGGAATGCCTGCGGCCGGCTGCCGAAACCCGAGCGGAGTTGGCGCAAGATGGAGACCAGGACGGGACCCTGCAGAGCGTCGATCTCATCGAGGAACAGCACCAGGGGACGCGACGAGGTCGAGGCCCAGGCGTTGAGCGCGGCGCCCAAGCGCCGACCCTCCGGCGCGTCGGGCCAGGCCGGTACGTGCAATTCCGTCGGCAGCAGGTTGATGCGCGGCCGCCAGTCGTCCAGAATCGCGAGCTCGGCGGCGCCCACCGACCCCAGGTCGGCCGCGCCGGTCTCCTGGCTCAACACCACCGAGGTGTAGCGGCCTTCGGCCGTTAGCTCGCTCGCCAGGGTGCGGACCGCCGTTGTCTTGCCGCTCTGCCGCGGCGCGTGCAGGACGAAGTACGCCTGGTCCTCGATGAGCTTGCGGACCATCGGCAGGCGCCGTAGCGGCGGCAGCATGTAGTGCCGCTCCGGATTGCACTCGCCCGAGACGTTGAACCGGCGGGCCATGACGAGCCTCCGGCGGCGTAGCTAACCCGGCGCCGGGGCCGAAGTCAAGGCGCGCTCTCGGCGGGGATCCCCGAAGCTGAGAACGTCGGCGAGGTTCTCGTTGACGCCGGGCAGGAACGGGGTCTAGGGTCGCGCCCGGTGGAACCCTGACCGCAGGAGCTCGCGATCTTCCGTCCTCCTCCTTTTGCTCGCCGTCGCTGCGGCGGCACCGTCGAGCGGCAAGTACGTCGGCGTGCTGCCCCTGCGTGACCCGGAGAAGGCGCTCTCCAAGTCGAACCTCCTCGCCCTCGACGACACGCTCCGGACCGCGAGCGGGAACGCCCTGACGCCGCGGGGCTACACGGTCGTGGACAAGGCCAACATGATTCTCCACATCAAGCAGGCCGGCGGCGACCCCACGAACTGCGACACGAGTTGTCTGGCCGCGATCGGCCAGGCCATCAGCGTCCAGTACCTCTTCTCGACTTCGGTGGTGAAGACCGAAGGGATGCTGCTCCTGACGGTCCGCCTCTACGAGACGAAGAACGCGGAGGGGAAGCCGCTCTACGGCGACGAGTGGCAGGCGAACAGCGTCGACGAGCTCCGGCAGGAGGTAGCCCGCAAGGTCGAACCGTTCTTCGCCGCGGCCCTGCCCACCGCGGCCGCTGGTGCCGAGTCGAAGGGCACGCTGGTGATTCAGTCCACCATCGCCGGCGCCGTCGTCGCCATCGACGAGGCGATTCAGCAGCAGTCGCTCGGGACCGGGCCGGCCTCGTACGACCTGTCGCAAGGGTCGCACCAGGTCATCGTGTCGCTGCCGGGCTACCTCGATGTCATCCGGCGGGTCAGCGTGGAGACGGGGCAGCTCGTGCGCCTCACCGCTCGGATGGTGAAGGACGAGCCGCCCCCGCCGACGCCGCAGGGCGCGGTGACGACGCTCCTGACCGTCACGACGAATCCGACCGGCGCGGTGGTCGCGCTCGACGGCCAGCCGCTGGGGAAGTCGGGCCAGACCTGGCCCATCGCGCCCGGCCGGCACACCGTCACCGCGAGCGAGGACCTCGGGCGACCGGCGCGGGGAGGCACGGAGCTGCGCTTCCCGACGACGACTCGATGAGGGGAAGACTGGCTTGACCCGTAGATGAAATCGCGCCATGTTCGCCGCCGTCGCGCTGTCCCCGCGGCATGCGGACGATCGGCGTCGCGAGTCAGGGAGCCCGTGATGAAGAAAGTGAAGTTACGTCGAGGACTGAAACTCAAGGTCAAGCCGCCCGGCCCATCGAGCCTCTTCCAGCGCCTCCGCCTGCGGAACTACAAGGCGTGGAGCGAGGTTGAAGTCGAGCTTCGTCCGCTCACCCTCATTCTCGGCGCGAACTCGTCGGGCAAGTCCTCTCTGCTCCAAGCGCTCCTCCTGATGAAACAGACGTTCGAGTCCGCACGCCCGGACGAGCACCTGAAGCTCAAGGGGGATCTCGTCGACGCGGGCACCTTCGACGAGATTGTGCGGCGCGGCACGGCGCCGCCCCGCTTCTCGATCGGCTTCGACCGCGGTCTGGGAACGTATGATGTCACCTTCTTCCCGGACGCACAGGGCACGCCCAAGGTGGAGCGGCTCGAATGTCGGTTCGACGAAGTGGGCTTGAGCTCGACGGTCGATTTGCGAAGAGGAGGCTACCGCGCAGCCGGCATCGAGAAGCCAACGCGGCGAGGGACGGCCGCGCTCAAGCCCCGGCGCGGCGGTCCGCCGGCGGACCCGTTCGACCCCGGTCGCTCGCTGCCACCGGAGGGGACTTGGCTCGAGCAGTTTTTCGACAAAGACGGCAAGATAGTGGAAGCTCCCTGGCCCGCCAGCGAGGAGTGGGCTGGACACCCCGATCCTTCCGACACGTACCTTAGTGATCTCCTCAGCGACTTCAAGCGCTTGCACTACCTCGGCCCTGTCCGAGTCTCGCCCGAGAGGGAGCTTGGCTACCTGCCCGACGTTGGTGAGATCGGCCGGCATGGAGAGAGGGCGATCAACAGAATGCTCTTCCCCTCGAAGCCCGGTGATGAGCTCTTGGAGAACGTGTCGACATGGGTCGCCAAGCTTGGTGTCGCGGATGCGATTCGGCCTGCTGAGGTTGGCGCCAAGCTCAGAGACGGGCGCGTGATTCGCAAGGGCGTCGATGCAAGCTTGTTGGACGTAGGTTTCGGGGTGAGCCAGGTCTTGCCGGTGATCATCCAGACCTGGGCGATGCAACCGGGTGAAGCCTTCATCGTAGAGGAACCCGAGAGCCATCTCCATCCGGCCGCACAATCGGGGCTCGCTGACATGTTCGTCGATGCAGTCACTGGCTCCCCATTTCGCCAAGTCATCGTGGAGACGCACTCTGAGACGCTGCTTCGGCGCGTGCAGAGGAGAATAGCTGAGGGCAAGATCGCATCCGGTGACGTGGCCGTCTACTTCTGCGAGCAAGGCAACGATGGAGAGGCGCGATTGCAAGCACTCGATGTCGATTCGCGCGGGCACATCCGAAACTGGCCTAAGGATTTCTTCGGGGATCAGATGGCCGACGTTGTCGCTTTGGCCATGGCTCCAGACGACAAGGCCGAGTGATGGTCGATCCCGTGGTAGTCGACACGAACGTCGCCGTGGTTGCGGACAGGCCAGGACACATGTCGACCTCCTGCCGCGACAGTTGCGTTCTCGAACTCAACCGATTGTTCGAGGATCGGGCGTGCCTCGTGCTGGATTCCCGCAGGATGATTCTGGAGGAGTACAAGCGGGAGCTAATCGATTGTCGGCATGACCCGCAGGGCGTCGGGGAGCACTTCTTCCGGTGGGTCGTCACCAACTTGATGAACGAGGGCCGCTGCCGCCGCGTCGATCCGCCAATGGAGCCGGATGGCGATTTAGCGGATTCCCCGAGACACGATGCCTTGAAAGTTCGACAAGTCCGACAGGAGACACGTGAGCGGTGGCAGATCCTCCTTGGTCTTGTCGTGCTCGAACTTGCCCAGCGTCACGTCGTACAGTGCCTTGTAGCGCTGGATGCGAATGCCGAGCAGATGGCCCATGAGCGCCTCCTCTTCCTGTCTAGCTAGCAGGTCATCTCCGGTCTGGTCCAGTTCTCGTTCGCTTCAGCCCAGGAACCTTCCAGGCTTGGAGGGCCGAAGAACCCGGCGACGTTCTCCATCCAGCCGTCGGAAGGCGATGAGCGCCCGGAGTCCGCGACGACCAACGCGTGATCAGTGCCCATCGGGGGTGCCCCAGCTCTCGTATTCGTCCAGGTCGGTGAGCGGCACTCCGTGCTTCCCGGCCGCGAAGAGAAACTCGACCCGCCCGAGGCCGCACAGCTCCGCCGCCTTGTCGGACGAGAGGCGGCCGACCTCGAAAAGCTTGAGCGCCAGGAAGAAGCGCGCGTCCTTCAAGAACTCCTCGCTCGACTGCCCCGTAGCAAGCAACAAGGTATCCGGCAGGTCCAAGTGCAGCGTGGCCATCGCTCTCCTCCTCGGTCGTCGAGCATGAGGTCGCAGCTTACGCGCCTCGCGATCAAGATTACCACACGGCCAGCACGAGTTGCCCACGTCGGTTGAGCGACTGCCCGAAGTGCGCCAGCGAGCGCGTGCAGGAGGGCGAGCAGCGCGAGCGTCATTCATCGCGAGGCTGCGAAGTACCGGTGGCGCTTGCAAGGTCCGACGCGGGACGGCGACCATCCCCGGTCGGGCAATCCGAGCGGAGAGGATCGAGCTGCATGGCGGGGGCGGCCGACGGCTGCGGCGTCTCCGGCAACCGCGTCGCCAGCGCGAAGGCGATCGTCAGAGCGCCCAGCGCCGCGAAGGCGTTTCCCAGCGAGCGGTCCGCGGCGAGGCCGATGAGCGGGTAGAGGACGAAGATGACCGCGCGTTCGAGCATCGAGACGCCGGAGAGGACGGTGGCGCGGTTGCGGCTTGCGATGAGCTGGTTCGTGAGGTCCGCGAGGAGCGGTTGCCGCAGGCGCTTGAAACCGACGATGACGAACGCCGCCGGCAGCGCGATCCACGCGGGCCGCGCGACGCCGAGCGCGAGGTAGAGCACCCCCGGCGCGAATGCCGCCGTGTAGAGCAGCGGTCGCAGCCCGAACCGTCTCTCCAGGCGCGTCGCGTTCCAGAGCAGCACCAGCGCGAGTGCGTTCAGGCCCGCGCCGAGGACGCCGTTCCAGCGCAGCGGCACCGACTCCTCGCCCGCGAGCGACTGATAGAACCAGAGCATGAAGAACGTCGTCGCCGAAATCAGAACGTAGTGCAGGGCGACGCGGCGCAGGTCTCCCGGACGCAAGAGCAGCTTCACGCCCTCGATGCCTTCGCGTAAGGGATCGGTCACCTTCTGCGCGCGGGCGGGCTCGGCGATGAGCCAGAGCGGAAGCGCCGACAGGGCGAAGACGATGCCGCTCAAGATGAAGACGAACGCGAGCGCCCGCGGCGTCGAGAAGAGCGACGATCCGGCAATCCACGAGCCGGCCGGGAATCCGAGCAGGATCCCGAGGGAGGCCATCGCCTGGTAGCGCGAGAGGTGATGGCGGGCGCGGTCGGCCTGGCCGGCGGCGAGGAGGCTCTCGTAGAGCAGCGCCTGGTCGGCGCCAGAGGTGAACGCGTAGCCGACCGCGCAGACGAAGTTCGCGACGAAGAAGAGCGGGTAGGCGCGAACGAGTCCGAACATCACGAACGACGCGCCCGAGAAGAGCGCGCCCAAGGTGAGCGACCAGCGCCGGCCGTAACGGTCGGCGAGCGCGCCGGTGGGGACGTCGAGGAGGAGGATGAACGCGGCGAAGGATGCCTCGAGGATGAACATCCGCGTGTAGTCGAGCCGGCCCCACCGCTGGTAGAACGGCACCGTGACCGCGCCGAAGAGCTGGACGTTGCGCAGGAACTGGAAGGCGTAGAGGAAGCGCAGGTTGCGCCGCAGCGTCGACGGGCTCATCGCGGCTGGCGCATCGACCGCCGGTGCTGGGGTTGGAGGCGCCATCGGCGGGAGCCTAGCACGCGCCGAGCCGAGAAGCCTCGTGGCCCTTCCCGCGAGCCCCGAGCGTAGTGAAGTCAGGAGCCGGAGAATAGTCGATGCACGGATCTCGCGCCGAGGAAGCGCCTAGAGTCGCCACAAATACCACTCGCAATCTACCGCCCGGACTTCTTCACGCCCATCGTAGGTCGCACGGCGATAATGCCTATCCCGATGGCACTTGTGGCGACCAGGATTTGGGATGAACAGGAATCCCTGCGGGCGTGCCCAGAGGTGCCGCGGCAATTCGAAGACCCAACCGTCAAGACTCGGCGACACGCTCGTCGGCTGGCGAGTACGCCAATGGCCAAGCGACGCCACTCGGGCCCTTCGCAGCAGCGACTGATAGAGATCGAGACGAACAAGGGAAAGAGGAACGCCAGCTCTCGAGTCGTTATCGGGATCATCCGCGTAAACTGTGTAGATTCGATCGGCCTTGGCCATCGGAACCATCTCCTCGAGCGTCCCCTTGGCCTTGTCGAGGCGACGCAAGAGGCTAGCGTCACTGTACGAAGAAGAAGCTCCTCGACCCAACTATCATCAAGGTGAACAAGGCCATCAGTAGGAGGGGCGCCATCGCAAACACGAGCGGGAACAGCGCGTCTCGACGACGAGTAAAGTCGTCAGTGGTGGAGTGCCCCAAGGAGATTGGGCTCGCGGTCTTCGTGACGCTCCCGTTCGCATCGATGGACTCGCTCAGCCGCGAGGCAGGGATGTCCGCGAAGCTACCCACGGTCCTCTTCGACCCATCCGGCATTGTCGTCTCGCCCGACCTCCCGGCCGCATCATACGCCATCTCGGTCCGATGTCCAGCCGTCGTCGGCCCGCGCTGACGTCCGGACCTTGCTCGGCCAGAAGACTCCGCACGATCATGCGCGCTCCCGCGCGCGGCTGCGACGGCAGCCTCAACATCGCGACAGCTCTCAAGCGGCGGTCTCGACTTTCGGGTCGCACCGATTTGTCTGCGGCTCCGGAGGTGCTGGATGCCGCGCCGCCCAATCCGCCGGGACGCCGGCCGGCTTGGTGCTCGGCGGACTTCTCGCGAGTTTCGTCGGCGACGCGGCGACGTTCGAAATCGCGCTCGCGACGGTCGTCGTCGGCGTCGTGGTCGCGT